>JAILAT010000043.1 GCA_024681475.1 Bacteroidales bacterium | reverse complement strand
GAGTTGCGCTCGGCTGTGGCCGTGGCTCTCGGTCGCGCTCCTGTTCCCGCTCCGGGTACTGATGTCGATGCCGAGCCGTCGGCCTATGATGTGTTGCGTCAGTTCGTCACCCAGATGGGTGTGCAGAACGGCTGGGGAGAGCGCACCCATTATAAGTTTACGACGCTCTCGGTGCATCTGCGTGAGATTGACCCTTCCGGGGAGTTGCGCCTGTCGCAAATGGACGAGCCGTGGCTCCAGCGTTTCATGGCGAACCTCACCCGCTCCGGGCTGCGTAACACCACCGCCATCAAGTCGCTCTCCATCCTCAAGTGGTTCTTGCGGTGGGCTGTCGCCCACGGCTACCCTGTGCCGCCGGATTTCGTCGAGTTCCGTCCCCGGCTCCGTGGTACCGAGCCGTCTTCGCATCAGGTCGTTTATCTCGAATGGGACGAGTTGATGGCGGTGTGGGACTGCGACCTGTCGTCCATGCCGCATCTGGAGCAGGTGCGTGACGTGTTCTGCTTCTGCTGCTTCTCCGGCCTCCGTTACTCCGATGTGTCGCACCTCCACCGCTCGGATGTCTATGGCGATTATATTGCGGTGGTCACAAACAAGACCGCTGACTCCCTGCGTATCGAGTTGAACGAATGGACGCGGGCTGTCCTTGCCCGCTATGCCGGGCGTGAGTTCCCCGGTGGGCTGGCTCTGCCTGTCATATCGAACCAGAAGATGAACGCGTATCTTAAGGACGTAGGTCGCGCTGCTGGCCTCGATGCCGTCCAGCGGATGGTCTATTACCAAGGCTCCCGCCGTGTGGAGGAGGTCATTGAGAAGTGGCGGCTGCTGACGACGCATTGCGCCCGCCGTACTTTCGTGGTTCATGCCTTGCGTCTCGGTATCAGCGCGGAGGTCATAATGAAATGGACGGGGCATTCCTCGTTCAAGGCGATGCGTCCCTACGTCGCCATTGTCGATGAATTGAAGGCCGAGTCGATGGCTCGGTTCAACAATATGCCAAAGCCCGACGCTGGTGGTTCTTCGTCGGGTTCGGGTTCGCCGTGAGGCGACACCCATTTCTGCACCCATTTTCTTGGGTGCGCGTGTCCTTTGGTGGCACGTTGTTGTTAGTGGGAGTTGGTTACTCTCGGGCGGGATGGCGGGCATTATCTACTTGAAAAGCGGACACTTGGGCGCGTATGTCCCTCTGTGTCCGCTTTCGGTTTGACTCCCTCCCGGGGTACAAAAAGCACTGATATCAGTGCTTTTTTACTTTATTAAACCATACGTATGACACCGCGTTGCTTCTGGCATGATACATTCCGTTAATGTCGCCGTTCTAGACCCACAGCAACCGTATGGCCGCTGTGGGTATCTGTGGCATCGCGTCGGGTGTGGAGTTCGAGGATGTCGTACATCATCGTCAGGCAGAGGCTCCCCATCATCTCGCGATAAAAGCGCAGGTGGCGGTCGCGGAGGCGAGGGTAGTCCTCCAATAGGATTTCTGTCTGTCGATCATCGACCTTTCTGACGGGATTCTAGTTGAGGCTGAGGTTGAGGCTGATGCCGCCCACGACGCTGTAGTTGTTCGACGGCAGAAGTCCTTGCAAAGACTTGTTGTCGGCTGTGAACCACTCCATCTCCATCCCCGGTGCAGCCGCAAGACTCTTCTCCCTTGTGGGATTCAGCATCACCACCATGTCATTCTTCACGATATGGTGACACCGCTCGTTGAATACAAGCCCTCCCCTCCGTGCAAATCAAGTGCATATAAGTGTGCCCCAGCTCATTGGCATTCATCGAGACGAAATCTGTTGAGCACAGACAGTCAGGCTTCACTTTTAAGATATTTCTCGGGTTCTCGGTCAAAGCCGGAGATGTACATCGTCAAAACTATAGAAAGTAGTTAGGAGGTTCTTGCCATCGGAAGCAGTTGCCGAGTTTTTCTCGGTAACCGAATTCTTATTCAGCTCTCTTTTGGAAAAGATTTTCTTCAAGTGGATGGAAATATTGTCGGCCAAGCATCCAAACAACTCTGCCATTGCTTTCTGTGTCAGTTAGGAGGTCTCATTGTTGTAGTAAACGCTAACACATACATTGACATCGTCACTCTGATAGAGAACGATACTATGCCAGGTTGCTGTATTTCGATTTTTCTTCATGTTTTAATAATATCCCCCCATGGGATTGCTTAATATCTAATGACATTGGGGGCTTCTATCAGTTTGCAATAATTTTCTAAAGCGATTGACATTAGTCGGAAGAACGGTATCTTTTTCCTTTCACTTCCGTTGATACTGGAAGCTGTTTTCAAATCAGCATAGATTTCTCTATTGTAAGGTTCACATTTATAGTATAACTTTATGTCAAGGTCTTGGTTCTCGTAAACAAAATCATCACCGACAGTCAAAGTGGCATTGGGAAGAAGGTAGGGAATCAGCATATCGATAAGGCGATAGCCAGATTTTTCCAACAAGTCTAATGATATTTCTTCAGTGTTTTTCTTTAACGCCGCAGTTGCGTCTTCTTTTGTTCCAAATAGAAAAAGCATCAAATCAAGTATCCCGACAGACCATATATTGTTTCCTTGGATAATTGAGGGGCGTTTCCGAATGGGGTATTCCCAATGTGCAAATTCCTTTTCTTTCAGTTTTCTCAAGGTGATGACATTATGGAACAACAACATTCTGACAAGCGAGGAGAATTGTTCTCTGCTCTGTACAGGCCATTCAGAGTCAATGGATGCAACGAAACGGTGTGCCTCTTGGGCAACCATATTATTATTGTTGAAGAAGTAGGGCGCTATGCTGTAAAACTTGTCGATATATCCAGCGAAGTCAACGCCGTCACCATATTTGGCGCGGAAGATATTGCGGATATTGTCTATGTCGCAGACAAATATGATTTTGTCGAAGCCATAGCGATTTTCATCCTGACCAGTAGGCCAATGTGCGGAGAAGTAATTGGATGTCTGTGCTGAAAAAAGGTTGAGCAATCTGAAAATGTGCTCGGGGTCTATTCTGTCGAGGTCATCTACAACAAGAACCTTTTGCTTATCAATAGTGGAGTTGACCACCTCTATTAACTCCGTAGTGGCATTATATTCAACCTCATTCATCAGGTTATAGAATGCTTCTCTTGCCTTATCTTCTGCATTTTGGTTAATACCTTTATCGAAGGCCTCATACTTTGCAGCCCATTGGGTATAGGTATCAAATACATCGGACAGTTTCCTGCCGATTTTGCCACAATGGGAAACAACATCCTTAATGATTTTGGGTAAGTTGCTCTGTACAAAGCTGGCCATAGTCTCTTTTGCGGAGAACATTTTCTCCGAAGGAGCCAAATAACCTTTCACCAGAAGTTCATATAAGATATCAAACTGGAGTAGTTTGACGACATCCTCGTTTGGCGCTATTGCATAGTTAGTCGGGAAAAGGTGGAATGTCTCATATTCAACTTTTTTCCGTGTTGTGAAGAACTCGTGCAAGAAAAAGGTCTTGCCACTCCCATATTTCCCAGAGAATAGTATTCTGTGATTGTCAGGCAAGGCAAGGAATGTCTCAAATCTTTCAGCCTCGTATTGGGTGGTGATGAGTATAGGATCTTTAGTCATATATCATTTTTAAACACAAACGTCATATTTATAGATTATAGCTTATTTTTCAGAAATTCGCCATGATCTTTAATAATGTCCAATAAATTGTCAGTATGTGGTATTCCATATTCTTCACAATAATTATCGTAGGCTGTATAAATAGAATCAAATACATACTCTTCTGGCAATTCAATAGAGGAACCAGCCTCAATGATTTTTTTGACATAACACTTAACGAAAAATGAGACCCTATTAACTCCTCCAACATTTAAAATAGGCAACTTATCTTTTTTTATGTCAAAACATATTGTTACGGGAGTCCCGTCTGGTTTAGTTAATTCTATACCCATCGCATGATTCACCCTAATCTCTTTTCTATTCTCAAAAATATCGTTTAGTTTATCGAGGACTTTCATTATTTTCAGAATTTCCATTTTATATATTGGCGATTCTGTATCATAATGAGCAACAGTATTCAGGATGTTGTCTTTATAGATTTTCAAGTCCTTAAATTCAGAGAAGTCTATTGATTCTTTTTCACAAAATACCTCAAGGCAATTGATTCTATCGTTCAAAGATGATTTTACTGTACATCCTGTAGTAGGGTCTATGTACTTTTTTAACGTGTCTGGATATAGCTTGTCGAGCACCTCCTCACACCACTTCCTCAATTTCTGACCACAAGCAGGATAATCATGTTTAACATAGCATTCCATCATGTCAAGTGGCATCTCTTTGTCTCTAATAAAAATGGGGAATGGTGTACACGGCTTAAATGCATCGTTTTCGTCAATATCATGCATGTACAAACCGCCCAAAATCCAGTCATCCTTGGCTTTATTGATTATAATCCGCTTTTTGAATGTAGAATAGAACAGTCTGTCATGTGTAAATAGATATATTCGATATTTATCAACAACAACATCAAGTAAAAAGTTTATAACCTTCATTCGGTTGCTCATATCTAGACTAATGAGCATGTCATCAAGAGCCAAAAAGCGGCCGTCAGCGGGTTTGTCCAAATTAAGTAATGAAAATCGAATAGACAATGCAATAGCAGTTAGCTTCGCTTCATTAAAAAAGGATTGCGGTTTTGCTATTCTTCTAGTTTCTCCATCAACTATTTCGGAGATTTCAAGACCAATGAATGGTTCATTTAGTTTTTTGTATGAAGATTTTCTTTCTATTATAGAGTCATTCTCTTTTACTCTTTCAATAACATTATCGTATTTCAGCCAATATTCGTTAGGGTCGTTTTCTGGTTTATCTAAGTTAGAATCATATCGAAGTCTGATTTGCAGTTCAGGATCTACGTCACATCTAAAATGCTGATTAAAAATATCGGATACATATATGTTAATATTTTCAACCACACGTTTGACAGCATTATTGAAGTACTCAATATTGCTTAAATATCTTGGATCTATTTGCCGACCACGTTTGATTATTGAACTTGTTATTTCATCATACATCTGTCCAATGTGATATCGAGAATGATCGTCTTTGCAAAAAGGAAGAATATCTTTAATAAAAACAGGGAAAAGATTAATTTTCTGAGAATTTCTAAAATTAAAAAAATGAAATATGAATTGATGATTGACAAAACACCCATTAATGTTTGCCGGCAGCGGATGGCTTCCATCGGGAAACTTATATGGATAACCATTCTTGTCTAGAATGTAAATCAGTGGATTCTTGCCTTCAAAATCAATCCATATTTTCGAATCCGCGTTAATGTTATTGATGTTTTTTAAATTTTGGTCGTTTGATGTATCAAAGTATTTCTTTCCTGCGTCACTTTTCAATGGCGATTGGAATAGGCAATGCAAAGCATAATAGATTGATGATTTACCACTTCCATTCTCACCATACATAAGTAAGTTTTTCCCATTTAATTCGAGTTCAAATTCTTTAGGGAATGCTTTGAATCCTTCAATATGAATCTTGTTTATTGCGGGCATAACTAACTTTCAATAATGATTTTTAATGTCTCCGGACTACGAAGGGAAAACAACTCCAATCTGTTTCTTATTTCATTATCAGTCTTTTTTATAGTTGAAAATGTATTCCATACAACACTTACCTTTACCTCATCTGAAGATAGACCTGTGATTGGTTGGATCATCTTTTCAGCATATTCTATAACATTTAGTTCTTTTTCAAACATATGTACTGAGAAATATAATTCAAAAATGCATCCATCAATAATCTTTTCGAAATAATTTGAAATAAAATGATTTGAAACAAGGTCGGAAATGGGGAATGGTTTATGTTTAATAAAAATAATATAGTCAACCAAGTTCGCAATTATTTGTTGTACTTCTTTAGAGGGTACAACAATAGGTATTTGTTGCAATGGCTCTTTGTCAAGTTGAAAGTTGTCACCCTGCATTTTCCCTTTGTTTTTAAGCCAGAATTCAATTAATTTTGAATTCAATAGACCGGTCAAGTACTTTTGATTCACGCGCTTTGTTTGGATCATATTGAATGTTTGGGAAAGATAACATTCAAAATCACAATATGCGAAGATGGGTTTTCCAACACATTTACGTATAGCAATTACCTTTTCCCCAGTAAAGAAACATTCTTTTCTTGCTCGGTGAAGACCATAAGGCCGATTATCTGATGTGAAAATTTGTAAGAATTTGTCCAAATGTTTTTTTACATTTGGGAAATTGTCCAAACTATGTTTATTTTTGTAGCTCGAATCAGTATATATTGCCCAATAATCGTTATAGGGCATAGTGTAAAATCTACCAATTTGAGATGTTGTATAATATGGCTTAATTAAACGTAATTCTTCGTCGGTAAAACAAAGTCCGTCTTTCTCTTCCTTTGATAAAACAAAGACCCCCTGGCCCTCATAAAATCCAGGGCCTAACAGTTTTTCGTTTTTTTTGTTCAATGTATCCTGAGGAAAAACAATTCCTTGGGCTATTTCTGAATCTGTCAGATAAATAATGTTGTCATTATTCTGTATTTGGTCGAACAAGGAATCAAAAGTATTGAAAGAAAACAATTGGTCAATATATGTTCGTCTATTAATAGTAGGTGTTAAATACTCAGCATTATGAGAGTTCCCCTCAAATAAGAGGGATAAATCTTTTTCGGAAGTTTTTCCTGTCTTTATTTTACGGTAGTCGAACTGATAATTATCGGATGTCTTGTTTTTTTGAAACAGCATTACCATTGTCTGGATGCTTGCACTTTCAAAAACCATTAGTGCACCAAAGTCAACAATTGTACATATTTTAGTTTCTTTCATGACTTTGTTTCGCAGTATTCTAGCACCAAAATTTGTCACCCAATTGTTTGTTGCAATGTAGCATAGTACACCATTCTCATTAAGCAAATCAAGGCTCATACACGCAAACATATACCACAGGTCCATTTTCCCCATATAATAAGGAGAGTCTTTATATTGTTCGAAAACGGTCTTAGAAATTCTGCCTTCTTTTAGGTATGGAGGATTCGCTATAATTACATCAAAACCACCTTTTTCAAAAACATCTTTATACCATGTATGCCATAGGAAGAATTTTGAATTGGCGGAAATGTCTATACTGTCAAGGATTGCATTGGTTCGAGAGTTAGTACCAAGGCTATTTATGATAAGCAGCTTTACTTCGTCATTAATCTGTCTGCGTAGATTGTTTTTCTCTTTATGGTCAGTAGCTTTGAAATATTCATTTGTTTGACGATGAAGATTACGTTGATTGGCATGTGTGTCGATACCCAGAACTAATTGGGCAGTTGTTGATGGGCGGCCAACAGGTCGACTGGCAATACGGCTTAGATTTATTCCCTCAAAACTTTCAAGCAAGCTATTGCCTTGCATAAACTTGTAATCGAAGTTAGGCAGGGCCTCGGGCTTTCCGCTATCTACCACAATACTAAGCCAGAAACGAAGCCGGGCAATATCAATAGCGCCTTTCTCAATATCCACACCATAGATGTTGTTTTGAATGATGTCGCGTTTAACCGTTGACGGAGAGAACTCTTTAGTCGGTTTCGTGAATCCATACAGCAAAAGGCGTGAGTGATACAGCACATTCAATATTCCCATCGGGAAAGCACCAGAGCCAATGGCTGGATCACAGACCTTCACATCACTCAACAATTGATATACTTTCAATGCGATATTTTTATCTTGAAGAGCGTCCGCGACCTTTCTTTTCTTTACCAATTCATCAACTGCAGGATGTAAAGATTCTTCGGTATGAGTTTTAAGGTATTGAGCAATACTCTCCTGACTCATATACTGCACAATCTCCTTGGGAGTATAGAATGCCCCTTTGTCTTTATTGTCTTCCAGTAGGTTCTCAAAGATGTGCCCAAGCATTTCGGGATCAACGCCCACCTCTGCATCATCAGGGTCATTCTCGTCGATGGTAAAATTGTACATACCAAAGAACTCCATCAGTTCAAGAAAGTAGGCATAAGGGAAATCGACATCTTTTTTATCAATCTCATCTCTGTCGAAAAGTCCACCGTTGAGGTAAGGTATCTTGATGTTTTCACCTAATATTGGCGCAGCGATATCGTTGGCCCTTGGTTCATTGAGGGTTTCGAAAAAAAGAGTTTCCAATACATCACTCAACAGACGGTCATTGCCATTGTGACGTTTCACAAGATTGTATAAATAGTTTCTATCGCCATTTTCCCACTTGCCATTTATTGCAGGTACTCCCATCCAGCCTTTTTTTTGAAGAAATTGAAGGAAAACAAGTCGGCCGAGTAGTTTCTTTACATAGTCGCGATTCTCCTTGTTGTCATCGACGAGGTAAGCAAGGAACTTTTTGTAACGGTCTTTATAACCATTGAAGAATTCTTTGTTCAAACGCTCTACGGAAAAGGCCTCTTCCACATCGGTCAAAAACACAGACCCATTCTGCCGTTTGTCAATAAGCTCAAACAAGCGGTTGGCTGCTGTAGTGCAGGGTTCATTGTCGCCAAGTAGGAAGGTATAGCGTTTAGGTGCTGTAGTTTTTGTTTCGATTACACCATCTTCATTGATGGTTGTCTGTTTGGAGACGAATGTCAGGCGGTAGTCTGGCTGGTTGCCAGAATGGTATAGGACAAGGGCACCGTGAATGATGTCTTGGTCAACGTATCGAATAGCAATGTCGCGTAAACCCTTGCGGTTGCGGGCAATGATGATATTGTCGGCCACCTCGAACAAGAACAATCCGAGAGAACGTCCATCGTCAAGTCGAATGGTACCCACCTGTCCTCCATTCTTGGCAAGGTCGGTATCGACAGGGATTGCCTTTGTCAAAAAATCAACTTTAGGGAACATCAATCCGAATAGTTCTTTCCACTTTGCGAAGTCGAACTTTGACGATAATATCTGTTTTAAGTCTTGGCGGTTCATATTGTGTGCTATTTTTATTCTTATCTGGCTATTTAACATCATTATTTACAATCTCCCAGTGTCCACCTTTGTTGGGGCCAATACGGCGAATAATTCCACTTTCTTTTAATTTCTTAATATTCCAATAGATGCCATCCTCAGTTATACCGCACACTTTGGCTAGCTCACTTTGTGTAATATACGGATTTGTCGTTATGGTGGTTAGAATCTTTTCCGTAGTTTTCTCCGTAGTTTTCTCCGTAGTTTTCTCCGTAGTTTTCTCCGTAGTTTTCTCCGTAGTTTCTTCTGGTCCACTTTTTGATCCACTCGTATGGTCAATTTGTACACTCGCGGGGAAAGTGATTCGGATAAAGTTGTCGGTAAAATGGAAACAGTCCTCTCCATACGCACGAAGAATACGAGGTATGCCAGAACCAAGTGACTCCACAATATCGAGGTCGCGATAGATACGCATCAATTCCTTGTTGCGTGGGATGGAAATGCCAGTGAAAAATTCTTCGCGACTGAGTGATTCGGGGAGTCTGCCTGCAGAGGTGATTTCCAGCCTATCAGGGAAAATCTCGAACTTGGGTGGCACTTCAAAGGAATAGTCGTTATGCACGATGGCATTAATGACGGCCTCGCGCAAAGCCACCCTGTTCCAAAGAGGTGTCTCGATGCGTTCCATGGGGGTGATCTTTGCAGCCGTCTTGTTTTCTATCTCCAGTTTGGTCAGTACGCTTTTGGTGGCTTTGATAAGCGAGCAATAGCCATATTCGTTGTTTTCAATCAGGTCGCATCGGTCGAGGCTGGAATATTTTGCCACCTTGATCGAGTTGTTGTTCTCGTCGGCCAACAAATAGGCCACATAGTTGTATTCTCCATCTTTTGTAACCAGTTCGAGACTGCGCTTGAAATTGTCGTTCAAACGCTTGCCACGCTCGTCATAGTATATACGCAGTTGCTCAAAAGACAGATCCTGACGGTTTGACACTATCTTACTGATGGAATTGCGTGTGCGCATGGCAAAAAGACGGTCAATCTGCGATTGAGGCATGGACTCAACAGATGTTCCGACACGCACGAACGCCCCACGCGGAGTCATTCCATATTTAGACTTGAAATAAGGTTTGTCGATACCGCTGGCCACTGTGATTTTTATGACCGTGCGCCCCTCGTGTGACTCGCTTGCGATGTCGAACAGACCCATTGCCGATGGCGAGATATTGTTTTTAATTCGGTCTTTCAGTATTAGCATGCACTCGTCGGCATCATCAATCCCAACAACAGAACCGTCATCGTCGATGCCAATATAAATGTAGCCTCCTTCTTTGTAGTTCAAGAAGGCAATAACCTCTTTTTCAATGTCGAGGTCGGGAGTCAATTCCCTTTTGTATTCTATGCGGTTAGTTTCGCTCATGATGCAAAGTTACGAACTAAAACTTTCTGAGATGATGATTTCCGGTGAGTTACCCTTCTGTACTTTGTTTGTCGAAGGGGTATGAGTAGGTATGTCTGTAGAGATATTCTGTAATGGGTATGAGGAGATAATTGCGATGACTTTCTCTATCAGAACTGCGGGTTTTACGGGCGTTTTCTTGGTGGCGGACTGTAGCTTGTTTACATCGCGTTGCAATTGCTGGAATTTTCCCGTGGTAATGGCACGCTTGGCCAGACGTATCAAACCTGATTCTTCGTCCGTCAGATTGTCAATGTGCAGACAGGCATCAAGATACGCTATTGCACGTTTTTCATTAGGACCTTGTGCAACATTCACCTTCATTGTTATGGCTTTGCTATCCTCATCCTTTTCTGCAAAGAGACTGATGGCTTGTGATACCTGTTGATGGTGCATGTCGTGCAAGGGAACGGATTTTTCGTCAATCTTGGCCTCAAAAGCTTTGGCCGCCTCGAGGAAAGTCAAGTCTTCGTGCGAGCCGTCCTTCCGAATGAAAGTGAAAGCATCGCGACGATTGTTGCGAATGAACACCAGCGTGCTCCCTCGCATCACTTTGCTTTTGCGTCCGACACGCGAGCGCATAGGCAAACGGGCAATGCGTTTTATCAAGTCGGGATCTTCCTCCTTAAGCTTACGCAATCGCATAAGGTAAACCAACTTCTCATCGCGTTCTTCGTCTATATCCTTGTCGAAAAGGCCAAATGTCTCAGGGCTTTCATCGGTGGAATAGATTTGGCTGTCTTCGCCAAGCGCGGCGTGGAAAGCAAAGAGTTTCATTTTGGCTTTCTTTTCCAGTTCGATGTCATTGTTCACCTTTTGTGTAGGGAAGAAATTGTAAATATAGATATCCTTCGCGGTGCTGCCAATACGGTTCACGCGACCGATGCGTTGCATGAGGCGGGTGGAGTTCCACGGGGTATCATAGTTTACAATGACATTGGCACGATGCAGGTTAACACCTTCCGCCAATACTTCGGTGGAAATGATGATGTCTATGTCATTCTTTTGACCTTCGGTATAGTTAGCATCGAAGTTGGCCTTGACGATGGGCATCATTTCATTGCGATTGCTGCTCTTGACGGCAATTGTGCGAGGATAGCCGTGCTGTTTCAAAGCATTCAGTAGATAGTCGGTGGTCTCTTTACTCTCAGAGAAAACGACCAATTTGCCCTCGTTATTCTTCGCTTTGTCAAAAAGCTTGTCGTCCAAATATTCAAAGAACATGTCCAATTTGGGGTCGTAATCTATCTTGTCCCACCCATCCACAAGTTGATTGAGGATGTCCTCGTCGTGCTTGATTCCTTCCAGAAACCCGTCTTCAAAATCATCAGGAACGCATATTTCGATAGTGGGGTCAGCATAGATGGATTCGTTGATGAGTTTGATAAGTTCGTCCTCTTTCCCATCATTCAGGAGTTCATTGACCTTAAGGTTAGGGGCGATATAGATGGTTCCTTTGTCGAACATCTCCCGCATCACGCGGTTGGCATCCCTATAGCGTTTTAGAGACTGTTTGAAAGCGTAGAAACTGCTGTCGATACGTTTGACAAGAAGAGTTTTCATGATTTTGGCCAACTGTGTGGAAATCATATCGGCCTTCTTGTATTTTTTCTTTTTCTCAGGACGCAGATATTTGATGGCTTGGTATCGATTATAGGACAATCCCTCATTGGGGTCACTGAGCATCTTAATTGTCTTGTCGTATAGTTCGTTGAGCTGATCATCAAGGGGATAGTATATCTTTTCTGGCGCATGAACATCGGGGAAGACGACCCCTTGATCCAGAATATCTTTCTTGTATGCTTCGTTGGACAATAGGTCGGTTCTGGTGCGTCGTACCGTAAGCGGCTCTACAACCTTCATCCTGATTCGTTCATATATCCGCTTTATGCCTTCAGAAATCAAGGCTATATCTTTTTGGTCTTTTAGTCTGCGGTATTTGTCTATTTGCTCACGGAAAAAGCGTTGAAGATTGCCCTCCTCTAAGGTGCTGTCTTTCGAGTCTTGGAACAGGTATACGAGATTGGCAATGTCTTCAGGTTTATTGTTCAGCGGAGTAGCGGACACCAGTATAACCTTCTTGTTATAAAAGCTGCCATCAGGTTTCTGTCTGCGTGTAGGAGTTTTGCAAATTTTCTGCAACTCAGTGTACATTGAGGCAGTATCCGTGCGGAACTTGTGAGCCTCATCCACAATTACCAAATCGTATAGGCCTGCATCCTTGATTTTATGTAGACTACCATTGGTGACTATCTTGTAATTGTCTATTTTGAATTTGTCCAAGGTTTCATCCCAAGAATCTTGCAAAGCCGGTGGTACAATCACTAACGTGTGTGAACGATATGTGGGGAATCCATTGGAGAAGAAAAATTTCTTTGCGATGAGTGCAGCGACAACTGTTTTTCCCAATCCGACAACATCTGAGAGAAAGAATCCGTTGTGCTTTATCATTTTTGCATAACCGTCGTTAACCGCATCAATTTGATAGGATAGTTTCTTATATCCTTTGGGTAAGTCGGAGACGGAATTAGGGTCAAAATCTATACTTTTACCAAAATACTCCAATAGGAACTTGAGATAGACTTCGTAAGGTGTCAGTTCTGTGTTAAGATAAGACTCTTTTTTTATCTTCTCCACATGCTGCATAGTAATAGGTACAGACTCATCCCATAGTTTTTCAAAAGTTTCCGTGGCAAAGAGAATATCGTCGTCATTACGGAGCTCTACATTGAACTCAAAATTTGTTTCCAAACCGGCTTCCGTCAAGTTGCTTGAACCTGTAATAACGGATCCAAATCCATGAGGATGGTATGTTTCTTCACGGAATATATAAATTTTTGCGTGGATGTTCTGTCGTGGATGTATCCTCATCTCGACCCGTCCGGTTGCAATATCTTCGATAAACTGATACATGCCTTCCTCCACATCCTTGTCGTATTGGGCTTCTTGTATATTATGCTTTATGTCATCAAAAAATTCATCTAAAGTCTTGTCAGTATTGGGCGAGAAAAGCAGACCTTGTTGGGATGCAAGATATGTTAGCTTGTCAACGTTGATTCCCACAAGAAATCGTATTTTGGGTGTTTGCTGAACAAACTTTCTTATTCTA
>JAILAT010000039.1 GCA_024681475.1 Bacteroidales bacterium | reverse complement strand
TCAACGCCCATGCGGGCCTGGTCGACATAGGGCAGACTCTTCAGGAACTTGACGCCCTCCATCTGGTCGGCCATCTCAATCTCGCCGAGATGGCGGTGGGTGCAGCTCTCAAACTCGAAGCCACGGTTGTCGGTGCCGCGGGTGTCGACGGTGAAGACCACATAGCCCTGCTGGGCGAGGAACATGAAGTAGAGGTTGCCGCCGCCCAGCCAGCTGTCGGTGACGAGCTGCGAATGGGGACCGCCATAGACATAGACGAGTGTCGGATATTTCTTGCCCTTCTCCATATTGGGAGGCGTGATGAGGCGGTAGTAAAGATCCGTCTTGCCGTCGGCAGCCTTGATGGTGCCGAGTTCAACGCCGGGCATGGCGTAGTCCTTCAACGGGTTCTCCGAGTGATAGAAAAAATACGGTTCGGGATATTTGCGCGGCTCGATGTTCAGGTAGTAGGCGGCCGCAGGCACGTCGACCGAGCTGTAGACACATACCATACGGGTGCCAGCTTCGTTAACGGACACAGTGTTGGTTCCTTTGCCAAAAGTGAGGCGATCCATGGTGCCTTTCTTGAGGTTGACGCGATAGGCGTCGCGGCCGGCGAGGTTGTCCTTGTTGGCATAGACGAAGATATTCTCGCCTTTTTTGTCGAACTGGATGAAGCCCTCGACCTCGTACTCGCCCTTGGTGACCTGCTTCACCAGCGTGCCATCGAGGTTGTAGAGGTAGAGGTGCTTGTAGCCGTCGCGCATCGAATACCAGAGGAACTGGTCACCCTTGGGGGTGAAGATCATCGGCTCGCAGGGCTCCACATAGCGCGGGTCGGCCTCCTCGAAGAGCACCTTCATGAAGGCGCCTGTCACGGCATCGTACTGCTCGAGCCACATATGGTTCTGCTCGCGGTTGATTTTGGCGATGAAGACATATTGCTCGTCGGGGCTCCAAGCGATGTTGGTGAGGTACATCTCACGCTCGTGCACCGTCGTGTCGCGGGCGGTGTTCAAATACACCAGCTTCTCGGTATTGAGATCCCACACACCCACCGTCACCTCGTGGCTCTTCATGCCGGCCATGGGGTACTTAATGTTGCGCACCTCAGCCTCGCGGGCCTTGGTGTTGACGATGGGATAGTCCTTCACCATGCTCTGGTCCATGCGGTAGAAAGCCAGGCGGTTCTCCTTGGGCGACCAGAAGAGGCCGCCGTCGATGCCGAACTCGTTGCGGTGCACGCTCTCGCCAAGGACGATATTGTAGCCGTCGCCTCTCTCAACCAACTTACCTTCCACATAGAGATTGCCCTCCTCGAACGTCACGCGTTCCTTCGTCTCGGGCTGCACGAGGCTCTTGAACTGCTTACGCTCGGCAGCAGTCATAGCACGCTCCTTCTTGCCGTCGAAAAGCATATAGGCGGTATCTTTAAGATACATCACATTGTTGGTGCCGGGGGCAAAGGTAAAGCCGCGCATCTCGCGCTGTGGATAGAGGTTGCGGTCCATCAGCTGGTCCCACTGCAGGAGTTTGTCCTGCGCCGTGGCGCCGCAGACGCATAGCAACGCCACTAGGGTGATGATTATTCTTTTCATTTTGTATCTGTTTATCTTTATTTCTGTTTTTCTCTTCTTTTTTCTCCTGCCCGCCAGACGGGCGAAATCTATAAATCTTATAAATTATTGCACTCGCTTCGCTCGTGGATTCCTCAGCAACTTATTTGGCTTCAATGCAATGATATTGTTCTCATTCCTTTTTTGAAATCGTACTCTCCGAAGTTGATAAGCAAGCCGACTTCTTTGTTCATGGGTTTCAGGTAGGTCCTTAATTGTTGGCAGCTGTTCTTTCACATCCAACCCTCTCAATTCCAACTCTTGAATCAAAGCTCGCTCATACACCGATTCCAACAATCCCGGCCCGAAGAAGTTGTATACTTCCATCGCGGCCCCACGCACTTCATATATCAGCTGTTCAATATCCATGTTTCAATCCCGCGAAGCGGAAATAATCTATAAGATTCCCTAGATTTCGTGAGCGAAGCGAACAGGCAGAAAGATCAATAGCCGGTCCAGTTGCGGAAGCGGAGGTCAAAGACGCCGAAGAAGGCTTCTTTGAAGATGGACATATTCATCTTGGAGGTGCCCAGGACACGGTCGGTGAAGATGATGGGTATCTCGTAGATGCGGTAGCCCAGGCGCGTGGCCGTGTATTTCATCTCTATCTGGAAGGCGTAGCCCACAAACTTGACCCTGTCGAATTTGTAGCGTTCCAGAGCCTTGCGGCTGTAGCAGACAAAGCCCGCCGTGGCGTCGAAGACCTGCATGCCCGTCACCAGACGCACATAGACCGAGGCAAAGTAGCTCATCAGCAGACGGCCTATGGGCCAGTTGACGACGCTGATCTTGCCATTGACGTAGCGCGAGCCGACGACGACATCGCCCTTGCCTGAAGAGCAGGCCTCGTAGAGTCGCGGCAAGTCGTCGGGGTTGTGCGAAAAGTCGGCATCCATCTCAATCATATAGTCGTAGCCATGTTCGAGGCCGAATCTGAAACCCGCAAGATAGGCGGTGCCCAGACCTTGCTTGCCTTTGCGCTCCAAGATGTGGAGACGGTCGGGAAATTCCTGCATCAGACGCTTGACGATATCGGCGGTGCCGTCGGGTGAATTGTCCTCGACGATAAGCATATCAAACTCCTTCTCCAGCGAGAATACTTTGCGGATAATATTCTCGATGTTCTCTTTCTCGTTGTAAGTGGGTGTAATCACCAAAGTATCAGACATAACATATCAGTTTTTGAGCACATTACGCGCTTGATAATAATATTTTGAAACTGCAAAGTTACAAAAAAGAAACCATACTTTCACCATTGTGGCAAAAGTTTTTTCGTTATAGCAATACTATAAGCTGAAAACCACGCATTTAGCGCCTCATTTTCGCAAGTAGGGCAGCAAGCCATCCAAGCGTGACCCCCATCGCGTTGGCAATGAGGTCGTTGACATCGAAACCGCGGTAGGGAAGCAGATATTGCACCGACTCGGTGAGTAGCCCTATGCAGAGCGCCAGGAGCCATACCAGCCAGGGTCTAACGCCTTTGATGCCAGTGAGAAAGAAGGGACACAACAGATAGATGGAAGCGTGCAGCAGATGGTCGAGGCGCAGACCGAAGACATAGTTGTCGAGCGGCACCCCCATCCCATTGAGCGGCGCCCACATGAGGATGGCCAGCAAAAGGAAATACCAGGGGCGTAGCTTGCTGCGGCCGCGCGACGACAACAGCCAGTGAGCGAAGCACTTGGCACGTCGGTGCGCCACACCGCGTCGCGAGCGGCGACGGAATGTGGACGAGGAGGCCAGCGTCTCGTCGGGAGCCTGGCCGACGGAGTAGAGGCGTGCCATGAGCGCCTGGCGGTCGACCACTTCAGGGGTGAGCACATTGTCGCCCTGCAGCTTGTAGCGTCCGTCGGGGAGCAGCGCCACCAGGCGGTGGAACCGACAGGTGTCATCGTAACGGAAGAGCAGTATCTCCCCGACCTTGGGCTCGTCATGCAAAGGGCTGATGGTCAACACTTCACCATCATGCAGCGTGGGGAGCATGCTGACACCCTTGACAGTCATCGTCACTTTGAAGCCCATCTGCAGCTGCTGCTCCACGGCAGCAAAAAAGAGGTCGTTGCTCAGTTCCATCGTTCAGATTCTGTGTTGGTTAGCGAATAACGTCTGGCAGGCCAAGAGCGCCGCTTCGGCATCGGGCAGGCAGTCGAGGCGATAGACCGGCACACGTCCCACCACGTCGGCAACGAACCTGAGAGCCCTGTCGCGGCATTGGTCGACGGTGAAGAATGCCGGCGGCAACGAAGGCTGCAACGCAGCGAAGGCCTCCAGCGTGGAGAGTCTACATATCTTGTTTTCAAGCGCTTGACGCAACCTGACTAAGGCCGCTATAGGGGCTTTTTCTTTCAGATAGCAATGTGTCTTGCCGCTCCATGGCGAGCCATAGACCTCCAGCGAGGAGGCGTTGAGGAAGGGACTGTCGTCGTTGAGGAGCCGACAACCCGGTATCGTATTGAGCCACAGACGTGTGTGAGTGCTTTTGCCCGTCCCCGATTCGCCCAGGAAGAGCACAGCCTTGTCGTGGTAGAGAATGGTGGAGGTATGGATGGGCAACACGCTGTGCACCAAACCGAATAGCGCCATGGCTTTCCAAAGGGCAAAGCGCAGCTCCTCGTCGCTCATGGCGGTCATGACAATCTGGCCTTCACATTCCAGATACATGGTCATCACAGCGCCCGACTCAAAGCGCAGCAACAGCGCGGGGCGCAACGCCACGGTGGCAGTGCCGAACTGGAAGCTGAGCATCTCGCCAACGTTGGAATAGGTGGCATTGAAGTTGTCGTAGGCGACAGGGATGTCGGTAAGCACCTGCAGCGCAGGCTCGCAGGGTGGGCAGACAAAGGTGCTCATGCCCGGCAACGAGAGCAGACGCTCCGCCGTCGCCTTGCCGCTGACTTTCAGCGCGATGCCTCCGATATCAAGATAATGCTCTGCCATATTAACGATGAGGATGTGTTACTGTCAGACCAGAAGGTCTGCCTTTTGCATGCTGTCGAGCCACGCCTGCGCGTCGCGGCGCGCCGTGGGCTCATCCACCTGGTATTCTCGCGTCAGGAATGACACCGCATCATCGAGAGTGAAGTCGATATCTTTCAACGCATTATACAACGCCAAAGCAGTCGGGTTGAGCGCGACGACACAGTTCATATTGACCGTGCCGTTGGCCGGCAAAAAGATGATGTTCTCGTTGCAGACCTGCATGACGTTATGTTTGGGATTGATCCTCATGAGGTGTTATTGATAAGGGTGGCGCAAGTGTTTGCGCCGCCAAGTGTTACGCTTTCTTCATGGTGATTGTCATCTCGTCGACGTAGGTGTATCCTTCGTCGGTCACTTCGGTGTCTTTATAACCGATGACGAGCTTCGACTTGGTAAGGTCCTCGACCTTGAAGACGGCATTATCTTCGTCCTCTTCGATAAGGAGGACGAGCGTGTCGTTGTTAAGGGTCCACTTGAACGACATGGGCATGGAGTAAGTGTCCTTGTCTGCACCCTTCCAATCGTCTTCGTCCTCGTCATCCCAAATAATGGAGACCAACATGGAACCTGTGCCGTCGTCGTTGAATTGAAAGTAGCTAAAAGACATGTCGTCAAAGGGATCGTCGCTCTCCACCAGCTGACCATTCAAGTAGGCGTTGTAGGAGCCGGACTGCGCGGTGACATTCCACTTGCCGATAATGAGATCTTCGTCATCTTTGCCGCAGGAAACCAGCGACATCACAGCCACCATGGTGAGCAAAAGGGCCGAAAGTTTGATTACTTTTTTCATTTTTTCTATTGTTTAATGGGTTATTACTATGCTGTTCATCACCTTTTTTCTCTCCCCTTACAGCGCATAGGGATGAAAAAAAATAAACATTCTTTTTTAATAACGTTAAAAGAGCCAAATATGATATACCGAAAGGAGAAAAAAAAGCACTTAACATTACAATACACTTATTATCAACAGATTCTACACATACTTACCATGGCCGTTGTAGACTTTCAGAAGCTCGAGGATGCACTTCAAAATCCTCGGCGACAAGAGCTCCACGAAATGGGAAAAAGAAAAAAAATGAAAAAAAATTTGGTCATATTGATAAATATTGTTAATTTTGCAACGCAAATTTGTAATAAAAGCCAAAGAGGAAGCATCGCCGATGATTTGTGGGAAGTAATGACAAACAACAATCAATACACCCGCAGGCAACAGTGATGGAGGCTCCTGCCTCTTTGAAAACAAAGATAACTTTCTGTCCATGAGCCCACGACAGGATAAAAGTTGCGCCCGACACGAAACAGGGCAAGAATAATGGATACTCAAAAAATTGATTCTTTCGTGCAAACTTGGGGTGAGTGCTTTGATCCCGCCGATCTCGAGAACATCAAGGCCAAACTGGCTACCGCTGACGACAACAAGCTGGACATGATCGCCAATGCAAAACTGAGAAAGCCGACTTTGATTCTGATTTTCTCCATCGTTTGCTGGGGTGTTGACCGTATCTTGCTGGGTCAGACTGTTATGGGTATTGTCAAGATTCTGACCGGTGGCGGTTGCTGGGTTTGGGGTATCATGGACCTCATTTCCTACAAGAAGAGAACCTTCAAATACAATGCTGAGAAGATGAACGAGTTCCTGGGCTAATAACTGAACAGGACTGATGCATAGGGCGCCGCGGCTTTGCCGCGGCGCCTTGTTCTTTATATATATATGTACACTTATCTGCTGACGACGCGGAGGGTGGTGTCGCCGAGGCGCAGGATGTAGCTGCCTGGGGGGAGCGACGGGCTGATTTTCACGTTGTTGTCGCCTTCAAGGAGTAGGAGCGGCTGGGCGTAGCGGCAGCGGCCTTGGAGGTCGTAGAGCTTGAGCTCGGCGAGGCCGGCGACGGAGGCGCGGACTGAGAGGGACAGCTGCGCACGGAAGGGGTTGGGATAGGCCACGACATCGTAGAGAAGGGGATGTGTATCGGGCGTAACATTAAAATAATCAGCCAGTTGCTGCTGAAACATTGCGCTACGCTGACGGAGGAAGAGGTCCATCTGTTGGGTGGAATAGTCCCAAAAATCGGCGGCATAGGGGATGCCAAAGCGGGCAACCTGGTTGGGAATCTCGTGGCGCACAGCCTGGAGGGCCCTGTGGAGGTAGGGACGGGTGGCCGCGTAGCTGAAGTGCGTGGCGAGCAGGGCGTTGGCACGGCCCACGAAGCGAGCCTTAAACTCCTCGTTTTCTAGACATCGACGAAAGAGAAGGGTAGCTTGGCTAGAACTGGGATAGAAGTCGGGGCCATCGTAGGTGGCGTTGGCGAAGACATCGAGGTCGCTGTTGTAGAGGGCGTGGTCGCCGTCGTAGAAAAACCATCGCCATCTCCCCTGCCCTTGGCGCCAACAGCGCATATTGTTGGCGGGCCAGTCGTCGTTGGCGATAAATAGCTCGAAGAGCTGATAGTCAATAAAACTTTCTATATCAATACGTTCCAGAAGACTGGAATAGGCAGCAGTGTCGCTGAGGCCGGTGGTGCTGAGCCAACTCATCAAATCAAGGAAACCGCTGTTATCGCCCTCGTCGACAGTGCCATACCAGTCTTCGACAATGGTGAACTCCTCCTCGTCGGCACCGGTGTGCTGCGCCAGATAATGCTCGTCGGGGCGCTCGCGGAGGAAATAGAGCCCCCAATATTCGCCGTTGAGGTAGACAACAACAGGGCGTGAAGCGAGGGCTTCAACATTGAGGTTTGCAGCCATGCTGTTGCACACACCATCCTGGATGCCAGCGGAATGGGCATCGAACGTGAAGGGATGAAGCACCAGACGCTTGTAGCGCTCAAAGGGCAGCTCATCAAAAAAGGGGCAGTCAAAATATTTCCGGCCGTATTCGGCACGGGCATAGAGACGCAAGGCTTTCTGAGGGTAGGTGCGTGTGTAGTGGCCATGGGCACGAAGGCCTGCCTGCTGGTTGACGCCCATGTTGTCAGGCGTATAGTACTCGACATTACAAAGGCGCTCCCACTCACGGCCAGTCTGGTAGTAATTGCCTGTCCAGGCAGCATTGGAGGAATCCCAATAGCGACCAGGCACCATGATGCCGGTGTCGAAATCGAAAAGCGACAGGGAGTCGGCACAGATGGAGAGGACGGGAAGTTCGTGATTGTCAACACCTAAAGCGTTGATGAAATAACTATTCGTCGCCACCTCGCTGACGCGGTGACCCTCAGCATCGAAGGCCGCTGCTCGGATCACGATACAACGACGGACACTGTCGGGATAATAAAAGTCATCGCCGTAGCTGACACGGATACGAAAGAAATCGGAGTGGCCATAGAGGGAGGTGTCGAGAGGCAACGGCGCCGTGTATTCAAATGATTCCATGGTCGGTACACTGCCGTTGAGGGTGTAGCGTATGGCGTGTTCCGGGTGGTGGTTGCTGAGAGTGATGGTGAAAGGTGACAGGTAGAAACCTCCTGGATGCGAGAAAGAGACTTCGTCGGGTTGTGCTGCAAGGGGCCAAGTGACAACCATCATAACGAACATCCAAGACGTTATGAATAAGGGTCTTATAATTGATGCAACCCGAGTGATATGGAGCACAATCTTCATGGTTCATAGTGGCCCGCCCTAGGGCGGGCCACTCATTTGTTATAAGCGAGATTCGACAACCTGCCAATCAACAACATTCCACAGCGCAGACAAATAATCGGCACGACGGTTCTGATAGTCAAGATAGTAGGCATGCTCCCACACGTCGAAAGTCAGCAGTGGCGTAAGACCTTGACGAAGAGGGTTGTCGGCATTGGCGTGCTGAGTGATGACAAGTTTGCCCTCGGCGTCGGCGCTGAGCCACACCCAACCGGATCCGAAGAGCGTAGCGCCCTTGGTTTCAAACTCTTTCTGGAAAGCCTCGAAGCTGCCGAACTGTGCCGTGAGGCGGTCGGCGAAAGCTTTGCTCATAGGCTTGGGAGCCAACGAGAACTGCTCAAAATACAGGTTGTGGTTGAGGATTTGGCCAGCGTTGTTGAAGACGGGACCTTGAGCATTCAAAACGATGTTTTGCAGGCTCTTGCCTTCAAATTCGCTGCCTGGGAGGGCTTTGTTGAGATTGTCGACATAGGCCTTCAGGTGTTTGCCGTGATGAAACGAAAGGGTATTGGCGCTGATTACATTACCCAGGTCCTGATAGGGCAGATTCATAAGGGCAAATTGCCCATTGATAGGCATGATTTCTTTCATATTGACGGTTGTTAATTTTGGTGCAAAAATACGAGTTTTCGGGGATGTGACAAAATTTTTTTTGGTGGATTAGGGAAAAAAAAGTATTTTTGCAAACCAATTCACAAGAATAAACTGAGCGAAAATACTTATTAATCATCAAAATAATTGAACACATGAAAAAAATTTATTTCAGCATGATGTGCCTGGCGGCACTGGCAATGGGCAGTATTATGACGGGCTGCTCGAACAAAGGTGACGAATACGTGGACTTGGGTCTGCCTAGCGGAACGCTTTGGAAAAACGCAAATGAGGATGGTTTCTTCACCTATGAGCAGGCGATGGAAAAATTCGGCGACACGCTGCTGCCTACGAAGGAGCAGATGGAGGAGCTGGTGTCGTGTTGCACTTGGACGTGGTCATATAATGGTGCTAAGGTGGAAGGTGCCAATGGTAATTACATCATTCTCCCCAACGCTTCTGAACTTGTCAGTAATGATGGAGATGTTGAACCCTACGGGGCCTATTGGTCATCGACTGTAAAAGAGTTGGATGAGGCTGAAATCCAACAATGGATTGAAGAGGGTGACAGGGTTATTCCTGCCGGACCTTATGAGGCATGGTATTTGGAAGTCTTGGAAGCTCCCGGAGAGGTCATATATAGCAATATGCTGGACGAATTATCTATTCGCCTTGTGAAGAACAAGTAAGCGATTCTGGTAATGAGAGAAGAAGGCATTCCAGTGTGGAATGCCTTCTTTTTTGTTTGTGGAGGACATGGTATGTCGCCTGAGACTGCTTGCAGCGTGCTAATCTGATTACTCTCCAAAGGACACAAAAAAAAGGGAACCACAATGTGATTCCCTTCTTAAAGAGATTGGCGGCGACCTACTTTTCCACAAACAAGTGCAGTATCATCGGCGATGTGAGGCTTAACTTCTCTGTTCGGAATGGGAAGAGGTGAACACTCACTCCATAGCCACCAAAATGTTGTTCT
>JAILAT010000023.1 GCA_024681475.1 Bacteroidales bacterium | reverse complement strand
AAGGCCAGTAGCGACCACTTCGTGCGCGCTTTCCCCGACACCTACGGCATGCCCACCATCGTCACCAACTGCTCGAACAACTACGGCCCCTACCAGTTCCCCGAGAAGCTGATACCGCTCTTCATCAACAACATCCGCCACCGCAAGCCGCTGCCCGTCTACGGCAAAGGCGAGAACGTGCGCGACTGGCTCTATGTCGAGGACCACGCACGCGCCATCGACCTCATCTTCCACAAGGGCAAAGTGGCCGAGACCTACAACATCGGCGGCTTCAACGAGTGGAAGAACATCGACATCATCAAGGTAGTCATCAACACCGTCGACCGTCTGCTTGGCCGTCCCGAGGGTCAGGACATGGACCTCATCACCTACGTCACCGACCGTGCGGGCCACGACATGCGCTACGCCATCGACAGCAGCAAGCTGCAGCGCGAGCTCGGCTGGGAGCCAAGCCTCCAGTTCGAGGAAGGCATTGAGAAGACCGTGAAGTGGTATCTTGAGAATCAGGAGTGGATGGACAATGTCACCTCCGGCGATTACCAGAAGTACTACGACGACATGTACAAGGGAAGGTAGTCATCAAGCAGCCGATAATCAACTAATTATACCAACATTTACAGCCTGCCATTCCGGCAGGCTATTTTTTTTCCAAAAAATTTTCATTGGTACACAATAATAAACTAAACACCACGTTTCTTAACTAAGAAAATAATTACACGACTAAATACACAAATCATGGAAAAAGAACTGACAAAAGCAGCAGAGCAAGTGATGCAGGCGATATGGAAAGTAGGACAAGGGTTTGCCAACGAGATAGTTGCAGCTGTAGAAGGCAGCGCCGCCTACAACACGGTGCTCACAGTGGTGCGCATACTGGAGCAGAAGGGATTTGTGGCGCACGAGACCTTCAACCGCGCCAACCGCTACTACCCGCTGGTGAGCCGCGAGGAGTACATGCAGCAGCAGCTCAGCGGCTTCGCAAAGCGCTACTTCGGCTCGTCGCCGAGGGCGCTGGTGAGCTTTCTGGTGGACAAGAACGAGGTCTCGCTTGCAGACCTTGAGGCAATAACCAAAGAACTTGAGAAATGATACACTGGATGATTCTGTCGACCTTGGCGACGGGGCTGTTCTACGGCCTCTACTGCCTGACGCTGCGGCGCGACCGCTGGCTGAAGCTTAGTGTTATGTATTTGGTGACGACGCTGTGGTTCAGTGTCGTATTCCCGTGGTTCACGCTGCCCGAGAGCCTGGCGACGGCATCGCAGAAGGTGATACCCACAGAGGGGTACATGATGACGCTGGACGAGATTGATATCTCGGCCAATGCAGCGTCTCGGACCATTAACCTGACGGATATCCACTTCATAGGCATAGCGCTGTGTCTGGCGTACCTGCTGTTCCAGCTGGGGGCACAGGCGATTGTCATCGCCAGGCTCCGCCGCAGACACACCGTCTACAAGGCTGCCGACGGCTTCGACATTCCTCGCAAGGCGTCGCTCATACTGCTCGATGACGACACGGCACCCTACTCCTTCTTCAACCAGATAGTGGTGGGCACCCGTGGGCTGAACGACGACGAGTTGCGCTGCATCCTGGCACACGAGTCGCACCACGTGAACCGTAACCACACCTACGACCTTCTGGCAGCATGGCTGCTGTGCTGCGGGGCGTGGTTCAACCCCTTCGCGTGGCTCATCATGCGCGAGATACGGGCCGTGCATGAGTTCCAGGCCGATGCGGCGTCGATAGGTGCCTGCGGCCGCGAGGACTATCTGCACCTGCTCTACAGGCAGGCTACCGGTACAGGATATGGCCATATCACAAATAATTTCAAAAGTATCAACCTTAAAAAACGCATCGTTATGATGAACAAAACAAAATCGCGCTTCGGCGCATGGAAAGTTTTTGCAGCGCTACCAGTGATGGTATTGCTGCTGATGGTGGGTTGCAAACCTGCAGCCACCGAGCCGGTTGCCGACGAAGAGGTTGTCGAGGCTGTCAATCCTTCGGTTGAACCGGTAATCTTCA
>JAILAT010000012.1 GCA_024681475.1 Bacteroidales bacterium | reverse complement strand
CATGCGTTGCCGGCCTACCATCGGGTGGGAGCGGCAGCCTATAAAGCCAATCTGGATAACACATGGGCGCTGATGGACTATCTGGGCCATCCCGAACAGGGTCTGCGGGCTATCCATGTGGCGGGCACCAATGGCAAAGGGTCGGTGTCGCATTTCCTGGCGTCCATTTTGCACCGTGCGGGTCTGCGCGTGGAACTTTATACTTCTCCGCATCTTGTGGATTTTCGTGAGCGCATCCGTGTTGATGGTCAGAAGATCCCTCAGGCCGACGTGGTGGATTTCGTGGCGCAACACAAAGACTTCTTTCAGCAGCAAGGCCTTTCGTTCTTCGAGATGACGGTGGGTATGGCTTTCGACTTTTTCCGCAAGCAGCAAGTCGACATCGCTGTCGTGGAGGTGGGTATGGGCGGTAGGCTCGACTCGACCAATGTGCTGATGCCCGAACTCAGCATCATTACAAACATCGGGTTTGATCACACGCAGTTTCTGGGCGATACGTTGGCCAAAATAGCGGGCGAGAAGGCCGGCATCATCAAGGCTGGCATTCCTGTCGTCGTTGGTGAGACACATCCTGACACCGCTCCCGTATTCACAGCAAAAGCTACAGAGATGCATTCTCCCATCACTTTCGCCGACCAGCACTATCGGGTGGAGGAGTCCGCTGACGATGCCGTGGAGATGTTGGCGCGAGTGTTTCGCGACAACGAACTGCGTCTGGATGCTGTCCGTTCGCCGATGGATGGACTCTATCAACGCAAGAATATTGCCACTTTGATAGCGGCCATTGATGAAATGAACGCTCTGAATCTGAAATTCACAAAGCGAGACAACGGCGCTGAGTGGCGGCTGCACGTCGACGACGATACACTGAGAGCCGGCATTGCCCATGTGATTGCCGACACTGGTCTGCATGGCCGTTGGGAACTGTTGGAAGAGCATCCGCGGGTGATATGCGAGACAGCGCATAACGCCGATGGCGTGGAACAACTGGTGCGCAAACTGGCGCTGATGCACTACCGTCGTCTGCACATAGTGTATGGCTGCGTGAACGACAAGGACTATGGCCATATTCTTGATATGCTTCCACAGCAAGCTTATTATTACTATTCGCAGCCTTCTGTGGAACGCGGTCTGGATTACAAGGTGCTGGTCTCCACAGCCAAAGAACATAATAGGGTAGGGGAAGGCTATGCCGATGTCCATGCCGCTTTGGCGGCTGCCAAGGCCGCCGCACAGGACGACGATCTTATTGTCGTGACAGGCAGCATCTTCTTGGTTGCCGACCTGCTTACAGCCTACGACATCAACTAGTTGCGCAGAGTTTGAAAACTAGTTAACAACTCATTGTCCCATCGGCACGAGATGTCGGAGAAAATGAGTATTTTTGCAAAAAAATTGTGACGTTTTATGAGTGACGACAACGAGGAAATAATGCAATCGCCAGAGGAGGCGTCGTCTGAAGAATTGGAACACACTGGTTCTTCGGAGATGCTTGATAATGAGGTTCTAGATGATGGTGAATTGAAGAGTGGCGGTATCACGTTGCCTGACGGTGACGAGTGTGAGAACGACGAGACTTCGGGAACGACCATTTCGCTGAATTCCATGTTCCGCGACTACTGGACGGACTATGCGTCGGATGTCATCTTGGATCGCAGCGTGCCCGAAATAGACGACGGCCTGAAGCCTGTGCAGCGTCGCATTCTCCATGCCATGAAGGAGACCGACGACGGCCGTTTCACAAAGGTGGCCAATATTGTGGGCAATACCATGCAGTATCACCCTCATGGCGATGCGTCCATCAAGGATGCGTTGGTCAATCTGGGCCAAAAAGAGCTGCTGATTGACTGCCAAGGTAACTGGGGCAACATCCTCACAGGCGACGATGCCGCTGCAGGCCGCTATATCGAGGCTCGTCTTTCGAAGTTTGCCAACGAAGTAGTTTTCAACAAGAAGACCACCAATTGGAAACCGTCCTACGACGGTCGCAAGCAGGAGCCAGTGACGTTGCCTGTCAAGTTCCCCTTGCTGTTGGCCCAAGGCACCAAGGGTATTGCCGTGACGCTACAGTCGGTCATCATGCCCTACAACTTCTGCGAACTGCTTGAGAGCTCCATCAAGATACTGCAAAACATTCCTTTCGAGATACATCCCGACTTCCCCACAGGAGGCATGATTGATGTGTCGAAATACAACGATGGCGCGCAGGGCGGTCGTCTCCGCATCCGCGCCAAGATGCATTACGACGAAAAACTGAAAGCCATCGTGATTACGGAATTGCCCTATACGGTGACGACCGATGTGCTGAAAGACAGTATATTGAAGGCCAACGAGAAGGGTAAGATCAAGATAAAGCGCATCGACGACAACACCGCCGCCGAGGTGGAAATTGTGGTCTATCTGGCCGCCGGCGTGTCGCCCGACCAGATGATTGACGCACTCTACGCTTTCACCAACTGTCAAATCAGCATTTCGCCGCAAACATGTGTGATTGTCGACAACAAGCCTATGTTCACTACGGCGTCGGAAATCCTGCGACACTCCACGTTCCGCACTCGCGATCTCTTGCGTCAGGAGCTGGAAATATTATTGGGTGAACTGGAAGACCGTTGGCATTGGGTCTCGCTCGAGAAAATATTCTTTGAGAAACGCATCTACAAGCAGTTGGAGAAAGACCAAGACTCTTGGGATGACCAGATCACGGCCATCGAGCGCGCTTTCAACCCATACCGCAAGTTGTTCAAGAAAGAGATTACCCGTGACGATGTGCTGAAACTCTGCGAGAAGCCTGTCCGCAAGATTTCGAAGTTCGACATCAAGAAGGCAGAAGAGGATCTGGCCCGTATCGAAATGGACATGGATGAGACCAAGAACCATCTAGAGCATCTCACCGAGTACACCATTGCCTATTTCCGCCACATCTTGGAGAAATACGGCCCGGGTCGTGAACGCAAGACGGAGGTCCGTAATTTTGAAGACATCCATGCCGTCAATGTGGCTGTGGCCAATGAAAAGTTGTATGTCAACCGTACCACTGGTTTCGCCGGCTTCAACCTCAAAAAAGAGGAGGGCGTGGAATTTGTCTGCGAATGCTCGAAGATGGACGACATTATCGCCTTCCGTGCCGACGGCACTGTGATTGTCACCAAGGTGCAGGAGAAGGTCTTTGTGGGATCCACATCCTGTACGGAGATACGCCACATCGGCATTTTCAGAAAGAACGATGCGCGAACAGTGTACAACATGATATACCGCGACGGCGCTTTCGGTTATGTCTTCGTGAAACGATTCTCAGTGATCGGTGTGACACGCGACAAGGAATATAACCTCACCAAAGGCACCAAGGGCACCAAGATACTGTATTTCACTGCCAATCCCAACGGCGAGGCCGAGACGGTGACGGTACACCATGCTTCGAAGCCGAAACTGAAGAAGACGAGTTTCGATTTCTCGTTTGCCACGCTGGCCATCAAAGGCCGCAATTCGATGGGTAATATCCTGACACGCAATCCGGTGCGCAGTATTAACCTGAAAGATGAGGGCATCTCGACGTTGGCGGCGCGCAAGATATGGTTTGACCAGACTGTCAAGCGCCTCAACATCAATGAGGCAGGCCTCTATCTCGGCGAATTCAAAGGTAAGGATAAGATACTGACACTCATGTCGTCGGGCTATTTCCGCACAACAAATTTCGACCTCTCCAACCACTACGATGACGACCTTATCGTTATCCAGAAGCATAATCCCAGAACCATCGTGACCATCGTCTATCAAGAGGCTGAGACAAATAGCTATTACGTAAAACGCTTCAAGATAGAGGATTTCGACCGTAAACTGCCTTTCCTGGATGAAGGCTCCGGCGATATGTTGCAGACCTATGCACTCGACACTTTCCCTCGCCTGGAGGTGATATACGACACGAGCGCCAAGAAAAAGGTGGAGTCTGAAATTATTGAAATATCGGAGTTTATCGCTGTCAAAGGCTACAAGGCCAAAGGCAAACGCATCACCACCTCGGCAGTGAAGGAACTGCGATGGCTCGACCCCTTGCCCGAACCGGAACCCGACCCCGAGATTATTGAAGAGGAGCAAGACGAGATGAACTCGGATATTAACGACCGCGAGGGCTTCGCCGAGGGCACCCAGACGGCACTGTTTTGATATTGACTGCTGAAGCACCATGAAGATACTTGTCATTTTGCCGCGTTTCCCGTATCCCTTGGAAAAGGGCGACAAGCTGCGTGCCTACCATCAAGTCAGGGTGCTTTCACAGCAGAATGACGTCTATCTCTTTGTCATATCGCATGAGGCTGTCAGTGCCTCACAACGCAAAGAGATGGAGCAATATTGCAAAGACATCTGCATTGTCCGACTCTCGAAATTCGAGGCTGCAGTGCGTGCTGGCGCCAGTCTGCTTGTCGGACAATCGCTGCAGGTGGGCTATTGGTATACCTCGCGTGCACTACGCGCCTACAAGACCTTTGAGGCCAAGGTGAGCCCCGATGTCGTATACGCCCAGATGGTTCGCACGCTGCGCTATGCGGCTACGGCACGTTGCCCAAAGGTGCTCGATTATCAAGATGCACTCTCGATGAATGCTGACCGTCGTGCGCAAAAGTCAACAGGACCGATGCGTTGGCTTATGGAGTACGAGCGCGACAAACTGGTGCAAATCGAGATGCATGCACTGCAGCGGATGGATGCTCTGACAATCATCTCTGCTCCAGATAGAAACAGTATTTTGTCGCAGTCTCGACGGCAAGGTGTAAAAGGAGAGATACAACTGCTGGAGAATGGCGTCGATCTTGATTTCTTTGCACCTCAGGAGATACAAAAGCAGCACGATATTGTATTCTGTGGCAATATGCAGTATGCTCCCAATGTGGATGCTGCGCAGTATCTGGTGCAAGACATTATGCCTAGGGTTTGGGCACAGAATCCCAATGTGAAGGTTGTGCTGGCCGGGGCGACGCCCACCGCCAAGGTGCAAAGGCTGGCAGAGGATAAGCGTGTCGTCGTCACGGGATCTGTCCCCGACATCAGACCCTATTATGCGCAGTCGCGCCTTTTTGTGGCTCCCATGCGCATAGGCTCAGGTCTGCAGAACAAACTGTTGGAAGCCATGTCGATGGGTGTCCCCTGTGTCACAACAACGTTGGCCAATGATGCTTTGGGAGCCCGACATGGGCAGCAACTGCTGATAGGTGATAATGCCACAGAATTGGCCGACAACATTTTGCATCTGCTTGATGATGCGGAATTGTGTCAGCGACTGGTGTCCGACGCGTCGCGCTTTGTTTCGGATCGCTATTCCTGGCAGGCTGCCGGACAAAGGCTGGAAAACATACTGAAGCACGTTGGTCAAAACTATAATAAGTAGCAACTATGGGAAACAGGAAAAGCGGATGGAAGACCGACCGTGGCAAATGGAAGAGCGAGACGGGCGTGTGGGAGGCCGAACAGCAGCCTCAGCGTCGTCTTTCGCGCGAAGAACGCAATATGGTATCGACAGAAGTGGTGCCTGAGCGTGCCATTTTGGTTTCTGTCTGCGATGCGCATACCACCATGGAGCGCACCGAAGAGTGTCTCAACGAACTGGCTTTTCTGCTCGAAACCGCTGGCGGTGTGCCCGTGAAGAAAGTGGTGCAGAAATTGGACCATCCCGACTCGAAAACATACATCGGAAGCGGCAAACTGGAAGAGGTGAAAGAATACAAGAATGCGCTGGATGCCGATTTTCTGGTCTTCGACGATGAGCTGACACCTGCCCAGTTGCGCAATCTGGAAAAAGCGTTCTGTTGCAGAATTCTGGACCGCACCACACTGATATTGGATATTTTTGCCAAGCGCGCCCGCACCTCCATTGCCAAAACACAGGTGGAGTTGGCCCAGTTGCAGTACATGTTGCCGCGACTGACACGGATGTGGACCCACTTGGAGCGCCAACGTGGTGGCATTGGTATGCGTGGTCCCGGCGAGTCGCAGATCGAGACCGACCGCCGTCTCATCACCGAGAAGATAGTTTTGCTCAAAGAACGTTTGCGGGATATTGACAAGCAGAAAGTTCAGCAGCGCAAAAATCGTGAAAGCCTGGTTCGTGTGGCGCTGGTGGGCTATACAAATGTGGGCAAGTCGACGCTGATGAACCTGCTGTCGAAGTCCGACGTATTTGCCGAAAACAAACTCTTCGCCACGCTCGACACCACGGTGCGCAAGGTGGTGATTGGCAATCTGCCCTTCCTGTTGACCGACACTGTGGGCTTTATCCGCAAATTGCCCCACGGACTCGTGGAGTCGTTCAAGTCCACCCTCGACGAGGTGACCGAGGCCGACTTGTTGGTTCATGTGGTCGATATTTCACATCCCGACCATGAGCAGCAGATTGACTCGGTGAACAAGACTTTGGCGGAAATCGGTGCTATTGACAAGCCTACCATTATGGTATTCAATAAGATAGATGCATATTCTTACATCGAGAAGGATGAAGACGACCTGACTCCTGCCACCAAGGCGAACTGGACGTTGGACATGTTGAAAAAATCGTGGATGGGAAAAGAAAATTCCGAACGGACAATCTTTATCTCCGCCGCTGAAAGAGAGAACGTTGACTCGCTTCGAGACCTGCTTTACGAAGAGGTGAAAACCATTCATGCCATAAGATATCCTTACAATAATTTTCTCTATTAAAAATAATTAGTATCTTTGCATTTGCAAAAAAAAGCGACTGTTTTTTGTAATTACTTGATTTAAAAATAGATATTCGAGAAATACCAATATGGGTAAGTATATTAAGATAGCAATTTCGTTCATCCTTCTAGTGATAGGAGCGATGATTTATATCTGTTTTAGGCAGAAAAGTGCTATCATGTTCCCATTTCTCGATTCTATTGGACTTGGCAGCTTTGTCGATCCCCTGCGTGAGTTGACAAGTGGAATCCATCCGCCCGACGTTGTTATTTACAACCTTCCCGACTGCTTGTGGGCTACGGCATATGTCCTAGTAATGAGCTCGATATGGGGGCTTGATATGCGCAATGGCATGATTCTTCTCACCATATTGCCTATGGTGGCCATCATGTTCGAATTCTTGCAGTTGTTAACCATTGTTCCCGGTACCTTCGACATTCTGGACATTGTCAGTTACCTGCTTCCCCTCGCTGTGGTGTGGTTGCTCTACTTGGGCAAAAAGACACTTAATTACGACACCACCCGTCTTCGCAAGTCGTTGGCATCCATCTTTGTGGCCTATCTCTTTGCCATTATTGCCGGTGGATCGGCCGAAGAGGGCGATATGACAACCTATATTCTTTTGGTTTCCATCGCTCTGGCAGTAGGCAGTGCCATCCAGCTCTTCAAGGACAGGCGAGATATGTTGCGAAGCCTCAAGAAAGGTAAAAACCATAATAAGAAGTAGAGATTCCATTTTCTCCATTCCCCTTTTGTGTTTACTGTTGCCCTTATGGGTGAAAATTGCTATTGTTGTGTACAATAATAATACGCGCGCTACGTTATTCAATAAATAACGAAAAGCAGTGAACACATACGATAGAGACATATTTGGAGAAATGGAGAACCTCAAGGTTGACGAAGCTGGCAACGTGAACCGTAAGAGGGGAGGAGCGAATGGCAGCAAGCCGCGAAAACACAAACGTTCGCCATTGCGTCGTCTGTGGCGCTTTGTCTGGATTGCCCTTCTCTGCTGGCTGGCTCTCTCTTTGTTGCGAGTCCCGCTTTATAAGTTTGTTTATCCGACATTTACCCCCCTGATGGTTCACCGCTGGTTCGAGCAGGTCAAGGACCCCGACCGTCCAGTATCTTTCGAGCGCCATTACGTCTCTTTGGAGCATATCTCTCCCGAGATGGTCAAGGCCGTCATTGCTTCGGAAGATGGTCGTTTCATGTATCATAAAGGGTTTGATGTCAATCAGTTGAAGATTAGCTATAAGGAGAATAAGCAGGGTCGGCGTGTGCGTGGCGGAAGCACCATATCGATGCAGACTGCCAAAAATGCCTTTCTCCCCCACAAAAGGAGCTACACCCGCAAAGCACGGGAGGCGGCCTACACCATGATGATTGAGAAGCTATGGGGAAAAGAACGCATCATGGAGGTCTACCTCAATATCATCGAGTTCGGCGATGGCATCTATGGTGTCGAAGCAGCCTCGCAGCACTATTTTGGCCACTCGGCCGAGACGCTGTCACGTCACGAAGCGGCGCAGCTGGCGGTCATCATTCCTTCACCGTTGAAACGCGACTTGCATCATCCCGGACCTTTCATGAAACGACAGACTGGTGTGATCGAGGGGCGCATGCGCAAGATGGGGAAGGTGGACTTCACCAAACGTCCCGAGAAGAGGAGAAAGGAAGACGACCAGGGAGTTTTCGATTTTCTGAAATGGGTGCGGGAACAGGAGAAAAAGAAATAGTAATACTATTGCTGCGATGACCATCGAACAGGAAATAAAAGATGCCAAATGGCGCCGTTATATGCGCAGTTTTCGCACATGGTTGACGCTGGAACGTCATGTCTCCAGCAACACCGTGGAGGCCTATCTGCGCGATGTGTCGCATCTGGCGCGCTACGCAGAGGCCCAAGGGATCGATGCCGAAAGCGTCACCCTCGACAACTTGCGCCAGCTGTTGGCCTTGCTCAACGAGTCGGACATCGCCCTCGCTACGCAGTGCCGTATCGTCAGCGGTTTACGCACATTCTACAAGATGCTTGTCATTGAGGATGTGGTGCAGGAAAACCCCGCGGAGCTGTTGCAGATGCCACGCTCGTCGCGTCACCTGCCCGATGTGCTTTCCAACGAGGAGATTGACGAAATCATCGCGACCTTCGACCTCAGTATGCCCGACCAGGCTCGCAACCGGGTGATTGTAGAGGTGCTCTATGGCTGTGGGCTGCGCGTCTCCGAACTGGTCAATCTGAAACTCTCCAACATTTATCCCGACGAGGAGTGTCTGCTGGTTACGGGTAAGGGTGACAAGCAGCGCTGGGTGCCCATCAACAGCTATGCCCTGAATCTGCTGATGCAGTATATCGAAACCATCCGATGCCATGTGAAGATAAAGAATGGCGAAGAAAAATACGTCTTTGTCAACCGTTTGGGCACTCATCTTTCGCGCAACTATGTCTTTATGTTTCTCAAGGCAGCGGTCGAAAAAGCGGGAATCAAGAAAAGCGTCTCGCCCCATAGCCTCCGTCACAGTTTCGCTACCGAGCTGGTCCAGAACGGCGCCGACCTCCGTGCCGTGCAAGAGATGCTGGGCCACGAGAAAATCAACACGACAGAGATATACACCCACCTCTCGCATCAGTATCTGCGCGCCACCATCAGCATCTATCATCCCCACTACATGAAACGATGAAACAATGTTGTCAAAAAAAAGGCTTCATGTCGGAAATAATTCGTATCTTTGCAAAATCAGTAATACATAATTAATTATGAAACGTATTGTTACTCTACTATCTATGATTGCGATGATGGGCTGCATATCGGCTCAAAACACCAAGCAGATTACGTTGGAAGACATCTGGGCCAAGGGCACTTTCTCGCCTCGCGGCATCTCGGCCATCAGGTCGATGAACGATGGCGAACATTATTGCGTGCTTACGCGCACTGGCGTCGAAAAATATTCTTATGCCACCGGCGAGCGTGTGTCTACCGTGTGCGCTTTCAATGCTCCTGGCAGCATTCACAAGGCCAAGCCGCTGCCTCCTATCGAATCGTATGCTTTCTCGGCCGACGAGCAAAAAATACTGCTGAGCAGCGGGTTTGAGCCCATCTATCGTCATAGCGGCGTGTCGGACTACTATATTTATGATGTGGCAGCCAACACCTTCGATAAGATTTCTCAAGAGGGCAAACAGCGACTCACAACTTTCTCGCCCGATGGCACCAAGGTGGCCTATGTGCGCGACAACAACCTGTACTACATGGACTTGGATAGCCATGAGGAACATCAGATCACCAGCGATGGTAAAATGAACGCTATCATCAACGGCACCACTGACTGGGTCTACGAAGAGGAATTTGCCATCACGCAGGGTTTCTATTGGAGCCCCGATTCAAAACGCATCGCTTATTATCGCTTTGACGAGAGCAAGGTGAAAGAATACTCCATGCAGATGTGGGGAGAGCTTTATCCCGAGGACTATACCTATAAATATCCTAAAGCCGGCGAAGACAATTCGGTGGTCGACATTTACATCTATACCCTCGAAAGTCATCGCTCCATGCGCCTGAACACTGGCAGCGAGAACGACCAGTATCTCCCTCGTATGCAGTGGACTAAGGATGCCAATGTGTTGGCATTCATGCGCATGAACAGACTCCAAAACCAGATGGAGCTGCTCTTGGCCGATGCTGAAACGGGTGCCATCAGCACGCTCTACACTGAGAATGATGATGCTTACGTCGAGGTGCCTGAAACTTGGAAATTCCTCCAAGGCGGCAAGCAGTTCCTCTTGACGAGCGAAAAGGATGGATACAACCATATCTATCTCTATGACATGCAGGGCAATCTGGTGCGCCAGATCACCAGTGGCGATTACGACGTGGTCGACATTTGTGGCATCGACGAGAAGAATCAGAAAATCTACTATCGCAGTCATGAGAGCGGCGCTATCAACACCGACCTTTATATGATCGATTTCAAGGGCAAGAAAAAAATGTGCCTGAACAACGGTGGCCGTCTGGGCACCTACAATGCCACTTTTAGCAATGGCTGTAAATACTATATCTGCATCTTCAGCGATGCCAATACGGCACCCATCTATACGCTCCACGACGCCAAAGGCAAGCAAATCAAAGTGCTGCAGGACAATGCCGAGCTGCAGGCCCGCCTTAAGGAGTATGGAGCCGAGAAGAAGGAGTTCGGTACGCTGACCACCTCGGAGAATGTGGAGTTGAACTACTACATCATCAAACCTGCCGACTTCGACGAGAGCAAGCAATATCCGCTTTTCTTCTACGTCTATGGCGGCCCGGGCAACCAACAGGTTACCAACAGCTATGGTAGCTACGACTACAACTGGTTCCGTATGCTGGCGCAGAAGGGCTATGTTGTCGTATGCTTCGACGGTCGTGGCACCGGTGGCCGTGGCGCTGCTTTCAAGAAGATGACCTACAAGAACCTGGGCCACTATGAGTGCATCGATGCCACTGAGGCTGCCAAGTGGTTTGGAGCCAAGCCCTGGATTGATGAAAAGCGTATCGGCATCTTCGGATGGAGTTTCGGTGGCTACCTGTCGTCGTTGAGCATCCTGAAAGGTCACGATGTCTTCAAGTCGGCCATTGCTGTGGCACCCGTCACCACATGGCGCTACTACGACAACATCTACACCGAGCGCTTTTTGCAGCGTCCGCAGGATAACCCCAAGGGCTACGACGAGAATTCGCCCATCAACTATGCTCACCTTTTGACTGGCAACTATCTACTGGTTCATGGTACTGGCGATGACAATGTGCATGTGCAGAATGCCCTCGATCTGGTCACCGCGCTCGAGAAGGCCGACAAGCAATTTGAGTTCCGTCTCTATCCCAACAAGAATCACGGCATCTATGGTGGCAACACCCGCTTGAATCTCTATAAGCTGATGACCGACTTCATTGAGCGAAAGTTGTAGCGATTTGCTTGAAATTCTGTATGTTATGTATCTAGCTTTCAGAGCATGAATGCATGACGACAGCATTCATTGAGAGCAAAAAAAACTCTTGACAAGAAAAAAATACTAAAAAATCCCGTTCATTCGGGATTTTTTAGTATCTTTGTAAAACGTATTATTGGGTGAAGAATTGCCCAACTGTTTGTATATTAATAATATATTATAGATGAAGAGACTGATTATTGTTTTGGCTTTTGCATTTTTGGTGCATTTACCTGCATCTGCGCAGTTTACTCATTTTGGTGCTAAGGTCGGTTTAGGAGCTTCGTATGTTACCGATGACCTGCTGACCACAACACCTATTATGGGTGCCAATCTCGGTGGCTATGTGAACTATATGTTCACCGATATGAAGAACCCCTGGGCCGACAATATCTATCTGGAAGGTGGTTTCTATCTCACCCGTCGCGGCACCAATCTGCAGCAAGTGTTTGTCGAGATGCAGTCAATCCGCGATGCATACTACCACACCTACGGCATCCAGATTCCTGTGATGGTCGGCTTCAAGTATGAGATTCCCCAGCTCCCCGCTGAGAATTATGCCAAACTGTATTTTGGTCCGGCTTTTAATCTTGGTGTCTGGGGTCGTATTTGGGACCGTCAGGTGACCCCCGGCATGCCGCAATCCTCACTCAACTACGATACCTACATCACGGGTACTAAAGATGACCGTTCCGCCTTCAAGCATCTGCGTCGAGTGGATCTTAGCGTCATTTTGGGCGTTGGCTATCAGTGGCATAACTGGACTGTCGACCTCGTTCTGGACCATGGTTTCGTCTCCCTGATGAAGAAGGACGATGTTCTTATCAACCTGCAGAATCAGACGAATCCCAACCCCAATCCCAATAATAACAATAATAACAATAATAACACCGAGAAAAATCGTAATGCTTATCTGGGCACAAACCAGACCATCATGCTGAGCATTGGCTACCAACTGCCGTTTGCTGAATAATGGTTGAGGCCTTGTCCTTTGTGACGCCAGCCCTTTCCTGTTCATTTGGGAAAAAGAATACCGCTAGACACTATCATTCGATATTGGTAAAAAAAAAAGAGGCCACACACTGTGTGGCCTCATACTTTTATGGATTGTCCCAATGATTACTGGCTTTTCTTTTTGCGGCCTTTGGCGCGGCTTTTCTTCTCCTGGCTTTCGCGGATGATGGTGACGGCTTCGACCAGGGTGATGGTCAGCGGATCGAGGGTGTTCTTGGGCATCCTGTAGTTCTCGCCTTTGTAGGTGATGTAAGGGCCAAATTTGCCCACATTGGAGACTACCATTTCGCCTTCATATTCGCCAATCTCATGCGGGAAGAGTGTTCTGAGACGCTCTTTCTCCTCGGCCTGGGCGCGTTTCACGGTGATGATTTCCGTGGCAGCCTCCAGGGTGATAGTGTAGGGGTCCGACGTCTTCGACAGCGAGTAGAATTTGCCGTCGTGACGCACGTAAGGTCCGAAACGTCCGATACTGACCACCACGTCGCTGCCCTCGAAGGTACCTAATGTGCGTGGCAGGCTGAAGAGGTCGAGAGCCTCCTCGAGGGTGATGGTCTCGATGCTCTGGCCTTTCTTCATGGAGGCAAATTGCGGCTTTTCGTCGGTATTGGTGTCGCCAATCTGTATCAGTGTGCCGTAGCGGCCAATCTTGGCATATACATTTTTGCCTGTTTTGGGGTCGGTGCCCAGCAGACGCTCGCCGCTGGTGCGTTTTGAATGGCTCTGGGTCTGCTTCACATTGCGGTGGAAAGGCATGTAGAACTCGTTGATGACATCACGCCATTCCTTGGTGCCGTTGGCCACGTCGTCGAAGTCCTTCTCCACCTGTGCGGTGAAGTTGTAGTCCATGATCTCGGTGAAATGCTCCATAAGGAACTGGTTGACGATGGTTCCGATGTCGGTGGGGAAGAGTTTGCCTTTCTCGGCGCCCAGATATTCGGTCTTGGTCGACTGGTGAACCGTTTTGCTCTTGGCAGGCTCGATGGTGAGAGTGGTGATCTCGAACTCCTGCGGGCCACGATCCTCCTTGATGACGTATTCGCGTTTCAAGATTGTCGAGATGGTCGGCGAGTAGGTCGACGGACGGCCAATCTGCAGGTCTTCAAGCTTTTTCACCAAGCTGGCCTCGGTGTAGCGCGGCGGATGCTGTGTGTAGTGCTGTGTGGCGTTGGCAACCTCGAGGGAGAGCTTCTCGCCGTTTTTCGTCGGCGGCAGCTGATGGGTGGGGGTCTCCTCCACATCGTCGTCGGTTGACTCGTAGTAAACTTTCAGAAATCCGTCGAACAGCACTTGTTCGCCCGAGCAGGTGAACTGCTCTTTATGTTGGCTGATGTTGATGTCGATGGTTGTCTTCTCCAACTCGGCGTCGGCCATCTGTGAAGCGATGGCACGTTTCCAAATCAGCTCATACAGACGACGTTGCGCTGCGTCGGCATTGATCTCCACATTGTCCATATAGGTGGGGCGGATAGCCTCGTGGGCCTCTTGTGCGCCTTTAATTTTGGTGTGGTAACGGCGTGTCTTTACGTAGCGTTCGCCGTACATCTCGCCGATTTGCTTCTTGGCCATATTGAGTGCCAGTTCGCTGAGGTTAGTGGAGTCGGTACGCATATAGGTGATGTATCCCGATTCATAGAGCTGCTGTGCTATCTGCATCGTGCGTGCCACCGAGTAGCCCAGTTTGCGGCTGGCCTCTTGCTGTAAGGTCGAGGTGGTGAACGGCGGTGCAGGGCTGCGGCGTGCCGGCTTGGTTTCCACCTTGGCCACTTTGAATTCGGCGCCGTAGATGCTTTCGAGGAATTCCTTGGCCTCTTCGGCGGTGTCGAAACGACGGTTCAGCTCGGCCAGAAGTTTGTGGTTGTCGTCGCCGTTGAGGAACGACGCTGTGACGCGATAGTAGCTCTGTGTCTGGAAGTTGCGTATCTCGTTTTCGCGTTCCACGATGAGGCGCACTGCCACGCTCTGTACACGGCCTGCGCTGAGGGCGGGTTTAATCTTTGCCCACAGGATGGGGCTGATTTCGTAGCCCACCAGACGGTCGAGCACGCGGCGTGCTTGCTGGGCGTCGACAAGGTTCATGTCGATGTCGCGGGGTTGCTTGATAGAGTTGAGAATAGCATCCTTTGTAATCTCGTTGAAAACAATACGTTTGGTCTTCTCCTTGGGCAACTCCAAGGTCTCGCGAAGGTGCCAAGCGATGGCTTCTCCCTCGCGGTCCTCATCGGATGCCAGCCATACCATCTCGGCGTCCTTCGAAGCTTTTTTGAGGTCGGCGACAAGTTTCGTTTTGTCCTCGGATATTTGATACTCAGGATTGTAGCTGTTGTCGATGTCGATACTCATCTCCTTTTTGGCCAGGTCGCGAATATGGCCGTAGCTGGACATAACTTCAAAGTCCTTACCGAGGATTTTCTCGATAGTCTTGGCTTTTGCAGGCGACTCTACGATAACTAGATTTTTCATATATTTCGTTGTTTTACTTACATCTTAGTGGTCGGGAAGCCACCAGGGCCCCCTCGTTTTCAAATTGCAAAAATAGGAACTTTTCCGAAACTGCCAAAATATTTTTTATATTATTCATTAATTATGTTGTCGTGTATGTCATATCGGCGAGGCGATTATTTTTTGGGAAATATTACTTTAGCACGATTTTTTGTCGTATCTTTGCAGTGCAAAATGAGATGGCAATCGTGCGTTTGAGTTTTAGTTAACGTGTTGGTTGTTAGTGCTTCATTTTGCGTAGTGCACAGGACAGTACCTGCAGAAATGGTTTCTTGCGGGTGTCGAAAACAAGAAGAACGATAAATATGGACAATAAAAAAGCATCCAATTCTGTACCAGCTGCCAAGGCTTCGGCCATTGCGGAGTTTCTCCGTCTACCCTTGGTGGGCGAGGATGTCGCCGTGCAGGGCATATCGCAGATCACCACGATGCGACCTTCGACGCTTGTTTTCGCCAAACGCTTCACCCATGAGATATGCAACGCACTGAACAGTAATGCGTCTGTCCTTGCCATCGTTTGTCCTGACTTTGAAGGCAAGCTCACTTCTCCCCATATTGTCTCTGCAAATCCGCGTCTCGATTTTATCAATGTCGCCAATCGTTTTTTTGTGCAACACGCTGTAGGACAGACTACAATCCATCCAACAGCCGTTGTCGAAGAGGGTGCTGTTGTGGGTAACAATGTCACCATCGGCGCACAATGCTACGTCTCGTCACAGTCGGTCATTGGCGACGGAACGGTGCTGATGCCGCGTGTGACCTTGACGGGTCGTGTTGTCCTGGGATGTCAATGTATTGTGAAATCGGGTGCAGTGATAGGGCAGACTGGCTTCGGTTATGAGCGCGATGCCGATGGGGGGCCTGTCCTGTTTCCGCATTTCGGCGGAGTGGTGATTGGCGACCATGTAAGCATCGGTGCCAACAGCGCTATCGACAGAGGAACCATCGGCGACACCGTGATAGAAGATCATGCCAAGGTCGACAACCTCGTCCATGTAGCACACAATTGTGTGGTCGGTCGTGGTGCGTTTGTCATTGCCGGCAGTGTCCTCTGCGGCGGATCGCAGGTGGGTGCCCGTGCGTGGATTGCTCCCCAGGCGGTCGTCAAAGAACACGTCGTCGTGGGTGATGACGCAGTGATAGGGTTGGGTTCTGTCGTGCTGAACGATGTGGAGCTTCATGCCGTGATGGTTGGCAACCCGGCAAGAAAAATGGATAAGACTAACAATGAGTAGATTATGACAAAAAAGAACATATTGGTCCTGGCACCTCATACTGATGATGGTGAATTGGGGATGGGAGGCACCATAGCCCGCATGGTCGCCGAAGGCAACCGGGTCGTTTATGCTGCCTTCTCCACTGCAGAACAATCTGTGCCCGAGGGTTTCCCTAAAGATATTCTGAATGTCGAGGTGGCGCAGGCCACCCATCATCTTGGCGTAGCGTCCGACGATTTGCATATCTTTCATTATGAGGTGCGTAAGTTCAGTTACTACCGTCAGGAGATACTTGAGGACCTGATCCGTCTTCGTTCGCTTTGCGCCTTCGACATGGTTTTCTGTCCCTCGTTGCACGATGTGCACCAAGACCATGCCACCTTGGCACAAGAGGCGGTCAGGGCTTTCAAAGGCACCACGCTGTTAGGTTATGAGCTGGCATGGAACAATTTGCAGTTCGATACCCAATGCCTTGTGCGGTTGGAGAAACGTTTCATCGAGGCCAAGTGTAAGGCGTTGGGTGAATACCATTCCCAAGGGCGACGCAACTATATGTCCGAGGAGTTCATCTATTCTTTGGCTCGCACACGCGGAGTCCAAGCCGGTTGCGAATTTGCCGAGGCTTTCGAGGTTATTCGCCTCTTCATGTAGCTAAATCGAGAGGGTAGGGGATAGGCAATGAAGCGTGTAATAGTTTCAGTGACAAATGATTTGGTGACTGACCAGCGAGTCCATCGCTCCTGTATGGCTTTGTATGAGGCAGGCTACGATGTGACCCTCGTAGGGCGCCTGCTGCCCGACAGCGTGCCTGTCGAAAGGCCCTATCATACTGAGCGTATGAGTTTGCTGTTCAGAAAGAAAGCTGTTTTCTATGCGGAATATAACATTCGTCTCTTCTTGAAGCTTCTCTTCTCACGTGCCGATGTCTTTTACGCCAACGACACCGATGCATTGCCCGCCAACTGGCTGGCCGCTGTATTGCTCTCCCGCCCCATATTCTTTGATGCCCATGAGATGTTTCCCGAGGTTCCCGAGTTGATGGGCCGGCCTCAGGTGAAACATGTATGGTCCGCCATCGAAGACCATATCTTTCCCCGTTTGGCGCGTCGACGCCATGCGGCCGCTGTCACCGTGTGCCAATCCATCGCCGACATCTATGAAAAACGCTATGGGTTGAAAATGAATGTGGTGCGCAATGTGCCGATGTTTTTCCCCGTGGATGATGTCGATGTGAGCTACTTGCTGGCCCCGTTGCCCCAAGGGAAACGGGTTGTCCTTTATCAAGGTGCGGTGAATATCGGCCGTGGCTTGGAGTGGGTCATTGACGCGATGCCGTATGTGGACAATGCCATCTTTGTGGTGGCGGGTGTCGGCGATATTTATGATACGCTCATTGCGCACGTGCGCGCACGTAAGGAACTGCACGACAAGGTTTTTTTCTTGGGACGTTTGTCGCCCTCTCGCCTTCACGCCCTCACCGTCCATGCCGACTTGGGGCTGCAGTTGCCAGAGAACCGTGGACTGAATTACTATTATTCGCTGCCCAACCGCATTGCCGACTATGTGCAGGCCGGTGTGCCGGTGTTGGCTACCGATTTTCCTGAGATACATCGTGTTGTGTGTCAATACGGTGTTGGCACGCTGGTGCCGCCACAGCCTTTCGATGTGCGCAGCATGCGTTCCGAAGCACCCGATCCGAAACAGTTGGCTGCCACCATCTGCGAAGCGCTCGACTATTGGCGCCAGATGCCTTCGGCCGAGCGTGAGGCCCGATTTGCCAAGGCAAGAGCCGATTTGTCGTGGGACAACGATAAAAAAATACTACTTTCCTCCTTCGACACAATATTTTGACGAAACTGCGTTATTAGGATACATAATAAACATGACAGTGCCTGTCGGCATGGCGTTGTGATAAAGTTAAACAAATAACAATAAATATTTTAAAGTAATTTACTTCAACCAATGTTTTACGAACTTTTGCTTTGGCTCTATTTGCTGGGACCCGTTGTCGGTCTATGGTTTATCTTCAAAAAAGCCGGTGTGCCGGCATGGAAAAGTCTGATACCGGTCTACAATATTGTTGTCTGGATAAAGGTCTGCGGCAAAGACTGGCGGTGGTACATCTATTTTCTTGTGCCCGCGCTGAATATTTTCACCTACCTGTTGCTTGTCGTCGAAACGGCCAAAGTCTTCGGCCGCAACAATCTGTTGGAGCAGACGCTGGCTGTGATTTTCCCCTTCCTTTATCTTCCTTGGTTGGGTCTCAACAAAAAGATGGAATATCTTGGCCCCAAGCAAGGTAAGCCCGACAAACAGTCGAAAGTGCGCGAATGGGCCGAGGCCATCATCTTTGCGCTCGTCGCTGCCGTCCTCATTCGTGGCACCGTCTTCGAGCTCTACAACATTCCTTCGTCATCGATGGAGAAATCGTTGCTGGTGGGCGATCATCTGATGGTCAGCAAGTTGGCCTATGGCCCCCGTGTCCAGATGACATTGCTGTCGTTTCCATTGATACACAATGTGTTGCCGCTGACCAATGGCCAATGTGAATCGTACCTCAAATGGATAGAGCTTCCGTACCATCGCTACAAAGGTCTCCGTGGGGTGCATCGCTTCGATGCCACCGTTTTCGGCTATCCGGATGGCGACACCGTCTGTTCAAAATTCCAGAGCAACATATCCTATCACGAATTGGTTCGCGACTATGGCCGCGATGTGGTCCTCAACAATCCCGATGTTTTCGGCAAGATAGTGGTGCGTCCTGTCGACAAGCGCGAGAACTTCATCAAGCGTTGCATAGGATTGCCTGGCGACACAGTCGAGATCCGTCATCAGCAAGTCTATATCAATGGCCAGGCCCTCGAAAATCCCCATGAGGTGCAGTTCAACTATGCTGTGTTGATGGCCATGGACATGACTGGCTACCTGCAGATGATGTCGCAGATGGGCAACACGATGAACGACGGTTTCCTTATGAAATTCCAGAATGACACCAAGATTTTTGCCTCGTTGGGGGTGTCGCAGACCGACTGCGAATCGTCGATAGGCGTCTACAAATATCTGTTTCTCAATCCGCAACAGATGGAAGCCTTGATGCGCTATGATCAATACTTCCAAATTGAGCCCATGTGTTATCAACAGACCGACAGCGTCACAGGCGACACGCTGACTTTCGTGCGTATACATCCGGAATACAGACTCGTGGATCCTATTCCCGAGATGGTGATGCTCAATGCTACGCAGAACTTGCAGCGTGACCTGATTCGTCTTGGCGTCACCCAGCAACAGCTGGACCACTCGGAAGAATACTACACCGTGCCCTTGACTGCCAGTATGGCCGAGAAGCTGGCTCAAAACCAGTCTGTTGCAGCCGTCATTCCTCTTGATGCTCAGCCAGGCTACAGCGGACTCGATCTGTTCCCCCATGCCGAAGGCTACTGTTGGTCGGTAGACAATTTTGGCCCCGTCACCATTCCTGCCAAGGGCAAAACCGTGGAGTTGACACAAGCTAACCTGCCATTTTATCGTCGTGTGATAGAGGTGTTTGAGGGCAATAAGCTGGAGGTCCGCAACAATGTTGTCTACATCAACGGCGCCGTAGCTGAGAGCTACACCTTCAAGATGGACTACTATTGGATGATGGGTGACAACCGCCACAACAGTGCCGACAGCCGTTATTGGGGTTTTGTCCCTGAGAACCATCTTGTTGGCCGTGCTCAGACCATCTATTTCTCCTTTGACAAGGAACAGCACAAGATGCGATTCAACCGCATCTTCCGCACAAAACTATAATCATGGAATGGTTGATATGAAATAGCAGCGGCGCTGACCAGGTCAGCGCCGCTGTCTTTATGTTGCCATTGTTATTTCTGGTTGTCAGGAAAGACTGTCGGCTATGGCTTTGGCTGCCACACGTCCGGCACCCATGGCCAGGATTACCGTAGCGGCACCGCTGACGGCATCGCCGCCGGCGTAGACGTTGTGACGTGACGTCAGTCCGTTGTCGTCCACGATGATGCCGCCCCAGCTCTCGGTGCGGAGGCCTTCGGTAGTGCTCTTGATCAGCGGGTTGGGGTTAGTGCCTAGCGCCACGATGAAGTTGTCGATGGCGATGTCGTATTCGCTGCCCGGTATGGTCGAGAAGCGGCGGCGGCCGCTCTCGTCGGGTTCGCCCATGGCCATCTTCACGCAGCGCACGCCGGCGACATTGCCGTTGCCGTCGTCGAGCACAGCGATAGGATTGGTCTGGAAGACAAACTGTATACCTTCTTCTTTGGCGTGGTGCACCTCTTCTTTACGGGCAGGCATATCCTCTTCGCCACGGCGGTATATGACGTAAACCTCGCAGCCAAGACGGCGTGCCGTGCGCGCAGCATCCATGGCCACATTGCCGCCACCCACCACGGCGACGCGTTTGCCGAGGAAGATGGGCGTGTCGTACTGCTCATCGTAGCCGTGCATCAGGTTGGTGCGCGTCAACAACTCGTTGGCCGACACGACGCCCACCAGCATCTCGCCAGGGATGTTCATGAATTTGGGCAGGCCGGCACCCGAGGCGATGTATACCGCCTCGAATCCATGCTTGTTCATCAAGTCGTCGATGGTGATTGATTTGCCGATGATGACATTGGTGACTATCTCTACACCAAGTTTTTTGAGATTTTCTATCTCGGGTGCCACCACCTTCTTTTTGGGCAGGCGGAATTCGGGAATGCCATACACCAGCACACCGCCGGCATGGTGAAGCGCCTCGAAGATGGTCACCTGGAAGCCCTGTTTGGCCAAGTCTCCAGCGCAGGTGAGTCCCGAAGGACCGCTGCCGATGATGGCGACCTTGTGCCCGTTGGGCTTTACAGTAATTTGATTTTCAGTGTTCTGCTGTGCGTTGTTGCGGTTCCAGTCGGCCACAAAACGCTCCAGGGCGCCAATAGCGATGGGCTCACCTTTAATGCCGAGGATGCAGGCTCCTTCGCACTGCGTCTCCTGAGGGCAAACGCGACCGCAGACGGCAGGTAGTGCCGAGTCGCGTGCGATGATACGACCTGCTTCAGCGAAGTCGCCTTCGGCCACGGCGGCGATGAAGGTGGGTATCTGGATGCTGACGGGGCACTGTGTGACGCACATGGGACGTTTGCATTGGCGGCAACGACGAGCCTCGGCGATGGCTTGCTCCTCGGTGAAGCCTGACGATACTTCCTCGAAGTTGTGGATGCGTGCCTCGGCAGGTTGCTCCCGGGGCCGTTGCCGACGCGCAGTATCGGCAACCAGTTGCTGTTCAACGGCTTCGGCAAGATTGCAACGATGGCCGTTTTCGCTGGTGGCGATGCGGAATTTTCTTGCGTCGGGCTTCGCCAAGCGCTGCATGGCCTCGTCGAAGTCGACAAGGTGGCCGTCGAATTCGGGACCGTCGACGCAGGTGAACTTCACCGTGTCGCCCACCGTCACGCGGCAGGCACCGCACATTCCTGTTCCATCCACCATCATGGGGTTCATCGACACCACGGTGGGCAGTCCCAGCTCTTTGGTGAGACGCGACACGAATTTCATCATGGGCAGTGGTCCGATGGCCACGCAGACGTCGTAGTGATTTCCCGCATCGTGCAGCTGTTGTACCTTGTTGGTTACCAATCCTTTTTCTCCATACGAACCATCGTCGGTCATCATGTACAGGTTGTCGCTCACTGTGCGCATACGCTCCTCGAAAAAGAGCAGATCCCTGTTGCGGGCACCGACGATGACATCGCAGTGGTGTCCCTGCTGATGAGCCCATTTTACCTGTGGATAGACAGGTGCTGTGCCCACGCCGCCAGCCACAAAGAGGATGTTCAGCTTTTGTGGGGCGTGTTCAGCGGCCATTTTGATGACTTCTGCCGTCTGGCCCAGGGGGCCCACAATGGAGAACAGATGGTCGCCTTCCTGCATGGCAGCCAGTCGGCGGGTGGTGTCGCCAACAACCTGGAACACAATTGTTACACTGTTGGCATGCTGGTCGATATCAGCGATAGTAAGCGGTATGCGCTCGCCCTGTGCATGGGGTATGACAATGACGAACTTGCCCGGATCGCCTTTGGCGGCAATCCAAGGGGCTTCCACCTCCATCAGAACGATGGTCTCGGTCAGTTGCTCACGTTTGAGGATACGGTACATGTTGAAAAAGAATTAAGTAGATTGTTGTAAAAAAAACGCCCGATAGATTGTCGGGCGCTAAGTGGGGTTGAGACGCATTATTCACCTTTCACGGCGGTCATGAACGTCTTGGCGGGCTTGAAAGCCGGGATGTTGTGGGCAGGAACAATGACGGAGGTGTTCTTGCTGATGTTGCGGCCTGTCTTCTCGGCGCGGCGCTTGATGATGAAGCTGCCGAAACCTCTCAAGTAAACATTCTCACCGTTGGTCATCGACTCTTTCACGGTGTTCATGAATTCTTCAACTACAGCCAAAACGGCCACTTTCTCGATTCCAGTTTTGTTGGAAATTGAGGAAACAATCTCTGCTTTTGTCATATCTCTTGTGTTTTAAGTTTGATATTCGATTTGATTTGCAAAGATACATAAAAAATTGAAACAATACCGATTAAGATGCTTTTTTTTTGAAAAAACAAACGGGGCTCTTTTGTAATATATTAAAAATCAAATGATTGTAGTCTTATTCTCAATTTGCTGAATAACAGCCGATTTGGCTTGCCGTTAAAAAAAAAGAGTAGCTAATTCACAATTTTCGCCAAAGAATGAAAATATTATCGTATTTTTGCAAAAATAATATGCATATATGAATATTACAATTACAAAAAACAATGTTCTGTTGCACACGCTGTTGCTTGATGCTACGGTGCTTGGTCTGGTCTGTCTTATTCCTGCCGTGTCTCATGTTTTTGCGGTGCCATTCTATCGTTTCAACCCCATGTTCCTCTGCCTGTTAGTGGGATTGTTTTTCAGTCGCGACTGGCGCAATGCGCTGCTGTTGGCAGTGCTGCTGCCCCTCTTTTCGATGCTTGTCACCGGAATGCCCACACCCACCAAGGCGATGTGCATGGCCCCCGAGCTGTTGACATTCGTGGCTGTCTACCAGCTGCTTGCCAAACGTATGCCGGTGTTCTTCAGCGTCGTTGTTGCTGCCCTGGTAGGCAAAGTGGTGTTCTACCTGCTGAAAGCCCTCCTGATAGCCCCCGAGCAGCTGCTGGGCACCTCGTTGTGGCTCCAGCTGGCCGTAGTGGTAGCCTATGCCGCCCTCTTCGCCCTCGGCACACGTCTGATGGAAAAAAGGGAAAGATAAGGGAAAGCCAAATTTGTTCTAAAAGAAAAAGCCATGAAAAGAATGATTATTTACCTCACGACTTTCCTTCTGGCGATAATGTCGCCCCAAGGAGCAACCAGCCAAGCCGTCACCACTATGGGCACCGATTTCTGGTTTTCATTCATGAAGGGGCGTATTGAGGCTGCTATGAGTGTTACAGTGACAAGCCAGCGGGCATGCAGTGGTGTTGTCACCAATCCCAATACGGGATGGTCACAGTCCTTTCAAGTTCCAGCAGGAGCAATGGTCACTATCCATTTTGACACGGTGGATACGTACAACTATGAATCAAATGCGATTCGGAACAAGGCAATGCACCTGACGACTACAGATACCGTATCCGTATATACCAGTAATTTTTTGGCCACTTCGTTTGATGCCACTTTTGTGTTGCCTACACCGGTGCTTCGTGATGATTATATGATACAGGATTTCAAGGCGTGGAAGCTTAATAATCCTGCTGAGATATTGATTGTTGCATTGCATGACTCCACCGTGGTCGATATCAATGCCACAGCCTATACGAAGAATATGGCCAGTGGTGTGCTTCAATTTACCAAGGTGCTCAACGCAGGCCAGTGCTATTTCATGCAGAGTGTCAACAACAGCGATTATAGCGGAACGACCATCCATTCGCGTGATTGTAAGCCCATTGCAGTGTTCAATGGCCATGAGTGCGCTCACATTCCGGAGAATAGCGGAACCTATTGTGATCACCTTTACGAACAGAGTGTACCGACTGTTTATTGGGGTAACAAATTTGTTGTCACGAAGTCCTTGTCCCATGATGGTGACTATGTGAAGGTCACTGCATTGGAAAACAATTGTGCTGTATTTGTCGGGGGCACTCAAATGACCACGCTCAATGCTGGTTCCAGTTATTCTTTTACCTTGCAGGGCGCAAACAACAGCAAATATATCTATACTAGCAAACCTGCCACGGTCTATTCTTATTTGCTAAGCAAAAATATAGCAGGTCCTGACGGTGACCCCTCTATGATATTCATTGCCCCCATCGAGCAGCAGTTAAAAGATGTCATCTTTGTCAACTACCATTACTCAGAACAGCTGACCAATCACCACTACGTCAATATTGTCACTCGAACAGACAATACCACGAACATTTTTTTGGATAATGCGAATATTTCTCACTATTTTTTTCCTGTTAGCGGCAACTCCCAGTATTCTTTTGCGCAGGTTGCTATATCGCCTGGTTTCCATCGGTTGAGAAGTTCCGGTACGTCCGGCTTTGTGGCGCATGCCTATGGAGTGGGAGCAAACGAGAGCTATGGCTATTCTGTCGGTTTCTCGGCAGTTTCCCTTACTACGCATCTGTATATGAACGATGTGGAACGTCGAAGCGGCGACACTCTCAATGTATGTGTGGGCGATTCGGTGAAGATATATACTTTTAGGCAAGATACCATCTCGCACGAAGGCTGGTACACCCAAAACGGTTTTCTTACGAGTGATGATACCATCTCATATCAGGCCACTACACCTGGTTTCTTTCATTATTATACCTTCTATCAGACAGGACAGGGCTGTTTTCAAGTAGATGACACTGTCCATTGTTATGTCAAAATAGGGGCGACGGGTTCGTTGACAGTGGATACTGTGGTTTGTGCTGATTCGTTAGTGTGGAATGGTGCAACATACTATGTGTCGGGTACCTATTGTGACACCATTGTGCAGGCTGGCGACTGTGTCAGTTTTCAGACCCTTAATCTTCAATTAGGAGAAACCCACTCCACGTATATCGATGCTGAGGCTTGCGACAGTATCGTAATTAATGGCATACCCTATTACCAGAACGATACCGTTCCTATTGCTACTTTTCCTCAACCTGATGGCTGTGACAGTGTTGTATATAAGGTGTTGAATATTAAACACTCCGTACAGACAGAGCTCAATGTCTTCATCGACCAAGGCGATACGATTACATGGATAGATGGCAATCAATACTATGATGAGAGCGTTTCTCCTACTTACAGATTGACCGCTGCCAATGGCTGCGATAGCATATTGAGGTTGAATATTCATGTCGTTGTTCCACCGCCAGTAATCGAACCGGACAGTTCGGAGATATGGGTGCCCAATGCTTTTACACCTGAAGGAGACAATAATAATGTGTTTCAGGTGTTTGGATATGATTTAAATAGTGTCCATGTCTACATCTTCTCTCGTTGGGGTAATTTTTTGCTTGACTTTGACGGATTGACAGAAGTGTGGGATGGAACCTACAAGGGGCATCTCTGCAAGGAAGAAGCGTATGTCTATCTGATAGAATACACAACGCAAAAAAGACCGGATATAGTACAAAAACTAGTAGGTACCGTAACCTTGTTGCGGTAGATATACAAACAAGATAATTATGTCATCGAAAAAGAGTTACGATAAGTCGTTCAAATATAGAGCCAGGCTGATAATGGCATATAGAGATGTGATGAGGAATCATGTCCCGTTCGTTTTCAAGCGTTATGCCAAGCATTTTGCACAGCATCAGCAGCTGGCTGCCGAGAGGCTCAGACCCCGATGGGAAGAGGCCAACAAGGGAGGCAAACCTTTGGATGTGGCTTTCTTGCTGACAATCCCAGGAATGTGGAAAGTGGACTATCTCTTCAAGGCACTGCAAGCCGACAAGCACTATCATCCTTATGTTGTCATTTGCCCTTACAGTGTATACAAGGGGTTTAGCAATGAAGAAGTGGAAGAAACTCTTGAACGTACCAGACAATTCGTAGCAGATAAGGGATACGAATATGTCATTCCGCGTGACAAGAGAGGGAAGTGGATTGACATCAAAAAAACGATGCATCCTGATATTGTCTTCTTTACAACCCCATACAAGGACATCTACCCGCGTTATTTTGTCTATAACTTCAAAGACACCCTGTCATGCTATGTCTCTTATGGTTTTTCGTCGTTGAGCACCTATCGTGTGAACTTCGATTTGATATTCCATAATCTCATAGGTATATACTTCCTTGAAACAGAGTTGAACAGAGCCACTGCCAAGGAATGGGCACGCAATCATGGCACCAATGTGGAGGTTTCGGGGTATCCTGGCACAGAGGTGTTCCTCCGCGAAGATTATCATCCGAAAGACAATTGGAAACCTCAACCGAAAGACAAGAAAAGAGTGATATGGGCTCCTCACCATACCATAGACAAGACATTGGAATTGTCGACATTTTTGCTGCGTTGTGATGATATGCTGGCGTTGGCAGAGAAATACAGCGACCAAATACAGTTTGCCTTTAAGCCACATCAGTTGTTGAAATTCAAGTTGCAGCAGGAGTGGGGCGAAGAACGTGTCAATGAATACTATAACAAATGGCGTGACATGGAGAACAGTCAGTTGGAGGAGTCGAATTATGTCGATTTGTTTCTCACTTCTGATGCCATGATTCATGATTGCGGATCGTTTACAACAGAATATCTCTTTACGCATAAGCCAGTAATGTATCTGACACATGATGAGCGTTTTAAAGAGCGCTTCAGTCCTTTCGGATTGGAAGCCTTCGAATGCCACTATAGAGGCAGTAGTGTTGAGGAAATAGAAAAGTTCTTGCGTGATGTGGTATTGGAGGGCAACGACCCGATGGCAACCCGTCGACAGGATTTTTATAATCGTTATCTGCAGCCGATTAATGGAATTCTGCCATCTCAAATGATAATTAATTTCATAGAGCAGAAAATTGGTGTTAAACAACTGAAATAAAACAAATATATCATGTACACATTAATACTTTTATCAGGAGGAACAGGAACCAGAATGCACAATGCGGTTCCGAAACAGTATATGCTTTTGGCTGGTAAACCCGTGATTATGCATATATTGGAACGTGTAGACCAGATAGATCGCATAGCAGAAGTTGTGGTTGTCTGTGCGAATGAGTATGTCTCTTCCATAGAACTGATGCTGAATCAGTATGGCGTTCGCAAAAAAGTAATGTTTGCCCCTGCAGGCGATACCCGACAAGCTTCTGTCAAGTCAGGCCTCTCGTTAGTGAAGACCGACGATGTGGTGATTCACGAAGCAGCCCGTCCTTTTGTCAAAGTTGAGGACTTCGACCGTCTGCTTGACGAGAAAGAGCGTAATGCAATTTTCGGTACAAGCATTCCTTTCACCGTTGTCCGCGGTCATGCCCAAGTCGAAGGTCTGCTGACGAGGTCGGAACTGGTCAATGTGCAGTTGCCGCAGAAGTTTGAAACGCGTCTGCTGAAAGAAGCTCACGAACAGGCCTCCAAAGAAGGGGTTGAATTCACTGAGGATGCAGGAATGGTTTTCAAATACTTCCCTGAGACAACCATTGCCATCTGTCCTGGTATGGATTATGATATCAAGTTGACCACGCGCATCGATATGTTGGCTGGTGAACAGATTTATGATGATGTATTCAGAAGGAGGAAATAAGTTATGGGAACATGTATTATCACAGGAAGTGGGTCGGGCATAGGCAAGGCTACGGCCATCAAGTTGGCACAGTGCCATTATTTTGATTCTTATGCTCTTGTTGGCCGCAATGATGCAGATTTGCAAGCAACAATGGATAAAATGGTGCCTTATGGTGCAGAGGTAAAATTGTTCAATATCGATTTGGCATATCCTGAGCGTATTCCCGAGTTGGTCGCCTCCGTCAATGATACAATGGGTGGCATCGACTGCTTGTTGAATATCGCTGGATATACCGATCCCAAATCGCTGTTGACCACCACATTGGATAGTTTTGACCTGACCTATCGCGTAAATGTATACGCTCCATTCATGTTCATGCGCGAGAGTGTGAAGTATATGAGACAGAAAGGTGGAAAAATATTGAATGTGGCTTCGACGGCTGGTATGACTCCGCGTCCTGGCTGGCTCAGCTACGCCTCTTCAAAGGCCGCGTTGATATCTATGTCTGAGACTCTTACCGCAGAACTGTCGGAGTATGGCATTATGGTGTATTGTGTCTCCCCTGGTCGCTGTGCCACAAAGTTGAGAAAACGACTTGCTCCTGACGAAGATCCGACAACTATTATGCAGCCCGAAGAGGTTGCCGAGGTCATCTGTAACTTGGTCAATCCTAACGAGTGTTGTTTGGATGGTCAAAACATAGTCATTCGCAAAGTAATGAAAAAGTAAGCAAGTGTCAGATAGAACGGGTGCATCGCCCGTTTCGCAAAGGGAAAGACATTTCTTAAATTACATGTGTGGCTGTTTGAGAAAACCTTCCAGCCAAACAAAAAAAGCGATTATTGAAACGACAGATATGGAACGATATGATTATCTTATAGTTGGAGCGGGGCTTTATGGGACGGTGTTTGCCCATGAGGCTGCGGCGCGGGGAAAACGCTGTCTGGTGGTGGAGCGGCGCAACCATATTGGCGGCAACTGCTATACGAAGGAGATGAACGGCATCCAGGTGCATTGGTATGGCGCGCATATTTTCCATACCTCCGACGAGCGCGTGTGGGAATATATGAACCGCTTCTGCCAGTTCAACCATTTTGTGAATTCGCCTATCGCCAACTATAAGGGGACACTCTACAATCTGCCGTTCAATATGAACACATTCTGCAAGCTGTGGCCGGATGTGCATACCCCCGAGGAGGCCAAGCGTCGCATTGCCGAACAGCAGGCGGAGTATGCCTGCATCGCCGAGCCGCACAACCTGGAGGAGCAGGGCATGAAGCTGGTGGGTCGCGACCTCTATGAGACGCTGGTGAAGGGCTACTCCGAGAAGCAGTGGGGAATGCCGGCCACCGAGATACCGGCTTTCGTGCTGCGTCGCCTTCCGCTGCGGTTCACCTTCGACAACAACTATTTCAACGACCCCCATCAAGGTATTCCGATAGGAGGCTACACTCAACTGTTTGAGCGCCTGCTGGATGGCGTGGAGGTGCGCCTCGGCGAGGACTTTCTGGCCCAGAAAGAGGAATACATTTCGATGGCCGACCGAGTGTTGTACACGGGTGCGCTGGATGCGTATTACGACTATTGCTTTGGCCCTCTGGAATTTCGCACGTTGCGCTTCGACCATCAGCTGATGGAGGGTGTGGAAGACTTTCAGGGCAATGCCGTGTTCAACTACACGGACCGTGAGACGCCCTACACGCGAGTCATCGAGCACAAGCATTTTGATTTCGGCAAGCAGTCCGACACGGTGGTGTCCTACGAGTATTCCGAGCAGTGGAAAGCGGGTGCGGAGCCATACTATCCTATCAACAACGAGCACAACGATGCCCTGGCGGAACGCTATAAAGAACTGGCTTCTAGGGAGGAACGTGTGTCCTTCGGTGGCCGCTTGGCGGAATACAGATACTACGACATGGACAAGGTGGTCGCACAGGTGTTGGCTCACCCGTGGCTGGCCTAGTGTTTGGGCGTGGAAAAATAATGACGTGGCGTTCAAAAAAAATGCGTAACTTTGACACCGCATTTCTCGCGAGAGAAACGTGTATATATGATTGAAACAAAATATATTGTATGCTAGATATGGAGACATCATCACGTCAAAATGGGTTGGAAAACCTCATTGTGATAGGCGACAGGGTGCTGATTCAGCCCGGCAATGCGGCGAAGCGCACCAAGAGCGGACTCTATCTGCCGGCGGGCTATCAAGAGAAGGAGGAGGTCCAGTCGGGCTTCATCCTGAAATGTGGCCCGGGCTATGCCATCCCCAACATGGAAGCCGAGGAGTCGTGGAACCCCAAAGACCAAGAGCTAAAGTATATGCCTTTGCAGGTGCAGCCTGGCGATTTGGCGTTGTTCATGCTGAAGAGTGCCGTGGAAATCAAATATAATGGCGAAAAATATTTCATCGTTCCCCAAAGTGCCATCCTGCTGGTGGAACGCGACGAATTTTAATATTATTAATCCAAAGATAAGTTACGATTATGACATCCAATGAGATAAGAACCAAATTCTTGCAGTATTTCGAGAGTAAAAATCACCACGTTGTGCCGTCGGCACCGATGGTGGTGAAGAACGACCCCACGTTGATGTTCACCAACGCGGGCATGAACCAGTTCAAAGACATTTTTCTGGGCAACCGCCCGGCACCCTACGCCAGGGTGTGCGACTCGCAGAAGTGTCTGCGTGTCAGCGGAAAACACAACGACCTGGAAGAGGTGGGCCACGACACGTATCACCATACCATGTTCGAGATGCTGGGCAACTGGTCGTTTGGTGATTATTTCAAACGCGAAGCCATCGCTTTCGGCTGGGAGTTCCTCACCGAGGTGATGGGTATCGACAAGAGCTGCCTCTATGTCACCGTCTTTGGCGGCGACGAGAAGGAGAATCTGTCGATGGATACCGAGGCCTACGACTTCTGGAAAGAGCACATCGACGAGAGCCGCATCCTGAGAGGGTCGAAGAAAGACAACTTCTGGGAGATGGGCGAGCAGGGTCCCTGCGGCCCTTGCAGCGAGATTCACATTGACCTGCGCGATGCTGCCGAGAAAGCCAAAGTGCCTGGCGCTGAGCTTGTCAACAAAGACAATCCGCTGGTGATTGAGATTTGGAACCTGGTGTTCATGCAATACAACCGTCTGGCCAATGGCACGCTGGAGCCATTGAAAGCCAAGCATATCGATACCGGTATGGGCTTCGAGCGCCTCTGCATGGTGATGCAGGGCAAAAAGTCGAACTACGACACCGATGTGTTCCAGCCGCTGATCCAGGCTTTGGCCCACCGCGCCGGCCGCGAGTATGGCAAAGACGAGCAGGCCGACGTGGCCATGCGTGTCTGTGCCGACCATCTACGCGCCGTGGCCTTCTCCATCGCCGACGGACAGCTGCCCTCCAACGCCAAGGCCGGTTATGTCATCCGCCGCATCCTGCGCCGTGCTGTGCGCTACGGCTACACCTTCCTGGGATTCAAAGAGCCCTTCCTCAACACGCTGGTTCCCACGCTGGTGGAACAGATGGGCGGCCAGTTTGGCGAGTTGAAGCAGCAGCAGACGCTGATAGAGCGCATCATCCTCGAAGAGGAGCAATCGTTCCTGAAGACGCTGTCCAACGGCATCGTGAAATTCGAGACCTATCTGGCCAAGGCCACTGGTGCCGCGGCACAGGAGAAGAAGATCGATGGCGCTTTCGCTTTCGAGCTGTTCGACACTTACGGCTTCCCCATCGACCTCACGCAGCTGATGGCTGCCGAGCAGGGGTGGAGCGTGGATATGGAAGGCTTCCAGCAGGGCCTGGCCGAGCAGAAGAACCGTTCGCGTGCCGCAGCCGCCGTGGAGAACGACGACTGGGTGGTGCTGCAAGATGGTGTGGAAGAGGAGTTTACAGGCTACGACGAGATGAGGTCCGAGGTGCATATCGTGCGTTATCGCCGAGTGAAATCGAAAGATAAAGAATACTACCAGCTTGTTCTGGACCGCACCCCCTTCTATGGCGAGAGCGGCGGCCAGGTGGGCGACTCGGGCACGCTGAGCAATGGCGACGAGCGCATCACCGTATTCGACACCAAGAAAGAGAATGGTCTTATCGTGCATCTGGTCAGCCAGTTGCCTGAAGATATGAGCGCCACATTTACGGCATGTGTCGACGCGGAGCGCCGCACGGCCATCATGCGCAACCACTCTGCTACGCACCTGTTGCACAAAGCGTTGCGTACTGTTCTCGGTACCCATGTCGAGCAGAAAGGCTCGAGTGTCGACGCACAGCGTCTGCGTTTCGACTTCTCGCATTTTGCCAAGATGAGCCACGAAGAGATACGTGCCGTGGAACACCTTGTCAATGAAGATATTCGTCGAGCTATTCCGCTCGAAGAGCATCGTGCCATGCCCATTGCCGAAGCGCAGAAACTGGGAGCAATGGCTCTGTTTGGAGAAAAATATGGCGAGTTTGTGCGTGTCGTGAAGTTCGGCGAGAGCGTGGAGTTCTGTGGCGGCACCCATATCGCCAACACGGGTCGTATCGGTATGTTCCGTATCGTCAGCGAAGGCGCCGTGGCTGCCGGTATGCGCCGCATCGAGGCGGTGACAGGTCTGGCGGCAGAACAATATGTCGATGATATTCAGGATGGTCTGGAAGATGCCAAAGCCTTGCTGAAGAACCCCAAAGACTTGGCGGCAGCTATCCAGAAGTTGCAGGACGACAATGCCGCACTGCGTGCTGAGATCGCCGATTTCCAGAAGGAAAAGGTGAACTCGCTGCGTCAGCAGCTGGCAGCGGAGCTGCAAAGCAATCCGGTGCTGGCCAAGCGCATGGATGTGGACCTGATGCAGCTGAAAGATGCTGTGATGCAGCTCCGTACCGACAATCCCGATATGGCGCTGGTGCTGGGAAGCAGCTATGGCGACAAGCCCTCGTTGCTTATCTGTCTGGGCCAGAACCGAGTGGATGCCGGAAAAAATGCCGGCACCATCATCCGTGCTGCAGGCAAAGAGATACAAGGTGGCGGCGGCGGCCAGCCTGCCTATGCCACCGCTGGAGGCAAGAATGTTGAAGGCGTGGCTCGTGCCATCGAAGTGGCTGTCGCTGAGATTATGGCCTAACGGTTGCTAATGGGATGGACAACAAAAAGATAGACGGAAAGAAGGCATTCTACCACCTGGAACGTCAGGTGGCTGAGGGCGAGTGGGGCAAGCTGTATCGCGCCTTTGCCTGCCAGCGTCGGAAGGGAAGTCTCTACTGGCGTCGCTTTGCGGTGCTGGAGCAGCTTGCCGATGAGGCGACGTCGCTACCTGAGGCGTTGGCAGCGCAACAAGTGGTGGAAACGGTTCGCGATGGCAAGTACGTCTATACAATATTAGCACAACGTAAAGAACCTCAAGCTCCCGTTGAGCCGGAGCCGGCAAGGCCTTCAAATGAAGAGGTTGAAGAACCTGTCGTCGACGAGTGTGTGACTCTGCAGGAAGAACCTGTCGAGAGTGATGATGTCAATCATGAGGATGCTGTCACAGTTTCTGATACAGCGATACCATCTCCAGAGGAGGCTGCTGCGGAGACGACAGAGAGTCGTGTCGGCGAGACAGTGGACAAAATCAAAGATGAATGGCACGGCATTGTTACCAACAGACGCAAATGGCATGCGCTGGTCATCGCAGTGCTCTTCGTTGTCATCGCAGTGCTCGTGGTCATTCGCCTGAACATGAGGCCGCAGTTCCAGCCGCTGGTCGACGACCTTGTGCCTGAGGATGCCCCAATAGAAAATGTGGAATAGGGCCCATCCTTTTTGTTGTCAGGACTCTTTCAGTCGGAAGCGGAGGCGCCAGGTGTGAGTCTCAGAGTTGTAGTCGTGACTGATGATTGAAAAAACGCCTATTTCTGAAGTGTTTTGGACGTGTGTGCCCACGCAGGCACAGAGGTCGTAATCGCCTATGCGAACCAGACGAAGAGTGTTGCTGGCATCGTCGGGAAGTTTGCCGAGGTCTACCTCTGGGGGTACGGCATCGCGACTCACAAATTCATAGCTTACAGGCAGATGGCTGGATATCACGTCGTTGACGCGCTGTTCCAGTTCTTTTACCTGTTCCTCTGTAGGCGGAATGGGAAGCAGGTAGTCGCATTTGCTCTTCTTGCGTTCAATATGGGCGTTTCGCGACCGCGGACATCCGAACATCCGCACCATAGTCTGGTTAAGAATATGTTCCGCTGTATGCATCGGCGGGTACTCTTGCTTGTTATGTTCGTTTAATACTTGTGTTTCCATGTTGATATAACGTAAGATAAATTATTTTATTTTACCGAGAGAAGAGATACGTATATAATGCTTCCAAAACGAACTGTGATAAGTTTAACAGAAGCAAAAAAAACTTAATCAAGGAGAAAGTACACGAATGAAGAGATTACATAAAAATCTGAGCACTCCAAATTATGGAAGAATTGCAGATAGAAATGGAGAAATACAAGATGGAACGAGCAGCGTTAAAGGGTAAAGCAGAAAAACACAATAAAAAGTAAATGTTTGACGTTATTAACTTTACAAAAGTTAAAGTTATCATTATGATAACTGGTGAAATTAAGAACCGAATTGATATGGTAAGATTAGAAGATATAGACATATTCTTTGATGTTAGGTCAGATAATACTGGACGTGACCCCGATTCTTCGAGTCCGACTCTGAGAGCATATCATCAAGCTTTGTGGAGTAAGCCATTACCCAATGGGCAGGTATTATGCTTGACGACAAATAAAGATTCGTATTTAAAATGGAATGATATGGTTTTTGGAAGTGATTCAATCACTGCGAGTTTCAGGTATGAACGCACTAAGGTACTACTGGAACAGGTTAAACAGGTGGTACCCTCCTACACTGATTTCTTTGAAAACTATGATCGCAAAACATATACGATTGGAGGCACAATAATATTTCCCAAACATCATGATAGCATTAATCAAAAACGTGGTTGTAGAAGTAAAATCCGAGACAGATGGGATTTGACATTAGAGTGTATTCGTCGGTTCTACATCAGAGAGGATTCGCCTCTTTATGACATATTCCAGAAGGACAAATCCTTCTTTGACCTCTTTGTGAACTTCAAAGGTTATGTAGATTTCTTTTTCTTGCAGGACTGTGTAGATGAAGACTACCGTGTGAAACTATGGCTTGATACACCTTTATTTGAATCCAATCCTTTCCCCAAAAATGTAGATGAATATTTGGGCTGGATAGACTCTCAGTTAGATTTTGTGAAAAGAAGAGCTGAAAGAATCGCTGATTATTGCAAAAGCGACAGTAATTGAATTAGAAACAATATAGGAAAAATCGTGATGGATATGATGGCTAAATGTACAATAGAGAAAGTTAGAAGCTTTTTTCTTGATAAAGAAAACAAGCCATGTCCTTTGACTGAAATGTTAGTTAAGTCAGGTTATCAGCAAGTAAGTGGTGGTTATATTGACAGAGCCAGGAAAGAAAACATTGTTGTTGATTACCGCAAAAACAGCCCCTCTCAGTATTGGCACTTGATGAGTTACTGTGAAGCAAATAACCCATCAAAAATGTTTCCACGAAGCATTGTTTGTGGAGAACTACTATTTTGGATGGCCGAGGTATCAGAAAGCGTTTCCAAAGCCGAATTAAACCAGTTATTAGACAATATCATTAACAGCCCTTTATACATAAAAGGTGATAGGCCTTATTATGATAGAAAAAAATGGAATGAGTTAATACATAAACTCTGTTTCGATTCAATTAAGTATTCTTGCTTGAGGTAATAAGACGTTTTATATACTGTTGCTAAAATGTACATTTATTAGAAAATAAACTCTCAAAATACAAAAAAAGGCATCCACGGTCTTCCATACCGACCATTGTGAACACCTTTTCTTGTATCAGCGGAGGGAGTCGAACCCTCAATCTGTTTGCTGAAAAGTAAACCTCGCAACCTTGTTGCGACCATCAACTGATTTCAAATTGCAAAATTACATTTTTTTTTTGAAATACAAATATTTTTTTTTAAACCCACCAATATTAATGTCAAAGATTCATAAAAGAGCCTATCTTCAATTTGTTTTTTAAGGGTGTGTCTATCTCATCTGTATGCATCGGCGGGTACTCTTGTTTGTTGTGCTCGTTTATGATCGGTTCTTGTTGCATATTATTGCCATTTAATGAATAGGTTTCAAACCAAAATTGCTTGGTGTATGCGGGATGGTTGACTGATACTCAATTATCATCGACATATCCACACCAAGGCAAAGAGATTGATAACCATCGGCCGTAATTCTCAGCTTAAAAACCACCAGAGTTCCATCGTCATGGATTAATTGAGGGAACGCCAGTCCATACTTGCCGTCACGGTTGGTTTTCGTAGAACAGACAAACGACGAATCATCGTCCCTTAGCAGTTCCAGCTTGACATTTTCTATTGGTCTATTATTGGTAATATCCACGACCGACCCCACAATATGAATAGTGTCTGTTTCCCATAGTGAAGCCCTTTGGATTTTATGTTTGTTGTCGATTTCCCGTCTGCTCCATTCCTCGAACATGCCACTGAAATAGTCGTTGGCTTCCTTGTCAAACAGCATGGATAAAACAGCTTCGGTTTGCTGTGGATGTTTTTTCCAAATCAGATAACAATCCGTGTTGTAAATTTTGCGATAATGGCCTTCGGCATAATAAGCCGCAGTGAAATACCTACCAATAATATCCGACCTCGGGTTGTTAATGGCATGGATAAAACATAATTGGTCTATACGTTGTCCTCGATATTGCCCTCCTATTTCATTGTTACCCCAAAGAAGCTGAATTTCGTCAGCAGATTTTGGTATGGCACGACATACCTCATCAAATGAAAAAGTGTTGCCTGTCAGAATCTTATTATCCAATGCAAGGATATACATATAATAGTCATTATTCCGTGCAATTCTCTCTTGGAGTTCGTCGGTTTCATTTCGCATCCAATCCGCACTATCTTGGGTTTGGGCATAGCAGTTTTGACAAGGACAGCAACAAATAATCAAAGCAAAGAATAATGTACATAAGAAAATATTACATCTTAAGGATGTGTCTGTCTCTCCCGTATGCATCGGAGGGTACTCCTGCTTGTTATGTTCGTTAAAAATAGGTTCTTGTTCCATAAATGATATATTTTATAATTCGGAATAGGGATAATAACGCAATGCCACAAAGTAGAAAAGCGCCCAGCACAACAAATGAAACAGAAATAAAAATAATACAATGTTCCATTTCTTCTTTGCCAAAGCCACAAAAAATGCCGTACCTCTCCACAAAAAAGAGAGACAACCTATTAAAAGCGACAAACGAGTATAGGGAACCCAATCAATCAAATAGTCTGAATTATTGGCATACGAATAGAAATCGCCTGCCAAACCGAACAAATAACACAACATAGTCATACACACAGGTACCCACCAGTTTTTTAACAGCCTCGCGAAAAAACGTTCTATAACAAAGGGCTTCTTTGCGGATGAGTCTGTTCCTTCCGTATGCATCGGCGGGTAATCCTGCTTGTTGATATTTTGCTGTTCCATTGCCTATTATCTTATTCTACATGCTAAGGTCAACTATGCGATTCAAATACCACTCATCTCCTTTCAAAACAAAGTAGTATTCCACACGAAACCCAGTGTCATCTATCCCAAATACCACTCGTTGGACATCTGGCGACACGCTCTCAATCACCTTATCAAAAGATGAGAATGCGTCAGAACACTCCCAGTTATCCATATACGTGGTGTCTATCTTACTATCATCCGGGTCATCTGGATAATTGACAACCAAGAGAGGAAGGAGGACATGGGACCTCTGATAGTCACAGTCCGATTCAAACTTGCTGAAAAAAGCACGAAAGGAGTCTGTGGCATTCTCTCCTGTTGAAGATGGATTATCTTCTTCGATAGTCCAAAGGCTATGGATGATTTTGTAGCCATCCGCCCTTGCCTGTTTCTCATAACATAACGGATTACCCTCCCTCCAATGGTATATGATTTTAGCATCCGTGAGTTCGGGGTGGAAAGAATCGGGTTTTTCACACATAATGTGCAGCGAGTCACCTGCTATTTTATAGTATATCGGTTTGTAGAAGATAGCAATATTGGCATTCGAGTCCCATAGGTCGGAGTGCTTGTCCGTAATCGACAAGAACAGCTCATCATGGTTCGTATCTTTGAAATACACCGTGGTCTTTCCTCCTGAGCTATTGCCTAGGGTGATGGGTTCAACCTTTACAAGGTGATTCAGACATGATGATAATCCCAATGCAGCCATCAGGATGATTGGGAGCATACGATACCCCCGTTGTTTCTTACGTTCGTTGTATCCGTTTCCTTGTTTCACATCCAAATAGTTATCTCATCCAACCATCCATTAGATGGTTTTTTTTCTATTCATTGGCGGGTACTCCTGCTTGTTGTATGCATTAATGATGGGTTCTTGTTCCATACCTGTTTATTCTATTATTCTGCCATAGATCCATTGTACATTCCCACCAACTTTCCCTCTTCAAAGAAATATATCACGCCCCAATATGGCATTTGGTTTCCAAGAGAGAGTTGCTGATCATTTGAGTATTCGGCATTGATAACCCCATGATATTGTTGCTCCAAGCTCTCCCGGTCGTCGCCAATGCTTATTGAATGGCTCATTTGGCAATCCGTCGGTCCTGTAACAGCTATTCCTTCCACAGCAAGAGCCAATCGTGTCTTGGCAACCTCTGCAGAATCCCCACAAACGTCAATCCTCACATTCTTTTTCTGATAGAACCAGGACTGGTGAAGTGCTCCGTCATACTCCAAGACGACAGCTTCTGATAATGAATCAGGGTCACCCCAGCACTCAATCACCTTATTAATTGAAATGTGTGGAGTGAGCCAACCGTCAATGGTTTCTTGTAGAAAAGTGGAGTCGGCAATATCTGATACAGTAACAGAATCCCCGTTGTCCGCCTGTGACTGTTGGCAACCTGCAAGGCTCATCAGGAACACAGCCATTATAAAAGAGCCTATCTTCAATTTGTTTTTTAAGGCTGTGTCCAATCTTCCCGTATGCATCGGCGTAAACTCCTGCTTATTATGCGCGTTTAAAACTGGTTCTTGCTGCATTGTGTTTTTGTTTTATGAATAAGTATTGTGCAAGTGCCGGGCTTGTTGTTCTTTCTGCTATACAGACACCCCTGAGGCATGGAAAGTGCATTTTTGGGCTTGTTAATAATTGTTAAATCAATATGGAGCTATAATGTGCTGATTATGTTTTTGAATAATACAATGATGGTGATGAAGAGCAGCAGTGCGGTGAGGAGGAACGAGGCGATGATGACGCGGTTGCGGCGTGGTGTGCGGCGGACGCTGTCATTGTCGCGGAGGTTAATCTTCTTGTATTCAGGGCCATCCACCCCCTGCCAGCGCTCCTCGAAGCGGCGATGTTCTGTCCGTGTGGTTTGTTCGTTGGTGTCCATGTCGTTCTCTTTGGGTGTATGTGCCTCAGACACATTGGGTTGCGTCATATTCTCACCATGAGTTTGGGGAGCACTTGGGCTTTCCATTCGGCAAAGTCGCCAGCGACGATGTGCTGTCGGGCGGTGCGCACGAGGGAGAGATAGAAGGCGAGGTTGTGGATGGAGGCAATCTGGAGGCCCAGAAGCTCTTCGGAGCGGATAAGGTGGTGCAGATAGGCAAAGGTGTAGTCGAGGTCGGCGGCCGCGGTGCTGTCGGGGTCGATGGGCTCGAAGCAGTTCTCCCATTTTTTGTTCTTGATGTTGACGGTGCCGTTCCAGGTGAACAGCATGCCGTTGCGACCGTTGCGTGTGGGCATGACACAGTCGAACATGTCGACGCCACGCTCGATGGCTTCGAGCAGGTTGGCCGGTGTGCCGACCCCCATCAGGTAGCGAGGCTTGTCGGTGGGGAGAATGGCGTTGACGATCTCTATCATGCTGTACATCACTTCGGTAGGTTCTCCCACGGCGAGCCCGCCGATGGCGTAGCCCACAGCATTCTTGCTGGCGACATATTCGGCGCTCTGGCGACGCAGGTCGGGGTATTTGCATCCCTGCACAATAGGGAAGAGGGCCTGCTGGTGGCCGTAGAGCGGCTTGGTGTCGCAGAAATGCTGCCAGCAGCGGTCCAGCCAGCTGTGGGTGAGCAGCATAGACTTCTTGGCGTAGTTGTATGGCGATTCGCCCGGAGGGCATTCGTCGAAAGCCATCATGATGTCGGAGCCTATGGCGCGCTGAATGTCGACCACCTTCTCAGGGGTGAAGGTGTGGCGAGAGCCGTCGATGTGCGACTTGAAGGTGCATCCGTCGGCAGTGAGCTTGCGGCTGTCGGCGAGCGAAAAGACCTGAAATCCACCGCTGTCGGTGAGAATGGGACGGTGCCAGTTCATGAAGCGGTGCAGTCCGCCAGCCTCTTTCAGGATGTCGACGCCAGGACGCAGATAGAGATGGTAGGTGTTGCCAAGAATGATGCTCGCGTCGATGTCGTCGGTCAGTTCGTGCTGGTGCACCGCCTTGACGGAGCCCACGGTGCCCACGGGCATGAAGATGGGCGTGGGGATGTCTCCGTGGTCGGTGTGCAGCACGCCGGCGCGGGCTTTGGTGCGGGGGGCTGTATGTAGCAGGTCGAAATGCATGGTTCGTCAAATTGTTGTCCGTTTCGCCATGCGCCCAATGCAACTTATTATTTTGTAAAGTGCTAGGCATGAGCTGGTAAACGGCTCGGCTGTTGATAAATAGTTCCTAAATTCAGATGCAAAGATACTACTATTTTATAAATAATGTCTACTTTTGTACGATAAAAAAGAACGTAAAATGGATTTCACTGGCGTGCTAAACAACACAACCACACTAGTTTTATTGATATTGCTAGTCGTCGGATTTATCTATTTATGTCTCTACTACGGGCTGACGTACCTGCGGGTGGCGCGCAGCAAGGGTAGGGGACTGCCGAAGCCTTCCGAGGTGAAGGACAGCGACCTGCCGTCGGTGTCGGTAGTCATCGTGGCACACAATGAGTCGCACTACCTGAAGGAGTCGCTGCCCTACCTGCTGGAGCAGGACTATCCGAACTACGAGGTGGTGGTGGTGGACTATACCTCGCGCGACGACACACCCTTCGTGCTGAAGGTCTGCTCCGAGAACTATCCCTACCTGAAGCCTGTGCCTTTCGCCCAGGATGTCAATATGTTCAAAGGCAAGAAATACCCGTTGGCCATCGGCATCAAGTCGGCCACCAAGGATGTCATCCTGCTGACCGATGCCGACTGTCTGCCCCGTGGCGCCGGCGAGAGCGAAGACAAGGGCTTCGGATGGATACGTGCCATGATGTGCGGATATATGCACGGTGCCTCGATGGTGATGGGCTACAGCCTGGTGCGCCAGAGCGGCGGCGTGCTCAATGCCTTCCAGCAGTATGAAAACCTGGCTTTCAACGCCTCCAGCCTGGGCTGCGCCATGCTGGGCAACCCCTATACCGCTTCGGGCCGCAACCTGTCGTATCGTCGCGACTTTTTCTTCGGCCATGGCGGTTTCATCAGCCACTATCATATCCCAGAAGGCTCGGACGACCTCTTTGTGAACCAGAACGCCAACCGTGCCAATTGTGTCGTGATGATGGACAACGACGCTGCCATGGTGGCGCAACCCCATGCCACCTATCGCCAATGGCGCCTGGCGCGCCGCGAGCGGATGGTCACCAAACACCGTTACCCGCTGCACGACAAGCTGTTGCTGCTTTGCTACCCGCTGGCGCAGGTGCTCTTCTGGGGCGGATGGATTGCCCTGATGGTCCTCGGCGGCTTCCCATGGGAAATTTTATTGGGTGTGCTCGTCGTCAAACTGGCATGGCAAATAGTCAGTGTCTTTCTGCTTTCCAGACGATTCGGCATCAAACGGGTGGCATTCTTTGCACCACTTTTTGAACTTTATTTTCTCCTCTCGAATACTATTTTATACATTTTGACGTTACGTAGGAAAAAGTAGGTCAGAAACTATGACAGTAGCATCACAATTCCCTACCGAGAAAGCACAGCGCGACTATGCGCTGGTCTGCCGGGCGCGCGAAGAGGGCGACCAGCGGGCCTATGCCGACCTTATGCGCATGTATAGGGAGCCTATCTACCTGATGCTGTTGAAGATGACCAATGACCCTACCGAGGCCGACGACCTCACCATCGAGGCCTTTGGCAAGGCTTTCGCCTCGCTGCACCTCTACACTCCGACCCATGCTTTCAGCACCTGGCTGTTCTCCATCGCCACCAACAACTGCGTCGATTTCATCCGCAAGAAGCGTCTGCAGACCATCTATCTCGACGACCTGCGCACCCGCTCGGACGATGAGCTCTACGAGTACCCCATCCCCTCGAACGACGACAACCCCGAGGAGGAAATCATCAAGGAGCAGCGCGTACAGCTGCTGCGCGAGATGGTGCAACAGCTGAAGCCGCGCTACCGCCGTCTGGTGGAGCTGCGCTACTTCGACGAGCTGAGCTACGAGGAGATAGCCCAAGAGCTGGATATGCCGCTGGGCACCGTAAAGACACAATTGTTTCGCGCACGCGATCTATTACATAATATATTGGCAAGTAAAAAAGAGCTACTATAGTACTGACCATGAACGACAAAGACCGAGACCGAGATGGCGACGGGGCAGGACCCGTCGCACCGTATCGGAGACAATATGACAACACCACGCTGAACAGAGGCCTGACGGCCTGCCTGGCAGGATTGTTTCTGCTGGCAGGATTGCTGTTTGTGCCGCAGTGTGCCTGTGCCCAATCGATTGGCACTGTGCATCTGCGTGGCTTGTCGCTCACGGTCGATGCCGGCACCATGATGGTGGGCAACAGTCAGGCCAATTTCTACAATGGCGACGAACGCAACGTCAACTCCCTCTACCGCATCCTTCACAGCGAAACCTACGGCACACGCATATGGAACGAACTGACAGAGAGCGACTTGATCAGCAGCGCCATAGGCAACTACAACCAGCTGACGGTGGCCGAATACGGCGACATGCGCTACAAGCTGGCCTTCGAGCTGGGCGTGGGTCTGCGCTACGACTTCGACAATCACGGATGGGGATGGATGGCGCGCTTCGACTATTCGAAACTCAACGCCGTAGGCCAGGTGCTGCTCAACAGCGGCCACAGCAACGCCTACGTGCTCACCAACCAGAACGCCTATGTGGTGTGTCCTACCTCGGGTGTCGAAAAACGCATCTTTGTGGACCTCGGCGTGGTGCGTAAGTTCCGCTTGGACAATGGATTGGACCTCGAGCTCGAAGCTGGCGGCAACATCAACAACACCGAAGTGGTGAAGAGCGAAATCATGATTGCCGGCAGCACCTACAGCATCCTCGATGTGTGGCAGGGCCAGTTTCCCTCGTCGACCACCATGGCCTATGAATATCAGAATCAAGGAGGTGTGGGCTGGGGCGGCTTCGCCGGGCTGCAACTGGGCATCACGCTGCCTAGCTACACTGCGGTGACTTTGGGCTACACCTTTCGCTACACCAAGATAAACCTCGATGGTTACGAAGGATTTGCCCCCCACCATCTGGTGGCACTGTCGGTGGCATTGAACAACTTCAGCTTTTTTGACGATTGACAACGAAATAAAATAACACAATATAAAACAAGGAAATAAAACAAAACCATGATAGACTTTGAACCTTTGTCTGAAAGCAGACATGAAAGCTTTGCCGAAGACCTTTTCGAATCGGCATTCCCCAAAGCCGAACGACCTCCTTTCGGCGATTTGGAGAAGCGCAACGACCAGTTCCACTTTCTGGTGGCCACCCTCGACGACGAACCGCTGGGCATCCTGACCTACTGGACTTTCGATGAGTTCACCTACATCGAGCATTTTGCCATCGCCAAAGAATACCGCAACCGCGGCCTGGGCAAGGCTACCATTCTGACTTTCATGGCCCAGCACCCCGACCAGGTGGTGCTCGAAACCGAAGAGCCCTCGACCGAGATGGCCGACCACCGCTTGGAGTTCTACACCGACCTGGGCTTCACACGCAATCCGCAGGACTACTGGCAGCCCTCGTATCACGGCAAGGGCCTCGCACTGCCCATGATTGTCATGTCCAAGTATGAGCTTGACGACGGCGAATTCGATGAAATGCGCAGCATACTCTACCGCGAAGTCTATCACTACGAAGGTCCGCTGGCGCCGTGACATCATTTTTTTTCTGACGCTAAATCAGCAAAATAGACGGGCTGCACACAAAAAAACAAAAAAAAAATTTGGTGGGTATCAAAAATGTGTGTACTTTTGCAACTCGAAAACGAACGGCTCCTTAGCTCAACTGAATAGAGCATCTGACTACGGATCAGAAGGTTACAGGTTTGAATCCTGTAGGAGTCACGAAAAACCCCCTGAGATACCTCAGGGCGTTTTTTCGTGACTCCACCTCCTACCCCCGCCGCTCCGCGGCTGCCCCCAGGGGCACGGGGGAAAGG
>JAILAT010000053.1 GCA_024681475.1 Bacteroidales bacterium | reverse complement strand
TATCAGATGGATTATCCAGACTATCAATTCTATTGTACCTGTGTCGCATCACGCAAGGCCTTCCCAGATGCAGCAAACCATCAGCTGCATACCATATCAGAACTCTGCGGCTACCATTTAGCGAATCATCATCATGCATTGGCAGATGCAGAAGCCTGTGCTTGGATTGCAAGGGAAATATTGTAAAAATAAGATGCAATGCAATTAGTATTGGGGTTAATACTGTTTCAGATGCAAGGGCTATTTTATGGATTGACCTTATGCCACCTCCATCAAGAAGTTCCACACGTACATTCTGGGGCAAGGCCACTACCATACCTCACCCTTGGGGATTTAAAATGATGATGATGCTAATCGACTGAATACAGCAGAAAAAAAGCAATGACATAGGAGCCAAGCTACCGGGAAACCGCAGAATGCTGGACAGGAATGTGCTACTTCGCCAAGAATGTGATGAAGTTCTTCAGGGAACTTTGTCATGTCCTTACAGTTTTGTTGAGAATTTTTACTTTGATAACCGTCTGGGAAGCTTGGGGACGACCTGTCTACCAGAGGTCTTCGAATTAATCAGCGAACACTAATTCGTTGTCCTTACTTCGTCAAATTCGTTTCATTCGTTCAATTCGTTGTCCTTACTTCGTCAAATTCGTTTAATTCGTTCAATTCGTTGTCCTTACTTCGTCAAATTCGTTTCATTCGTTCAATTCGTTGTTCTTACTTCGTCAAATTCGTCAAATTCGTTTCATTCGTTGTCCTTGCTTCGGCGCATTCGTTCAATTCGTTGTTCATTTTGCAGTGGCCGTAGATAATAAAACGAAAGAAAATCCGTTTTATCAATAAGATGAAACGGATTTTCTTATACCTTTTTATATTATGCGCGTGCGCGCGAGTGGCTTCATGCTCCGACAAAGACGAGTTCACCACCTCGCCCACCGCCATGCTCACCTTCTCGGTCGACTCGGTGAAGATGGACACCGTGTTCTCCACCGTCGGCTCGCGCACCTACGATTTCTGGGTCTACAACCGCGCCAACCGTGGCCTGCGCCTGCAGAGTGTCCACCTGCGGCAGGGCAACCAGACGGGGTTCCGCGTGAACGTCGACGGCTCCTATCTCGACAATGCCCTCGGAGCCATCGCCACCGACCTGGAAGTGCGCAGTGGCGACAGCATCCGCGTGTTTGTGGAGCTCACCGCGCCCCGCAACCAGCAGCCCGAACCACAGCTGATAGAAGACCAGCTCATCTTCACCCTCGAGGGAGGACGCCAACAGCACGTCACGCTGTGGGGCCACTCGTGGGATGCCCTCATCTGCGACAGCATCATCATCCATCGCGACTCCCTCATCAGCAGCACTACGCCCATCGTGGTGATGAAGGGCGTGCGCGTTGACAGCGCGGCCACGCTCACGCTGAAGAACACCACTCTCTACTTCCACAACCGCGCCGGCATCGACGTCTACGGCACCCTGATGGCCGACAGCGCCGTGCTGCGCGGCGACCGCCTCGACCGCATCTTCAGCTACCTGCCCTACGACCGGCTGCCCGGCCAGTGGCGAGGCCTGCGCTTCTTCCCCTCGTCCTACGAGAACATGCTCATCGCCACAGAGATACGAAATGCCGAGAATGGCATCGTGTGCGACTCGTCGGCCCTGCTCACCGACAGGCAGCGACTCTACATGGAAGGCTCCACGGTGCACAACAGCTCGGGAACGGGATTGCTGGCCGTCAACTCGTGGGTGGGGCTGATGCGCTGCCTGTTCTCGAATGCATCGGGCGATTGCGTGGCTTTCCATGGTGGAGCCGTGGCCATCGACCATTGCACCCTGGCACAGTTTGCCGTGGTGGGCACCGGCCGTGGCGCCGCCCTGCGCTTCACCAACAGGCACGGCGAGGCTCCATGCCCGCTGCTGCAGATGAGGATGGCGAACAGCATCGTCACCGGATACGACGACGACGTGGTGATGGGCGAGGCACTTGAGGGCGACACCGCCACAGCCTTCAGCTACTATTTCGAGAACAGCCTGCTACGCACGCCCGCCTTGGAAGACACCGTGAACTGCAAGAACGTCATTTGGGAGACACCCAAAGACTCGGTGCAGGGCGAGCACCACTTCCGCATGGTGAACAGCCACGACATGATCTACGACTTCCGGCTCGACTCGCTCTCAAACGCCAAGGGCATGGGCTGCTACGACGAATAGCACCTCCAACGCCGTCTGCGCTCCGCGACTTGCAGAAAGCATCATAAAACATGGAAAAACAAAATCAGGTCGCACATCGCTTTCCGACGCAGCTACGCAAAACATTATTCACGATTCATTCACGTCTCATCCACGGCCATTCGCGTTACACCATAGGCAAAAACTTGTCTGCGACGCAACGTCAATATCCGTGAATGGCCCGCGAATGACCCATAAATGCTGCGCAAAAAAATATAATTCGCGTTTCATTCACGGCCATTCGCGTTACGCCGTAGGCAAAGTGAGGCAATTGCGAGGAGGAAGCCATTGCCTCTCAGGTAATCGGTGTGAGTGTCCGGGGAAAACACCATGCCTTTTGGGTTGGCAGCGACCGCCCCCATGATTGGCAGCGGCCGCTGCCAATGATGGCAGCGGTCGGGAACAATGATGGCAGCGGCCGCTGCCAACCTGTTTTCACCCCTTATCCATACTCCCTCGTTATTGACGCGAAATAAAACCGGGGGGTCTTTCTTTCGCTTTTTCTCTCGCATATTCGTACTTTTGGCTGTCGCCGAAGGTACTCTCGCTCGGAAAAAGCAAAGAAAACACGTTTTTCTTTTCGCTTTTTCTCTCGCATATTCGTACCTTTGGCTATCGCCGAAGGTACTGTCGCTCGAAACAACGAAAGATTTTGAGCCCCTTGATAAGGGGCGGCATTAAAGCGGGGATAAAAAATCACGTTTTCTTTTCGGTGTTTGCTCGCTTATTCGTACCTTTGCACCCATGAATCGACTCATTATTTATATATATTCCCTCATGGCCCTGCTCATGGCTGGCTGCACTGCTGGCAACCGCCAGCAAATGCTCGCCCAGTTGGAGGAGCTGGAGCGCCAGAACGTGGCCGACTCCCTGATGACCAACGACTCGCTGGCACAAGCTCTCACCGAATACTTCGACCACCACGGCACCCCCAATGAGCAGCTCCGCGCATATTATATTCTCGGGCGCACATACGCCGACATGGGCGAAGCACCCGCCGCCGTTGAGGCCTATCTCGACGCAGCCAGCCGAGCAGACACCACCGCCAGCGACTGCGACTACCACACTCTCAGCCGGGTATATGGCCAAATGTCGTCTGTTTTTTATAGGGAAAACCTCATGCACGACTATCTACATTGTCTCGACCTTTCTGTATACTATGCATGGAGAGATAGGGACACCCTTCAAGCGTTGACAGAATATGCCCACAAAATGAGTGGTTATCGTCGGCTTCATAAGGGTGATTCTGTCATCAGCATTTGCCGCCACATCAAGCAGACTTTCTGCGAGAAGGGTGAAAGAAATATTGCCGCAGCTTATTGCGGGTTCGCCATAAAAGACCTGTTGGCATGTGGAGACATCAAGACAGCACGGCACTACATGGATTTCTATGAGCAAGAGTCTGGCTTCTTTGATTCAAATCAGAACATCATCAGAGGAAGAGAAGCATACTACAACACTAAAGGGCATTATTATCTTTCCGTGCAGAACTATGACTCTGCCGAGTATTTCTTTCGGAAAGAACTACATGACGGTAAGGATTTCAACAACCAGAACATGGGTGCCAAAGGACTTGCCGCACTGTTTGCGCAAACCAACCGTCTTGACTCAGCCGCCAAATATGCCATGTACAGCTACGACATGAACGATTCCGTCTATGCCGAAATGACTACCGATATAGTTAAGCAAACGGCTGCATTATATAACTATAGCCGTCACGAACAGGCAGTTCACAAAGAGCGTCTCAGAACTGAGACAGAACAGAGGAAAAAGCAGGCGATTCTATTTGCGTTCTGCGTTTCTGCACTATTGGCAGCTTCGGGCTTGCTGGTTCTTTATCGCAAGCGGAAATCCGCAATCGCCTTGCTTAATAGCAAGACAGAAGAACTCTGCTTGATGCAGAATTCCCTGACACAACTTCGAAAAGACAAGGCCTCACTTGACGAAATCATCAAATCTGACCAAAGTGAAATGGAAAAGAAAAGTCAACAGTATTATGCCATACAAAGCTACGCAAACAAGCTGAAAACAGAAATAGATGAAAAAGAAAAGCAATTGAGCCGATTGATGAAAGAGGTCAGCCAGAAACATGGGAAAGTAAGTATAGTGGGGAAAAAACGTTTTGGCATACTCTCTGAGTCCCCCTCCTTTGCCGTTCTACTTAAGAAAGCTCCAAGGGGAGAGCGCCTAACTGATGAAGAAATGAGCCAGGCTGACACTTTGATAAGGAATGCATCACCACAATTCTATCAATTTCTGACACAAAGAAGACATCTGCTGAATGATACAGAGTATTACACTTGCCTTCTTTTTAATCTTAGTTTTACAATAAAAGAGGTGGCAGGTTTGTTGGGAGTGTCTTCTCCCAATGTATCGCAGATAAGCGGAAGAATCATGAAAAAATTCTATGATGAGAAAGGTAGCGGCAAAGATTTGAAAGAAAGAATGGAGAGGTTTGTGCAATGACTTTCTTTTCGTATGAGTCATAATGCATTGAATGTAAGGAAAGTATAAACATAGTGCTGTAGTTAATTCTAAATTAATTCTTTTTTGAGGTTATATTTGGATTGTTGGATGAATTGGGCTAATTTTGCACCTACAATTAACAGTTTGTTCCACTTTATTATCTAACAACTATGTTTAAAGTAAGAAAGAAATTCTTAGCAACCTTTATTACATTTCTATTACTGTTTCCTCTTTTTTCTGAAGCCCACGAATACGACACGATGCTGTCAGAAGGCCGTGAATGGGTTTATAAGGAGGTGCTGCCAGATTATGATCATATGACGGAAGAGCAAATAATCATCGGTGATGTGCCCTATAAGGTAGATTTCCATTCTCTTGTAGTGGGCAGAAACACCCTTTTCGACAATAAGCAATGTGTCGAAATCCTGCATCGTTCAGACGGAGCGGATCAGCTTTTCGGATATGCGTATGAAGAAGAGGGGGAACTGTACTTCTATGCGTTGTGTACTGGGTCGGTAGACGGTTTTTCCCAGCCCATAGACTACAAGAAGGACGAATGGCAAATGCTGTATGACTTTGACGCTGCCATGGGCGTACCTACCAGCATGGCTTGGATGCCTGGGGATTTCTGTCTTAATGAGATCGACACCATCAGCGTGCAGAACAATACGTTTGTTCGTCAGACATGGCGAAGTGTAGACAAGGGAAAGAAAACCGTTGTCGGGGGTATAGGCAGTGAAACTGGATTCCTTTACATTGAGAACATTACCACCAATGGCGCGTCGACATTGTTTGTGGAATGTAAGGACAAAGGTGAACACATCTTTTCAGCCGATGATTTCTATGCTATACCACTTTATGTGGGGGGTGTTCGTCTCGATGGTCAAGAAGGTCTCTTCCGCGACCTGCAGGGCCGCCGCGTGCATGGCCGGCCGCGGCCGGGCGTGTACATCCGCGACGGGCGGAAGCAGGTGGTGCGATGAGCCACGGACTTCCACGGCCTCACACGGACGGGGATTGAATGGCCGCGGTCTTTCACGGCCTCACATGGACGGGGATGATGGGCCGCAAACGGCCTTCGCCTGGTCTGATTTGCAATCCGACTGAGCGAAAAAAAAGACCAGTTTGCATGCAAGATTCCCGAAGCTGAAACGTATATATAATATAAAGGGGAGCGTTATGAAACCCTCATGAATATTTCAAATTCGCCAAAGTGAATGAAAAGTGGCTGCCGCCTCGTTATATAGTTAGACAACTTACGAGATTATGGCAGCAGTTGAATTCACGCAGGTCGTGTCGCGCGGTTGCGGCATGGACATCCACAAGGAGGTGGTGGTAGCGACAGTTCGTGGCGAGGGCATCCAGAAGGAGGCCCGCAGCTTTGACACCTTCACGAGTTCTTTGAC
>JAILAT010000004.1 GCA_024681475.1 Bacteroidales bacterium | reverse complement strand
GAACCCCACACGGGTCGTGTTGCAGTGTGGGGTTCTTGTGGGTAGGATGGTTTAGAGCTTATCGTTGGAACCAAGTACGTTGACAATCTTGTGGATGTACATCTTCTTCATGCTCTCGCGGGCAGGTTTGAGGTACTGGCGCGGGTCGAAGTGGTCGGGATGCTCTGCCATGTGTTTGCGGATGGCGGCGGTCATGGCCAGGCGGCTGTCGCTGTCGATGTTAATCTTGCAGACGGCGCTCTTGGCGGCCTTGCGCAGCTGCTCCTCGGGGATACCCACGGCGGCCTTCAGGGCGCCACCGTTGGCGTTGATGGTGTCCACCTCGTCCTGGGGCACAGAGCTGGAACCGTGGAGCACAATGGGGAAGCCGGGAAGCTTCTTCTCGACGGCTTCGAGGACGTCGAAGGCCAGGGGAGGAGGCAGCAGACGGCCGGTCTTGGGGTCGACGGTGCACTGCTCGGGTTTGAACTTGTAGGCGCCGTGGCTGGTGCCGATGCTGATGGCCAGCGAGTCGCAGCCGGTGCGGGTGGCAAAGTCGATGACCTCTTCGGGTTTGGTGTAGTGGCTCACCTCGGAGGCTACCTCATCCTCGACGCCGGCCAGCACGCCAAGTTCGCACTCGACGGTGACGTCGTACTTGTGGGCATATTCCACCACCTGGCGGGAAATCTTGATGTTCTCCTCATAGGGCAGGGCGCTGCCGTCGTACATCACACTGCTGAAACCCATGTCGATGCAGCTCTTGCAGGTCTCGAAGCTGTCGCCGTGGTCGAGGTGCAGCACAATCTGGGGGTTGGGGCAGCCAAGTTCCTTGGCATACTCGACGGCGCCTTCTGCCATGTAGCGCAGAAGGGTGGGGTTGGCGTAATCGCGGGCGCCTTTCGACACCTGCAGGATGACGGGGCTCTTGGTCTCGACAGCGGCCTGGATGATGGCCTGCATCTGCTCCATATTGTTGAAGTTGAAGGCGGGGATGGCATAGCCGCCGTTGACTGCTTTCTTGAACATCTCGCGGGTGTTCACCAATCCTATTTTTTTATAGTCTACCATGTTGTTAATGTTTTGATTGTTTTTCTCCGTTTTATTTGATTTTGCAAAAGTACACATTATATTTTACATGGCCAAATTTATTTTCAGTCAGGTGTTATGATTTTGCCCCACTGCGGTCGCTGGCCTGCGGGGCATACAAACGTGTTATGAGCAAATCCGATTAGTAGTGAAATACACGCCTGACAGCATTCCATTCCGGTTGCAATGAATAGACTATCGTGACGCGGTGGCGCGGACGGTTGCCCACATGCACCCAGAAGATGTGAGTATCAGACCTGCTTCGCGAATAGTCGTGCTCGAGTCTCAGAGGAATCGAGCAGCGACCGTTGCAATGTGCGGTGGCTACCAAGCGTCCTCGTATATCGAAAACATCGACAAGTTCATTCATGACACCTTCCACCACTATGGTGGTCCCCACCACCCAGATGGATGCCTCCGGCAGGTCGTCGGGTAAAGGCTCGCAGGGGTCGTCAAGGAGGTCAAGACTGTCGACTTCTTTCTTCAGGCGGTAGCCTTCCGGACAGCCGCAAGGTTCGCTGAGGGGTGGCGGAAGAGGAGTAAACTCAGTGTCGGCCACGGCGACAAGATGGGGAATGGGCTCCGACGGAACCCAGGCACGGTGTTGAGACACGCTGTCTCCCGTGCTGTCGATGACCGACGACAGGGCAGGGGAGTAGGGGGTGGGCTCGCCCTCCACTGCTTGCTGCACGCTGTCTGCATCCTGCTTGCCGATGCCGAAAACCTTCCGTCTCCACTGCGGCACCACCGCGACGGTGATAGAACTGGTCACAAGCAGCAAAAACAGCATCAGCAATATCCGGCGGGCTTTCATCATCGTCCGGTGCATACGCTGATAGACTGTATCGCGGCTGAGACCCATCTCTTTCGCTATCTCGCCGGCACTGTAGCCTTCCATGTGCATCTGTAGCAACTGGCGTTCATCGGGATGCAGCTGCGTCAGCAGGTCGTTGACCAGTGTGCGGACTTCGGCTTCGTCTATCGCTTCGTCGTCGGCCTGTTCGGGAAGGTCGCTCATCGGCACAGGGCGTTCACGCCGTCCCGCATGTTCCAGCACATGGCGCACCTGCCATTCCACCCAGGCTT
>JAILAT010000059.1 GCA_024681475.1 Bacteroidales bacterium | reverse complement strand
CACCTACTACAGCAACTGGACGGGACCCGTGCGCATCTATCTGTGCGACACCACCTCGGCAGGCCCCGGTGACGACACCACCTCCACAGGCCCCGGCGACGACACGCTGGCGGTGGCATCGCCCGGCGACCTCGACCGTCTCACTCAACTTATCCCCAACCCCGCCAACGAGGAGGTGCGCGTGGTGTCGAGCGTGGGGCTGCAGTCTGTCGAAGTGCTGGACATGAAAGGCCAGAGCCTACTGCGCAGAGAGACCCACAGCGAGAGCACCGTCATCGACGTGAAACAATGGGCCTCGGGAGTCTATATCGTGATAGTCCGGACGCCCGCCGGCATAGCGACAAAGAAGCTGGTGGTGTCAGAGAGACCCTGACAGCCACAACGGCTACAAATGCAGAGGGGTGGACAGTTGTCCACCCCTCTGCTGTATTGGTCTTGATGTCGAAACCTGAGGCTTACTTCGTCGAGACGACGAGATAGTCAGTATAGCGCCAGAAAGCGTTGACATCGAGAATGTTGAGATTTACTACCAGTTTGGAGTCATTCTCATCGTACACCAGTTCGTATGAACCAGTAGGATGTTTGGAGACGACTTTGGCCTTGCGCTGATTGATGGCGATGGTCTTGACTGTGGTACGGTCAATCATCTGGAACTTGGTGACATCCATATTGGTAGTAGTGCTCTGTTTTTTGCCTATACCTATGAAGCCGCCGTTCTTGTCGACAATACCGAGGTCCTTGAGTTCGTTGTAGCTGCCGATGATGTAGTAAGCCTTGTTGGCCTCAGCAGTCTGGTAGGCGATGTAGTCGTCTTTCTCTTTGTTGCTCTGGGTGAGGTCCGAGACATTGTCGGAAAGCTGCTTGATGGTGGTCTTGCTGATGGAGAGCTCCTTCATGAGATCATTGATCTGGGTTTCCTGCTCTTCCATGCGGACGTTGAGCGACTCGATGAACTCCTGAAGTTTGGTGTTCTCCTTGCCGAGTTCAGCGATTTTGGCGTTGAGGGAGGCAATCTTCTGTTTGTTGTCGGCCATCATGGACTCAATAATGCTGATTTGGTCGTTGATCTGACCTTTTACACGGGTGTTGCCCTCGGGGCTTGACTGCTGCAAGGTGCGCACCTGGGTGTATTTGGCGGCAATCTCGGAGAGGTTGGTCTCGATGTCGTTGAGCACCTCAAAGAGGGCATCTATTTCGGCATCTTTGTTCTCGACGATGGCCTGGAGGGAATCGGCCCTCTGGATGGCGGCCACCTTTTCGGCATCTTCCTTGCAGGAGGTGAAAAGCAAGGGAAGGCATGCCAACACGATAAGGATTGTTTTTTTCATGGTTTATTGTATTATTGGGTTACTCAATTAATATTTCATCATCATGCCAACAATAAAGTGCGGCGAAATACGTTATCGAAAGGTGTAACGCAAGACGGCAAATATTATTGCCATGGCGCCAAAAAATATTTTGAACTTTGGAATGATGAAGAACACCGATAGAGCTACCGAGACCCCTACCCACTACACCGAGAAGAGCAATCCACTGCTGGAACAGTGGAACACCCCTTTTGGCACACCCCCCTTTGAAACAATAGAGCACCAACATTTTCGTCCCGCTTTGGATCAGCTGATGGCCGAGGCACGAGAAGCCATTGAGGCCATCGACCGGCAGACCGCTGCGCCGACGCTGGCCAATACCATCGTGGCGCTGGAGGAAGCCACCATGGCGCTGGACAACGTCAGCGACCTGCTGTTCAACCTGGTGGAATGCCACTCCAACGACGAGTTGCAGAACCTCGCCATGGAGATGGCCCCGCAGCTGACGCGCTTCAGCAACGAGCTGACCATGAACGAAGCACTCTTTGCCCGTGTCAAAGCGCTGTACGACAGTCGCGAGGAGCAAGACTACAGCCCCGAGGAGCTGACGGTGGTGGAGAAATACTACCATCTCTTTGAGCGCGGCGGTGTAGCACTCGACGCCCAAGCCAAGCGGCGCTACTGCCAGGCCGCCGAGCAGCTGGCGCGGCTGGGAGAAGAGTTCAACCGCAACGTGCTGGCCGACAACAACGAATGGGTGCTGCATCTGACCGACGAGGAGCAGCTGTCGGGACTGCCCCGCATGGTGGTGGCCGCCGCCGAGGAGGAAGCCCACGAACGCGGCCTGGAGGGATGGGTGTTCACGCTGGCCTACCCTTCCTATGGGCCCTTCATGACTTACGCCGACAGTCGCGAGCTGCGCGAAAAAATGTGGCGTGCCTACAACAGCCGTGGCAACCGCGGCAACGCCAACGACAACAACGCCATCATCCAACAGATGACAACGTTGCGCCTGCAACAGGCCCAGTTGCTTGGCTATGACGACTATGCGCACCTGAAACTGGTCGTCACCATGGCGCAGGACAAGCACCACGTGTACGATCTGCTGGAACGTCTGACACGCGCCGCGCTGCCCGCCGCCAAGCGCGACCTGGAAGCCGTGCAACGCTATGCCACAGAACATTGCGGACTCAACGAAACACTGCAACGCTGGGACTTTGCCTACTACAGCGAGAAACTGAAACAGGAGACCTATGCCCTCGACGACGAGTTGCTGCGCCCCTATTTCCCGCTGGAGCAGGTGCGCCAGGGCATCTTCGGGCTCTACAACACACTGTACGGCCTTACCTTTGTAGAGAACAAGAAGATATCGGTGTACCACCGCGACGTGCGAGCCTATGAGGTGCGCGACGGCGAGCGCCTGATGGGGGTGCTGTACCTCGACATGTTCCCCCGCGCCAGCAAGCGCAGCGGTGCATGGATGACCACTTTCCGTACGCAGAGCAACCTGAATGGCAGGGGGATACGTCCTCTGGTGCAGGTGGTGTGCAACTTCACCAAGCCCACGCGTGAGCTGCCCTCGCTGCTGGCCTTCTCGGAGGTGGAGACCTTCATGCATGAGATGGGCCACGCCATCCACGGGCTGCTGAGCGAGGTGCACTATCCCCTGGTGAGCTGCACACATGTGTGCCGCGACTTTGTGGAGATGCCCTCGCAGGTGATGGAGAACTGGTGCTACGAAGAGACTTTCCTGCATCGTTTTGCCCGCCACTATGCCACCGGCGAAGCGATACCGATGGAATACATCGACCGCATCCGCGCAGCGAAGAACTATCTGGCTGGCTACCTGTGCCTACGGCAGGTGAATCTGGGACGCACAGACATGGCCTACCACACCCTGCAGGCGCCACTGGCCGAGGGCTTCCGCGCCGAAGACTTCGAAAGGAGCCAGATGACCGAGCTGCTGCCCGCCGTGGAGGGCGGCAACACCAGCACAGCGTTCACCCACATCTTCGCAGGAGGCTATGCCGCAGGCTACTACGGCTACAAATGGGCCGAAGTGCTCGACGCCGACATCTTCTCGAAGTTCCACAGCGAAGGCATCTTCAACAAAGCCACCGCCGCCCTGTTCCGTCACGAGGTGCTGAGCCGTGGCGGCTCTGAGCACCCCACCATACTGTTCCGCCGCTTCATGGGCCGCGAGCCCGACCCCGAGGCGCTGCTGCGACGCTGCGGACTGAAGGTCGAAGCATGACAAATATCCTACATACCATTAATCATCAAATTAAAAAAACATGGACAAAGAAAACATTAACTTACAGATACTTAAAATATTCGCCAACACTCCCTTCACGGCCTACAACCACAAACAGGTGGCCGCCAAGGTGGGAGCCTACGACAAGGCCTCGCGCCAACTGGTGCAAAGCACTATGCTTGAGATGGCCGAAAACCGCATCCTCATCGAAGAAGGCCGCGGCAAGTACAAACTGAACCCCAGACACATCGACGACGACCTGCTGCCGCAGAACTATGTGGTGGGCACCATCGACATGAAGCAGACCGGCAAGGCCTACGTGATACCCCAGGAGGGCGACGGCGAAGACATCATGATAGCCCCTAACTACACGCACCATGCACTGCACGGCGACACGGTGAAGGTGCTCATGTTCCCCCGTCGCAAGATGCACAAGCCCGAAGGCGAAGTGAAAGAGATACTGCACCGCGCCAAGACACGCTTCGTGGGACGCATACAGAAGAACACCGACTTCGCTTTCCTGGTGTGCGACAGCCGCGCCATGGTGGTGGACATCTTCATACCCCTCAGCGAGTTGGGCGGCGCCGAAGACGGCGAGAAAGCCGTGGTGGAGATGACCGACTGGCCCGAGCGCATGCACAACCCCGTGGGACGCGTGGTGAAACGCCTGGGCCGCCCGGGCGACAACAACGTCGAGATGCAGTCCATCCTCACCGAATACGACTTCCCCCTCGACTTCCCGGCAGAAGCCGAAAAGGAGGCTTCCAAAATCAAAAATCCCACCAAGAAAGAGATAGCCTCGCGACGCGATTTCCGCTCCACTACAACCTTCACCATCGACCCCGCCGACGCCAAAGACTTTGACGACGCCCTGTCGTTCAAGGTGTTGGGCAAAGGACGCTACGAAGTGGGCGTACACATCGCCGACGTGTCGTACTACGTGAAACCCGGCAGCGCCATCGACCGCGAAGCCTACACTCGCGGCACCAGCGTATACCTGGTGGACCGCACCATCCCCATGCTGCCCGAGAAACTCTGCAACGAGGTCTGCTCGCTGCGGCCCCACGAGGACAAACTGTGCTTCAGCGTGGTGCTCCAGATGAACGACCGTGCCGAGGTGAAAGACCTCTGGATGGGCAAGACGGTCATCAACTCCGACCGCCGCTACGCCTACGAAGAGGCCCAACAGGTGATAGACACCGGCGAGACCGGCGTGGCGTCACCCGACGGCGAGGTGTGCCGCGAAGCCGACGAGGCCATCCTGCTGCTGCACAAGCTGGCCACGGTGCTGCGCGAAGAGCGCTACAAAGAGGGCGCCATCAACTTCGAGACCCAGGAGGTGAAATTCCAGCTCGACGACAACGCAAAACCCATCGGCGTATACATCAAAGAGCAGAAAGAGGCCAACTGGCTGATAGAGGAGTTCATGCTGCTGGCCAACAAAAATGTGGCCGAGCACATCGGAAAGAATGGTGGGAAAAACAGCAGCCGCAAGGCTTCAAACACCCCGAAGACCCAGCCAACCAAGACCTTCGTATACCGTGTGCACGACGAACCCAACCCCGAGAAGCTGAACACCTTCGTGGAGTTTGTGGCCAAGCTGGGCTTCAAGATGCGCGTGGGCAGCCGCAAGGCGCTGGCCGACTCCTACAACCATCTGTTTCAAGACATTGCAGGCCGCGGCGAAGAGTATATGATTGACACCATCGCCATCCGCACCATGTCGAAGGCCTACTACTCCACCGAGAACATTGGCCACTACGGCCTGGCATTCCCCTTCTACACCCATTTCACCTCGCCGATACGACGCTATCCCGACTTGATGGTGCACCGTCTGCTGGACCGCTATCTGCAAGGCGGCAGCAGCGTCGATGCCGAGGAGTACGAGGAATACTGCAAGCACTGCTCGCTGATGGAGAAGAAAGCCGCCGACGCGGAGCGCGCCAGCATCAAGTACAAACAGGCCGAATTCCTCAGCGACAAGCTGGGCGTGGAGTTCGATGCACTCATCTCGGGTGTCAGCAAATGGGGCATCTATGCCGAGATTGAAGGCAACAAGTGCGAAGGCATGATACCCATCGGCAGCCTGAAAGACGACTACTATATGCTCGACGAAGACAACTATCAGGTCATCGGCCGCCGCCACGGCAAATGCTACAAGCTGGGCGACCCCGTGCGCATCCGTGTGCGCGCCGTCGACATGATGAAGAAACTGATAGACTTCGACCTCGTCGACGACAGCGATCCCGCTCCCCAACCCGCCAGAGGCGCCCGAAGCAAGAATAACAATAGAGCAACAAAATCCCGCAAGCGAAACGAACAGAAGACAAAAACGCCAAAGACACGCGGAAAGAAAGAGGGCGGCCGGAAAAAGAGGTAGCCAGACCTGACAAAGACACCTGCTTGTCAGATTTCGGTAAAAGAAACAAGCGCATCGAGTCGTTTGTTTTTCAGCTTTCTACAAAAAAAAATCACACATGAGATGCACAAAAAGTGCATCTCATGTGTCTTTATTACAGAACGGACAACAATCAAGGCGCCACATGACAAGGAGGACTGGACAACGGCGGCAGCAACTTGACAAACTTGTCAGTAAACAATATACAATGGCTAACTCTACAATATAAATATCAAATATTCAACAATAAAAACACCAACACTGCGTTATCTTGACGTGGAAACCTATGACACTATGGGCAAGTGCGCGCAGTTTGTTGGAAACGGAATCAGAGAACGGAATAATCAACCAAATCAACAATAACAATATGAAGAAAATTTTTTGGCTCGGCGCGATGGTGTGCGCCCTCGGAATGATGATCGCCTGCGAAGACGACAACACCCAATCGGAAAATGAGGAATTGATTGTCGGCATCTGGGATGTGCAAAGTCTATATTGGTGGATGCACGACATCACAGATGAGACCTACGCTGAGGAAACCAATTACGTGGACGACAGCAGTTATTCCGGCTACGACGCTGTTGAGTTCAACCGGGACGGTACCTCACGTTGGTACATGAGCGATCGTATGGTTCATAATGGCGGATTTGACAATCCCTACAAGACCTTCAACTGGCAAATCAAGGGCGATTCCCTTTTTGTCTATGCTGGCGAAACCATAGCCTACAACCCATGGGAGTGCTTTGCCATACAGACACTCGACGGCTCCAAAATGGTCATCGAAAGCTATTACAACAATGGGCATGCCGAATATAGCCACCACCATCTAGAACAGATAAAGCGCTATTCGCTCAATCGTAGGCAATAATAAAGAGCGTGTTTTTGCTCAGCGCGATGGCGCACGCCATCGATTGGGACAGGCTCAATCTTGGTTCACAGGCTCCTCTTCGTAGTCGTATTCTTCGTCATCGCCATAGATGTCTTCCCACTCGTCGCTGGGCCAGCTCCGCACCCAGCGGCCATTCTTGTCGATGTAGCCACGGATGGCATTGTCCTCATCGGTGTACATATACACGCGTGCTAGGCCTTCGTGAAAACCATTGACATCGTCGAACTTGGCCTCGATGACGAGTTTGCCTTTCTTGTCGATGAAGCCCCACTTGTAGCCCACATGCACGGGTGCCAACCCTTCGCTGAAGCCGATCGCTTGGGAGTAATCACCCCGAATGACGACATTGCCTTTGGTGTCAATGTAAACTTCACGGTCGCCCAGGTTCGGTGCGGAGACTGCAGCTAGCCCTTCCGAATAATAACCCGCCATGCGGAACTCGCGTGGGACGGCCTGCTCGCCTTGCTTGTTGATGTATATCCACGGGTCGGTGATGTACTTGCCACGTGTCACACTCGCCAGCCCCTCAGAGAAGTCGCTGGCGTAGCCAAACTGGGGCTCGATGACCACCTTGCCTTTGTTGTCGACGTAGCCCCACAGGCCCGTTCCGTCCTCGCCACCAGAACCCTCCACCTCAACCGGCGCAAGGCCATCAGTGAAAAAGTAGGCATCCAGATAACGCGGCTGTATGACCCATCGTCCACTCTTGTCGACAAAGCCCCAGCGGCGTGTGGCGGTGTCGACATGATGAAGAAACTGATAGACTTCGACCTCGTCGACGACAGCGAGCCCGTCGCACCGCGTGGGGGCCGCGGCGACCGCAGCCACACGAAAGGCGGCAATCACCAAGAGGGCAACCGCAACAAATCGCAAGAGAAACAACGCGGCGCGAAAAGCAACAAGTCACATCGCCCCAAACGGGGAGCATCGCACAGAGGCAAAGGGAAATAAGCACGTCGGGGCATCACCCCGTAAGGCTGTAGCTAGATGTTAGGCGCGTCGGCCACCTTGTCCAGCAGATAGGCCTCGCCGAGGTGGCTGCTGTAGGCCAGGTTTTCGTCGTCGACGAATGTCACCACATAGCGTTTGGGGAGCACGCCGCCTAGCTCGAGGCGGCACATGATGGTCAGCAGATTGCTGTCAAGGGTCCATTCGAAATGTTGCGCCTCTTCGCGCATCACGTCGTCGGAGGTGTCCCACATCATACCCGTGCCGTCGGCAAGATAGACCTCGTGCTCGGTGCCGCGCTTCCATTCGCCCAGCAGCAACGCAGGGCTGTAGATGGTGCGCTGCTTGCGGGCAAAAATCCTCAGCTGTGTGATTTCGGCGCTGTCCTCCTCGAGGGTATACTGCCGGGGACGATTCCCGACGTTGTCGTCGCCATCCGACAGCGGCAGCGAGTCGCCCACGACGACAGGCACCGGCACCTCGGGGATTGTCTCCTCGGGAACCGCCTGTTTCTCACCGCGATGACACGCAGCCAGCAGCAACAGGCATGCCGAAGCTATCAGCAGTGTTTTCCTCATAGCTTAATCAGTTTGGCGTTCTTGTTCTGGAAATCGGGCATCGTCATGCCCACGCCGGCGCCCTCGTAGGTGGGGTCGCACACCGTGTAGCGGCGGCCGTCGAGGACAAAATAGTCGCCCTCGACCTCTTCGGGGAAGGCTACGGCGGTGGCAAGATGACCCGTCCAGTGGACCAGCACGACATCGAGATGCAGCAGGTCGCGCACGAGAATGCTGAAAAGGATGGCACGGTCCTCGCAGTCGTTCTGGGGATAGTAGAAGCTCTCGTCGCCAAAGAAGGGACGCTCGTAGCCGAACTGCTCGCCATCGGTGGCGTATTCGAAAGCTGTGTGCATGAAGTCGAGCAGCATGGTGACAGCCTTCTTGTTGCTTTTGCCCTCAAGCTGACTGCTGAGTACGGGATAGAGCGCATCCTTCACCTGGTTGCTGAGGCCCACATGGACATAACCGTCCCAAGCGTCGTTGGGGGGATAGTCGCTCATATAGTCTATCAGACTCTTGTTCACGCCGATAGAAGCCGACAGGGTGCCGAAGTGCTCGGCAGCGAAGGTGCGTTTGGGCTGCGGATTGGATTCCAATAGGGGCAGCGTGGAGAGCTGCACGCTGGCCACCTGCTCGTGGGGGAAGCCCACCTCGCTGACATAGACACTCTTCACATTGGTGCGCGTCAGCAGATAATGCTTGATGCCGTCGACATAGAGCGATTTGTATCCGAAAACGGTGCGGTTGAAGGGCATGAGCAGCATGAGATGGCCGTCGGCATACGCCAGGCGCACACGATAGCCCGACTGTGTCAGCAGATACATCTGCAACAACACCGCCTCGTTGGTGCCTTTGCCGAGCAGCTTTTCCGAGGCATTCTGGAGCAGACGCATATAGCCCCAGTCGTCCAGATGGTATTCGTCGCGACGCGCCAGGCAGTCGTGCAGCAAGCCGTCGTATTTCTCCTGCGACAGTTTGCGCCATGCCTCGGCGACCCCCTTCTCGTCGACAGAGGAGAGCGTGAAACGCAGCTCCTCGTTGGAGGTGTGCACGCTGCAGGGAGCACCGTAGACAGCGAACTGCAACGTCGGGGTGCCCTCGTCGGGCTCGGGAATCGGCGGTGCCGGCAGCGGTTTCGGCTTGGCGAGAGGTGGCACCACTTCGGCAGCAGGCAACTGCATGGTTGTCGGAATCTTATCGGGTGCCGGTGCCGGCGGCATGGGGGGAGCGGGCTCCTCCTTCTTCACCTCCGCGGGCTGCACTTCCATGCGTGTCCAGGCGCGCTGCATGGCGGCGGCATACTCCTCGTTGGCACGTTTGCGGAAGGCCGCGAATTCTTCCTCGGCCTTGCGACGCGACTCGTCGTAGCGCCGCTGCGAGGCGTTCTTGTTTTTCTCAAACTGCTCGCGCATCTGCTGCTGACGCTTGTTGAACTCGTCGCGGTCCACCTGCGCGCTGGCCACGCCAGCCAGCAGCAACGCTATTATCAGTAACGTTATTTTTCTCATAACCGATTATTTTCATTCAAAATCCCAGACTTCCGTATCAGGCCACTCTTTCAGCACGCGGCCCTGCTTGTCAATATAGGCCAGCCAGCTCTCGCCGTTGCGGGTGATGCCGACCAGTGCCAATCCATCCATAAACACGCCACCACTTGCAAATTGAGGCTGGATAACCATCTTGCCGTTATGGTCGATGAAACCCCACAGGTTGCCTACACGCACAGCGGCCAGCCCTTCGCTGAAAATATTGGCATCCTTGTATTGGCAGGGTATCACCGTCTCGCCGCGCTTATTGATGAAACCGTATTTGTCATCAGCCCAGTTGGTTCCGGCATTTACCAAAGCCACGCCCTCCGAAAAATGAATGACGTTCTGATATTTCAACGCTATCACCTCTCTGCCCTGCAAATCGATAAAACCATACTTGTTGTTGAAGCTGACATCGGCCAAGCCATCGCAAAACTCCCTGGCATTGGAATAATTACAGTCAATCACAATCGTTCCGCTCTTGTCGATGTAGCCATATTTGCCATTCATGCGCACCACGGCGCGTCCCTCGGAGAAATTCATAGCGTAATCGAACTGCGGCGGAATCACCATCTTGCCCGTCTTGTCAATATAGCCATACTTGCCATTCTCATAGTCCAGTTGCACAAACGCCAATCCCTCGTGAAACTCACCAGCATAACCGAAGCGGGCGCTGATAACCATCTTGCCTGTCTTGTCGATATAGCCACACTTGCCTCCAAACTCGGGACCGATGACCACCATGGCCAACCCCTCGGTGAAATCATTGGTGCCACCGTAAGTAGGTTTCACAATATATTTTCCCGTCGTGTCGATAAGACCCCATTTATCGCCTTGACGCACCCAAGCAACGCCCTCCTGGAAAGGTCGCACGCCGTCCCATTGGGGACGGATGACCGTCTTGCCTGTGCGGTCCATATAGCCCTCTTTGCCATTCTCTGAGAAATCGAACAGCACATCGTTGTCACCGTTCGCAGGCACCATGAAGGTGAAAGGCTGTTCATTAGGCGCAATGGTCGAACCATCCTTGCAAAGCTGATAGGAAATCTTGCCCTGCACCGTGAAAGCCTTGTCGGTAGCCCTCACAATCGTCTGGCTGAAAATTACCTCGTCCTTGAAATAGGCCACCGCAACGCCGAACTCATCGTCGAACTCCTTGATGGGCTTGGGCTCATCCACCTTGCCCAGCCGCAAATAGTCTTTGGAGTCGTTGAAAGTGAACTCAATGGGAATAGGTCCGTTGGGGTCGGATTGCTGCGAATAGATGACCCATCCCTTATTCAGCGACAGGCGGAATTGCAGCTCAACCACCTTATCGGAGACCTCTACGACCTTAAATTTCCAGATTGCAGGGTTCAACATCTGCGCCATCGCTGTGCCTCCCAGCACGAGCGCCAGCAATAGTATCGCTAATCGTTTCATAATCTATTTAGGGTTTGTTGATTATCAATGACGGGGCTGGCTCATTCCTGGGCGGGTTCTTCCTCGTAAAACTCCATGTCCACCGGGTCTTCGCCATAGGCATCCTCCCACTCATCGCTGGGCCAGCTGCGCACCCAGCGACCTTTCTTGTCGATGTAGCCGCGAATGGCATTCTCGTCATCGGTGTACATATACACGCGGGCAATGCCACCGACAAAGGGGTTGATATCGTCAAACTTGGCCTCGATGACCAGTTTACCTTTCTTATTGATATAGCCCCACTTGTCGCCCACACGCACGGGTGCCAGCCCTTCGCTGAAGGATAGCGCCTGGGTGAAATCGCCCCTGAGAACGACATTGCCTTTGGTGTCGATGTAGACTTCACGGTCGCCCAGGTCGGCAGCGTGAACCGGGGCGAGTCCTTCGGAAAAGTAGCCCGTCATGTGGAACTCACGGGGGATAATCTGTTCGCCTTTCTTGTTGATGTATATCCACGGATCGGTGATATATTCCCCACGCGTCACACTCGCGATCCCCTCCGAGAAATCGCTGCCATAGCCAAACTGCGGCTCGATGACCATATTCCCCTTCGGGTCGATGTAGCCCCATTTGCCGTCCTTTTTCACCATGGCCATCCCTTCGTAGAAGCTTGTAGCATATTCAAATTGCGGCTCTACGACGAGCTTACCCGTCTTGTCGATGAAGCCATATAGTCCATAATATTCATAGTAATCTTCGGGGACATCCGCCTTCATCTTCACAGCCACCGGCGCCAAGCCGTCCTCGAAGGAGAAAGCCTCATACCAGATGGGGTCGATGACCCAGCGGCCCTGCTTGTCGATGAAGCCCCATTGGAAAGTGCCCGTATCCTGCACAGCGGCCAGTCCGTCGAGGAAACCGTATGTCAATTCATATTGCGGCTCGATGACATAGTTGCCCTTCGTGTCGATGAACCCCCAGAGGCCATCTTCCTTCACCGCCGCCAATCCGTCGCAGAAGTTGTCAACTGCCACCCATCGAGCGGGAATCACCGTCTTGCCCGTGCAGTCCATGAAGCCTTGCAGGCCGTTCTCGGTGAAGCGATAGAGTCGTATCGGATCCTGCTTGGCAGGGGCTTTGCCGCCGCTCATGGCGGAAACACTCACTAAGGCAGCCAGCAAGAGTGGCATCAGTCGTACAACGTTTTTTGTCTTCATAATGCTATTGTTTTGTTATTTTCACCTGTCGTTTTTCGACCACCATGTCGGGGTCTTTGGTCATGCAGCGCACAAGCCATTCGTTGAATTTCGCGAAAGAGAGTTCGCGGGGTATCAGCTCGTTGTCCGAGACTGCAGCCGCCGCCTTGTAGAAGGCGTTGGGCGAGAAGACAATGTAGATGTCGTTCCACTCCACTGGGCTCTCGGCCGTCAGCGTGTACTCGTCAATGTTTTGCCAGTCGGGCAGCTGGCGGTCGCGCTGGAAGAAGACATACTCCTTGTCGCCAGCCACTTGGACCGCGCCGGACTCGGAAGACCTGTAGGGCAGCAGGCAGAAGACCTGCTGGCTGGCGCGATCAAGGAGATAGACAGCAAGATGGCCGGCCACAGGTGAGCGGAAATAGAGAAACATATCGTCGCCCGAGACAAAGTCGCTGCTCTGGTGCCGCACCGTGGTGCCATTGCGCAGCACACGGGCGTCGACAGCCACAGCGGCGGAGGCCGTAGCCCTGGCTTTGCCGCACACCGAGACCTTCACGACGAGCTGATCCTGCTCGTACATAATCTGGTATTGCGGCTGGCCGTTGTCCTCTATCCACACGCCACGAGCCTCGGTGCCGCCGAGCGAGTAGAAGTCGATGTTCGACTCGCCGTCGCGGTTGCTGACAAAGGTCGTATTGCTCTGGAACACCGTCTCGTCGAACTTCTCGACGAGAGCGGCGGTGCGGGCGCGCTGGAGGGCAGTCTGCTTGGCCTGCGCCAACGAGATGTCGGCGGAGGGGTAATAGGTGTACTCGCCGCACACGTCGACAACCTGCTGAGCCACAGTCGTGCCGAGCAGGCCAAACAGAAACAGCGATATGGCTATCCGCTTCATGGGATACTATTTTTCGAAAACCTCGTCGATTCTCTCCTGGGCGCCGTCACCTCTACTTTCCAACTCCTTGCGGATGACCTCCTTGGCGGTCTTCAAAATCTGGTCGGTGCGATAAGCCACGCGGACAAGCACCTCGGTTTTCTTGTCCTTTTCGCGATACAGCTCCATGACGGTCGTGATGCGGCCGAGGCTCTGGGCTATCAGCTCCTGGCTTTTCTCGGCAGCCTGGACGATGCTCTGGGCCTCGTCTTCAGAGAGCTGGCTGTTCTCCATTTTGGACTCCACAAGGGCGGAGACCTCGGTAGCCACCTGGCCGGCGAGCTCCTGTTTGGCCAGGGTGACGGCCTGCATGCGGGCGGCATCGTAGGCGGTGCCGGTACTCATGGCCGAACCCATCAAGTATTTGGGCATCAGGCTCTCGTCGAGCTCGTATTGCATATTGTAGGAGCGGTCGAGCTGCTTATCGATGGGCAGGGCACCGGCGGGAGCCTTCCAGCCTTCCTTCTTAAGATTCTGAGCCTCTTCGATGGCAGACTTGGAAGCCTTGGTATTAAGCTCTTCGCGAGTCATTTTGGATATTTCTTCGCGTTCCTTGCGGATTTTCTTGATATCATCCTTGTTTTGGGCGCAGGCGGTGCCGGCAAGCATCGCGCCGCAGAGCAGCAGAACTGCAAAAGTAACTACTTTTTTCATTGTGTTTTATGTTTTTAATTAAAGTGCAAAAATACAAAGATTATTAAAACTGACAAAAAAAAGTTGCAGAATGACAAAAAAATGTCGTACCTTTGCAACGGTTTTGGAGGACAGAACCGTGCAGCGCGACAGCACAAAAGTGCATAACAACAAACACTTTACGCAATAATTACTTACCATTGGCATCGCACTCCACAAAAGGATTACCCACCTCGTCGACACGAGGATTACAACCAATGTAAAACAACATCAACAATGACACAGAAGACAATAAAAACACTAAAAATCACTTGCTTGATTAGTACACTGATGCTATGCTCGCTGGCGTTCACCGCCTGCGACCCCGACAACTATCAGCACCCCGATGTGCTGCAAGGCCATTGGGTGCTCACCAACACCAAGGACGGCGTGCTGGCACTGGACTTCGTAGACGACGAGCTATTCGTGACCGACGCCACACACGAACACGCGCCCTTCAACAGTAGCACCGAGTGGACATGGTATATGACCAAGGATTCGGTACTGGTAATCAGCTATGACGACTACGACTACTATGACAAGAGCACCTCGTCGTACGAGCTAGACCTGAGTTTCAGCGACCATTACCATTACCTCACGCTGGTCTACGACCCCTGGCTCGGCCATACGAAAAGCTATACCTTCTACAAGAGGGCAGAATAAAAAAGCAGCGCACATTTTTTCTTGCCCGAAAGAGAAAAAATGCGTACATTTGCAACGGTATGTGGTGCGCCAAAGGTGCCCCATACGCAAAATAACCGATTGACTAATAATAATATACAATAATGGCTATACTGAGCGAACAAGAGCAAATACGCAGAAACTCACTGAACGAGTTGAAGAAACTGGGTATCAACCCCTACCCTGCCGAACTTTACGAGGTGAACGCCAAGACGACGGAGATATTGGAACAGTTTCCCAAAGACAACACACTGTTTCAAGAGGTTAGCATCGCCGGCCGCATCATGAGCCGCCGCATCATGGGTGCCGCCTCCTTCGTGGAGCTGCAGGACTCGTGGGGCCGCATCCAGCTGTACATCAAGCGCGACGAGATATGCCCCGACGAGGACAAGACGCTGTATAACACGGTGTTCAAACGTCTGCTCGACATTGGCGACATCATCGGCGTGACGGGCTTCGTGTTCGTCACCCAAATGGGCGAGACCTCCATCCACGTGAAGAGCCTGAAGGTGCTGAGCAAATCGCTGCGCCCATTGCCCATCGTGAAGGAGAAGGACGGCGTGGTGTACGACGCCTTCAGCGACGCCGAACAACGCTATCGCATGCGTTACGTGGACCTCATCGTGAACCCCCATGTGCGCGACACCTTCATAAAACGTTCGCTGATAATCAACACGATGCGCAATTTCTTCAACGAGCAGGGCTATCTTGAAGTCGACACGCCGGTGCTGCAAAGCATCCCTGGCGGCGCCGCGGCACGCCCCTTCATCACGCATCACAACGCATTGGACATCGACCTCTATCTGCGCATCGCCAACGAGCTGTATCTGAAGCGCTTGATAGTCGGCGGATATGCTGGCGTGTACGAGTTCAGCCGCAACTTCCGCAACGAGGGCATGGACCGCACCCACAACCCTGAATTCACCTGCATGGAGATATACGTGGCCTACAAGGACTACAACTGGATGATGAATTTCGTGGAGAGCATGCTGGAGCGCATCGCCATGACGCTGCACGGCACAACAAAGGTGAACGTGTGGGGCAACGAGATCGACTTCAAGCCGCCGTTCCGCCGCGCGCCGATGTGCGAGCTCATCAAAGAGATGACAGGCATCGACGTGCTGCCTATGGACGAGGAGCAGCTGCGCGCCGCCTGCAAGGAGCTCGGCGTGGAGACCGATGCCACCATGGGCAAGGGCAAGCTGATTGACGCCATCTTCGGCGAGAAATGCGAGCACACCCTCATCCAGCCCACCTTCGTGACGGACTACCCCATCGAGATGTCGCCGCTCTGCAAACGCCACCGCAACAACCCCGAACTCACCGAACGCTTCGAGCTCTTCGTCAACGGCAAGGAGCTGGCCAACGCCTACAGCGAGCTCAACGACCCCATCGACCAGCTGGGCCGTTTCCAGGAGCAGCTGAAACTGAGCGAAAAAGGCGACGACGAGGCTATGTTCATCGACATGGACTTTGTGCACGCCCTGGAATTCGGTATGCCGCCCACCTCGGGTATGGGCATCGGCATCGACCGACTGGTGATGATGATGACGGGCGAAGAGAGCATTCAAGATGTGCTGCTCTTCCCGCAGATGAAACCCGAGAAGAAAGCCGTGGTCACCAGCGACGAGGAGTTTGTGGCCGCCGGCGTGGCCGAGGAATGGGTGGCTATGCTCCGCAAGGCCGGCATCAACACGCTGGGCCAGCTCAAAGAGGCCAACGCCAACAAGCTGTACAACGACCTAAACGGCCTGCGCAAGAAGAACAAGCTGGACATTCCGCCTGTGCAGAAGGAAGCCGTAGAGGCCTGGATTAATGGATAACAACCTAGTAGCACCCTATGCTGAGCGTCAAACAGTTCGAGTTCAACCACTTCGGTGTCAACTGCTATCTCGTCTTCGACGAGGTGTCGCGGCAGTGCGCCATCGTGGACCCCGCCATGGAGACGGGCAGCGAGGATGCCAAACTGTTCCAATATATTGACGAGCACAAACTTACACCACGCTACATCCTGCTGACCCATGCCCATGTGGACCACGTCTGCGGTCTGCGGCAAGCCTGCAAGCGTTTCGACCTGCCCGTGTCGATGCACCGCGACGGCATGAGACTGCTGCGTCAAGCAGCCGCCTACGGCAGCATCATGGGATTCGACACCGAGCCACTGGACGACCTGGAGACGGCGCCACTGGAGGACGACACCCAACTGCCATTGGGCGACGACATCATCGAATGCCGCTATGTGCCAGGCCATTGCCCCGGCAGCCTCTGCTTCTATCTACCCGGCGAAGACATGGTGATGACCGGCGACGCGCTGTTCTGCCAAAGCATAGGCCGAACCGACCTGCCGGGCGGCGACTATCAGCAGCTGATTAGCAAGCTGAAAGAACGCATCATGACCCTCGACGACCGCTGCATGGTGTTGCCGGGCCATGGCGAAACCAGCACGGTGGGCGACGAACGAAAATGGAACACTTTCCTTATATAAAACAACAGAATATTAACATTTTAAATACCATACCATGAAAAAAAAGACCCTTATCATTCTGGCTGCATTGATGACCTTCAGCCTCAGTGCCATGGCACAGCAACCCAAACAGAACCAGCACCAGTGCGGCGGCAACCACGCCAACTGCCAGCACAGCTGCGGTAAGCACAATGCCACGACAACCAATCAGAACAAGGAGGTGGTAATAGTTGGAGAAGAAAGAGTGGAAGAGGAAGAGGTATTACAAGAGCAAGTCTACACCACCGTTGAACAGAATCCCGAATTCCCTGGGGGCGAAGAAGCGCTATACAAGTATTTAGCCAATAACATCGTATACCCTCAAAAAGCCCGCGAGAACGGCATAACAGGAACGGTCTTAATCAGCTTTGTGGTGGAGAAAGACGGCAGTATCACACTCCCCACCATCATGCGTAACGTCGATGGAGGCTGTGGTGCCGAGGCTTTACGCGTTGTCAAGGGTATGCCTAAATGGAAACCCGGTAGGCAAGGCGGCAGACCCGTGCGCACCCAGTTTATACTCCCCGTTTCTTTCACGCTGAAATAACCTCATGGCCGTACGCATAGACCCCAGCTGGTACGAGGTGCTTCGGCCACAGTTCGAGGCGCCCTACTTTGCTGACTTGAAGGCGTTTCTTGTGTCCGAGCGGCAACAATATACCTGTTACCCTCCGGGTAGCAAGATTTTCGCTGCTTTCGACAACACCCCTTTCGACAAGGTGAAGGTGGTCATCCTGGGACAGGATCCTTACCACGAACCCGGGCAGGCCATGGGGCTCTGTTTCTCGGTGCCCAGCGGCGTGGCAGTGCCACCCTCTTTGGTAAACATTATCAAGGAGATAAATAGCGACATAGGCAGCAACATCGCGCTGACCGGCGGCGACCTCAGCGGCTGGGCCTCGCAAGGTGTGCTGCTGCTCAACGCTACGCTGACGGTACGCGCCCATCAGGCAGGGTCGCACCAGCGCCACGGCTGGGAGGTCTTCACCGATGCCGCCATCCGCGAGCTTTCCAGCCGTCGCCAAGGGCTCGTCTTCCTGCTGTGGGGCAGCTATGCCATCGCCAAAGCACAACTCATAGACCGCGGCAAGCATCTGGTGCTCACAGCGCCCCACCCCTCTCCCCTATCGGCATACCGGGGATTCTTCGGGTGCCGCCATTTCTCAAAAGCCAACGAATATCTCGCCGCCCACGGCGTCACGCCCATCGACTGGACGCAGATACGCTAGGTGGCATTCGTCTTTGCACATGCCGGCAGCCTAGAAGCTAAGCTTGGCGCCGAAGCAGACAAGAATGGGCAGCTGGCTCACCCAGTCGAATGTTATGCGGTTGAAATAGAACAGATTGTTGCGGTTGTACGCATTGGTGACACTCAGCGAGAGTTCCAGCAGGTTTTTCGTACCGAAAGATATTTTGCGCTTCACACCGAGGTCAAGGCGGTGGTATGTCGGCAAACGGCCGGCATAGATTTCGCCGTAGTAGATGCCCAGCTCGCCGTTGTCCTGCCAGTAATGGGTGGCGATACCGTCGCCGAAAAGCAGGTTCTCATAGACACCCAGCGTCTGGGTGTAGGGAAACCCGCTACCGAAGCTCCAACGAGCGCTGAGCTCCCATTCCCGATCTTCACCTAAAGCATAGGTAGCCAACACGTTGACCGTATGGCGACGGTCGTAATGAGGCGTGTAGGTCTGCACCTCGTCGCTGCGCTGCACATAGCCCAGGGAGTAGGTGGCCCACAGATAGAGACGCTCCAGATCGTAGCAGACACTGAGGTCAAATCCTGTCGAAATACCCTTCTCGATGATGAAATCGGTGAGGTAATACTGCGGCTTCTGGAAGGCGCCGTCCTCCTGATAGGCAGGATCGTTGGGATCGAATATCTGATTGTGGTTGATGCTGACAAGACGGCCAAAATTCTTCACATACACTTCAGCGTTGAGTGTCAGATGCTCAATGGCGTCGTATTCCACGCCCAGCACAAGGTGTTGCGCCTTCTGCACACAGGACTCCACGGGTTCGCCTTGGAAAGTGCTGGGCATGTTGAGACGGCCGGAGCCTGTGAGGAAACCCGAGAAGAGGTTGACGATGTCGCGGTCGGAGCGGGCGTCGAGCAAGATCTGGCTGTAGAGACCGCCAGCCATCTTGAAGCGCACCTTGTCGTTGACCTTATACTTGGCTGAGATGCGTGGTTCCAGGCGGGGTTCGTTGAGCGAGGCGTAGTAGACGAAACGGATGCCTGGGTCGATGAGCCAGCGCTCGCTGTAGTAGTGATAGTTGGCGTAGGCCGACAGCGAGGTGGTGTGCTCCTCCTGCTTGCGCATCACAGCATACGAGTTGGTGAAGCGGTAGTCGGTGCTGTAGCCCTCCATGCTGATACCTGCCTTCAGTTTGTTCTTGCCATAGAAGTTGGTGATATTCAGCGACATGTTGAAGCCGTTGATGCTACTGTACTTGGGGTCGGCGCTGACGTCGTCCAAGTTGATGTTGTAGTCGGAATAGGCGATGCTACCGTCGATAAGTGCCGAGCTGCCCGTCACCAGCGCAAAGTCGGTACCCACACCGAAGTTGCGCCAATGAAAATCGGAAATAGCCTGATATCCATCCACCTTGTCATCGAAGCGGAAGCCGAAGAAGTTCACCTTGCTGCCCGAGCCCGAATTGATGGAGAGCTTGCCATAGAGGTCGAGGTAATCGAAAGGCAGGCCGCCATCGACATAAGGATAAACCACCTTGGAAGTCTTGGAGAGATACGAGTTTTTGGCGCTGATCAGATAGGAGATGGTCATGGGATTGTCGGCGGTCTCGCGATGCAGCGGGCCTTCCAGAATCAAATTGGCGCCAAAGGTGCTGAAACCTAATGAACCCGTGTGATGGCGCTTGTTGCCGTCGCGGGTGGTGATGTCCATCACCGAAGAGATGCGGCCGCCATACTCGGCACCGAAGCCGCCAGTGTAGACGTCGGCATTGAGAATGATGTCGGTCTCGAAGATGGAATAGAGTCCTATGGAGTGGAAGGGGTTGTAGACCACCATACCGTCGAGCAGCGTAAGGTTCTGGATCATAGAGCCGCCACGGATGTATAGCTGTCCGCCCTGGTCGCCCGTGGAGTTCACGCCAGGCAGCACCTGCAGATACTGCGCCAGGTCGGCCTGGCCTCCGATGGAGGGCATCTGCTGTATCTGCGCGGCGGTGATTTTTTCCACCGATACCTGCGTCTCCATTTTGCGTTCCTCCACCTTGGAGGTGGTCACCTTCACCACATCCAGCGCCTTGCGCACCGATTTGAGCTTAATGTTATGAGTGACAGTCTGGTGTTTCAGCGACACTGCATAGTTGTAATCCTCGTAACCCAGGACACGCACCTTGATATTGTAGTCGCCGTCGGGTATTTTGTTGATGAGGTAGAAGCCGTTGAGGTCTGTCTTGGCCCAATGGTTGGTGCCCTCGAGATAGACCTGCGCAAAAGGGATGGCCTCACCCTTGTCGACATCGGTGAGCACACCTTTCACCACATTCTGTGCCCAGGCGCTGCCGGCAACGAAAACCAACAGAAGGCTCAACGACAGCACTTTGCGCCACTGCGATGAGGAGATGATGTGTAGTATCTTGGGATTCATTCGGATTGGTAATTATTATTAATGCAGTATTTTGAACACCAGCTCTTTGAGCAGTTCACCGTCGGTCACCGTACCCGTATTGCGCACGCCCTTGCTGCGCAGGTCGGCATCGTAGAGGTAGCCTATGCAGCTGGCCAGTTTGCCTAACGTGTAATTGCGTGATGCCACCTCGTATTCGCGCACAAAGAAGGGACTGACTTTCAGCACCGAAGGTGCCTGACTCTTGTCGGTCACCTGATGATAGAGCATCACCTTGATAAAGTAGGAGTATAGGTTGGGCAGAATCATCTGGATGGGGTTGCTCTTGGGGTTGCTGGCGAAGTAATTGACGATGCGGTTGCAACGGGCCACATTCCTGCGGCCCAGCGCATTCTGCAGCTCGAAGACGTTGTAGTCCTTGCTGATGCCGATATTCTCCTCGATGACCTCCTCGGTGATGACGCTGCCCTCGGGCAACGTCACGAAGACTTTCTGCAACTCGTTGACTATCTTGCCCAAATCGTTGCCCAACGACTCAGCGATAAGGATGGCACCCTTCTCGGTGATCTGGTATTTGTTCTTCGCCACAGTGTGGGCAATCCAGTCGGGTATCTGGCTGTCGTAGAGCTTATTCTTCTCATAGACGACGCCTTTGCTGTTGATAGCCTTGTAGACTTTCGAGCGTTTGTCCATCTTCTTGTGGCGATAGCAGAACACCAGCACCGTCGAGGGCGAAGGGGCGTTCAGATAGTTGACCAGCGTCTCCCACTGTTCCGTTCTGATGTCTTGGGCCTCCTTGACGAGCACAAGCTGATAGGGAGACATCATGGGAAAGCGCAGCGCTGTGTCGATCACGCGTGCCATGTCTTCGGCCACATCGCGGCCGTAGATGACTGTCTGGTCGAAATCGCGCAGTTCCTCCGCCACCACGTGTGTCTCGAAGTAGTTCGATATCTCGTCGATATAGTAGTTTTCCTCTCCCGTCAAGAGATAAACAGGAGCGAATTTCTGCGCATTGATATCGTCAATCAGCTGTTTCTCAGTTACTGGCATACGTTAACACCCTCTAATAAGCTTACAACATTGTGGGTGCAAAGATACGAATAAAATCCGGAATAAAGTTCCTGTAACAACAAAAAAATACAAGGCCTGCTAACTGATGCGGCGCAGACAGCGCAGATGGTGTGTGTAACGCTGCTCCTCGGCGTTGAAGATGCCCTGCTCGGTGAGGCTGTCTTGGCGCACACGGCCCGACGCGTGGACGATATGATCTTCTCCAGCCACGATGCCCACATGGACGATGCGGCCGGCCTCGTTGTCGAAAAAGGCCAGGTCACCGGCACAAGCTTCTTGGAAATCAACAGCTTCGCCCACCTCCACCTGCTGCGAGGCATCGCGCGGCAGTGCGATGCCGCAAATCTTGTAGACCACCTGTACCAGACCCGAGCAGTCGATGCCCATCGCCGTGCGACCTCCCCAGAGATAGGGAGCGCCCAGATAATGTCGCGCCAGCTCCACGGCATCGGCAGGGGTATATTTCTGGCAATTAATATCTTGTAGCATACTGGCTCGACACACGCTGCCCGACGGCACCAGCAGCGGATTTTCTTTTCCCTCTTGACGAAGGGGCACCATAGGCAAGGCTTGCGACGAAAGGCCCACGACAACCTCGGGGTCGGCGGCATCCGCCGCCACATCGTCAACGAGCTGACGTCGGAGGACCCAGCCCTCATATCCGTCGTAGCAGCCTCGGCACCGCAACCAATCATCCTGTTGCTCAAGCACTTCCACCCGGTCGCCAAAAAGCAGCTGGTTGACCATCTCGGCACGGTGCGAGGCTTCGGCCCGCACAGGAACGGCAGGCTGACAGCACAGAAGATGGGTATGCAAAGTCATGGTATTCAGTAATTATATTCTCCCCTGCTCCACCGAGCGCGCCACGCGCTCAAGGAGTTCGTCATCCTTGTTGTGCGCCGGATCGAAACGTTGCTTCATATTGATGCCGAACATACGTGCAAAGGACTGGTAGAACGAGGCCCTGACCGAGCCTCGGAATTCGTTGATAAGCGCATAGGAGGAACTGCCCGTCTCGCGGTCCACCAGCTTCATCAGAATCTTGCCTTGGCTGACGGTGAGGTCCATCAGCTCATCTTCGAAATCGTCAAGCAACTCCTTCTCCACCTGTTTCACATAGCTGCTGCGCTTCTTGGGGGGCATGGCAGCCAGCTCTTGGTCCAACTGCTGCAGTCGCAGCTTGGCTTCCTTGGCATAGGGCAACGTCTTCTTGACATTGCGTATAAGTTTCTGGTTCTTACGTATTTCCTCTTTGGAAAGCAGGGACCATGTCTGCACAATCTTCACGGGCTGGAGGATGAAATAGGGTATCGTGTCACCGTCGACAATGGTGGCGCGCACCAGCAGGCGATCCATATAAGAACGCGCCACCGGCGAGGCATTGCGGCGGGCAGAAGTCTCCTGTATGGGCTGAAGATCAGGTGCTTCGGCAACATTGACACGACGTGAATTGTCAGTGCCCGTAGGTTCCTGTGCCCACACAGGGCCTACTGCTGCCAAAAGCAGGAATATCACGATCAGTATAGGGGTCTTCACTTTCATGGGCGCTTTTTGCTTTTCGTGGATAACTCAAAAAATACTTTTTTCGTATGTGAAAGCAATTTTTTTATGTATCTTTGTGGATTGCTAAGGAAAGCCCAAACGCAGATAAATAGCTATGAAACAGTATTATCTGCATATTTTGGCATCCTTAGAAACGGAACAAAGAACAGAAAAGGCAACGCCATGAGCAAAGCTATACAGGACAAAAACCGACTCTATCTCATTCTCAGCCCCCTGGTGCAATTCGGGGCACGCTGCCACTACAACCACTTCGTGGTGCGTGGCCTCGACAAACTGCCCACACAGGGAGCCTACATCATCGCTCCCTGCCATCAGCAGGCCCTCATGGAGCCTCTGGCGGTGCTCAATTTTTCGCCCAAACCGCCAGTGTTTCTGGCGCGTAGCGACATCTTCGCCAGACCTACGGTGCGAGCCATCCTCACCTTCCTGAAAATCCTGCCCGTCTATCGCATCCGCGACGGCAAGGAAAACCTGTCGAAAAACGACGACATCTTCGCCAAATCGCGTGATGTGCTGCTCGACGGCTATCCACTCTGCCTCATGGCCGAAGGACGCCACAACAACAAGCACCGCCTGCTGCCGCTGGTGAAGGGAATGTTCCGCATCGCCGGCGAGACCCAGAAGAAGCTGGGCGACCATCCACTCTACATCGTCCCCACGGGAATCGACTTCGACGAATATGAGGAGCCCTACAGCAACCTGGTGGTCAACATCGGCGACCCCATCCCCGTGCAGCCTTTCATGGAGACCTTCGAAAGCAACGAGCCCGTGGCGCTCAACCAGATGCGCGACGCGCTGGCCCCAGCACTGCGCGCCCAGATGCACGATATCCGTAGCGAAGAGCACTACGACGCCATCTACGACCTCGGCAACATTGCCACACGGCCGCTGCTGAAAAGCAAGAAGCTGAAAAACAACGCCTGGAACCGCTTCAAGATGCGCCAGCTGGTCGCTACAACGATGGACAGACGGCTCAACGAGGCCCCCGACACGACCCTGCCGCTGCTCGACAAGGCCAAATCCTACCGCAACATCTGCAAAAAGATGAGAATCAATGTGAAGACAGCCTGCTTCCACAATTCAATCCTCGTCACGCTGCTCCCCCTGCTGGCACTGGCCGGACTGGTGACGGCGGCAGTACTCTTCGCCCCCGTGCGGTGGGTGCTGCTGTTCATGCTGCTATGCTATCCCACCACTTTTGTGCCCACCAGCCTGGTGGTACGCCGCATGATCAAAGACCCCCAGTTCCGCAGCTCCGTCAACTACGGCATCCGCTTCTTTTCCACCATACTCTACACCATCGCCATCGGCCTGGTCATGTGCTTTGCCAACGGCTTGTGGATGAGCCAGCTATGGGACATCGGACCCTGGTGGGGGCTGGTGGCTGTAGCATGGGCACACCTCGGCGCACGCCTCAGTGGCCCTACCGTCGCAATGCTGCGCAAGACGCGCAGAAACCTCTGCTACTGGACATTATGGCTTTTCAAGCACAGCAGCATCCAACGGCTGGGCCTGTTGCAAAAAGAGATTGGCCAAGCCTTGGCCAACGACAAATGATGACATAAAAAGGCCCGTAAAGAGGCGCTCCCGATCGGGCAGCACGACAACAAAGAGAACAATCGCCACGATACCTAATACAAGGAGCGTATTGATAAAGCGGAACAGTTACTATCGTTGTATATTATACTAAAGTTCAGTCAATTCTGATAATATCGCCGTCTTTTATCTCATCTGAAGGGCCCTCGTACCACAGCGGTACTTCCTCGTCATCAGCAGGCTGATACTGTATCTTCTCCCCTGTGTCGGGCAGCAGCACCACTCCCAACTCGGGGAACTGCATCTTGAGTTCGTCCAGCGACGTGCGGACCTCGTCCCATTGCTCCCAGCAGTGCATGGGATAGAGCCATGTGGTATCGATGTGCCAAAGCCACTGAAAGACACCGCGCAGCATCTCCTTGCCTAGACGTGGGTCGATAGGGAAAAAGAGGTGGTCGACGTGTTGTGTCACCTTGCGCACCTCGCGCAGGGTGGCCAGATAGATGCCCTCCATCTCCATCAGCGAGCAGTGGATGTTGTCCTGGTCCTCCTCTTCGGGGAAATACCAGTTGTTGTTGTCGCCGGCGTGGTAGAGGGTGGTGCCGTCGGGCAAGGTGACCAGCGATGAGATGCCCACATCGGTAGAATGGATGGCGTGGAGTTTCAGATTTTCGTCCTCATACACATCGCCGGGATGCAGCACCACAGCGGGAAATGTCTTGGGCACACGGTGCCGCTTGACGGTGTCGTAGGACAGCAGGCAACGCGCTGTGGGGAAGGTGAGGATTTCGGCGTTGTAGTGGTCCTGATGGAAATGGGAGCCGATGAAATAGAGCTGTCTGTCGCCACGCCCGGCAATGATACGATGCAGGGGCATCTGCGCCAGTTTCTCAGGCTCCGGCGGTGTCGTCTCACCACGCTCCACAGCAGCCATCGAGCAGTCTTCGCCACGCTCTTTCCAATAGTCGAACACCAGCAATGCCGTGGAGGTCTGCACGGCATAGCAACTGTGGGCAATATAGGTGACTGTTAACGCCATAGAATCATGTTTAACATCCAATTACCATTAATTTAACCATAAAATTAATGAATAATTCATGAAAAAAGGAGGCACCTTGGCCTAGTTGGAGTCCACGATCTTGCGGCTGTTGTCGATGGCTTCCGACACGTTGATGACATAGTCGCCCAGCTTCTCGTAGAGTGCATACAGGCTGCTATAGGCGTTGCCGATGGCGTAGTCGTAGGTGCCGTTCTTCAGCGCATCGAGGTGCTGCGTACGCAGCAGGTCGCGGTATTCATTGATGGCATGCTCGGCGGCGTAGGCGGCATCCAGGTCTATGTGGTCGTAGTCTTTCAGGTTGCTGTCCATCACATCCAGCGCATTCTGCACCAATTCTCTCATGTGCTCCAAACGTTCGTTGAGCCCGTCGTCAAAGTGGACTGCATCCTCACGTTTATTCTTGCGTGTCATGGCTATCTGGTAGATAGTGTCGCCGATGCTCTCCAGGTTATCAATGATGCGCAGCATGGTACTGATACGCTCCGAGGCATGCTGGCTCACGTCACCGCTCCCCACACGGGTAAGGAATTTAGTGAGTTCCAGATCCATGCGGTCTGTAATCTCTTCATATTTGGTGACACGCCGCATGATGGTGTCAAACTCCTCGTCGTTTTTGGCCGTGCGCAAGCCCGGCAGGAAAGTGTACATACGCAGCACACGTTTCGAGAAATCCTCAATCTCGCTCTTGGCGCTTTGCAGATTGAGCTCGGCGGTGCTGAGCAACGTGGGTTCAAGATAGGTAAGGCGGAATTCCTCTTCACCATCCTTCTTGTCGGGAACCATCCACTCCACAAGTTTTACCAATTGCGGAATGAAAAAGGCAAGAATCAGAGTAGTGCCGACATTGAAAAGTGTATGAAAGATGGTTATCTGTGCAGGCATATCTCCACCCATAAGGCTGGAAAATAGCGGCACAGATGCCACAATATTCTCAATGAGATGCTGCATCGGATAAAAGACTATGAGGCACAGCAAAACACCCATCACATTGAACATCAGGTGGGCACGGGCTGCGCGCTTGCCGGTTTTTCCGGTGGTCATGGCAGCAAGCTGTGCCGTCATGGTGGTACCGATATTCTGGCCCATGATGAGCGCCATGGCCATGTCAAAGCCAATCCAACCATTGTAGCCCATCAGCAGAATGATGGCCGTCATGGCGGCGGAAGCTTGGATAACACCCGTTATCACAGCGCCGATAACAATAAATATCAGTATCGACAAATAGCCCCACTTGCTCCAGCGTGAAAGAGCATGGAGAAAATCAGGATAGTCTGTCAAATTAGGGAATGATTGCTGAAGGAACCCCATGCCGATAAGCAACAAGGCGAGGCCTATTATTGACTGGCCCAGCGACTGGAGATTGCTCTTTTTGGAGAAGATGAAAAACAACGAAACGGCAGCCAACAGCAGTGGCAGCGAGAACTGGCCGTCGCCATTGCCAAGGCCAAAGATGGAGATGATCCATGCTGTCACGGTGGTGCCGATATTGGCGCCCATCACCACGGCAATGGCACCAGCCAACGACAGAAGCCCTGCCTCCGTGAATCCCACAACCATTACCGTCGTGGCCGACGAACTCTGGATAGCTGCTGTGATGGCCGTACCCGAAAGAATGCCGCTCAACGGCTTGCCAGTCATCTTGGTGAGTATATGACGTAATTTGGAGCCGGCGAATTTCTGCAGACCTTCGCTCATGAGTTTCATTGCGAAAAGGAACACGGCCAGAGCACCAGCCATATTTATTATAATGGAAAGAATTGTACCAAAAGTCATAGTGATCGAAGTAGTCTATGTTATAGTTTTGATGTTATCATGTTTGTTCAACTCCCTAAACAGAAAACGCCGTAGAGCGATGACTACGGCGTATGGTGTTATCTTCTCGGCTTGCCTCCCTTTTTACTGGAGATGAAGACCGGAATCTGCAGTGCACCTTGTGAGGACCACTCATTGTAGGTTGTATGCGACGCTTGCCACGTGTTCAGTAGTGTATAGAGCGGCGTCCCACCTACATTATAATTAGTGGTAGTCGAGAACTGCGTGACGCCCGTCTGATGGGCCTTGTTGTAGCAGGTGGCCGCATCGATGACACCCGACTCTATGTTGCCGTAGAAGTCCAAGTTGGTGTAGTCGTTCCAGCAGTTCTCAATGTCTGGCGTCGATGGCGAGACTGTCTCCGTTTCCAGACGTCCCACGATGCCACCGCAGTTGGTAGCCATCTGGACGTCGGTGCGGCTGTAGCAGTTGCGCACATTGCCGCCGGTCATGTATCCCACAATACCACCGGCATAGTCCACAGAACCGCCGCCCGCAACATACAGGTTGCGGCCTACCGAGGAGTAGCAGTCAGACACTTCGCCATTCTGCAGGAAAGCGACGATGCCACCAATGCTGCCCGAGCCGCCATAGAGGTTGATGAGGTTGGAGCAGTCATGGATGGTGGCCGAGGCGGAGTTCATGGTATTGACGATACCACCGATGCTACCCGTGGTGGTGATGGTCAATTCACCCACCGACTTGCAGTTCTTCATCTTACCAAAGTTTTCAAAGGCCACAAGGCCCCAGTTGCCCGAGGAGTTGACATTGTTGTTCACCGACACCATACAATCCTGTATGACACCGCTGCCCTCGTTAGTGGTGCAGATGCCTGCAATGTTGGTGGCCGAGGGAGCAGCATTGGAGAGGGTGAAGTTGCCCTGCACAATGCCGTAGTTCTCCACGCAGATACCGGCCACATTGGCGGTGGAAACGAGCGTGCCGCGGTTGGCGCCGCCCACGATGACACCGCCAGACATATTCCTCACACAGAGGCCTGCCAAGTTCTTGTTCGAAGAGGTAATGGTGACATTGGTCTTGTTGTGGCAGTCCACCATGTAGCCGTAGTTGTCGGTACAGAAGGGTGAATAGCTCTTGGTGCCGCTAGGCAATGCCAAGGTCTCGGTTCCCGACACGACAAGGCCTTCCACCCAGCCGCCAGAGCCTATGGATTCGAACACTGGCGAATGGCTGTTGTTGATGATGCCGGCGGTGTTGGCGCTAGCGCTGGTGGAGATCAATTTGCCCGTGAAGTTCTCTATGCCGTGGGTCCAGTTGGACGTGGTCAGCGTGATGTCGGAACGCATCAGTTTGAAGTAGGTCTCCGAGTTAATGACCTTGCCGTTGATGCGTTTGCCGTTGTTGATACTGTCACGGATGGCGACAAGTTCCTGAAGGTAATAGATTTGGAAGGGGCGCGACTGGGTACCCTCGCCTACGATGGAGAGTCTGGCGACGCCCTGGTCCGTGTTGCCGTCACCCGCCGAGGTGCTCCAGTCTCTGATGTCCAGAGCCTGCATCTTCGAGATGTTGGCGCGGCGGATAGGTGTCGAGAAGGTCTTCGAGAAATAGTGCACCGCCTTCTTGGCGTCGGTGGTTTTCACCGTCAGGCGCAGCTTGTAGTTGGTGGTCGTCGACGCCGAGGTGATAGCCGGCAGCGGCAGGTAGAAAAACCACATATTGTCGCTGGCTTTGGCATAGCCGCCACCCACAGGCTGGTTGATGCCGGTGATGGTCATCTCGAGATTGTCGCCCGAAGCGTCGGTGGCCGTCACATAGGGAGCATTCTGCTTAATGTTGTTCACATTGAAGGGGCCGGAAATCTGTTTCGGCGTGTCGGAAATCTCCTTAATAGTCACCTCTTGGATGGTATACTCTTCGTTGCTAGTCGAATAGAGCTGCAGACGCAGGATGCCGCAGACCACGTGGAAATACAGGCTACTGTCGAAGTCCACGCCTTTCTTCTGGTATGCCACCATGGGGATGACGCCTTTGCCGAAGGAGAGGTCTGCATAGGGGTCCAAGTGTTCACGATAGGGCTGCTCGTTGGGGATAACCACCCGCTCTCTGCCAGCGTTGGCATGGTAAGGATAGATGGCATAGGCCTCCGCACCCCTCTCCACACCATATTCATCGGAATGGAACTGGGCGTGCTGTGTTCCTGCGCCTTCCATATAGTGGAAACGGTCGGTGACATCGCCGACAAACACTTTGATGGCATCGCCATCTTCCCAGTAGAGCCACTCTTCGTTGTGAGTCAGATATACCTTCTGCCCCTCCTCGTTGGTGTAGCTCAGATTCTCCATCCGGGCACCGAGCGACGAAACACGCTCTTTTTCGCAGCCAACAAACGCCACTGCCATCAGTGTTGCAGCCAACAGTATAACTGTTCTTCTCATTGTCTATTTTCTCTTTTCTTTGTTACTGTTTTATTGTCGGAATAGTCGGGCCAGCCGCAGCCGGTCCGACTATTCCAATCCTTTCTAATACCATTCGCCGTGGAAGTTCTCGCCACCGTCGAGACCCGAGTTGTCGGTAATCTCACTGACGGTTTCGATATTGTGTCCTTCAGCGCGACGATAGGTGTCGGCGAAACCGCGTTCCACGGCATACTCGAAGACCTCTATCCGCGGCGCCTCGTAGGGGAGCCGCTCACCAGGGTTATTCTGTTTCTCCGTCATGGTATTATTGTTTTATTTCTTAATGACTTTCTTTACTACTGCGCCATAGGCTGTCTCCACACGCACGAAGTACGAGCCCGTAGCATGGTCCGTCAGGTCGAAGGTGACGGTAGTGGTACCCTCCTTGTCGTCGGGCTCCAGCACCATCAACCTGCGGCTCATCTGGTCGTACACCTCGATGCGCTGCATCGCCGTGCCTTCCACATGCACCAGGCTGCGTGTCGGGTTAGGATAGAGTTTCACCTCGCTCAGGTTGGCCACCGCCTCGGGCACTTCGACACCATTCTTGATGATGAACAGTGTCAGCAGCACCACCGAGTCGCAGCCATATTCGTTCACCTGGAAGTCTACAGCATGGTAGGTCTCCACAGGACCGCGACCCAAGCTCTGGAATATCTCCGTCAGCTCGTCGGCCGTGAAGTTGAAGCCGTAGCCTTCGTAGGCGTTGCCCAGCACCACGGTGTCGACCACCTGCGTCGAGTCGCCATAGTTCACCGTCAGCATCAGCGTGAAGGTGCTGTCCAGATAGTCGGTGCTATCCACCACGTGGACGCTGTATTCGCCGCTCTGGTCGAGCCACTGGCCGTTGAACTCATAGCCGCCGCAAGCCGTCTCGGCAACGGTGTCGCGAACGATGATAATGTCGGGATCGCCAAACACAGGATATCCGAAGTTCTCGGTGCCCTCGGCTGAGCGCCAGTGGTAGTAGGCCGTGTCGCCCTGTGCGTCGACCCACTTGTTCAGGGCACGCGTCAGGTTGCTGTAGCCGCCCACATGCTGGGTCAGCGTCACCTGCTGGCCGTGGCCGCGGAAGGTGGTAGAGTTCTCCGGCAGGTCGCCGTAGGCGTTCAGACCCACCGACTCGTTGGCCATGCCGTCTTCGTAGTAGCAGTTGCTGACCGTCACGTTCTCATCCCAGAAGCCCACCAAGCCGCCGAGGTTCGACGTGGCCTTGGCAAGACCATAGGCGTAGTTGTTGTTGAGGTCCGCATTCTTGGCGCGGCCAATCAGACCACCCACGTTCTGGCCACCCGAAACGTTGACCATCACGTAGTTGTTGTTGACCGTCACTCGTTCGGCCGTCTTGCCACCGCCGGTGTTGTTATTGTTGTTGCTGTAGCCCAGCAGACCGCCGTAATAGATGTACGAACCCACGTTCTGGTCGCCATAGTAGAGGTAGTTCAGGTTGTCCAAGTTGTTGACATCATTAATATCAACGCTATCGGTGCCTATCGAGTTGTTGCGCAACTCGGTAGGAGCGTCGGCATAGCCGACACCGTGGCTGGCGTAGATGGCATTGCCTATCAGCTTCACACCGCTGACGATGTTGCCGTCCACCAGGGATTCGTTCTTCATCTTGGCCACCAGACCGCTCATGCAGTATTCGCCGAAGAGGGTGGTATTGTCGCCAATCTTCACGTGCTGCAGCGTAGCGTTGCTGTCCATTTCGGCCACCACGCCGCCGACGTAGGTGTTACCCTTCAGCAGGGACTCGTGCAGCTTGAAGTCGCGGATGTCGGCATGGTCGCTCTTCACGTAGCCGAACATACCTACGCGCTGCACATCCTCCTCATTGACAATGATATTGTAGATGTCGTTGCTGCCGCCGTCGAAATCGCCCTCGAAAGGATGTACCAAGGTACCCACGGGCGTCCACTTGTGAGCCGCCATATCGTAGTCGCCCGAGTTCAACGTAATCGAGTTGAAGCGGAAGGTGCGGGCGCTCTGGCCGTTGTAGCCATTCACCACACTGATCAGCCATGCCAGACCCTCCTTGCTGCTGATGGTCACGTTGCCGTAGTAGTCCACCTGATAGCCTGCCGGTTGGGTGGTGACCACCTGCCACCAGTAGTCTCTCGGCGAGTAGTACACCTTAGGCGTGTTGTTACCGATGCCCTCGATTGTCACATAGTTGGGGTTCTCGTTGCCCGAGGGGTCGAAATCCCAGCCAACAAACTCCCAATCCGACGATGCTGGATGCGGACGCAGCTGCACCACGTCGCCAGGACAGAACTCCGACTCGGCAGTGAACTCTTTCTCCTCGTCATCAAGGGGGTCGTAGTATTTCACCACGCCTTGAGCCGCGGCAGGATAAATCTCAGGATCGATCTCATACGAACGGAATACACGCAGATAGCGCGGTGCCTCGTGGTTCATGCCCGTGCTGTCCACGCCGGGGGCTTCCACTTCGTACGATACCGTCTTGTTCAGGAAACCGTTGTTGTCGTAGGATGCCGACGGATTTCTGTCAATATCTGTATAGGTCGTATGCTTCGACTTCACCGAACGAATCATAACAGGCTGCTGCACGCTGCAGTGGCCCGTCATGTCGGTGGCCGTAACCATGTACACAAAGTCCTTATACATGTTGCTCAGCGGAATCTCCAGGTTGCGCAGCATGAAGGTGTCACGCTGGGCCAGGCTGACCAGGTTGGGGTCAGACATCACCGTGGAGTTGCTGCCGAAGGTCATACGCTCACGCATATCCACAACGGGCTCGGAGGGCGTATTGAACTTCGCCGTGCTGTCCACCCACTTGTAAGTGTAGGGGAAGAAACCGCCACCCACGCGGAAGAAGACGGTGTCCGTACTGGCCATACAGGTAGCCACAGGGTTCTGGCAGAAGTAGATGGTGTCGCCATAGTTCTTCAGCACCACACGCTGGTCGTCGCACGTCTCGCTAAGCTTGGGCAGCGCGCCCTTGCCGAAGGTGGCACAACGCTGGAAGTAGATGCTGTAGGCATTCAGCGAGCCATGGAAGAAGACCCACACATTGTCATCATAGGTCGGCGATAGCGATGCCCTGTTGTAGTTCACCTCGGGGTATATCTTCGTGAACATCGAGTTGGCCGAGTAGAACGACGAGTCGTTGAAGAACACGTTGGCCTTGAAGACACGGTCCGTAAGGGTCTCGTTGGTCGTCGTCGGGCGTGCCACAACGATGGTGTCGCGCGGCACGTCGCAGTCGAGATGCTCACTGGCCGACGAGGTGTGCGTGTATTCGTAGCCCGGGAACCATTTGCTGATACCCACGCGCGAATCGTCGGTCATCTCGCAGACAAAGAGTATCACGTCGCTCTGCGCATCGCCCTGCACCTTGGCATGGTCCTCAATGTCGCTGGCACTGATGGTGCCGTCGTCTTGGGTCACACACACTGCCGGGGCGGGAACCGTCCAGGGCTTGCGGGTCAGGTACACATTGCTCAGCGAGTAGTTGTTGATATGCGATGCGGTGTCTATCTCGAAGGCACTGAACTGGTGGACGGTACCAGCAGCTCTAATCACCCCTCTGAACAGCGCGTTGCGCAGCGTAGCGGTGTCGCTCATCGGCGTACCGCTCACCAGGTTGGTGGTCGTCGTGGCCAACGGGCTGACATTGCGCATATAGAAGTTGCGGCTCACGTCGAAGGTCGACTCCTTGTCGCTGGTACCCAGCGTCAGCTGGCCGCCGTCGACATAGATGGCACCGCCATAGTTCAGCGGCAAATAGCCATCCTCACCCCAGTCAACCACTGCGTTGTCGTAGATATGGGCGCCATTGCCCAGCAGCACCTTGCCATTGTCGGTCACCGCCACAGCGCCACCGCCCATGAACAGTCTGTCAGACGATTCATCAAGCTCGCTGTAGCCGTCGCCTGCCGTACCGGTGTTCTTGCTCTTGTTGAAGTTATTGGTCATTCGCACATTGCGGCTGAGGTTCACCGTGCCGCCGTTGGTGCAGTTCACCATCGGCGCATTGGCAAAGAGGAATGTGCGCGTACGCGGATAGTGGTCACAATAGGAGACACCATTCACTTGGGTTCTATCACCGTGTACAGGGGCATTATACTCTCCAACCAGTTGGCTCTTCTGGCGGGTGCAGCCGCTGCCGTTCAGCAGCACGTCGTGCATGGCCAACTGGCCTCCGTTGACATTGAACATCGGGTCGTAGAGCGCACAGGCCGCCGTGGGGAATTTGTAGTGGCTGCCCGAGTAGCGGATAATCTGCAACGGGTACGACTCGTCGCCGCCGAAGTTGATTGTCGTGGCACCCACGCTGGAATAGTTCAGCGTCTGCATGATATCGATGACGTCGCCCTCACGGTATATTTTCATGGCCGGCACAATGCTGGTCAGGTAGTAGTCAGGATTGTTACGGATGTAGTCGGCCTGGAGGCTCTCTTGCGACAACTCGCTGGCATACAGCTCTTCCAGAACAGTTTCAATACGACGGCGATCTGCGTCGGTAGTAGGATTCAGTAAGACAGCCAATGCCGCGGCAGAGTCGGCATAGTAGCTACCATAGGTGGCCGCCATTTTTACAGGAGCCCTATGATACTCATAGGAATGCATCGTCAAGGGGCTGCTGCCTCCAGTGGGAGTGCGCGACAGAAGGTAGTCTTCGGCCAGATAGATGGTGTCGCCCGATTCGCGGGTGCGCAATGCCACCAGCACGTTGAAGTATCCTGTCTTGGCCACATAGTTGCCTGCCGACAACGTGGCTTTGGTGTTCACATACTTGAATGTCAGGTTCACATAGGCCAAGGGACCCGGATCACCTGCCGAGAAGTGCGTGTGGTAGATTTGCAAGCCGTCGAAGTTCATCGACACCTCCAATGTCGCAGCGGCACGACCGTCCAATGTGCCTATCCAGAGGCCGTTCTCGGGGTTATGCTCACCGCCGGCGCCAAAGGCTGCGGTCATATTGTCGTAGGTCACACCGTCGCCTCTCACCACAGTGCCACTGTTATAGGTCACCTGGTCGGGAACGTTCGACGTGCCGGTGTAGCGCTGGTAAGCTGCCGTGGCTAAACTATACACATCGAAGGAATCCTTGACGGCATACCAACCCAGAATGTTACTCACATTCTCCGACGAATGCTCTGATGGTTTTACATAGAAGCCGAAATGGTTGTTGTCGGACACCGCAGTCTCGCGCGACTGGATGTGGAAATCGTTGGCATGCACACCCTCGCCATAAGCCACCACGGTGGGATTCATGTACCACTCCACGTTGGCCAGATAGATGTCTCGCTGCTGGAACGAGGCAGGAATGGTCACACTACGCACATACTTGTTGGAGACTCCCTCGTTGTACATGGCCAGCACGGGGCACTCCAACTGTTCGAAGTCGGACAGCACCGTATTGATGTTCACCGTCACCTCCACAGGTCCCACATAGGTACCATCTGGTTTAAACTCATGGAAGGTAAACTTCACGTCGCGACTGATGCTGGTACTCAGATTAGTGCTGTACAGCAGGGTGAAATTCATGGTGGGGATAACGCCCACGCCGTCAACAGCATTCGAGATGTAACCGCCGTTACGCGTCAGGTAGGTGGAACCCGAAATCAGTGTCTGCGGCCAGCATGAGTAGCGGTCACCATTTCCGTCGACAAGGCTACGCTCCTCGCCGCCACCGGTCACCTGTTGGGGCAAACGGCTACCCATGGTATCGTTCCAGCATCCGGTGCTGAAGTAATTGCCATTGTTGAATGATAGGCCGAAGGTATAGTTGGGGTTGTTTACAATCTGGGTAATGTCCTTGGGCTCGTTGGTCAACGCGTTCACACCCGATACCATGCCGAAGAAGTCGGTGCCGCCCATATAGGCCTGATCAACCAGCGACAGCTGGCCGCCGTTGTCGGCATCGATTGCCACCGAGTTGATAACGTAGAAGTTACCCGTGTTCGACGGCGGAAGCTCCAGCGTGGCGGTGGCGTAGGCCAACTCGTTGCCGTGAGTTCCCAGGGTAGCAGTCTCCGTGGAGCCCGAATAGTGCGTCAGAGTGAAAGTCTTGGACTGTTGCACCATCGGCGTTGCGGGGTTGCTATCGTCGTCCACCAGGTTGTACCAAGCGATACTGTCGTTCAGCACACCGTCGGGAATCACATTGGCAACCAAGGTGATGGCGCGGCGGCGAGAACCCTGGTTCTTGCCCACACGCCAAGTACGGTAGGTGTGGCCACCCACGTTGGTATAGACGCGCTCTTTGTCATAGGTGGCATCTTCCACGTTGTCGCACGAGCAGGGGCTGATGAAACCGCCATCTGCGGTGAAGCCCGACGTAAGGTTGTCGTGCGAGTAGACATAGTTCTGCGTGTTATCCTGGTCTTGCAGGTACATATAGCCATAGACATGGCCCCAGTGCTCACCGGGATCATCCACGTGGTCCACGGGTGCGATGTCCTGGAAGGGTGACACCTTGACATAGGAGCCGTTCATCATCATCAGCACGTTGAAGGCGCCAGGCTCGCCGACGCTGCCGCGCGAGGTGGGCACCTTGTCGCAGATGTTCACATTGTTGGTGCAGTAGTCCTCTGTCTGGCAGGCGGTGCTGGGATCGAGAGGCATCAAGTTATCGTAGAAGTCGTTAGCCAAATATTCGCTGTTGGCAGCGGTGACATAAATCTCCGGATCTGCATTACTAATAATTGGTTCATTAGTATATAGATGCGACGTGTTGGAAATCTCATACACCTCATCGTCCTTCATGCTCACCAGGTTGCCAATGTATACAGCCGGAGCCTGCAGGAGGATGATATTGTCGATGCGGAAAATCAGCGTGTCGATACGGCACAGGCCGTAGCTCGGCGTGGCATAGCTGGTGTAGGCATCCTGCTCGCCGCGCAGCGTCAAGTACACATGGTCAAGTATCACCTTGTCAGCACGTTGGATGGAGAAGAGCGATTTCGAAGGCTCGGGGCACACATAGTCGCCATAGTGGCGCACGGTGATGAGACGGTTGAAGTCGCCACCCTCGGTCGAAGTGCCGGCACCATAGAGGCTGTAGTGGATATCCATGCTGGGTTTCGACGACACGGCCGACGAGGTGTTGTAGCCCTCGCCGTCGACGAGCATGTTGGTCTCTCCGCCATACACACCGCGCATGTAGAAGTAGGCAGTGGCACCGGCGTCGCCCCAGTCACTGGCGTTGAACACCGAAGCACCCAGCGTCAGCACCGAGCCGATGGACATGGTGGGCTTGAAGCTGGCCATGGTGTTTGAATCGTCAGAACCTATGCTCAGCGGATATTTATTGGTCCACACAGGACTGTCGTTCACAGCGTCGAGGCCGATGTTGACAAACACCGAACCGTAGATATTACCTTGGTAGCCGCCGCCGTAGACACTCTTGTCGATGATACCGCCGGTGATGTTCAGCACTGTGGAGGGACGCAAGGTTGTCTGCAGCACGCCAGCCACTTCCTGATAGTCGCGGCACTCGAAGGGATAGCCGTCGTCGACAGCCTCACTGCCGCCGTACACGCTGAAGTCCACCGTGCCACCATCCATGTTAAACTCTTTGAAGCCGTATATCAGCTGCTTGCCCAGCAGTTTGCCCGTGCCGGCAAGAGCATCATAGTCCACGGTTCGCTGGCTAGCCTGCGAACCGTCGTTGTTGCTGCGTTTCTTGTTCGAGGCGTCTTCGCCCAGGAAATACCAGCCGCGCATGTCGGGACGACCGCAAGCGCCTGTGAAGATGTGGCGCGAGAAGTGGCCACCATGAACATTCATGATGACGACACCCTTGTCAGCGTCGGCCACATTGGCAGGATCCAAGTCGCGGTTGCCGACCAGACCCATATTTCCGCCACCATACACATTGTCAAAGAAGGTACCATCATTAATCTCTATATCCACACGCATGCTGTAGGGCACCGTGTCGGCGCACTGGCCGGCGGTGACGAAGCCGTCAGGATAAGGATTGGCGACAGCGTCGGAGAAGATGGTGCTCCAGTCAGAGGCATTGTTGATTGTAGTTCCCTGCACGCGGGCCCAGTCTTTGGCATCCTTATAGGGGCTGACAGTGGCATCTTCGGGATCCAGGCGATCCTGTAACCACTCGTAGTACTGGTAGTCGCCGTTGCCGGCGCCGAAGAGTAACGTGTAGGCGCCACTGTTCACCTGCAGGTCGGTGTGGTTGCACAGACCCGTGAAGTCGTTGCCGCCATAAATGGTGTCAATCAAGGAACCGCTGGGAGGCGTATATCCGTTAAACACACCATGGGTGGTGCCTTGCACATCGCTAGCCAGGCAGCCCAGGTAGATGGATCCCAGCGGAGTGGTCATCGTGGGATGTAGCGTCAGCTCGACATCCTTCACATTGCCGGCATGGCCGCCGCCAAAGATGGTGGAGCGTCCCGTCATCTCCTTGATGCGATAGATGTCCAGGTGGACGGTACCCAAGATGTTACCCATAGCGGTGATGGTGCTGCCCGGGTCGGTGGAGTTGCCGTAGGTCACGTTGCCGGAACCGTCGAGCTGCGCCACACCGTAGTATTTCTTACAGTCAGTACAAGTCTGGATACCCATGTTGGCCAAATAGCCCTGGCCACCGCCGAAGATCATGCCGCCGAAAGTGAGGTTGGCAGTGGCACCAGCGCCGCTTTCACCGATGGTCACATAGGTGTCTTCGCAGTCGCCGCTGACGCCGCCACCATAGACGTTGCCATTAATGGTAGCCGTACCGGTCAGCGTGACATGCGTGGTACCGACGTAAGGACGACCTTTCAATGTGGTCATCGATACAGGCTCCATACCACCAAGGCCCAGATAATCCTCACTGGTGGACACCGAGTAGGCATTGGCAATAGTGGGATGAACGGTCACAGCATAGTCGCCGTTGCCACCACCGTAGATGTCGCCCAACACCAAGCCAGGCTCACCTTCCACCACCACGTGGCTCTCCTCAACCTCGCCGGCGGCATCGTTGCCACCGAAGATTTTGCCATTGACGGTGCCTTTAGTAATATATACATATGTATGGTTGGTCACGTCGGCCGAGTTGCAGCCGCCGTAAATGTTACCAGTCACTTCCACCTCGCTGGAGGTCATGGCTATGTAGGTGCTCAACGGCAGCAGGCCGAAGGAGTGCGAACCGGTCATGTCACCCTGGTTGCCGCCGCCATACACACGACCCACCTGGCCTTTCAGCAGCACCACCTCGGGAACGGCATTCATGGCCACCATGTTGTTGCCGCCGAAAATGGCACCCACCTCGGCGGTGCCGGTCTTGGTGGTGTTGTTCAGCCACACCATGGCACTCGAGCTCACCGTGGCATAGTTGCCGCCGGCATACACGCGGTGCGCATAGGCACCTTCGTCAAGCATCACGTCGACAAACGAAGAGGTCTGGTCGGGCAGACTGGTGCTGCACGACACCACATCTTCGCGGCCACCATCGTTGGCAACCAAGATGTCGGCATAGTGGGTATAATAGTTATAGTTACCGTTGCCGCCGCCGTACACCGAGCCGGCAATGGTCGGCGTGCCCGTCAGCTTCACATAGCTGGCGGCGTTGGAGGCACTCAGCGCGATGGTGTTGCCCACGGTGATGGTCGGGTTGTTCAGCGAGCTGCCGTCGGCGGCAGCCACCGAAGAGGTACCCGTACGACCCTGACCGGTCACCTGACCGTTCTTGTCGTTGCCACCATACACGTCACCGTAAATTTTCGTATTGGTACTGGTACCCGTGATGAGTACGTCGTTGTAACCGTAGACACTGGTCATGTTGCCGCCGCCGAACACCGAGCCTTCCAGGCCGTCGCTGATCGAGGCCGTCGAGCCGGTGCCCGTGCCGGTGCCGATGGTACCACCGGTCACATGGACCTTGGCCACACCGCCGCCGGTGCTCTTGCTACCCACAGGGGCATTGTTGCCACCGGCATACACTTTGCCTTTCACCGTGGCACCGGTAACAACCAGCACATCGGTGTTCCAGATATAGGGGATGGTCAAACCACCCAATTCATTGTAGAGGTTGTCGTCTCCGGCATCGCCGGTTTTGTCGTACAGGTAGTTGCGCGTACCGCCCTGATAGTGTGTCTCGGCGTCGTTCAGGCAGCGGTAGAAACCGTTGGAGCCTCCAAACACGGCCTCATAGACCGTGCCGCCTTGCACATACACGTTACTCTTGGCAGTATTCGGAATGGTGCCTTGGATGTTGGTACCGCCAAACACGGTACCGACCTTGCCTTCAGCAATTTCCACATAGGTGTCGTAGCTGGTGCCGGCACTCTGGCCGCCACCGTAGAGGGTATCGATAAGAATGTTGGAACTATTGACATAGACATAGGTGCTTCGGTTGCTGTTTGTCGCCGCCGAACCAGCCTCTTTGTTCACGTTGTCAGCGTAGGCCTCCGAACCCGTCATGGCGCCCTTGTTGCCGCCACCGTACACGTTATGGATGCCACCCTTGACAAGATTCAGGGTAGGTAGCACCGCCATGGGTGTCACATTGTTGCCGCCGAAGAGGCAGCGGATATCATAGACGCTCGTACTGGGGCTGTAAGCCACCGGCGTAGTGTAGTAGGGAGAGTGCTCAAAATCATATTTCGGCGTGTTGGTCATGCCCGCCACGCTTCCAATGTTCACATTAACAGTGGTTGCAGCCACGGTACCCGAGTTGCCGCCGGCAAAGCAGGTATCTATCTGGCCGCCATAGATATTCATTGTCACTTTCTGCGCCGCCACAGCATTGCCGCCGCCAAAGAGATAGCGGATGCCATGGGTGCCCGTGCCGACACATCTCGAAAGACCGTCGTCGTAGGCATAGTTGAAAGTACCCATGTTCACCGAATTGGTGTTGCTCTTGGTGCCATTCACGGTGATGAGCTGCCGCGTGTTGGCAGGCTGTCCACCACCCACATTGTTGCCACCAAAGACAGCATACAACGTACCGCCGTTGATGATGACGCTCGTGCCGTCGCCGTCGACGGTGGCACCCGTCAGGTAGGCATTCTTGGCTCCGCCAAACACGGAGTCAATGTACTCGTAGGCACTGGGAGAAGTGTTAGTTGCATTGTTCCTACCAATGGTCACAAAGGTACGAACCGAAGCAGGCACCGCTGCAGCTGCCGACAGGGTGGCCACCGCACTGCCTTCTCCGTTGTAGTTCTTCACCGACGTGGCATTGGCAACAGTGTTGACGCCGCCCACCACGCTGATGGCTGCATTCGAGGCCGATACGTCGTTCGACGTGCCGTAAGTGTAGTAACCGTTGCCGCCGCCGTACACCGAGCCAATGCGTATCTCGTTGGTTGTCGCGTCAGTACCGACAACAACCTCCGTGCCCGAATGGCTATTGGCGTTGGGGGTCTCCGACTTCACCTGACCGGCTATGTCGTTACCGCCAAACACCTGTTGTACACCGTATTGACCACAGTTTGCACCGTCGTCAGCAGGCTTACAGTTCACCACGGTTACCAGCGTCGAGCCGTCAACGTCGGCCATACGGCCTCCGCCATACACGCTGCCCTTCACTGTCGGGCGCGACTGAGCATGGCCAGCCGTACACACAAGGACTGCCGACAGCAACATCAGCGCCGCCCGTAGTCCTATCTTCGCTCTTTTGTGGTTTTCCATTGTATTTTAACTATTTTTATTTCAACGCTTTATGTTTCAATTCACCTGGGGTTTCTTTCTTCTCCCGACCTCGCTGCCCAATTTCTCAACGCCAATATGGCTTCCTTCGCACTTTCATCATATTTTTGGGCATTTTTCTACCTCGCAAATAGCCTATATTTTCTCCTTACAACACATGGAATCAGTGCCTTAGAGAAGACTTCGCCCTACAATGAGTCTTTTAACAAATATACAAAGATACACAAAATACAGAAAACACCAAACAAAATCTTACCATTTTTAAGTTTTTTTTATAATTTCCGCCCACTTTCACGCACTCCTGAGAACAAAAAAAGCACCGCCATTGGCGGTGCTCATAACTCATAACTATCATGTTCCATGCACTTTATGCCTTGCCTTGAGGCAGCGCGTCGAACATCACGGCATCCTGCGACATGCCGGGCTCCGTGATGGTGCCGAATTGTTTCTCGTACTTGTTGATGTTTTCGCTCAGAGCCATAAACAGTCGTTTGGCATGAACGGGGGCCATCACGATGCGCTGGCGCACCACAGGGCTGTTGGTGCCCGGCAGTGCCTGGGCAAAATCGAGGATGAATTCGGCGGGCGAATGCGTCAGCACCACCAAGTTGCTATAGGTTCCTTTCGACACCTCCTCGCTGATAGTGAGGTTCATCTGGTTCTTGTTCTCTTGTACCATAATGTATTGTTTCTATGATTTTTACAAAAAAAATGTATGGTGGGCGGCGTACGCTGCCCACCATACACATCGGGTCGCTCAACTACTGCTGCGGCTGAGCTACTTTTTTCTTCTTTTTCTTCTCGGGCTTAGCCTCGGGAGTCTCCGACTGCACAGGCTCGTGGAGGTTGCCCACCACGAGGTCCTGATATTCGCGCAGACCTGTACCGGCAGGGATCAGGTGACCGACGATGACGTTCTCCTTCATGCCCTCCAGGTAGTCGCGTTTGGCGTTGATGGCGGCCTCGGTGAGCACCTTGGTGGTCTCCTGGAACGAGGCGGCGCTGATGAAGCTCTTGGTCTGCAACGAAGCACGTGTGATACCTTGCAGTATCTGCTTGGCAGTAGCCGGCTTGGCGTCGCGGGCCGTCACCAGGCGCTTGTCCTGGCGGCGCAGTGATGAGTTCTCGTCGCGCAGCATGCGCGCCGTGATCATCTGGCCGTTCTCCAGCGTCTCGCTGTCGCCCTTGTCGTCCACCACCTTCATGCCGAAGAGTTCGTCGTTGGTCTCGTGGAAGTCGAGCTTGTTGACCAGCTCGCCCTCCAGGTAACGGGTGTCGCCCGGATCCTCGATCTCCACCTTGCGCATCATCTGGCGCACGATGACCTCGAAGTGCTTGTCGTTGATTTTCACACCCTGCAGACGATACACATCCTGGACCTCGTTGACGATGTATTCCTGCACCTTCATCGGGCCCTTGATGGCCAGAATGTCGGCAGGCGTGATGGCGCCGTCGCTCAGCGGCGTGCCGGCCTTCACGTAGTCCTGATCCTGCGCCAGGATTTGTTTCGAGGTGCTGATGAGGTAGCTGCGCTGCTCGCCGGTCTTCGAGGTGATGGTGATTTCGCGGTTGTTGCGTTTCAGCTTCTTGGCCACGGAGACAATACCGTCGATTTCGGCCACGATGGCGGGGTCGCTCGGGTTACGGGCCTCAAAGAGCTCGGTGACGCGCGGCAGACCGCCCGTGATATCGCCAGCCTTGCCGAAGCTACGCGGGATCTTCACGAGGATGTCGCCGGCCTTCAGGTCCTGACCCTGCTCGACACCGATGTGGGCGCCCACAGGCAAGTCGTATACTTTCAATATGTTGCCCTCGAAATCCACCACGTTCAGCGTGGGGTTCTTGGTGCGCTGGCGACTTTCGATGATGACCTTGTCCTGCAGGCCAGTCTGCGAGTCGCTCTCCACACGGTAGGTGACGTTCTCGATGACGTTCTCGAAGCTGGCCTTACCGGCAACCTCGGAGATGATAACCACATTGTAGGGATCCCACTCGGCGATGAGGTCGCCTTTCTGCACGTCGGAGCCGCTCAGCTTGTAGAGTTTGGAGCCGTAGGGCACCAGTGCCGACGACAGGATGACGTCGGTTCTCGGGTCGACGATACGCATCTCGGCCGAACGACCGATGACAATATTGTATTCATTGCCTTCAAAGTCTTTGTAGGGGATGGCGCGGAGCTCGTCGATTTCCAGACGGCCGGGCTGGCGTGCCTCGATGCTCGAGGTGGTACCGATGTTGCCACCGGCCACACCACCGACGTGGAATGTACGCAGCGTCAGCTGTGTACCAGGCTCGCCGATGGCCTGTGCGGCGATAACGCCGACGGCCTCGCCTTTCTGCACCATGTGGCCCGTCGCCAGGTTGCGACCGTAGCACTTGGCGCAGACGCCGTGCTTGGCTTCGCACGTCAGCACCGAGCGGATTTCCACCTCTTCGATGCCGGCATCCTCTATCTGCTTGCAGATATCTTCCGTCAGCTCGGCACCCGCCTCGGCGATCATCTCGCCAGTAGCCGGATGATAGATGTCGTGCACCGAGCAACGGCCCAGAATCTTCTCCGTCAGCGTGACAACCACATCCTCGCCTTTCTTCAGCGCCGTGGTGGGCAGGCCGCGCAGCGTGCCGCAGTCGTCCTCGTTGATGATGACGTCGTGGGCCACATCGACGAGACGGCGCGTCAGGTAACCGGCGTCAGCCGTCTTCAGAGCGGTATCGGCCAGACCCTTACGGGCACCGTGCGTAGAGATGAAGTACTCCAACACCGACAGACCCTCTTTGAAGTTCGAGATAATGGGGTTCTCGATAATCTCGTTGCCGGAGGCACCAGCCTTCTGAGGCTTGGCCATCAGTCCGCGCATGCCGCTGAGCTGACGGATCTGCTCCTTACTACCACGGGCACCCGAGTCATACATCATGTAGATGGGGTTGAAGCCCTGGTTGTCGACCTTCAGACGCTTCATCAGCGTCTCGGTCAGCTGGTTGTTGGTATTGGTCCAAATATCGATAACGTGGTTGTAACGTTCGTTGTTGGTAATAAGACCCATGGCATACTGGGACATCACCTCCTCGACCTCCTCGTTGGCGTGGGCAATCATCTGCTCCTTCTCCTGGGGGATAATCACGTCGCCCAGGTTGAACGACAAGCCGCCCTTGAAGGCCATGCGGTAACCCATGTTCTTGATGTCGTCGAGGAAGTTGGCCGTCACGGCGTTGCCGCACAGCGTGAAGAGGTCGCCGATGATGTCGCGCAGCGACTTCTTGCCCATCACCTGGTTGATGTAGCCGTATTCGGCGGGCACCACCTGGTTGAAGATGACGCGGCCAACGGTCGTGCGCAGACGGTCGGTCTTGATGTAGTGGCCATTGGCGTCGACCACAGGCCAGCCCTCGTTGTCGCGGGCCACCACGAACTCGGTGCGGCAGCACTGGTCGATTTCGGCCTGCGAGGTGCAGTCACGGTCGGTCAGCACGTTGCCGTTCTTGTCCTTGATGACCTCCATGAACGAACGGTCGGTATGGATCATGCTATATTCGTCGCGGCGACGCAGCACGGTGGTGCCTTCCTCTTCGCCAGGAACCTCCTCGTAGAGCAGGCTCTTGGGCATACGCACCGAGATGCATGCATTCAGTGCCACGCGTTTCTCGTTGTGGGCGATGATGACCTCTTCGGGCGAGTAGAAACAGCTGCCCTCGCCGGCCACGGTCTCAGTGTCGGTGGTGTGGCGCGGTTTGGTCATGTAGTACAGACCCAGCACCATATCCTGCGACGGCACTGTGATAGGCGCACCGTTGGCAGGGTTCAGGATGTTGTGGCTCGACAGCATCAGCAGCTGAGCCTCCAGGATGGCGGCATTGCCCAGGGGCACGTGCACAGCCATCTGGTCACCGTCCAAGTCGGCGTTGAAACCGGTACACACCAGCGGGTGCAGACGGATGGCCTTGCCTTCGACCAGTTTGGGCTGGAAAGCCTGAATACCCAGACGGTGCAGGGTTGGTGCTCGGTTGAGCATGATAGGATGGCCCTTCAGTATGTTCTCGAGAATCTCCCACACAACGGGGTCTTTACGGTCGACAACACGCTTGGCGGACTTAACGGTTTTGACCAAGCCACGCTCAAGGAGTTTGCGGATGATAAAGGGTTTGAACAGCTCGGAAGCCATGTCTTTGGGGAGACCGCACTCATGCATCTTCAGTTCGGGTCCGACGACAATAACCGAACGGCCAGAGTAGTCGACACGTTTACCCAGCAAGTTCTGACGGAAACGGCCTTGCTTACCCTTGAGGGAGTCGGAGAGCGACTTGAGGGAGCGGTTGCTGTCGGATTTGACGCTGGAGACTTTGCGGCTGTTGTCGAACAGCGAGTCGACAGACTCCTGGAGCATACGCTTCTCGTTGCGCATGATGACTTCGGGAGCCTTGATTTCGAAGAGGCGTTTAAGACGGTTGTTGCGGATAATGACGCGACGATAGAGCTCGTTGATGTCGGAGGTGGCGAAGCGGCCACCATCCAGCGGCACGAGGGGACG
>JAILAT010000040.1 GCA_024681475.1 Bacteroidales bacterium | reverse complement strand
GACACTCTCCATATCAAACTCTGTGTTGTCCTCGTTCAAAAGAGCTTCTTTTTCCTCTTCTGGCAATTCCAGAATCAGGTCATCGAAAGAAGAGATGGTTTCTTCCAGCTCTTTTTGTTTCTGCAAAAGTGCTTCGTTTTTTTCTTTCAGAATGGTGCGTTGAACCAGATCGAATGGCAGGATGTGTCCTTTCCATCCATCCTGTACTTCAGTATCCTCATCCTCTTCCTTTTTGGCTTTCTTTACAACCATATTCGAATCTACCAGCTTCGTCGCCTGGAAGCCCTCGGTTTGTAGCATTTCCAAATCATTGTGAATGATTGTCCATTGGTCGTCAAGAATCTGATAGGCGTTGTATCGGTCTAAAAGAGGACGGTTTTCGATTCGTCGGTAGATTTCATCGGCAAGCACGGTTTCCTCACGGTGTACATTCAACGTTAGGGCGTTCCCGATAATCCGCTTGTCAAGATAGTCGGGCAGAGTTTTTAATGCCTCACGGACGCCTGTACTCCATCCTTCCACATCAGAATTGCCGAGGATGCTGGTGCTCACATCCTCCGTGTGAATGTAGGAACAAGGAGAGTCTTCCTTTTGCGTAAAGAGGTCGCTGCGCAGAGAGGGGAATGTGTCCCAATACTTTGACAACAGGTCTATTTCGTGGTTGGGGATTCCGCCAAACATGATACCGTAGGCATCCCACGTCTCAAGAGCCTCGGACGAATCAACATAACGCGGGATATTGAGATTGTAGTTATTCTGGCGTATAACCTCACGGCTTACTTTGCGTGAGAACTTCGGTGTTTCTATGCGATGGATAACAGTATCGGCAATCTTGCGGATGTCGCAGGCACGAAGCTTGTTGTTCTTTCCTTCTTTTACGAAACCCTTTGAAGCGTCAATTATCAGTACATCTTCATTGTCCCTCTTTTGTTTCAGCACCATAATGATGGTGGCGATACCCGTCCCGAAGAAGATGTTGGCGGGAAGTCCTATGATTGCATCGATATGATTAAATTCAATGAGATTGCGACGGATTGTTTCATCCTCGCCACCACGGAACAGAACCCCGTGAGGCAACACGATGGTTACAATACCGTCATGTTTGATGTGTGCCAAATCATGCAGCAGGAAAGCATAGTCGGCTTTACCCTTTGGGGCGAGTCCGAAACGCTCAAACCGGGGGTCGGCATCTCTATTCTGAGGTTCCCATGCTTGCGAATAGGGAGGATTGGAAACGACGGCATCCACAGGTAGCATCTCAAAGGTGTTCTCCAGCGGTTTTCCGTCTTCGGTCTCCTCAAAAAAGGGCCAGTCGGCTTCCAGCGTATCGCCATTGCGGACAATGATATTGTCTGGTAGTATGCCTCGCATCACCAGATTCATTCGGGTCAAGTTGTAGGTGTTCTCCTTCAGCTCCTGCGCGTAATACTTGATATTGTTCTGGTCGTCGATATGTTTGGCGATGGCTCGTCCGATATTGATGAGCAGCGAACCCGAGCCCGATGTGGGGTCATAGATTTGAATTTCCTTTCTGTCCTTCAGGTGGTCGGCAACAATTTCCGCCATCAGCAGCGCCACCTCGTGGGGAGTATAGAACTCTCCCGCTTTTTTGCCGGCATTGGCGGCAAAGTTGGAAATCAGATATTCGTAGATGAAGCCAAGTACATCATAGTCCTGAGAGGAATCGGTAGGGATATCCTTGATGAGCTTCAGCAACTTGAGTATGGCCTTGGTTTGTTCAGAAGAGGTGCCTCCCAGTTTGCTCAGCCCTGTGTCGAGCGTATGGAATATCTTGTTGAATACCTTCTTGTGGTTTTTGTTGATGAGACGGGCAAAGGCTGAAAGTGCATCGCGCACATTCGACACATCGAAGTCGGAACCGCTGGACAGCCAGGTGGAAAAGAGATTCTCGTATGCAATAAAGTAACCCAGTTTCCCTTGCAGATACTTGACGGTTTCCTTATCCGCTTCTGTCAGTTCGGGTAGCTCATCTTCTGTCCATCCGTCTTTCCGTAATACCTCAAGCTCTTTGTCGGAAAGGAACTTGTAGAAGATAAAGCCCAGAATATAGTCCTTATACTCGTTGGCCTCAATCTTCGAGCGCATCTTGTTTGCCGATGCCCATATTTTGGCTGCTAATTGTTGTTTGTTCATTGTTTTACAAATTTGTTTTTATTCCTCGCGCAGTTCTCCTCGCAGATATTTGTAGGTGAGGAAATTATTCAGGCAGTTGTGCATATTTGATAAAAACATGTTCACCCCCATAAGGGTATCAATTAGTTTGAGAAAATCTGTGAGAACGTTGCCTTCAATAATTATTTCACATCTTGAAGCGTACATTTTTTCGACATCCATATGTGTTTCAATATTGCGCTCATCTCTCCACCATGAGGATGTCCTTGAGTGCTTTTCAAGTAATGATGTCAAGTGGTCATATTGGGATTTAACCTCATCGGGGAAATAATCCAATACGCTGAGTAGTTTATACCATTCAGAGTTCTTTTTTGTCTTATCCTCAAACCCATATAGTTTCTTGAACCCTTCATTCATTATAACCCACAACTTTCCTCGCATAAAACCACGATCAATATCTTTATCGGCAAGAATGAAATATTTGCTGGCGACCATGCCATCAGTCATTGTCATCAGTGTAAAGAGCATTGTCGAAATCACCACTCTTTGGACATTGTGATAATTATCATGGAGGTCTTTGATTCGTTCAAGCTCCTCGGATATCATTGTCAATCCTTTCAGATTGTGAGCAATAGTTTCATCTGTCATCTTCACATACTCGCTCCGTTCAGCCACGTTAAGAGTTTCTCCAGTATATTGCACGTCTCGAAAGAACTCCTCGTACTGAAAGTTGCGAATAGGGAAAAAACGGATATCCTCAATGTTTATATCGCCATTCATTTTTATCTAAACAAGTCGTAATTATACGCATTTATACACAATATCATATCGCCAGCTTCTCTGGCATCTGTTGTATTACCTCGCCGAAGAGCAGTTTGCCATTGGCGTGTTTATTGCGTTTCACGCCGTCGGCACCCCAGGTGCCCCATTGCTTGAAGAAGAAAGCTGAGCCTTGACGTTCTGTCTGTTCTTGGATGGAGAGCACCCACGCTTCTTTCATCGGGCGGGCTTGTGGGCCACTCTCGCCACCGACAATCACCCAGTCGATATTGTCAAGGTTCAATTCTCCCAAGTCCTCAATCAAGGGTTCGCAGGAGAGGAACCGTATTGGAGCGGGAAGGTCACGTAGGCTGTCAATACGTGGTTTGGATGATTGTGCCTCGACGGTCACACCTAACCAAGCGTTGGCAGGGACATCGTGCGTGTGGAAATATTCGGCCATACACTCTGCACGTTTTGTAAGCAGCTGGTAGCGATGCTGTGGGGTGCGTCGGATGGTGTCCATCACACGGTCGATGAACTCAAATGGCACATCCTTGTGGAAGAGGTCGCTCATGGAGCAGACAAAGATGGTGTGCGGTTGCCGCCAAGCGAGTGGCTCCTCAAGACAATCTTCATGAAGTGTCACCTGAAAACCGTTGGCATATTTCTTCAACCCCATAGCTTTCAAGCGACGTGACATCACTTCGGCGTAGCAATGTGCGCAGCCCTGTGAAATCTTATCACAGCCCGTGATAGGATTCCAAGTTTTGTCTGTCCATTCTATTTTGGTTGTCTTCATTGTTTTGTTATTTTATACGAAACAATGCGTTTCTCTTTGTATACTTTGTTGTAATTAACGAGTGGGGTTTGTGCATCATACCCAATCAAGTTTTCTTTCTTCATTTCCTTCAATTTGTCGGATGCATGTTGGGGAATATGCCCCTGTTCCAATGTGTAGTCAAATACATCCTTGTTTGTTCGCAATTCTCCATTCAGTACTTTCTGTCTTAAGTCTTCTTGGAATGACTCAATTTTTGTTGGTTTCTTCTCTCCAAAAAGTTCTAGTTGTCCTTTTTTCTTATCGTCATCGATGTCAAAGTTGGCCTCACCATTGATCGCGTTCTTTTTCCAAACGGTTCGTAAGAACTTATCAACCGCAAGAGGATGTTTGGCACCAAAGATAATGCCATAGATATTGGCGCCTTTCTTTATCGTAAAAGGATAGAGTTTTAGCTTGGACCCTTGGGGCAGGCGTTCCTTCAGCTGCACAAGAATGCTCCGATGAACATATTTGTATGGGTTTTGGCGAACTTTATCCATGTCAATCTTCATGTTGGTTTGGAATGCTTCAGTCTCACCAAATCGAATAAAGTATGAGGATGAAAGATAATACAGGAAATCTGTTTGAGGGAGTTTTTCCAAATCCGAGAGGTATTTGTCGGCCAAAAACTTCATTCCATTCTGGTCAAGAAAGAGTAGGGACGGGGATGCGTATATGGTATTATGATATTCTGGGAACAAATCAGCAAAGTCTTCGTGGTGATATTTTAGAAAGAGGCACTTGTTATGGAGTCTGTTTAATTCATCGTTTTCTTTAATATATTGTTCGCAGCACTGTTTTAACGAATTAAACTTAGATGGATCATACTCATTTAAGCAGACATGAACCCTGCATCTTTTCTGAAAGATATTACCCGCTTGTCCATTTATTTGCTGAAGGATTCGGATTGGACTTCCTGCAACGCCATTGAGGTCGTAGCCTGTTCCAGCAAAGAAGTCAAAAATCCAGATGTCATCATTAGCATGGCTCATCACGAATGTAGGCAACCACTCTTTGAGATAGTCCTCAAAGATTTCCAGCTTTAGTATTGTTTCCTCATCAAAGGGATGGTCGTGTAGATTGCGGGTAGCCATATTATATATATTTAACTGCAAAAATACACAAAAATTTCAATAATAAATCCTTTTTATATATTATGTTTATAAATATGTTGATTGCCAAGATGTTATTTGTGCCAATATTCCGAAATTTGGAAGCAGATGCAGTTGTATATGAGTTTATATGGGACAGATTTTGAGTGGATTTTTGTTTTTTAACAGAAAAAACAGCGATGCAAATCGGTGTTATTATTCGTAGGTGGTTGATTCCCAGTAAACTATGTTTGTAATTCACAAGGTGTTGTTTTTGTGGCATTTATGGCGTTTTGAAGAAGGCAGGAAGAAGGCAAGAAGAATGGAGGTTTTACAGAGTATTTCGCCGGAGGACCGCCTAAGGATTACCGAAGAGTCGCATGATGAACTGTTGAAATGGAATAACATCGTTTAAGAAATTATATTATTATGTAAGAAAATATTTCAAAACCAACAAAACGTGTACTCCCAAAGATACAAAAGCACCTAATACAAAGGGCAAAAAATCAGGCAACGAAACTGCCATGCGCAAGGCTCCTTTGCGCGGGCTACCGGCTCTTGTACCTTATAGCAAATCGAAACGGTCAGACAAACCGATATGAAGAAAGACAATCAAATCCATAACGCAGCGGTTGAAAGCCAACGGCAAGACCGTCAAAGAATCTTTGCTCGATTTGCCGTGTTTACGCTGTCACCATCGACTTCGGACCCGAAATCAGGCAGAATAAATCGTCGGCTCAAATAACCGTCCTATATACCCCCGACGACCTTATCGGCACCCAGGTGGTTTGTTGTGTCAGTCTGCATCCGATGCACATCGGCTCCGTGAAGAGTGAGGTGTGCATCCTCGGCACCGACTCCGCCCATGGAGTCGCCCTCCTGCACCCCAACCCGTGAAGAACGGCGACTGCGTGTTCTGACGATGACACATAAAAACAGAGACAATGCATATAGAATAGATGACAAAGTCCCGCACCTTGGCGCGGGACTTTGTTTCAATATCAAGAATAGTAATCTTGCCTATTCCCTAACGACGCAAGTCAAGTGCTCACATGATTGTCAGCGCTATGGCTGCGCAGGCTTCGGCGTCGGCAAGGGCATGATGATGTCTTTCCAGGTCGAAGCCGCAGGCGGAGGCCACGGTATGCAACTGGTGGTTGGGAAGCGTCTTGCCGAAATGGCGGCGGGAAGATATTAAAGTACAGCAGAAATGGTAGTCGGGGTAATCCATACGATACACCTGCATCACTGCGCGCAGACAGCGGCTGTCGAATGCGGCGTTGTGAGCCACTAGGGGCAAGCCTTCGATGCGTGGCGCCACAGCAGCCCATACCTCGGGAAACAGCGGCGCATCGTCGGTGTCGGCATGACCCAGACCATGTACGCATTGGCAGAACCGGTTGTAGTAGTTGGGTTCGGGCTGGATGAGACTATAGAATTTGTCCACCACTTCACCGCCGCGCACCACGACGATACCGACACTGCAGACACTTGACGGATGAGTGTTGGCGGTCTCGAAGTCGATGGCGGCAAAGTTCTGGAGCATAGTGCTGTCAGTTGCTCAATTTGTTCCATTGGTGCGACGACCCGGCAGGACATCCGTAACTCGACGGATAGCTTTTGCAGCGTATGGCGAGGCCACATTTGCGGCATTGATAGGTCTTGTCGCCCACTCGGCTCAGATGTTGCCATTGATGCGACGACCCGGCAGGGCATCCGTAGCTCGACGGTTGCCGCTCGTTCATCACGTGTGTGGCACACTTGCGACATTGGTAATTCTCCCAGCCTACATCACCCAAATTCTGCCATTGGTGTGACGAGCCCGCAGGACAGCCATAGCTTGATGGTGTGCTGCTCGACTGCACCACGACAGCGCATTTGCGGCACTGGTAGTTCTTCAGCGCCAAGGGTACAGGCGTGTGGCCCAATGGGGCTAGTGCGCTAATGCTGGCAAAAGCAAGTACAACAGATAATAACCATGTCTTCATATACTTCATTTTTATTGCTTCATAACGAAAAACTGGCTTTTTTATTGTCTGACAACGGAACCTTTTATTTTAAGGGTCCACGTTTTTGTCAATTTGTTTTTTTTGTGTATCTTTGCAAAAATTTACAAACGCGAGACACCGATGAATATTGCTGTTTTTTGTGGGGCATCGATGCCTTTGGATGATGCTTATGTTGTTGCTGCAGAGCGACTTGGCTTGTTGTTGGCCCGACGAGGGCATAGCTTGCTCTATGGAGGCAGCAATCTCGGCCTTATGGGTATATTGAGTGGCGCAGTGCTTCGCGAAGGGGGCCACGTGGTGGGTGTCATCCCCCGTTTTTTTGGCTCCGAGATAATCAATTCACAACCTTGCACACAGATGGTGCTGGTTGACAGTATGGCCGAGCGCAAGGCATGGCTGCTGGCCCATTCCGACGCTTTCATGGCGCTGCCAGGCGGCATAGGTACACTGGATGAGATAACAGAGGTGATGGTCGCAAAGCAGCTGCGACGATTCAATGGCGGTGAAGGCATCGACGCCCGTCCCTTGTGGCTGCTCAACGAGGGTGGATTTTTCAACCCCTTCATCGGGCAGTTGCGCACCATGGTGGAGTCGGGATTCTTGAGCCCCAATGTCTGGCAGTGGCTGCAGACCACCACACTCGACGAATTGGAGTGTCAGCTGTAAAGAAATTAGGTAATAATTATTTATATTAACAAAAAAACAAACTATTTATGAAGAAAGTAATGATGACAATCGGCACCTTGGTGCTGGTAATGACGATGGTCGCTTGCAATGGCAACGTGGATTCGAACGGATTGAGCAAAAAGTACAATCCCAAGGCTGACGCCGACACTTTTATCAGCAAGGTCTGCGATTGTGAAAAGTTAGAAAACGATGACGAAATAGAGGCATGCCTTGTCGATGCACTGGGAATGATGGAGGCTCTCGAACAGAAATACAAAGACGATGAGGAGGCCAATGCTATCATCGAAGAGGCTGTGGAGAACTGCGAGTGCCAAGATGCCATGGGCTCACTGTTCTTCTATGCATTGTTCTCGGGAATGGGCAGCGAGGAGGAATAATCAGGAATGTAAAAAAACAAACAGGGTGTCTCTCCGATGGGTGACACCCTGTTTGTCTTTATGTTTAGTATTTTTAAACAGTTTTAAAAGCTTTTTTGGGGCCTCGGCCTCAGACGTGGCGCCCTTGATCAGTCAGCGGGGAAAGCGATCTCGCGTTCGATGACCTGGTAGGGGTTGTTGTTGCGGAAGATGGTCTGGCGCACCCAGTTGTCATCCTCGTCATATTCATACACGTAGCTGTGTTTCCAGTTCAGGTGCTCGTCGTAGTTGAAAGAGGAGACCTCTATGACGTTGTCGTGGTCGTCGTAATAGTAGGTCGTCAGGGCTACGAGAAACTCGTCGGAGTCGTAGTAGCGCCACTCGATGCGGTTGCCGCGGTTGTCGTAGCGATAGAGGTAGCGCTGCATCAGCTCGCCTTCGGTATTGTAGAACTCCAGCTCGGTGTTGTTGCCCATGTTGTCATATTTGTACACGCGGCGCTCGGTCATCTCGCCGTTGGAGTTGTAACTCTGCTCCTCGACAAGGAGGTTGTTGTCATAGCGCGAAGACTCTTTCTTCGACATGCGCTCACGATAGTATACGGTGCGCTCCACGCGGTTGCCGTTTTTGTCGTTCAGGTAGGCGGTGCGGCCTGTCAGCACATTGTTGCGGTCGTATTCGTTCCAGCCCAAGGCGTAGCCGTTCACGTCAAAATAGTAGGAGAAATAGATGTATTCTCCGTTGGTGCGACGGATTTTGTCTTGGAAGTTGCCTCGTTTGTCGAAAGTGATCGAGTCAATGCATATCAGTTGGCGTCCGCCGTTTTTGCCGCCATTGATGTTGTAGGTGTACTCAATGACATAGAGGGCGTTGCCGTTGATGCCCATCTCGGTGCGGGAATTTTTGCGCGGTTTGTTGCCTGCGAAGGCAGTGGCTGCCACGAGGATTGCCAAGGCCAGGATTGCGATATGTTTCTTCATGATAACGATGGTTTGTTTCGTTTGCAAATAACTAATGTAACAATAACTCAAAAAGGGAAATATTATTGTGTGTCGGTCGACAAAAACTTTTTGTTGCGCAATTTCTTATAGAAGAACAGGGCCCCCAATGCACAGGTGATGACGGCGGCAATGCTGTAGCCTATTGTGCTGGGAATGAAACGGCCAAGGCCTTCTTTCTGAGCCACAAAGATGAAGCTGATGGTCACCATGCTCATGAATAGGGCAGGGATGAGTGTTATCCAGTACCATCCGCCCTTTTTCAGCCTCGACAGGAACACGGTGACGGCCCACAGCGTGACCATGGCCAGCACCTGGTTGGCCCAAGCAAAATAGCGCCAGATGTAATCGAAGCCCAGCGGATTGGCCAACGAGAACACCAACAAGCCTGCGGCAAGGACAAAGACGGGAAGGGCCACCAATAAACGCTTGGGGATGGGTTTCTGGTCAATATGCATGAAATCGGCCACGATGAGTCGCGCCGACCGCAGTGCCGTGTCGCCACTGGTGACGGCAGCACTGATGACGCCAAGAATGCAGATGACGGCAATCACTTTCGGAAACCATTGGTAGGCTATAACACCCACCATGGCGTTGCCACCCAAAAGCACGGTCTCGCCCTTGTCGTTGAGCATCAGAGTATGCTCCGACAGAACGGGATCATGATAGAAGACGGTAGCGGCTGCAGCCCATATGAGAGCAACCACACCTTCCGTAATCATGGCACCATAGAAGATAGGACGGCTCTGTTTCTCATTGACCATGCAGCGAGCCATGAGAGGGCTCTGTGTGGCATGGAAACCACTGATGGCTCCACAGGCGATAGAGATAAACATCATGGGGAAAAGTGGCGTATCGGGTCTGTGGGTGCGCTCTTGCATACGCGGGAAAAGGGCATTGTCGCCACTGGCATTAAGTTGGTTGGATAGATTTGTCCACACCTCTGGCAGGTCGGGTCTGAAAACGATAAACGCCACTAGGATGGCAACGGCCATGCCTAGCAGTAGCATTCCAAAGACGGGATAAATGCGACCAATCAATTTGTCAATAGGCAACAAGGTGGCAATAAGATAATAGGCGAAGATGATACCCACCCAGATAAATATGTTCCATTCCGGCGTGAAGTTCTGGTTGAGCAAGACGGCAGGTGTGTTTACAAACACTGCTCCCACCAGTATCATCAGCACCACCGTGAAACCGCGCATGAACTGTTTCATGCCGTTGCCCAAGTATTTGCCGTGTATTTCGGGTAGCGAGGCGCCGTCCTGGCGGATGCTGATGAAGCCAGCGATAAAATCGTGTACGGCTCCGGCGAAGATGCAGCCGAAGACAATCCACAGGAACGATGCTGTGCCGAACTGGGCACCCATGATGGCTCCGCAGATAGGCCCCACGCCGGCAATGTTCAGAAACTGGATGAGGAAGATGCGCCACGGTTTCATGGGCACGTAGTCCACCCCGTCGGGATGCGCCACGGCAGGTGTGGTGCGTTGCGGGTCGATGCCTATCACTTTGGTTATCAGTTTGGAATACAGAAAGTATCCCAGCAGTAGCAATACGATAGAAATGCAAAAAGTTATCATGGTGTCAATCAGTTGTTATCCGTTCATATTTCCACACATTGGCGGAATTCAGCCACCTCCACGCGTTTATAGCCCTTTTTGTTCAGCGTCTCCTTGAAGTGGTCTTGGGCGTTGGCTTCGCCGTGGACGATGAAGATTTTTTTCAGACTGCGCTTCTCCTGGCAGCTGATGTAGCGCAGCAGCTCTTCGTAGTCACCGTGTCCCGAATAGGACTCAATGGTGCGCTTCTCGGCGCGAACCTCGTAGGGACGGCCAAAGATGGAGACCGTCTTGTCGCCACGCATAATCTTGGCACCCAGTGTGGTGGGCTCGCAGTAGCCCACGCAGAGGATGGTGGTCTTGGGGTTGTCGATGTTGTTGGCCAGGTGGTGCTTCACACGGCCGGCCTCCATCATGCCCGAGGCGGAGATGATGATGCAGGTCTTGTGTCTCACATTCAGTGCCTTGGAGGCTTCTACGCTCTGTATGTACTGCAGCCTGTCAAAGCCAAAGGGGTCGTTCTCGTTCTGCATGTACTCCGTAATCTCTTCGTTGAAGCATTCGGGGTGCAGACGCATGATGTTGGTGGCGTTGACACTCAGCGGACTGTCCACAAAGACATCGATGTCGGGCAGCAGTCCCTTGTGGCGCAGACGGTCCAATGCATAGATGATCTCTTGGGCACGGCCGATGGCGAAGGAGGGGATAATCAGTTTGCCTTTCTTCTTGGTGCAGGTGTCCAGTACGGCCATAAGTAACTCTTGCTCAGCGTTGTCCAGCGTGGTGTGCAGCCGGTCGCCGTAGGTCGACTCCATGATGAGATAGTCCACCTGGGGGAACGGTTCGGGGTCTTTCAGTATGCGTTTGTCGTAGCGTCCCACGTCGCCGGTGAAGCCTACCTTGACTGTGCGCCGCCCATCCTTGATTTCCAGATACACACAGGCGCTTCCCAGAATGTGGCCGGCGTCGAAAAACTCCACGGTGACCTCGCCTTCGATGTTGAATTTCTTGTGGTAGGGCACGCTGATGAAGCAGCCCATGCAGGCCTGTGCGTCGGCTTCGGTGTAGATGGGGTCCACAGGTGGAAGACCCTGATTCTGACGCTTTTTGTTGAAGGTGTGGGTGTCCGACTCCTGAATGCGACCTGCGTCGGCCAGCATGATGGCGCAGAGGTCGCGCGTGGCGGGCGTGCAGACCACTATACCGTTGAATCCCAGCTTGTAGATGTAGGGTATCAGTCCCGAGTGGTCGATGTGGGCATGCGACAGTATCAGATAGTCAATCTCCTTGGGGTCGAAGCCCAAGTCGCGGTTCATGCTGTCCGTCTCCAAGCCTTTGCCCTGATACATACCGCAGTCCAGCAGTATCTTCAGCCCTTTCTTGGTCGTTATCAAGTGTTTGCTGCCTGTCACCTCGCGGGTGGCCCCTAAAAACTCTATCTTCATGTTTTTCGTCGCCTTTACATTAATGTTTATCCTTAATAAATAGGACAGATTGTGTCGTTTTTGCTGTCAAATGAAACGGGGCAGCGCACCGCAAATCTGCCATATGGGTTTATAAAACAATGCTTTGGAACAAAACTCCAATGCCGTTTTACATCCCCAAAGATAGCACTTTTTTCCTGTTGCTGCAAAATAAATTTTGTCGTTTCCGGAAAAAAAACTATTTTTGTAAGTTGGTTTCTGTGCGCCACTTTCGGGCAGACCGTTGACAGCTAGTGCTTTCGGACTCCCCGTGTGCCGCACGGCATCACAAAGTGACAATAAAAACATCTATATGGCATTAAAAAGAGTAATGGTTCTTACCGGTGGCGGTGACTGCCCTGGTCTCAACGCTGTCATCCGCGGCATCGTCAAGCGCGCCTCGCAGGAACAGGACTGGGAGGTTGTGGGCTGCATCGAGTCGTTCAACGGCGTGCTCCGCGAGCCCACCGAGGTAGAAATTCTTGATGAGAAACGTGTCGAAGGCCTTCAAATTCAAGGTGGTACAATTCTGGGTACCACCAACAAGGGCGGCCCCTTTGCATGGCCTGTCAAGGAGGCCGACGGCACCTGGACCACGGCCGACCGTAGCGACGAGATGCTGCGCAAACTGCAGTATATGGGCATCGACGCTGTGATCAATATCGGCGGCGATGGCAGCCAGCGTATATCGCTAGGCCTCTACAACAAGGGTCTCAACATCGTCGGAGTGCCCAAAACCATCGACAACGACCTGTCGATGACTGATTATACCTTTGGTTTCCAGACGGCTGTGCAAATCTGTACCGATGCCATCGACAAGCTGGTGACCACTGCGGCCAGCCACAACCGCGTCTTTGTCATCGAGGTCATGGGGCGTGACGCGGGTTGGATAGCGCTCCATTCCGCCATCGCCGGCGGCGCCGATGTCTGCCTCATCCCCGAGATACCCTACGACATCAACCGCGTTATCGATAAGATTAACTCCCGTTACAACAAACGTCGGGGCAACTGCATCATTGTTATAGCCGAGGGCGCCATGCCCAAGGGCGGCAATGTGACAGGTACGGAGACTGGCGAAGTTGGATATCAGCATATTAAACTTGGCGGCGTCTCCGAGCAGCTGGCTGCCGACCTCAAGGCCGCCGGCGTGGAGCACGACATCCGCTGCACCATCCTTGGCCATCTCCAGCGTGGTGGCACGCCCATCGCTTTCGACCGTGTGTTGGCCACCGAGTTCGGCGTCCGCGCCATGGAGTTTGTCCTCGAGGGTCGCTTCGGCCAGATGGTGGCCTACCACCATCCCGACATCATCGGTGTGCCCCTCGAAGAGGCTGTGCGTCAACCTCATCTCATCAATCCCGATGAGCGTCTTGTCCACACCGCCAAAGGTGTAGGCATTGAGATGGGAGGATAAGATGATAGGGCAACTGCGATAATGGAAACGAGGCCGATTGGCCTCGTTTCTATTTTATTGTCAGCTGTTTTTGGTGAACTTGTCGCCGTTCCTGGTATACGAGAAGCCGCTGTCATCCTCGAAATGCGACCCGCGACCGTGTACCACGGTGCCGTCTTCCAGTTTGTATGTGGTCTCGTCCAGTTCGCCATCGATGATGCCGCCGATGGCAGCGCCACCTATTCTGATGAGCAAGGGCAACGAAACGATGAACAGCAGCCAGCCCAACAGCCTGGCAGCCAGTCCGAAAGGCTGGGCCAGAAAGGCCAGACCCAGCATGGCCACCAATACGCCCAACAGGGCCAGCATGAGGTTCTTGAAGGGGTGCTTCTTCACCAAGCCCACAATGACAAAGGCGACCAGCAGTATCAAGGCCAGGCCGAAGCCCAGCTCCACCAAATCGGCGAGGAAACTATTGAGTCCCGATACCATCTTGTAGTTGTCCAACTTCGACAGGCCGGCGGTGATGCCTACGCTCAAGCTGAAGAAAAGGCAGAGGCTGAGGAGGCCCTTCAGCGAGGTGCTGACGGGGAACCGTTTCCGCAACGCCTTGTCGCCAAATTTCAAATCGTCAATCAGGGTGGACTTCTTCAACAGGGCGAAGGCTATGCAGAGCAACACCACCCCCACAATCCACATGAACCAGCCCAGGTAGTGGCTGCCCAGACGGCAGATGTTTGTCACTATCATGTACAATGGATTGCCGCTCTTGGTGAACTCGAAACCCTTCAGGGTGGCGATGTCGTAATTCCCCTCTTTTAAAAGGACCACCGTATGTGCCTTGCCGATGCCCTTGCCCATCGACCCCGTGGCAAAAACATAGCGGGCGTAAGGCTTGTGGGTCTTGACGAATTCCACCACCTTGTCGTAGGTCTCGAATGAGTTGTTCGTCGACCGGGACATTACCTCTGTGTAGGACTTCCCTTCAAACAGCTCTTGGAGTTCCTCCTCGCTGTAGAACAGCACCTGGCAGAATGCCTCGCGGTCCCACCGGTTCATCTTGCATTTTTTAGAGACAATCAGGTATGGTTTGCTGCTGACGGGTTCCCAAGTGCCTTCCAGCTCGTAGGGCGTGGTGTTCACGTAGCGGTTTCCCAACCCGTAGCCCCACATGGCCTTGGTACCCTTGTCGTCATCGCAAATCTGCAAGAATTCTGGAATATTGCTCTTCCCCAAGACATACTCGCCGTCGCCGCCGTTTTTCTCGACGGCATATTTGGTGGCGTTAGTTGCAGCTGCTCTCATCCAAGCGTAGTAGTCTTGCTGCTTGGGTTTGCTGCGGCACGAGGTCAGCGTCAGCAGGCCCAGCGCGGCCAGCACAAGAAAGGCTTTTTTGTTGAAAAAGAATTGAATCGAAGTGCTCATAATGTTATAATTGATTGTCTGTTTGGAAACTATGCTCCTTGATGTCTTTCGTCTCTGATTGCAAAAGTAAAAAATAATTTGCAAAGATACACCACAATATGCAAAAAAATATGTAAATTTGCAATCTGCGAGTATTGGTATTTACGTCGCTTAAGCGACCTATTACCAGCGGTTTATATGATATTTTGACAATTAATACATTATTATGGAACCTAAAAAAATAAAGAACGCTCTTATTTCGGTATTTTACAAGGATGGGCTCGAGGACATTGTCCGTGCCCTTAACGATAACGGTGTTACCATCTATTCGACAGGTGGCACCTACAAATTCATCAAGGACCTCGGTATTGAGGCCGTCACTGTCGAGTCGCTCACGGGTTATCCCTCCATTCTCGGTGGCCGTGTCAAGACGCTGCATCCCAAGGTGTTCGGCGGTATCCTCAGCCGCCGCGATATGTTCTCCGACGGCGAACAGCTCAACGAGTACGAAATCCCTGAGATAGACCTTGTTATTGTCGACCTCTATCCCTTCGAGCAGACCGTCGCCTCTGGCGCCGCCGAGCAGGACATCATCGAGAAAATCGACATTGGAGGCATCTCGCTCATCCGTGCCGCCGCCAAGAATTTCAAGGATGTCATCATCGTCCCCTCTGTGGACCGCTACGCCGAGTTCCTCAACCTCTACAATGAGCAGGAGGGATGCACCACGCTGGCCGACCGCCGTCGTTTCGCCACTTACGCCTTTGGCGTCAGCTCGCACTACGACACGGCAATATTCAACTACTTCAACCACGACGAGCAGCTGCCCATGCTGCGCATCGGTGCCGACAAGTGCACTACCCTGCGCTACGGCGAGAACCCTCACCAGAAGGGTTTCTACTATGGCGACCTCGACGCCTGCTTCGACAAGCTCAACGGCAAGGAGATCTCCTACAACAACTTGGGCGATATCGACGCAGCATGCTGTCTCATAGATGATTACGAGCAGACTACTTTCGCCATCCTCAAGCACAACAACGCCTGTGGCCTCGCATGCCGCGAGTCGTTGCTCGACGCTTGGAAGGATGCCCTCGCGGGTGACCCCGTCAGCGCTTTCGGTGGCATCCTCATCACCAACCGCACCGTTACGCGTGCCGTGGCCGAGGAGATGCATAAGATTTTCTTTGAGGTCTGCATCGCTCCCGACTATGAGCCCGAAGCGCTCGAGGTGCTGAAAGGTAAGAAAAACCGTATTATCCTGCGCCGCAAGAACTTCCGTATGTCTGAGCGCATGTTCCGCAACGTGCTCGACGGTGTGTTGGTGCAGGATCGCGACACCGTGGCACCTCGCGCCGAGGAACTGACCAAGAGTGTCACCAGCACCCCCGTGACGCCCCAGATGGCCAGCGACATGGCCTTCGCCACCATACTTGTCAAGCACACCAAGAGCAACGCTATCGTCCTGGCCAAGAGCGGTCAGCTGTTGGCTAGCGGCACTGGCCAGACTTCGCGTGTCGACGCCCTCCGCCAGGCCATCGCCAAGGCCCAGGGCTTCGGCTTCGACCTGCACGGCGCCGTCATGGCTTCCGACGCTTTCTTCCCCTTTGCCGACTGTGTGGAGATTGCCCATGAGGCCGGCATCACCGGCGTGGTGCACCCCGGCGGCTCCATCCACGACCAGGACAGCATCGACTACTGCGAGAAGAATGCTATGGCCATGGTTATCACAGGCATACGTCACTTTAAACACTAACAGCGCCGACAAATAGGAGAGTGGTGACCCGTTCCTTTGCAGCGCCAGCGCTGTCAGGAACAAAAAAACTGCCGCCCTTTTGAAACAAAACAAAGCCCTTTTACGTTAAGAGTAAAAAATAATAGTGTAACAACAATACTTCGCATCAGATAGAATATGGGTCTTCTTTCATTTTTCAACCGCGAACTGGCTATGGACCTTGGCACCGCCAACTCCATCGTCATCTACAACGACCAGGTGGTTGTCGACGAGCCCTCCATTGTGGCCCTCAACAAGACCACCAACAAGATTGAAGCTGTCGGCAAAGTGGCCAAAAGCTACGATGGCAAGAACAACAGCAACATCGATGTCATCCGCCCGTTGCGCGGCGGTGTCATCGCCGACTTTGAGATGGCGCAACATCTTATCCGCGAGCTTATTAAGATGACCGACGTCAGCCGCAGCTTTATGCCGCCGTCGCTGCGAATGGTCATCTGTATTCCCTCTGGCATCACCAACGTCGAGGAGCGCGCCGTGCGCGAATCGGCCGAGCAGGCTGGCGCCAAGGAGATCCGCATGATTCATGAGCCTATGGCTGCCGCCATCGGTAACGGCATCGACGTGCTCGAGCCTTATGGCAACATGATTGTCGACATCGGAGGCGGCACGGCCGAAATCGCCGTCATCTCCCTCGGCGGCATTGTCTGCAGCAAGTCTATCCGCGTTGCCGGCGACGAATTCAACGAGAATATCATCGAATACATGCGCAAGCAGCACAATATCGTCATCGGTACCCGCACCGCCGAGCAGGTCAAGATTTCCGTAGGTTCCGCCATCTCCGAGCTGGAGAATCCTCCAGAAGATTATGAGACCCTCGGCCGCGACCAGCTCACGGGCTTGCCCAAGAACATTCTGGTGAACTACAAGGAGATAGCCCATGCCCTCGACAAGTCCATCGCCAAGATTGAGTCGGCCATCCTGGAGACCCTCGCCGACACACCTCCCGAATTGGCTGCCGACATCTATCGCTCGGGCATCTATCTCGCCGGCGGTGGCGCACTGCTTCGTGGCCTCGACAAACGTATCAAGTCGAAGACCAAACTCGAGGTCCACATCGCCGACGACCCCCTGCGCGCCGTGGCACGTGGCACAGGCAAAGCCCTCAAGAACTTCAACAAGTATTCCTTCCTTATCAAGTAGGTATTCACTTGTCGAAACAGATACAATAAGGCTCCCCCACGGAGCCTTATTTTTGTTGATGCACAAAAGAAAAAGGTGCCCTGAATGGGGCACCTTGATTTTTTTAGCCTTGTAGAAAACTTGTCTGCTTACGCTTCCACGTTCTTTTCAATAGCTAACTTGCCTCTGTAGTACCCACACTCGGGGCATACATGATGGTACATGACCTGGGCACCACAATTGCTGCAAGTCGTGAACTGGGCAGGCGTAAGGCTGTCGTGCGTTCTTCTCTTTGCAGTTCTTGTCTGCGAGAATCTGTGTTTTGGATGTGGCATAATTATTTATTTTTTATTGTTTATTTTTCAACTCTTTAAGGGCAGCCCACCGCGGGTCGATCTCCTCTTCGGCATTCTCGTCACCGTCGGCTTTCTGCCATCCCTCTTCGTCGTCCGGGGTCAGATATTTCATCATCTCCGGGTCACAGGTGGGGTTCCCTTCGGCGTCGTCGGCGTGAACGCATCGTATGGGTATCGCTACCGCCACGTATTCGTACAACCATTGTGCCAAGTCAATCTTGCTCTCTTTCTCGGGAAGCACCACTACCTCTTCACTGTCGCTCTCTTCGCTGTCGCTGATTTTGGCGCACAACGTCGCTTGGCCTTCCACGGGAATTTCCAACTCTCCCAGGCATCGGTCACACACCGTTTCTACCTTTCCAGAGAATGAAAAATGGAACATCATAAACCGCTCGTTTTTCTCCATTTTCACGTGAAAATGCACCTTCCCATTTGTTAATTTCTCATTTTCGTAGGCTGAGAAAAAATCGCTGCCAAGCTCGTAATTGTACTCGTATGTGCCTGATTTTAAGCTACTGTAGCGTATGGTTGTGTCTACACTTTCTTCCATTTTCACACTCTCTATGAATTTGCAAAAATACAAACAATTTTATTAACGGCCAAATTTTTTTTCATTCGCTGCAAAAAAATGGTCCGGATCACCCCCTCAATGGGAGGACTCCGATGGCTGTTCCGGTAAGAATTGTTACTCCAAAAAGGGAGGGGAAGAGGGTGGTTCCTCTATTCGGCGATCACCGCGTTGAGGTCATACTCGGAGGCGTCGGTGACGGTGGCTTCGACGATTTCGCCGGCGTGCCGCCGGCGGTTCGCTGCGGTCAATGCAATAATCACCTCGTTGTCCACCTCGGGTGAGTCGTATTGTGTGCGGCCAATCCAATAGTCGCCTTCCTGGCGGTCCAGCATCACCTGTAGCGTCTTGCCGATTTTTGCTTCGTTGATTTCCAGCGAGATGGAGGACTGTAGCTCCATGATTTCTTCTCTACGGCGCTGTTTTACTTCGGGTGCGACGGTGTCGCCCAGCGCGAAGGCTGGCGTGCCCTCTTCGGGTGAGTATTCGAACACCCCGAGACGGTCGAAACGGGCCTGACGCACAAAGTCTTTCAGCTCCTCGAAGGCTTTTTCTGTTTCGCCAGGGTAGCCCACGATGAGGGTGGTGCGGATGGCTACGTCGGGGATGCTTTTTCGCATGGCATCGAGCAGCGCCACGGTGCCTTTGTGGTCTATGTCGCGATGCATTGACTTGAGTATCAGTGTGTTGATGTGCTGCAGGGGTATGTCGATATAGTTGCAGATGTTGTCGTGGCTGGCTATGGCCTTCAGCGCCTCTTTGGGGAATGAGGTGGGGTAGGTGTAGTGCAGCCTTATCCAGCTGGCGCCGCTTTCTGTGGCTAGCGCAGTCAGCAGGTCGCCCAGTCGCTGCCGTCCGTAGATGTCGACACCGTAGTAGGTGGTGTCTTGGGCTATGACGATGATTTCCTTTACTCCGTTGGCAACCAGCCGTTTGGCTTCGTCTACCAGCTCTTCGATGGGGCGGCTGACGTGGGGTCCGCGTATCTGCGGTATCGCGCAGTACGAGCAGCTGCGGTCGCAGCCTTCCGAGATTTTCAGGTAGGCGTAGTGGCTCGGCGTGCTCAGTGTGCGTTGCGACTCGAAGCCGCAGCCGATGCTGTCTTGTGGGGTGACGGATTGCGCTATGATGGTGTCTATCAGCTCGCTCCATTGGTGGACACCATACCAGCCGTCGATTTCTGGCAGCTCTGCCGCCAGTTCGTTGCGGTAGCGTTCCACAAGACATCCCACCGCATAGAGTTTGCGTTGTTTGCGGCCTCGACGCTTGATTTCGGCCTGTTCCACCAGTATGTTGACCGACTCTTCCTTGGCGTCGCCGATAAAGCCGCAGGTGTTGACAATGGTGATGTCGCAGTCGCTCTTCTCGCGGTCGAAATGGAGCTCAAAGCCGGCTTTGGTGAGGTGTCCGGCCACATGTTCCGAGTCGACAATGTTTTTGGAGCAACCTAGTGTTATGATGTTGATTTTGATGGGTCTCATTCTGTTAATCTTGTCGGAAGAGGGAGTCGACAAATTCGTCGGCGTTGAAAACCTGGAGGTCTGTCATCTGTTCGCCGAGGCCAATGTAGCGCACCGGAATCTTGAACTGGTCGCTGATACCGATGATGACACCTCCCTTGGCGGTGCCGTCCAGTTTGGTGAGTGCCAGCGCGTTGACATCGGTGGCGGCGGTGAACTGCTTCACCTGCTCTATGGCGTTCTGGCCTGTCGAGGCGTCGAGTACCAGCAGCACCTCGTGCGGTGCGTCGGGGATGATCTTCTGCATGACTTTCTTGATTTTCGAAAGTTCGTTCATCAGTCCTACTTTGTTGTGCAGACGGCCGGCAGTGTCGATGAGCACCACGTCGGTGCCCTTGGAAATGGCCGATTGCAGTGTGTCGTAGGCCACCGACGCAGGGTCGGCATTCATGCCTTGGGTGACGATGGGCACCCCCACGCGCTCCGACCAGATGGTCAGCTGGTCCACTGCCGCGGCACGGAATGTGTCGGAGGCTCCCAGCATCACGCTCTTGCCGGCCTGCTTGAATTGATAGGCCAGCTTGCCGATAGTGGTGGTCTTGCCCACGCCGTTCACGCCGACCACAAGGATGACATAGGGTTTCTTGGGCAGCGGCGAGGTGAAGTCCTCCAGCTCTCCTTCGTGGTGCTGGTCCAGCAGCTGGGCGATCTCGTCCTTCAGCAGCCCGTTGAGTTCGTTGACACCCACGTATTTGTCGCGTTTCACACGTGCCTGGATGTTCTCGATGATCTTCAATGTGGTGTCCACGCCCACATCTGACGAGATGAGCGTCTCTTCCAGACTGTCAAGCACTTCATCGTCGATGGTCGACTTCCCAATGATTGATTTTGAGAGCTTTGAGAAAAAACTCTGCTTGGTTTTGTCGAGCCCTTTGTTGAGGGTTTCTTTCTTTTCGCGACTAAAAATAGAGAACAGACCCATGGCTAGTTTGCGTTATGAATTCGATTTGCAAAGATAAGCATTTTTTTTCAATTGGGATCTATTTTTTTGAAAAAAAGATTTTTGGCCTCGCCGAAATACCTTCTAGCGGAAGTGGTAGCCCACCGTCAGCGACACCTGTGTGGGGTAGATGTAGGCGCCTTCCACTATCAGGTTCAGCAGGTCGGTAAAGCCTTGATTGTATTCGAGTTGCACCAGCCAATGCGACGGCATCTCGTAGCCTATGCCGAGCAGGAGCCCCGAATGGAATGCCGCCATGGCCCAGTGCGTCACACCCTCGGCGTCGGTCCAGTCTATCTTGTAGGGGTTGGCGACGCCGTTGCTGTTGTGGCTGGCCACCACAAAGCGGCTGTAGGGCCCTGCGTTCAGCAGCAGCGAGCCGCGCTCCAGCGGAACACGGAAGCTGAAGGGCAGGGCGATGTCCACGCTCCAGGTGGTCAACGTGCTGTGGTGAGGCGTACCCTGTTCGTCGCCGAAGTGAAGACCTACATTTTCGATGCCCGAGCAGAGGGTGGGGACGATGCTCCAATGCGACGAGATGTGGTAGTCGACGAACAGCCCGATGGCGCCGCCGGGCGCCGGACGTGGTGTCACCGATTCGCTCATCAGCCCTTCGCTGACCAGCGGCGCCACGTCGCTGATCCATGTGGCCATGCTTGCACTGCCCCGCAGACCCCAGCTGACGTATTGGCGCAGGGGGTCCACATCGTCGTCATCGTCCTGTGCGTGCAACACTACGCTGCAGGCCGTCAGTAATAAAATGATGCTCAGTATTTTTTTCATGATTGTGTGCTTTTATATGGTGAAACGGAATTCTACTCTGAGGAAACCTCGCTCGTTCTTGGGGAGCCCGTCGAGGTAGCTGAGCCGCCAGACGTAGTCTATGCGTATGAATTTGAAGATGTTCTCTATGCCCACGCTGCACTCCATATAGGGTGTTTTGCCCAGCAGCCCTGTGCCGCGGGGCATGGTGTAGAGTCCTGCCCATTGCGGGGCGATGCTCGGGTCTTCCATGGCTCCCGTCACATCGTTCTTGGGGCTCAGGCCGCCGTAAAGCATGTTGAAGCCCACCACTTCGCGTAGCTTCAGTCTTCGCACCAGGGGAATATGGCGCAGTATGAGTCCTTTCATGTGGTAGGTGGCGTAGAGCGAGACATATTGGTCCATGACGAACTCCATGGGTTTCATGGTGTTGAAGGCCGACGAGGAGAGCATGAAGCTGGTGTTGGCACTGGGGGTGTAGAGCAACGGCAGCGGCGCCTGGTTCCACACCACACCCGACTCGACCTTGGTGTCGATGTAGCCGAACGACGACAGCCAGAAGTTCTTCTGTGCCGACAAGTCGGTGCGCTGATAGAGGAATCCGCCATCCATGTAACCCACTCGGTGGCTCAGACTCACCGTCGGGGCACTGCTGTTCAGTTTCATCAGGCTGCCTTTGTTGCGGTGGTTGCCCGACGGCTGGTTGGGTTTGAAAGTCATTTTGCCGCACCATTCGCTCTGCCAGAAGGAGCTGACTTGCTCGGTGGTGCCGTTCTCCAGCAGTCTGTGGTACACCAGGCTGCCGGCGGGTTCCACCTCGCGGGCCGTGATCCAGGTGTCGATGTTGATGTGGCTGGGCCACTCTTTGCGCACCCGCAGCGTGGCTTGCTTCACATACTGCACCTTGCGCAGTCTGTCGGACGACATCAGCAGGTTGTCGCGGTCGAAGTTGTCGAAGTTCTGTCCTGGGGTCTCCAGGTCGTAGCTGGCGCCCAGGCTCATGTAGCTGCGTGGCGACTCCAGGTAGTGGTGTCTTTTGTCGTTGAAGGTGTGGATGTATGTCAGACTGTATTTCAACCTTTTGTCGCCAAATCCATAGGCGATGTATCCGTCGGCATAGTTGCGGTCGCTCAGCACCGCTGTGGTCTGTCCGCCCAGGCGCATGCGGAAACCTTCCTGGTGGTTGTAGCTCATGAAGTTGAGGATGGGACCCACGTCGAAATAGCTCTCGTTGCGGGTCGAGCTGGTGGCCACATAGCCGCCCACCAGCATTTCGCTCACCGTCTTCACCGCCCGGAATTCCGGCAGTCGTCCCAGTTCGTAGCGGAGGCTGTCGATCAGCGTCTCCTTGGCAGTCAGCTGTATCGGGCGCTGCTCGTTCCACACCTTGCGGCGCATGCGCTTCATGCCGCGCACCTCTGCCGTGTTGCTCAGCGGCGAGAAGAGGCTGTCGGGCAGCAGTTCGCAGTCGGGCGAGAAATCGTAGTTGGTATACACGCGTGTCTGCTGCGCGTAGATTTCCTGCAGCTTTTTGTGCACATAGAAACGGGCGTAGGTGTCGTTGCGTGTCGGGATGCAGGTGCCGTCGTCGGCCAGTTTGTAGTCCTGCACCACTGTCAGGTCGCGCACAAAGTTGAGGTTCACGTGTGGCGACACCGTCATCTCGTAGTGCATCAGCGAGCGGTTGCTGTCCAGCGCGATATACAGCTGGCCTGTGAAGCCGTAGCTCTCTTTCGTCGTCGGCACGAACGAGAGCACCACACACCTCTGGCCGTTCAACTCCGTGGTGTCGGTGATGTAGTATTTGTAGAATGTTGTCGCCAAGGTCGAGGAGAGTGGGCTGACGAAGTGGTTCATCATCAGCTCGATATCGTTTTCGAAAATGTCTATTGGCGCAAACATGGCTGTCAGCTCCTCGCCGATGCCTTCCTTGCCCAGCATGTCTTCCAGGCCCTCGACACGACGTGCTGTGGTGAGGGTGCGCATCTGCTTGGGTTTACGGCGGAACGACTGCTGCTGCATCGTCTCGCGCATCGAGATGGTCAGTATCTCCGAGTTGTCGAAAGGTGCGCGGTCGATGTATTTCTCCAGGAAATCTACCTTGCGCCACAGTTTCTTGTTCTCGAAATCGGGGTGGAAATCGTCGAGCGACATGATGAATTTCTCATACACGTCACGGCGGTAGCGGTCATGGTGCTCGGGCCGCATCTTCTTTTTGTTGTTTATGGTGATTTCCACCAGTTCGATGGCGGGATTGTTGTGGCGTTTGTAGCGTGTCTTGCCGCGTTTGGCGGTGACCACCACGGTGCCCATCATGTGCTGCTGCGCGGTCAGCTCCACCTTCACTTTGTTTTTCATCACGCCCACCTCGATGGTCATCTCCTTGGGGTCGTAGCCCATCATCTGGAAGCGCACCACGCTGTCGCCATTCTCGCTCACCAGCTTGAAGTAGCCGTCCATGTCGCTGCGGTCGCCGATGGAGGTGCCCACGAAGCCTACCTGGACAAACGGTATCCCTTCGCCTGTCTGAGCGTCTACAACACGCCCCTGGATGCCTGTCTTCAGTGTCGGCTCCTGCGCCCACACCATTCCCTGCAACGCCAGCAGCAACGCCAGCAGCATCCAAGGTATCCTGTCACTTCTCGTTATTGTCATTTTCTTTTACTGTGTTCTTTTATAGTTGTCATTGAGTGATGTCTATAGTCTGAAGCCGGCGGTGAATTCCAGCATGGCGGCTTTGCTGAACCTGTGGGTCTTGCAGTCGAGGGCCACAAAGAGGCCGCCCAGTTTGGGAAAGCAGTATTTGGCGCCGATGCGTTGATAGGTGAAGCCGGTCTGTTCGTGGGGCGCTATGTCGCGAAACAGGTAGCAGCCCACCGAGCCCCACACCGAGAAGTTGTTCCAGTGCATCTGCTGCACGTAGGAGATGCCGCCGCTCCAGGTGCTGTAATGGCCGTCGCCAGGCTTTTCGTAGAGTATCTGCTCTGCGTTGTGTAGCATCTCCAGGAAGTCGTCGGTGCTTTTGAACACTTCCAGACCCACACCCGACGACATGTTGCGACGGTATTGCCACATGGCGCTGCCACCCATGACGTAGTTGGTCCACGGCTTCGTCTTGCCGAAGGCACGCCACTCCATCGAGCATTTGTGCAGCCCTTCGCCGACATACACCTCGTAGAGCATCTTTTTCTCCCATTCCTGCTGCGTCAGCACGTGGGGCTGCGGCACCATCGCGTAGCTGACGGAAGCATTGACGGTGACCTCGTTGAGGCCGCTGTTGGGATAGGCTTGGCGTCCTGTCGAGTAGTGTCCGAAGTGCCCCATCAGCCCCAGCTCCCAATGTTCGGCGGGGCGGTAGGTGGCCTGCAGCCCGGCGCCCAGGTGGATGACTAGCGAGGAGGAGAAGAGTCTGTTCAGCGGGTTGTCGATGCTGTCGTAGATGGACGAGTTCATGCCGAGACCCAAAAAGGCGATGTAGCCCACGGAAAAGCGTTCCGAACGATAGAAGTCGCGCATGATGAAGCTGTTCAGGGAGGTGATGTCGCCTAGATGCGACGGGGTGGTGAAGTCCAGCATGTTCACAGCAGAATAGGTGATGGCCATGCCGATGCGGGGACAGCCATACCACAATGCCATGGCATCGGTGGTGTCGGTCTGGTAGCCCATGCGCAAAGTGAAGGTGGGGTAGACGTAGTTGTCCATCATGGCGTTGCGGTTCTCGAAGGTGTTGGCCACATAGCCGGGGCCGCCTTCCAGCGACACGATCCAGCGGGCGTCGCCTTGGCCATGAGCGATTGTTACCATACTGAGCAGTAGGGACAGCAGTGATAGTCTGAGCAGTTGTCGAGTATTCATGGATGATTGTCTACTTTTGTTTTTACAACGGCCAAAGGGGCTTTTTATTGTGTGTTTTCGTCTTTTTCTGTCTATGGGCACAGATGGGTTGTGCGCTGCGTCGCCACTACAAAAAGCTAAGCCGCCCCCTTTGCAGGCGACGGCTCGCGGATATATACAGATAATGAGTTCTTTACTTGGCAGTAGCCATGCGGTTCGATTTGCCGGTCTGGGGGTTCACCGCCTCGATGCTGTTCGAGAAGGTCACCGTGACATACACGCGGCTGCCGTATTTCATTATGTCCTGTGCCACATCGCCCAGGCCACGGCCGTTGGCGGCGTCGAACCAGCTGTTCTCGGCGGTCTTGTTCTGCACGTCGACTTTCGTGATGCCGGCGTTGTTGCTGCCCCAGCTGCCTTCGTTGAGCACGAGCAGGTTGTCGGCGTCGAGGCCAATGGCGCGCGAGGGCAGGTTGCCCATCTCGATGGCGTTGCTGCGCACGTCGCCGCTGTTGGTGTATACGTAGCAGTCGCCGGCGGCGCTGTAGTTACCGTCGGTGGTGACGATGAGGTCGCCGTTGCTGCTGTTCACGCTGATACCATAGGGGTTGTCCGTGCTGTTCCAGCTGGTGAGTATCTCCGTGGCGTTCAGTGAGTTGCCGTCGATGCGGTAGAATTTCAGCGTGCCATAGGGGCTGGTGTAGCCGTAGATGTTGCCGTCATGGACGGTCATGTTGTAGAGTGCCACGCTCAGCGGGGTGACCTCTTTGTTCGAGGTGTTGACGACGTAGGTGCCGCCGAAATCGGTGGCATAGTCGCCCAAACAGTTCACCACCACGTGGTTGCCGTCCAGTTTCAGCACGCGGGCGGGGTTCTTGCCCACCGTGATGGTGCCGCTGACGGTCATCGTCGATGCGTCGACAATGTACAGCTTGTCGTCATAGGTGTAGTTGTAGTTCTCGTCGGCCATGTTGCTGCTGGCCACATAGAGCTTGTTGCCCACTGCGGCGATGCCTTCGGGGTTGAAGTCGCCCAGCTGGCAGATGCCCGTGGGCTTCATGTTGGTGGTGTCGATACGCACCACGGCACGCGGATTGTAGCACGTCACAAAGATGCTTCCGTCATGGGCTGCCAGGCAGCGCGGCGACTCAAACTGTGCATCGATGGGGTCATAGTTCGTCTCTTCGTCTTTGCAGGCGGTGAACACGGTTGCTGCGGCAAGGGCCACAAGCATGAATTTGAAGATTTTTTTCATTACTCCTTTCCTTTCTTTTTTTGTTTATCAGTTATTTAATTTAAATTGTATACACTAGTTTCAGTCTCAGGTTGCGTCCCATCATAGGGTACGAGCGCACCACTTCGTATTGCACATCGAAGATGTTCAGCAGCTGCACCTGTGCCAGCAGCGTGCCGTGGCGTAGGGCGAATTTGCGGTCTGCCGTGATGCCTTGGTCGGCATAGCGCGGCAACATCGATTCGGGCATGTTCTGCTGCTTGTAGTATCGCACACCGACCAGCATGGCGGTGTAACCCACATTGAGCCAGGGGCTTTTCCAGTACAGCGACACGTTGCCCGAATGGCGCGGCGTGTAGACTATCTGGTTCTTGTAGGTTTTGCTGTTCGGGTCGGTGATGTCCAGCGCGCGCTGGTAGGTGTAAATAGCTGTCAGCGTGAGCGTTGTGGCTCCCAGCGCCGCCTCGCAGTTGGCCGTCACATCCACGCCGGTGATGCTCACCAGCCCCAGGTTCTCCATCGACCACAGGAACATGTTCTGCGTGGGCACGGCGATGATTTTGTCGTGTACGCGGTTCAGGTATCCGTCGGCGGTCAACGAGCAGCTCAGCAGGTTGTGTGCCAGCCCGTTGCTGTCGCTGCGTTGCAGCACGGCCATGGTGGGCAGCGTCAGTCCCAGGTTGTGCTGTTCGGCGCGCTCGGGCTTCAGGTCGCGGGTCAGCGTGAAGTAGTACATTTCGTTGAAATTGGGTACGCGGTAGGTCTCTTTGTAGAAATAGCGCAGCCGCACTTTGCCAAGCAGGGCCTTGGTGTTGAGCCCCAGGTAGGGCGACAGCTTCTGGTAGGTCACCGGCGCTTCTTTGCTGTTGGCGTGCTCTTCGATGATGGTGGCCAGCATGTTGGCGTTCAGGTCGAAAAGGCGGTGGCTGTATTGTGCTGTCAGTGTCGTCAGCGAACTGAACCGCTCCACTTCGTTGTTGTTGGCCAGATTACTCTCCAGCGTAGTGACGGCGCCGTCGGTGGCCAGCGCCACGCTCCAATGTGTCGTGGGTTCCCACACGGCTGTGCCCGACAGGTAGCCTTCGTTCTGGCGGTATTCGTTCATCATGTAGTGCGTGAGCGTGTTGGCGTGGTGGTCTTCATAAAGGTCCCAGCTGTTCTGGTATTTGCCCACCAGTTGCCATTTCCAGTGCTCGGCGCCGGTGTGGCTGTATTGCACCTGGGTGAAGAAAAGTTGTTCTTTGGTGTCCTCCGAGCCGCGCTTGGCATAGAATACCACGGGGCCAGGAAGATTGTGGAAACCACGCACATAGTGTATCTTGGTGCGCAGACGTTGCCCCTCGCCGGGTCTCCATGTCACGTTCAGGTCGCCGGTGGCCATCCACATGTCCGAATGCTCGCGGTGTTCGCGCGAGCTGTTGCCGTCGTGCGATGTGGTGTAGTATAGCGTGAAGGGATAGTCGCCGTTGCTACGGGTGTAGTTGCCATAGAACGAAAGCGTCAGGTCTTGTCTGATGCGTTGGTCCCAGTGAAGGGTGGGGGACAGATAGCCGAAACTGCCGCCCTCGAGGCCGAGGCTGAGGCGTGGCCTGTTGTTGTACAGCGCTGGCTGTTGGGTCTCCATGTTGATGACGCTGCCTGCCGCCGCGGCTCGGGCGGTCTGCAGCAGGCTGGTGCCCATGCCGTTGGTGAGGCTGATGTATTCGCTGTTGCCCGTCAGGTATCGCCCCAGGTCCACCTGCCCGTTCTGTGCGTCGTTCACCGGCACTCCGTCGATGGTCAGCGTGCTGAATTGGCTGCCCAGGCCGCGCGACGACACCGTCTTCATGCCGCCGACGCCGCCGTAGTCTCTGAGCGACACGCCGGCCATCTGCTTCACGGCGTCGCTCACCACCGTCGCACCGCTCTGCTCCAGACGTTCGGCGCCAATCACTTGTGTCGGCGCCTGTGTCAGTGTGGGACGCGGCGCGGCGCTGCCGGTCACCGACACCGGTGTCAGCATCGACCGCTTCGTGCTGCTGTCGCCTGCCGCGGCGTGCCTCGTCGTGTCCTGTGCGTAGGCGCAATGCGAAGCCCCTGCCAAGACAAGGCAACACATCAGCAAGGATAATATGTTTTTTATTAAATAGTTGCGCATTATTAAAGCCCTTTCCTCGAGAACTGTAATTCGCGGCTTGGCAGGTCTTCTGGCTTGCTCTTGCTGCCCCTACCTTCCCATAAATCTATCGCGACTTACAGTGGTGTCAGAGGGGGCAACAGTCTGTAGAGCTTACAGCAGCGGGACTGCTAATGATTTTCACATTATTCCCTTTTCACGCCATGGGGCTGATATGCAGTGTAATACCATCACTCCATGCTCGGCTCATGGCGACCAAACCGGATGCAAAATTACAACCTTTTTCCATTCCCCACAAATATTTTTGTAAAAAAACATCCTTGGGCACAATTTCACGCTTTGCACTGCGTTATCACTGAAAAGTGATTGGAACTATTAACCTTCAAATACTGTCGGATATGGACATGAACACCCTGATTTGGATTCTCTTCGGAGGCCTTTTTATCCTCAGCCTCATTGCCAGCAAGAGCGTTGAGCGCAAATTCAAGAAATATGCCAAAATACCCACCACCAATAACCTTCGTGGTTGTGATGTAGCTGCGCAGATGCTGCAGGACAATGACATCCACAATGTGACAATCCGTGAGGTCAACGGCACGCTCACCGACCATTACAACCCCACCAACCGCACGCTGAACCTCAGCCACGATGTCTACCACGGCACCAGTGTGGCTGCCGCCGCCGTCGCTGCCCACGAGTGTGGCCACGCCGTGCAGCATGCCACAGCCTACAGCTGGCTGCGCTTGCGCTCCACCTTGGTGCCGGCCGTCAACCTCTCCAACCGCCTCACACCGTGGGTGCTGCTCGTCGGCGTGCTGCTTGTGCAGAAGTTTCCCCAGCTGTTGCTGGTGGGCATCGCACTTTTCGCCATCACCACGCTCTTCGCTTTCGTCACGCTGCCTGTCGAAATCAACGCCTCACGGCGCGCTTTGACGTGGCTAGACAATCGCAGCATCACGGCACCCAACACCCATGGCTATGCCGTCAGCGCTCTCCGCTCGGCAGCATACACCTATGTCATCGCCGCTCTCACCTCGCTGGTGACGTTGGTATACTACATCATGGTTTACCTCGGCGGCCGCGACTGACGGCCTCTAGCCCGCCATGCCCTACAGGGGTCTGGCTTGGCCGAAACATAAAAATAGGCTGGCACGATGCCAGCCTATTTTTTTTATGCGGTAATCACAGGATTATTTTCTGCGTTCACCACCGCTGCGGCGACGTTCGTCGCCATGGCCTTCGTTACGGCCGCCTTCGCGACGCGGACCGTTGCTGCGGTTGCCGCCGTTGCCATGGCCGCCGCCGTTGCTGCGCGGTTTCTCCTCCACATAGCCTTCGGGCTTCGGAAGCAGCGCTTTGCGGCTCAGTTTCAGCTTGCCGTTCTTCTCGTCAATGGCGATAATCTTCACCTGCACGGTGTCGCCCACATGCAGCAGGTTCTCCAGCGTGTCGGTGCGTTTCCAGTCATACTCCGAGATGTGCATCAAGCCCTCTTTGCCGGGCAGATACTCCAGGAATGCGCCGAACTCGACGATGCTGACCACCTTGGCATCATACACTTGTCCCACCTCGGGAACGGTGCAGATGTCCTTGATCCACTTGACGGCGGCTTCGATGCCGTCCTTGTTGGCCGAAGCGATGTCGACAATGCCCTGGTCGCCAACTTCTTCGATATTGATGATGGTGTCGGTCTCGGCCTGGATCTTCTGGATGACCTCGCCACCCTTGCCGATGACGGCGCCGATAAAGTCTTTGGGTATCTGTATCTGCACAATGCGCGGTACAAAGGGCTTGTAGTCCTCGCGCGGTGCGGCGATGGTCGACTGGATGTGGTCCAGAATGTGCAGACGGCCTTGACGGGCCTGCTCCAGAGCTTTGGCCAGCACGTCGTAGCTCAGACCGTCAACCTTGATATCCATCTGGCACGCGGTGATACCGTCGCGTGTACCTGTCACCTTGAAGTCCATGTCGCCCAAGTGGTCCTCGTCGCCGAGAATGTCGCTCAGCACGGCCCATTTGTCGCCCTTCGATATCAGACCCATGGCAATGCCGGCCACCGGTTTACGGATCTTCACACCGGCATCCATCAGTGCCATGCAGCCGGCGCAGACCGTAGCCATCGACGACGAGCCGTTGCTCTCCAGTATGTCGCTCACCACGCGGATGGTGTAGGGACACTCCTCTTCGCTGGGCAGCACCTCTTTCAGGGCGCGCCATGCCAAGTGGCCGTGGCCCACCTCGCGGCGGCTTGTGCTGCCGCTGCGTTTCACCTCGCCAGTGGCGAAGCCTGGGAAATTGTAGTGCAGCAGGAATCGGCGGGTGCCTTCGATGACGGCACCGTCGATGGTCTGCGCATCAAGTTTGGTGCCCAGCGTGCAGGTGCTCAGCGATTGTGTCTCGCCACGGGTGAAGATGGCACTGCCGTGCACCGACGGCAGGTAGTCCACTTCGCTCCACAGCGGACGGATCTCGTCGAGCTGGCGGCCGTCCAGACGGGTGCGTTCGTTGAGCACCATGTCGCGCATGGCCTCGCGCTCCGTGTCGTGGTAGTAACGGTCTATCATGAATTGTATCTCGTCGGTCAACGTCTCTTCGGTATAGTTGGCGTCGATAAATTCCTGTTTGATGGCGTCGAAGCCTTCTTCGCGGGCGTGCTTGTTGGCGATGCCCTGTTTCGAGAAGTCGTAGCATTTCTGGTACACGGCGTCGTGCAGGCGCTGGCGCAGCTCTTCGTCGTTCACCTCGTGGCAGTATTCGCGCTTCTCGGTCTTGCCGCTATCCACCGTCAGCTCGGCAATGACGCGGCACTGTTCCTTGATGGCCTCATGGGCTGCTTTCAGGGCTCCCAGCATGATCTCTTCGCTCACCTCTTTCATCTCGCCTTCCACCATCATGATGTTTTCGGCGGTGGCGGCGACGATAAGGTCAAGCTCGGCACGGTCGATGTCGGCCATAGGCGTGTTGATGACATACTGGCCGTCGAGATACGACACGCGCACCTCCGACACAGGTCCGTTGAAGGGAATGTCCGACACGGCCAGCGCCGATGCGGCTGCCAAGGCGGCCAACTGGTCGGGCATCGTCTCTTTGTCGCCCGACATGAGGGTTATCTGCACCTGTACTTCGGCGTGGAAGTTGTCAGGAAACAGGGGGCGCAGCGCGCGGTCCACCAGGCGGGCAATCAATATCTCATGCTCCGAGGGGCGTGCCTCGCGTCTGAAAAAACCGCCCGGAAAGCGGCCCATGGCTGCATACTTCTCCTGATAGTCCACCGTCAGAGGCATGAAATCTACGTTCTCGCCCACCTCTTTCTTGGCGCACACCGTGGCCAGAAGCATGGTGTCGTTCATTCTTACTACTGCCGATCCGTCGGCTTGCTTGGCCAATTTGCCAGTCTCAATCTCTATGTGGCGTCCGTCGCCCAGCGAGACTTCTTTCTTGATAATGTTCATTAGCTTTTTTCCTTTCTTTTCCGCTTTCAAAGCATGCCAAACGTCATGTCATGCCGTTATCTGGCTGTGGCCGATTATGCGAAACTGCTGTCCTTCTACTGCGCTTCTCAGCGGAGCGGCAGCGCCCTTTTCTTTATAATCAAAAAAGACACCCGGAAGACCGAGTGTCTCAACCATAACCAAATAAATATGAAAAACTATTATTTACGTAAGTTGAGTTTCTTGATGATGGCACGGTAGCGCTCGATGTCAGTCTCCTTCAGGTAGTCCAGCAAACGGCGACGCTTTCCGACCAGACCCACCAGTGCTCGCTCCGACACCTGGTCTTTCTTGTTCTGCTTCATCAGCTCCGTGAGGTGCTTGATGCGATAGGTGAACAGCGCAATCTGTGCCTCGGCCGAACCCGAATCGGTTGCACTCTTGCCATACTCTGCAAAAATTTCTTGCTTCTTTTCTTTGGTCAAATACATATTGTCTTTTACTTTAATTACTTAATGTTTCTTTCTTTGAAAATCGGCTGCAAAAGTACTGCTTTTTTCTCATTTGCAAGCTTTTTTTGTGAATTTTTTTGCCTCCTTCCCCCTAAAACCATGTGTAACAATGCGCTGAACTTTGTTAATAATTCTTAAATTGCACATTTCCCGCTTTTTTTAAGCTCCATTTTCCACCCGTTTCTTCATTTTTTTTCCAAAAATCGCCCTCAGGTCCTTCCCCATCCAATCCCAACATCATATAATGATTGTCCGCAACACTCCATAAAAGCCTCGGAGAGGCTTACTCTCTATAACCCCAGACAAGAAAAACTTTGTTTTTTGCAGTCTGGGGTTCTTTCATCCCCCCTCTACAACACCACCAGCTTCCTCACGGCTGTTCCGTGCGCGGTGCCGACGCGCACCATGTAGGTGCCCTTGGGCAGCCCTTCTAGGCTCAGCGTCAGGGCGCTCTCCGCGTTGGCGGCGCTCTTGTGCAGCAGCGTGCGTCCCGCAAGGTCGCAGAGTTCCACGCTCATGATGGGCACTTCGGCCTCGATGCGCACCTCGCTGTGTGCGGGGTTGGGCTGCAGGCGCACACCTGCGCCGTCGGCCTGCGCGATGCCCGCCTCCGCGCCTTCGACGTAGAAGAACAGGCAGTTGCCCCAGTTGCTGTAGTAGTCCATCTGGCCGTGGTAGTCGCACTCGTGCTGGCAGTGGCGGCGGAAGCAGAGGGTGTGGTCACCCTGCTCCAGCCCTGTGAGGACCAGCCTG
>JAILAT010000042.1 GCA_024681475.1 Bacteroidales bacterium | reverse complement strand
TTCACAATGAAGCCATTGGACCTGCGGGTCTGAGAAGGCGTGGCATGCCGCCATGGAGGAGCCAGGAGACCGACCCCGCAACGGCAACCATGCTTTCGCGTCAAAAGCCTGATTGTCAGCATATTTCACATGAACTACCCTGCATGGTCATGAATGGGCTGGCGCGGTTGGAGGACAACTGGGGCGGTGCGCAACGCAATGCCTTCGCATCTCCTCGCACGACAAGACAACACAATGAATAACAGAACAATAGAATAGAGACCCACTATGGAGACAACCGCTTTCACCATCACCAAGCGCGACGGCACCACCGACCGCTTCTCGCTGGACAAAATCATGAACGCCATCATCAAGGCCTTCAACTCGGTAGGCGCACCCATCGACCTGGGATGCCTGTCGAAGATACTGGCACAGCTGGACATCCACGACGGCATCACCGTCGAGGAGATTCAGAACCAGGTGGAGGTGGCCCTGATGAAAGAGGGCCACTATGCTGTGGCCAAGAGCTTTATGCTCTACCGCCAGCAGCACACCGAGGACCGCGAGACGATGGAGAAGCTGATATTCCTGGCCGACTACTGCGATGCCGCCAACGCCGCCACGGGCTCGAAATACGACGCCAACGCCAACGTGGAGCACAAGAACATCGCCACACTCATCGGTGAGCTGCCCAAGAGCAATTTCATCCGCCTGAACCGCCGTCTGCTGACCGACCGCATCAAATCGATGTACGGCAAGGAGTTGGCCGACCGTTACATTGAGCTGCTGACCACACACTTTATCTACAAGAACGACGAAACGAGTCTGGCCAACTACTGCGCCAGCATCACCATGTATCCCTGGCTGCTGGGCGGCACCACCAGCATCGGTGGCAACAGCACGGCACCCACGAACCTCAAATCGTTCTGCGGCGGCTTCGTGAACATGGTCTTCATGGTGAGCTCCATGCTCAGCGGCGCCTGCGCCACGCCGGAGTTCCTGATGTATCTCAACTACTTCATTGCCAAGGACTATGGCGAAGAGTACTATAAAGATGTGGACCGCGTGGTAGACCTCAGCCTGCGGCAGAAGACGCTCGACAAGGTCATCACCGACTGTTTCGAGCAGATAGTCTACTCGCTGAACCAGCCCACCGGTGCCCGCAACTACCAGGCAGTGTTCTGGAACATAGACTACTACGACAGGGCCTACTTCGAGAGCCTCTTCGGCGAGTTCCGCTTCCCCGACGGCACGGCACCCGACTGGGAAGGCCTGAAATGGCTGCAGAAACGCTTCATGCGCTGGTTCAACACCGAGCGCACCAAGACGGTGCTCACCTTCCCCGTGGAGACCATGGCACTGCTCTACAAACGCGACGAACAGGGCAACATCACCTTCGCCGACCCCGAAATGGCGGAATTCACCGCAGAGATGTACGCCGAAGGTCACTCCTTCTTCTGCTATCTGAGCGACAACGCCGACTCGCTGTCGTCGTGCTGCCGTCTGCGCAACGAAATCACCGACAACGGCTTCTCGTACACCCTCGGCGCCGGCGGCGTCTCGACAGGCTCGAAAAGCGTGCTGACCATCAACCTCAACCGCTGCATACAGTACGCCGTGAACCACGGCATGGACTACAAAGAGTACCTGCTCGACATCATCGACCTGTGTCACAAGGTGCAGACAGCCTACAACGAGAACCTCAAGGAGCTGCAGTCCCACGGCATGCTGCCGCTGTTCGACGCCGGATACATCAACATCGGACGCCAGTACCTCACCATCGGCGTCAACGGCCTCGTGGAAGCCGCCGAGTTCATGGGCCTCACCATCAACGACAACCCGCAGTACCGCGAATTTGTGCAGACGGTGCTGGGTCTGGTGGAGCGCAAGAACAAGGAATACCGCACCAAGGAGCTGATGTTCAACTGCGAGATGATCCCCGCCGAGAACGTGGGCGTGAAACACGCCAAATGGGACCGCGAGGACGGCTACTTCGTGCCGCGCGACTGCTACAACAGCTATTTCTACATCGTCGAAGACACCTCGCTGAGCATCCTCGACAAGTTCCGCCTGCACGGTGCTCCCTACATAGAACACCTCACCGGCGGCTCGGCGCTGCACATGAATCTCGAAGAGCACCTGTCGAAACAACAGTATCTGCGCCTCCTCGAAGTGGCGGCAAAAGAGGGATGCAACTACTTCACTTTCAACATCCCCAACACTATCTGCAACGACTGTGGCCATATCGACAAGCGCTACCTCAAGGAGTGCCCCCACTGCCATTCGAAGAATGTGGACTACATGACACGCATCATCGGATACCTGAAACGCGTCAGCAATTTCTCCGCGCCGCGTCAGGAGGAAGCCGCACGCCGCTTCTACGCCACTCCGGTTCGTGACATCGAAATACTGAACAAATAACCGTCATGCTGCATTACGTCACCACCGACATTGTATTCCAGGAGATTCCCGACGAGGTAACCCTCGCCGTGAACCTCTCAGGCTGTCCCTGCCGCTGCCCCGGGTGCCACTCCAAGTACCTCTGGAGCCAGTGCGGACAACCCCTTGACGAGGCAGAGACCGACAAACTCATTGAGAGTCATGCCGATGCCATCACCTGTGTGGCTTTCATGGGCGGCGACGCGGAGCCCGAAGCAGTGGACCGTCTGGCGGCACACGTGCAGCAGCGCTTCCCGCAGCTGCGCACCGCGTGGTACAGCGGCCGCAGCCTCCTCTCCCCCAACGTGGCGTTGAACCATTTCAACTACATCAAGCTGGGCCCCTACCTGGCACACCTCGGCGGCCTGCGCAGCCAACATACCAACCAACGGATGTATCAGATTGTAGGCCAGCAGCTCCACAACATCACCTCGCGCTTCTGGTAAGCGGGCGACGGACCTTGATTGAAGGGAACGGATAATAAAAAGAAGAATGGCGCCACAGGCGTTCTTCTTTTTTTGTGGGCTATGGGTTATGCTGTGTGCTCCTGTTGTTTGGCTTGCTGCCAGAGGGCTATGAGTTCATCGGTGGTCATGGACTGCAAAGGGCGCTGCTGCGCAACAGCCTGCTGCTCGACGCTGGCAAAACGCCGCTGGTATTTGGCGTTGGCACGCGCCAGCGCATTGTCGGCATTGATACCCAGCATGTTGCCCCACTTAACCAGCGCAAAAAGGAGGTCGCCATATTCTTCCTCGGCATGTTGCTGGGCCTGCTTCTGGCTTGCTGCGTCTTGCTTTTTGCCTATTGCTTCCAAAGCCTCAAGCAGCTCGTCATACTCTTCGCACACCTTGTCGTGAGCCTGTTCGGGCTCGGCATAGTCGAAGCCGACGCCGGCGGCTTTCTCCTGCATGCGGATGGCCTTGACCAGCGCCGGCAGCGACGAAGGCACCCCCTCGAGCACCGAACGGCGATGTTCCTTCATCTTCACCTGTTCCCACTGCGGCGCAGTGGCAGCCGTGGCAGGCTGCAGCCGGCCTTCACGGTCGGGCAAGGCGATGTGTGGATGGCGGGCTATGAGTTTCCGACAGATGCCATCGATGACATCGGCAGCGGTGAAACGGCCCTCATCCTCAGCGATTTTGGAATAGAACATGAGGTGCATGAAGAGGTCGCCGAGCTCTTTGCGCATCTCGTCGTAGTCGTGGTCCACGATAGCTTCGGCGAGTTCGAAAGTCTCCTCGATGGTGAGGTAGCGCAGCGTGTCGATGGTCTGGACGCTGTCCCAAGGGCACTCTTTGCGCAGCGTGTCGAGCACACGGCTGAGCCATTGCAGCGATTTCTGTTCTTCGGTCATGGCGCTGGAGTTACAATACAGATTCTAAATGCGTTGCACCTGCTCGACGCCGTCGATGGTCTCGATGCGGCTCATGAGGTGGTAGAGGTCGTTGAGGTTGCTGACATAGAGCATGATAATGCCACGGCCTACGCCCTCTGAAGCCTCGAAGGTGATGGAACGTATATTGAGGTCCATCTCCTCGGAGATGATGCGCATCAAGTCCTGCAGGACGCCCTTGCGGTCGATGGCGGTGATGGAGACGCCGGTGAGGAAAACAATCTTCTCGCCGGGGCGCCAGCGGGTGCGGACGATGTGGTCCTCGTGGGAGGCCATCTCGTGAATGGCGTTGGGGCAATTGGTGCGGTGCACCATGATGTGTCCGTCGGTGACGATGCCCACCAGCTTGTCGCCTTGCACAGGCTTGCAGCAGGGTGCCGGCGAGCAGTCGAGGTTGCTGTATTCGTCGTCGATGAGGAATGGCGACACGGTGCGCGGCTTGTCGCTGAGCAACGCTTTACGTTTGGAGCGTCCTGTCGTAGCCTTGTCGTCGTCGACGAAGAAGAACTCAGGAGAGGTTGACGAGAGGTGGTAGCACTCCATCAGGTCGGCATCGGTGATGGCGCCTGTGGCGATGCGGTAGAACAGCTCCGTCTTGTTGGAGACGTTGAAATAATGGCTCAGGCGGGCATAGCGCTCGTGCGTCTCCTCGAGGCCTTGGCGCTGCATGAACTCCTGCAGCTGGTGGTGGCCCTGGTTGTAGTAGCTCTTCTTCATGTCGCGCAGCCAGTCCTTGATGTGGTCCTTGGCGCGCGCCGTCACGGCGATGTTGAGCCACTCCTCGGTGGGGTGGCTGTTGTGCGAGGTGAGCACCTGCACCTGTTCGCCGCTGTGCAGCTTATAGTCGATGGGCACCACGCGGGCGTTGACTTTGGCGCCGAGGCAGTGCATACCCAAGTCGCTGTGTATCTGGAAAGCGAAGTCGAGTACGGTGGAACCGGCACGCATGGTGATGGTCTTTCCACGTGGCGTGAAAACGTAAATTTCTTTGGTGTAGAGCGATTCCTTGAACTCCTCCACCACATCGAGGGCGTTCTTCTCGGAGTTCTCCAGGGCGCTGCGTATCTGCAGCAGCCAGTCTTCCACAGGGTTGTGACGCTGCACCTCGTCGGGGTGCGACTCCTTGTAGAGGAAATGTGCCGCCATGCCACGTTCGGCGATGACATCCATGCGAGCGGTGCGTATCTGCACCTCCACCCACTGACCTATGGGCGACATCACGGTGACGTGCAGCGACTCGTAGCCGTTGGTCTTGGGCTTGTCGATCCAGTCGCGACGCCGCTCCATGAACTCGCCATATTTGCTGGTCACCAGCCGGCGCACCTTCTCGCACTCCTCCTGCTCCACCTTGTGGGCCTTTTCGGGATCCATGCCACGCGTCTCCGGCAGGTCGAGGATGATGCGCATGGCGTAGAGGTCGAATATCTCTTTGAACTGCACCCCTTTGTTCTGCATCTTTTTCCAGCAGGAATAGACCGACTTCACACGCGTCTTGATGGTGTAGGCGTGGCCCGTCGCGGGGTTTGTCATGGTGAAATGCGAAGTGTCGCGCGTGTTGGTGCCTTCGGAGCGCACAAGGCCCGTGCCGCCCAGCCAGTCGGTGTTGAGCAGCTGGCACAGCGGCGTGGTGAAGCAAGTGCGCAGCTTCTGTTCGGTGCCGGCGGTGCGGTTGATTTCGGTCTGTATCTCCTCGTAGGCCACGGGGTTGGTGTATTGCATCACCAGGTCCTCCAGTTCCGTCTTGATGGCATAGAGTCCCAGACGGTGTGCCAAGGGGATGTAGAGGTATTCCGTCTCGGCGCTGATAGCCAGCTTCTTGGTATCCTTCATGGAGCCCAGCGTGCGCATGTTGTGCAGCCGGTCGCAGAGCTTGAGGAAGATGACGTAGGCATCTTCGCACATGGCCAGCAGAATCTTGCGGTAATTCTCGGCCTGCGGCGAGAAGCTACCGCCTTTCGAAGCCATGAGCGTGACCTTGTCGATCTTCGTCACGCCGTCGACGATGCGCGATACACGGTCGCCGAAGATGGAACGGAGGTCTTCGAGGGTCACCTCGGTGTCCTCCACCACGTCGTGCAGCAGCGCGCACACCGCCGCCGTAGAGCCCAGCCCCACCTCGCCGACGGCAATCTGCGCCACCGCCAGCGGATGGAAGATGTAGAGCTCGCCGCTCTTGCGGCGCACGCCGGCATGAGCCGTGTGTGCCAACGAGAATGCGCGGTACAGGGCATTCTCCTCTTCGGCGCTCATCGGCTGTATGGCGTTGCATGCCTCTACCAGCTCATGGTATTTCTGCTGTACTTGTTCTTCTTCGCTCATGTTCTGTATCTTTTTTCTCGGTAACGGCACCTTACAGCAACAGGAAGGCCGACAGACCCACCAGCTCCACGCTCAGGCCCACAGTGGTGTAGGTGATGGAATTGACACGCATACGTCCCACCGAGAAACTGAGCCAAGAGAAGTCCATGTTGGTGTATAAGCGCGTGGCGCTCAGACGCATACCCACATCAAAGCCGACATTGTCGCTGAAAGAGAGACCCCCATAGAGATGCCAGTCGATGCTGCGCGGATTGCGCAGCAGACGCAAGTCGGCACCGGCATTGAAGATGTAGTAGTTGTCGGTGCTGAGATAGGTGGCGTAGACACCCATGCGTCCCGGCACCCAGGCGGCGGTGACGCCCAGACCCAGCTCCTCCACGCTGCCTGTCGCCACTCCCTCCAGAAAGAATCTGCAGAATGTGCGGTCGTTGAAGGGCGCCTTGTTGTGCGCCTTGCTGTGTGCCTTCATCGGCACCGCGGTGCTGTAGTGCAGGTCGCCGGTGCCGCCGGCCACCTCGTCGGGAGCCTGTGCGCTCAGCGAGCCACACAGTGCAGCGACGAACAGGACTATGACTATCAATCGTTTCATGGTGCTACGTTTCACAGTGTCTTATTGTTGCTCTTCGTTGTTTCTGGCGTCCATGGCGGCACGGATCTGGCCTTCCAGCTCCTCGCAGAGCTCGGGGTTGTCGCGCAACAGCTGCTTCACGCCCTCGCGGCCCTGTGCCAGTTTCGAGTCGCCGTAGCTGAACCAAGAGCCGCTCTTCTTGATGACCCCCAGCTCCACGCCGAGGTCCACAATCTCGCCGGTCTTCGAGATGCCCTCGCCAAACATCAGGTCGAACTCGCACACGCGGAACGGTGGCGCCACCTTGTTCTTCACCACCTTCACCTTCACGCGGTTGCCGATGTTCTGGTCGCCGTCCTTGATGGACTGGATGCGGCGTATGTCGAGACGCACGGAGGCGTAGAACTTCAGCGCGTTGCCACCCGTCGTCGTCTCGGGGTTGCCGAAGAGGATGCCTATCTTCTCGCGCAGCTGGTTGATGAAGATGCAGCAGCAGCCCGTCTTGCTGATGGTGGAGGTCATTTTGCGCAGCGCCTGGCTCATCAGGCGGGCATGCAGACCCACTTTGCTCTCGCCCATCTCGCCGTCGATTTCGGCCTTGGGCGTCAGCGCTGCCACCGAGTCGATGACAATGATGTCGATGGCACCCGAGCGGATCAGGTTGTCGGCAATTTCCAGCGCCTGTTCGCCGTTGTCGGGCTGCGACACCAGCAGGTTGTCGATGTCCACACCCAACTTCTTGGCATACAGCGGGTCGAAGGCGTGCTCGGCGTCGATGAAGGCAGCGATGCCGCCCTTCTTCTGCGCCTCGGCGATGGCATGGATGGCCAGCGTAGTCTTACCGCTCGACTCAGGTCCGTAGATCTCGATGATTCTTCCCTTTGGGAAGCCGCCGATGCCCAGCGCCATGTCCAGACTCACGCTGCCCGTCGAGATGGCGTCATAGTCCTCCGTAGGCCTGTCGCCAAGCTTCATGATGGAACCTTTGCCGTAGTTTTTCTCTATCTTGTCCAACGTACTCTGCAAGATTTTCAATTTCTCCAGTTTCGATGCCTCCGCATCGGTCATCTCTTTTGCCATACTATTCAGTGGTTTAAACTATTAATACTATATGATTTTTTCTTTATTGAACTGCAAATATACATCTTTTTTTTGAATTGTGGAGCGAAAAAAGAAAAAAGAGGACAAAAAGGGCTGCGGCTCGCGGGGCAGTCCCTGCGAAGAAAACCGCAACAGACTACTAATCAAATCATTCCAAATCACTTGACAATTTTTTCTCGTCCATATCAAAAAAAATGCGTATCTTTGCAACGCCGTTTGAGGCCAGACGACAGCATTAAACACCAATACAAACATAAAAACAAACTCATGGAAATCCTTTCAAATAGAATTCTGAATATGGCCGAGTCCGAGACTCTGGCTATGACCGCCAAAGCCAACGAGCTCAAGGCGCAGGGCAAAGACATCATCAAGCTCAGCATTGGTGAGCCCGACTTCAATACCCCCGAAACCGTCAAGGAGGCCGCCAAGAAGGCCATCGACGACAACTTCACCCACTATCCCCCCGTGCCTGGCTATCCCGACCTGCGCGAGGCCATCTGCACCAAGTTCAAACGCGACAACAACCTCGAGTTCAAGCCCGAGCAGATTGTCGTCTCCACGGGTGCCAAGCAGAGCATCTACCAGCTCGTGCAGTGCCTGGTGAACCCCGGCGACGAGGTCATCATCCCCACACCTTACTGGGTGTCCTACAAGGAGATAGTCCGCATTGCCGAGGGCAAATGCGTATACGTCAAGACCCGCATCGAGAACGACTTCAAGGTGACCGCACAGCAGCTGGAAGAGGCCATCACGCCGCGCACCAAGCTCATCATGTTCAGCAGCCCCTCGAACCCCACAGGTATGCTCTACACCCGCGATGAGCTCCGCGCCATCGCCGACGTCGTGGCACGCCACGAGAATCTCTTCGTCATGGCCGACGAAATCTACGAGCACATCAACTTCGTGGGCAAGCACGAAAGCATCGCCCAGTTCCCCGAGGTGAAGGATCGCGTCATCACCGTCAACGGTGTCGCCAAGGGCTTCGCCATGACGGGCTGGCGCATCGGTTTCATCGCCGCTCCCACCGTCATCGCCAAGGCTTGCAACAAGTTGCAGGGCCAGGTGACCTCGGCCACTTGCTCCATCGCACAGAAGGCCACAGTCCGCGCCATGCTTATGGACCCCGCCACCGACCCCGACATCATCAATATGCGCAACATATTCATGAAACGCCGTGACATGGTCTACAAGCTCCTCTGCGAGATTCCCGACATCAAGGTGCGTATGCCGCAGGGCGCCTTCTATTTCTTCCCCGAAGTGAGCGCCTACTATGGCCGCAGCTTCAACGGCAAGAAGATCGAGAACAGCACAGACCTCTGCATGTATCTCCTCAACGAGACCGGCGTGGCCACCGTGCAAGGTAGCGCCTTCGGCGACGACAACTGCATACGCCTCAGCTACGCTACCAGCGAAGACCTCCTCATCGAGGCTCTCCGCCGCATCAAAGAGGCTCTCCTCAAACTGGAGAAATAAGAACCTAGAAAACAAAAGAAAGGGGGACGCATGTAATGAACCCCGAAAGTTGGACAAAAAACTTTCGGGGTTTTATTATGAGGAAAAGAC
>JAILAT010000018.1 GCA_024681475.1 Bacteroidales bacterium | reverse complement strand
GGAGCAGGAAGACGTACTCAACATGTTTGAAGGCTTGGCCAAGCATCTCTTCAAGGAGATGAAGGGTATTGAGTTCGATAAATTCCCCCGCATGACCTGGCACGACGCCATGCGCCTCTACGGCTCGGACAAGCCCGATATTCGCTTCGGCATGGAGTTCAAGGAGGTGACCGACGTGGTTAAAGGCCACGGCTTCGGCCTATTCGACGGTGCCGAGCTGGTGGTGGGTATTGTGGCCGAAGGCTGTGCAGAATACACCCGCAAGCAACTCGATGCGCTGACCGACTATGTGAAGCGCCCGCAAGTGGGTGCAGGTGGCATGGTGTACATCAAGTACAACGCCGACGGCAGCTTCAAGAGCTCGGTTGACAAATTCTACGATGCTGAGGCTCTGAAGGCCATCGCCGACAGGATGGGTGCCAAGCCTGGCGACCTGATGCTGCTACTCTGCGGCCCCGCCATGAAGACGCGCACCCAGCTCTGCGCCCTGCGCCTCGAGATGGGCAACCAACTCGGCCTGCGCGACCCGCAGAAATTCGCACCCCTCTGGGTTATCGACTTCCCGCTGCTGGAGTGGGACGACGAGACACAGCGCTACTACGCCATGCATCACCCCTTCACGGCTCCCAAGCCCGAGGACGAGGCACTGCTCGACGACCCCAGCCGCTGGGGCGACATACGCGCCAACGCATACGACATCGTCATGAACGGCACCGAAGTGGGTGGCGGCTCCATCCGTATCCACGACCGCGTGCTGCAGAACAAGATGTTCCACACCCTCGGCTTCACCGACGAGAGCGCCGCTGCCCAGTTCGGCTTCCTGATGGATGCCTTCACCTACGGCGCACCGCCACACGCCGGCCTCGCCTTCGGCTTCGACCGTCTCTGCTCCATCTTCGCCGGAGCCGACTCAATACGCGACTTCATCGCCTTCCCGAAAAACAACTCGGGCCGCGACGTGATGAGCCAGTCGCCTTCGCCCATCAGCCAGGAACAGCTCGACGAGCTGTGCATCAAGGTGGATGTGAAATGAAGGTAAAGGCTCTGATTCATTCCATGCGTCTCCGCACATTGCCCCTGTCGCTGGCAGGAGTGGTGTGCGGTGGCCTTTTGGCTCAGGGCGCGCATGGCTACAACTGGTGGGCCTTTGCGCTGGTGCTGCTCACCGCCTGTGCCTTGCAGGTGCTCACCAACCTCAGCAACGAGATGGGCGACCACCTAAGCGGTGTGGACGGCGAGGGTAGAGAAGGCCCCAACTACAGCATGACAGACGGCGGCCTAACAGTCAAGCAGATGTGGCGCGCCATCAACGCCATGGTGGTTGTATGTGCCGTCAGTGGCCTCGCCATGCTTCTTTTCTCATTTCATTTTTCAATTTTCAATTTTCAATTTGCCAGCTTGCTGGCACTGGGTGCCGCCGCCATCTGGGCTGCTACGCACTACACTTTGGGCAAGAAACCTTACGGCTACATAGGCCTCGGCGACCTCTTCGTCTTCATCTTCTTCGGGCTCGTGAGCGTGCTGGGCAGCTATTACGTCATCGCACATACCCTTCCGATCAAGATATGGCTTTGGGCACCCGCTGTAGGTGTCGGCCTGCTTAGCGTGGCGGTGCTGAATGTGAACAACATCCGCGACATGCAGAGCGACGAGGGTATCCGCAAGACAATACCTCTGCGCATAGGCGAGCGCGCCGCGAAGTGGTATCAGACAGTGCTGGTGGTGCTTGGAGTGGCTTGCTTTTGTTGCTGTAAGGACAATATTGTTTTATGCGTGCTTCCCACAGCTCCATTCTTCCTGTGGCATATCATAGGCGTATGGCGCCGCAAGGGACGCAAGCTTGACAAGATGCTGCCATTGCTGGTCATCAGCACCTTTGTGCTGGCTTTCCTTTATAGTGAAACATTCTATATCGAGAATACCGCCATATGGGCTGTCGTTGTCGTGCTTTATGTCCTCTCTGGGACCCTGCCTGAAATCCAATGGCCTACGACTTCGACAAAATAGCGCGCGACTACGACCGCATGAACCACCTGATGACCCTCGACCTCGACCGGTGGTGGCGCCGCCGCGCTGTGCGTGAACTTTCAACTTTTAACTTTCAACTTTCAACTTTAGATGTAGCTTGCGGCACAGGCGACATGGCTGTAGAACTTCTGAAGCACGGCTGCAGAGTCACCGGCGTGGACCTCAGCGAGGAGATGCTGTCCATTGCCCGCCGAAAGAACGCATCAGCCAACTTTCAACTCGGCAACGCCGAAGCATTGCCATTCGCCGACGGCGAATTCGATGCCGTCACCTGCGCTTTCGGCGTGCGAAATTTCGTGCATCTTGAGCAGGGGCTAAACGATATGCTGCGTGTGCTCAAGCCTGGTGGGCGGATGGTAATACTGGAACTCGCAACACCCGACAACATTATAATAAAGCCGTTCTACAACCTTTATACCAAGCACATTATTCCCTGGCTCGGTAAACTTGTCGCCGGCAATCGTGAAGCATACACCTACCTGCCACAAAGCATCGAGCGTTTCCCAAAAGGCAAAGACTTCCTGAAAACAATTCAACATTCATCCTCCAATATTCTACATTCAGCGGAACGCAAACTCACTTTTGGTGTTTGCCGGATGTACACGGTGGTTAAAAACTAAGAAGGTTTCCAACCTCTCGGAAACCTCCAAAGCATTAATCCTAAAACAAAAAATGGACACATGTTGGACTCATTTTCTGAGTGCAAAAGTACATCC
>JAILAT010000060.1 GCA_024681475.1 Bacteroidales bacterium | reverse complement strand
CTTAATCCTAAAAAATATGAGAAACCAAAATTTCATAGACCGCGACAAATTGTACTCGATGCTGGACAACAACGCCCCCACCGAGTCCGAACTGAACGATATCCTCAACAAAGCCCGCAAACTGAAAGGCCTGAGCCTCGAAGACGTGGCCAAACTGCTCTGTGTGGAGAGCGAGGCCGACATAGCCAAAATCCTCGACACCGCCCATTACTGCAAAGAGGAAATCTACGGCAAGCGCCTCGTGCTCTTTGCCCCCATCTACACGGGCAACGCCTGCGTGAACAACTGTGTGTACTGCGGATTCCGTCGCGACAACAAGGGTCTTGTCCGCAAGGTGCTCACCATGGACGAGATTGAGCAGGAGACCGTGCAGCTGCTCCGCATGGGCCACAAGCGTGCCCTCCTCATCTGCGGCGAGAGTCCCCGCAACGACGCCAACTACATGGTTGAGGCCATCCGCCGCACCTACGCCGCACGCGACGAGAAGGGCAGCAGCATTCGCCGCATCAATGTGGAGCTGGCACCCATGAGCGTCGAGGATTTTGCCAAGCTCAAGGCCGAGAAGATCGGTACATACGTCTGCTTCCAGGAGACCTACGACCCCGTGGAATACGCCAAATTCCATCCCGCCGGAACGCCCAAGGGCGACTACCTCTATCGCCTCACCTGCATGGATCGCGCCATGGAAGGCGGCATCGACGACGTGGGCCTCGGCGTACTCTTCGGACTGGTGGACTATCGCTTTGAAATACTGGCCATTATGGAGCATGCCCGCCACCTTGAAGAGGACTACGGCTGCGGCCCCCACACTGTCAGCTTCCCCCGCATCGAGCCTGCCGAAGGCACCCCCTTCAGCCTCCCCGAGAACATTCCCCATCCTGTGTGCGACAAGGATTTCATGAAGATTATCGCCATCATCCGCATCGCTATGCCTTACACCGGCATCATCATCTCCACACGTGAGCGTCCTGAGATGCGCGACCAGCTGGTGAAATACGGTGTCAGCCAGATCTCCGCTGCCAGCGAGACCAACCCTGGTGGTTACGAGAACGAGAAAGCCGGCGCCCAGTTCACCCTCGGCGACCATCGCTCACTCGACGAGGTCATCAGTATGATGATTGATGGCGGCTACATCCCCAGCTTCTGTACGGGCTGCTATCGCAAAGGCCGCGTCGGCGCCGATTTCATGGATCTTGCCAAACCTGGCCTCATCAAGGAATACTGCAAACCCAACGCCATGTTCACATTCCGCGAGTATCTCGAGGACTATGCCAGCCCCGAGACCAAGGCAAAAGGTCTCGCTCTTCTCAAACAGCTCACCGAGACCTTCTCCAAAGAGGAGCTCAAACGCCGCGTGGAAGGCAACCTCTGCAAGATTGGCGAAGGCGAACGCGACCTGTACTTCTAATCCCGGAAGTGTTTCTGTAACAAATTCCTACCCCAGGGGCTGCCATGGCAGCCCCTGGGGTTTTCTTGGCTTCTATTAATAGCCTCGGAGAGGCTGACTCTCATTAGCCCCACGCCAGGAACGCAGTGTGGGGCGGCTAGATAGGAACAATATGCGTCTCGGGGAGACTCGCTCTCAATGAAAACAGCAAGTACGTATTATTTGCAGTCCAGCAGAGCTGTGATTTCCTCCACTTTTTGTGATAGCTCCTGCTGTCCGTCGATCCAGTGGATGTCTACGCCGTTGCGCTCCATGCGGCGGAACCAGGTCATCTGTCTTTTGGCAAAGCGGCGGATGTCTGTGTAAAGGTCGGTGTACATCTTCTCATAGTCTATCTCGCCTTTCAAATAACGGGTTATCTGCTTGTATTCCAGTCCGTAGCGCAGCAGCCGCTCGGGCGGTACGCCCTGGTCGAGCAGGCGCTGCACTTCGTCGACCATGCCTTGCTCAAGGCGTTGGCGCAGGCGGATGCCGATGCGTTCGATGACCACTTCGCGTGGGAAACTGACTCCCACCACGACATGGCGCATGGCGGGCAGATGGGTGTAGGCTTCGGGGTTGCGCTGCTTGAAGTCCTGTATCTCCAGGGCGCGCAGCAGCCGTCCGCGGTCTTCTGTGTCGGTGTGGTTGTGGAGCTGCACCAGTGAAGCCAGACGCTCGGTGAGCTGCTCGTCGCTGAAGGTCTCCTGCTTTTGACGGAAATGTTGGTCTACAGGGGCGTCGGGCAATTGGTAGGCGCGGACGATGGACTCGATGTAGAGCCCGGTGCCGCCACAGAGGATGGGTTGCCGCCCACGTTCCACGATGCCGTTGAAAGCTTCGATGAAGGCGTTCTGGAACTTGTAGACGTTATATTCCTCGCCGGCATCGCAGATATCGATAAGATGATAGGGTATGTGGTGTATCGCGCCGGTGGCGGTCGGAACATCGTATTCCGACAGGTCTTTGCCCGTGCCGATGTCCATGCCGCGGAACACCTGCCGCGAGTCGGCGCTGATGATTTCTCCATTCCGTTGCTGGGCCACTGCCACAGCCAGCGACGTTTTGCCGCAGGCGGTGGGACCCAATATGGTCAGCAATACAGGGTTTTCCCTGCCTTGGTTATTCATCCTCGAAGGTGAGTTTGCCACGCTGCTTGTCGAAGTGGTACACGCCGAAACGGCTCAGACCCTCGCGGTTGATGATGAACTTGTAGTCAACACCTTTCACCACCACCACCTCGACATTGCGCAGATGCTTCTGGCCTATCTGCATCTCCTTGAAGATGACAGTGGCTTTGTCGAGGATGTTGCCCTCGGAGTCGAAAGCGTTGTCGCGGTCGGGGAAGTCTTCCTTGTTGATGCGACGCTGATAGAGGAAGTTCATGGCCTCCTCCCAGGAGATGGCGATGGGTTCGGCATAGCGCTCATCGATGAGCATAGGCATCTGTGAACCGTTGACGATACACGAAATCTCGCCCTTGGCCGACGATATCATCGTGGCGTTGATGGTGCCTTCGTCGTGGATGATGGCGGGCTTGTAGTTGCTCTCCACCACTTCGGTGGTCACCAGGTCGATAATCTTGCCGTCCTCGGTGCGCTTCACCGTCGGGGTCTCCGATGCCAAACTGTTGATGAGTTTCTTGGAGACGTAGTCGGTGCGCAGGATGAGGAACTCCAGACGACGGTTGAGCTGGTGTGCTGCCTCCTGGCGGTTTTTGTCGGTGATGTGGTTGATGAAGTCGCACTCCAGCGTGGTGCCTTCCGAGAAGGAGTAGGGCACGCCGTTGACGCGGACGGTCATGTTGCGGTCCAGCGTGCGCGGCACACGCTCAGCATAACCTTTGGCTACGAGGCGCTCCTCTTCGATACCTCTGGAGATGAGGTAGTCCACCACCGACTGGGCACGGCGTTGCGACAGCGTGTCGTTGGTCAGACCCAGGAAGGGGCGGCAGTCGGTGTGGGCGCGCAGCTCCACGACGATGTTGGGGTTGTTGACCATCACCAGGTAGAGGTCCATCAGCGAGTCCATAAACTCCTCTTTCAGGTCCCACTTGGCCAGGTCGTAACGTATTTCGGGCAGCACGACAGGCTGTTTCGGCACCGGCTCGATGCGGAAGTCGTGGACAATGTCTTTGTCGGTGTTGTAGCCGCAGGTGCTCTCCGAACCTTCCACGGTGAAGTAGTCCACTTTCGACACGTACATCTTGTAGACCACATTGCGCTTGATCTGCGTGTTGTCGAAGCCGTAGAAACCCTGTTTGTTGGTATAGGTCTCAAATTCAGCACCGTCGGAACCCACAATGCGCACCTTGGCACCGCTCACCAGCTGCATGGATTTCTCGTCGCGGATGGTACCCTCGATGGTGTACAGCAGTGGCGGCAGCTCGAAGTAGTACAGGTCGTCGTTGATGGGAATGGTCTTCACACCTTTCTTGTCGGTCTTCTTGTTGTGAGGATCTTCGAAGGGACGGTTCGATGAGAAGTAGCCACGCTCCATCATATAGTGGTGATCGCCAGGGTAGTAGATGATGCTCATTTCGTCATACGACGAGTTGATGGGGATGCCCAGGTTCTCGGGAGTGGTCCATTTGCGGCCCTGTTTCTCGGTGCGGAAAATGTCAAGACCGCCGACGCCGGGCAGACCGTTGGAGGAGAAATACATCGTCGAGTCGTTGCGCAGCACGGGGAACGTCTCGTTACCGGCGCTGTTCACCGTCGAACCTATGTTGATGGGCTTGCCGAAAGGCTCGTCAATCGAGGCACGTGTCGTCATCCAGATGTCGAAGTCGCCATAGCCGTTGGGGAGGTTGGACGAGAAATACATCGTCAGCTCGTCGTGTGTCAGGGTGGGGTAGAGGTATTTGTAGATGGTGTCGCCCAGCGTGATACGCACGGGCTCCGACCATTCGCTGTTCATGGCGGCGTTGTCGTCCTTGCCTTTTTTGCCCTTGCCGGGCACGCTGGCATCACTGTTGCCACCTTTCGATGAGGTGTAGATGTAGCAGCTCTGCGTCTCATGCTCCTTCGAGTCGCAGCGCGAGAAATATACACGTGTGGCATCGGGCGAGAACCAGATCTCACCGTCGTTGGTGAATTCGGCGTTGATGACCTTGCTCTTGTCCCACAGGTCTGGCTCGTCCGACCAGTTGCTCTGGCGGTCCTGGAATACGTAGAAGAAGTCTGAGAATGCCTGGCCTGTCGTGGCGTCGTGGCTCTTGTCGCCGTCGGTGAAGCGCGACGAGGTGAACACCAGCTTCGACGTATCGTCGCCCATGAAGCGCGGCGCCCAGTCGTTGTATTCCGACGACCAGTCGTCGAGACGCTTGATGACGTGGCGTGTACGGTTCATGAACAGCTGGTTGACATAGATGATGGAGGCTTTACGCTGCTGCGCATATTTGTCGTCGGGCTGCAGCTCCAAGTATTTGTCGTAGAACTCGTCGGCCTCGTCAAACTTGTTCTCGAAGCGGTACATCTCGGCCATGTACAGATACAGCTTCGGCTCTGTGGTATAGTATTTCTGGTTTATCAGGCGTTTGTATACGCGCTCTGCCTTCGGAAAATTGTTCAACATTCGGTAGCACTCGCCCATCTGGAAGTAACAACGGTTTTTCTCCACCTTGTTGGAAGAGATTTTGTTGTAGGCTTCTTCGTATTTGTTGAGAGCCTCAATGTATCTCTTCTGAGCGAAAAGGTCATCGGCTTTCTGGGCTATACTTTTGGTCTGAGCCACCGCCGATGCAGCGAAAAAAAGTGCAACTGCAAGCAGTAAAAAACTTTTTTTGAAGGTTTTCATATATCTTATTTTATTTTTATTCTTATTATAATTATATCACAATCAGTGCATTATGCTGCTTTTTGGGCGGCATGTATGCACTATATTCAAATTGCTAAAATACACATTTTTTTTCATTGGCGTGTATTTTATTTGAATAAAAATAAAAAAACTCGCTTTGGGGTATGGGAAAGCCGGCGAAGTGACTTCCTCCGCCGGCTGTAATACAATGTTTTTTCTTCAGTCGCAAATGAGTTCGGCACACGAGCTGTCGGTCTCGTAAAGCCGCAGGGCATGAAGATGCACGTCGCCTTGCAGATGGTCGCCGAGCATCTCGGCGAACCATAGCAGCAGGTTCTCGCTGGTGGGCTGGAAGGGCACTGTCAGCAGCTTGGTGTCTTTCAGCGTGGCGAAGGTGGAGTGCTTGTTGACCACCAAGGCATGGTCTACCTTGTTGATAATCACCTCTTCCACGAGCTCTTTCAGGGTGCCGAAATCCATCACCATGCCCTGTTTGGCCGAGTGGCTGTCGGCAATGGGGGTGCCCTCCACGGTCACAAGGAGTTTGTAGTTGTGACCGTGGATGTTCTGGCATTTCCCATCGTAGCCCGTAAGGGCATGAGCCATCTGGAACTCAAAATGTTTCGTCAGTCTCAGTTTCATCGTTTGGTTCTCTTGCTTGTGGCCTGCAGGTTAGCGTTTCTGGTTGAGCATGGGAGTGACTTGCTGCTTGGTCTTCACGGGATTTTGCAGCTCTCTGTTATTGTTGGCTCTCTCATCGACAACACCGATGGGGTGTGCCAGCAGCACTTTGCCGTTCTTCAGATGGATGATTTTGGCGATGTCGTCGCGGTTGATGCCGCCGCAGGCTACTGTGCCCAGACGCGAGCTGGCGGCGCAGTATAGGTAGATGTTCTCGCTCACATAGCCGCAGTCCATGGTGGAATAGAATACTTTGCTCTCTTCGTCGAAATTCTTCATATTCTCGTAGTTGGCCACCAGCACCAGTGACACGGGGGCTACGGCGAAGTGCTTCTGCTCGCTGATGATTCTGCGGTAGTCGCCCTTGACGATCTGGGTCAGCATGTGCTTTTTGGGCATATAGATGTACACGCCTTCTTCGGTAAATACATAGATGTCAATCTCTTGGGCATTACGTGCTGACGGGGCGGTACGTTTGTTCTCCTCGGGACGGTTGTAGCCGTTGGCGGCCCAGAGCAGACCGCCCAGCTCTTCGAAGGCGAGGGGCTCATCGCGGAAATCGCGCACGGTCTTACGCTGACGGAAGGCCTCGCTGGTGGGCATGTCGGCCATGATTTCCATCGACAGTGGGATGTCTTGTGCCTGCAGCATTCCTGCGGCAAACAGAAGGCTGAGAAGACAGATCTGAAATTTCATACTGATACGTACTTGTTCTTTCGTTCTTTTCATGGTGATATCGTTTTAATAATTAATGGTTTTTCGGTTGTCTACGAGTGGTTGTCGACCATTTCGGCGGTGATGGTCACGGTGCTGCCGCGGTGCTCGGGCAGGGTGAACATGATGTCGTTCATCAGCGCTTCCATGATGGAGCGCAGTCCGCGTGCTCCCAGCTTGTACTCCACGGCGCGGTCCACAACACGCTCCAGCGCCTCGGGCTCGAATTCGAGGGTCACATCGTCCATGCGGAACAGCGCCTGGTATTGCTTCACCAAAGCGTTTTTGGGCTCGGTGAGGATGCGCTTCAGCGCCTCGCGGTCCAGCGGATTGAGGAAGGTGAGCACGGGGAAGCGTCCCACCAACTCGGGGATGAGGCCGAATTTCTTGAGGTCGGCGGGCAGCACATACTGCAGCAGGTTGTGCTTGTCGATGGCGTCGCGGGTCTTGGCACCGTTGAAGCCGATGACGTTGGAGTTCATGCGCGCGGCGATGTCTTTCTCGATGCCGTCGAAAGCGCCGCCCGAGATGAACAGGATGTTCTGCGTATTGACCTGTATCATATGCTGTTCGGGGTGCTTGCGTCCGCCTTGTGGCGGCACGTTGACGACGGCGCCTTCCAGCAGTTTCAGCAGCGCCTGTTGCACTCCTTCGCCCGACACGTCGCGGGTGATGGAGGGGTTGTCGCTTTTGCGTGCTATCTTGTCGATTTCGTCGATGAAGACGATGCCGCGCTCTGCGGCGGCCACATCGTAGTCGGCGGCCTGCAGCAGGCGCACCAGCACGTTTTCCACGTCGTCGCCCACATAGCCGGCTTCGGTCAGCGTGGTGGCGTCGGCGATGCAGAAAGGCACGTCGAGCATCCTCGCTATGGTTCTGGCCATCAGCGTCTTGCCGGTACCGGTCTCGCCCACCAGCACGATGTTCGATTTCTCGATCTCCACCTCGTCGACGTTGTCGCTTTTCTTGCCTTTGCGCTGGTCGTTGTAGCGCAGGCGTTTATAGTGGTTGTAGACTGCCACGGCCAGCACCTTCTTGGCCTCTTCCTGGCCGATGACGTATTGGTCCATGAGGGCTTTGATTTCAGCAGGCGTGGGGATGGGCTTGTCGGTGTCGTGGTGGTTATGTTTTTGGTTCACAAGATGTTCTTCTTCCAGTATCTCGTTGGCGCGAATCACACAGTCGGAGCAGATGTGGCCGCTGATGCCTTGCAGCAGCATGCCGCACTCCGACGCGGGTCGGCCGCAAAATGAGCATTTGTCTTCGGGTTTCTTTGTTGACATTGTCGTTTATTGTATTGTTTTGAGTATCATGTTTATAGTGGGCCTACATGGCTTTGTTGCGATCTTGGTCCTGCCGCAGGAAGATGGCCAGCATCAGCGAGAAGGCCATCAGCGACGAGCCGCCGTAGCTGAAGAAGGGCAGCGGGATGCCGATGACGGGCAGCAGTCCCAGCACCATGCCGATGTTGATGAAGACATGGATGAAGAGGATGCTGGCAATGGAGTAGCCGTAGAAGCGGGCGTAGCGCGAATACTGGCGTTCGGCCAGCATCACCAGACGGCACAGCAGGAGGCAGTAGCACACCAGAAGGGCTGTGGCTCCCAGAAATCCCCACTCTTCGCCGACGGTGCAAAAGATGAAGTCGGTCTCCTGCTCGGGCACGAAGTCGGCCTTGGTGATGGTGCCCTTCAGGAAGCCTTTGCCTGTCAGCCCGCCCGAGCCGATGGCTATCTTCGATTGGTGCTGGTTGTAGCCGGTGCCCTGGATGTCGTCGCATTGCCCCAGCAGCACCTGGATGCGCTCCTGCTGGTGGGTGTCGAGCTTGTTGAAGAAGAAGTCCACCGAGAAGGTAAAGGCTATGGCCACCACAGCGATGCCGATGGCGCGCGTGTAGTCGCGGCGTGTGCGTTTGTTGAGCCAGATGAAGAGGTAGGCTACCGCTATCAGGACGATGATGCCGGCAATGATGAACTGGTTCACCACCAGCGCCAGCACGAAGAGCACGGCGGCGACGATGCCGATAACCAGGATGGACGGCGACATGCCTTCGCGGAACATAGGCAGCACGAAGCCGGCAAAGACCAGCGCCGAGCCCATGTCGTGCTGCAGCAGTGTCAACCCCATGGGTATCACCACCAAGGTCCAGGCAACGAGCTGGTGTCGCCATTGTCGTATGTCGATATCGATGCCGCCCACATATTTCGCCACCGCCAGTGCCGTGGCTATCTTGGCGAATTCCGAGCTCTGCAGCTTGAAGGGGCCGATATCTATCCACGAATGGCCTCCCTTCACGTCGCGCGCCACGAAGAAGGTGACCACCATCAGCAGCATGACCAGCAGGTAGATGATGTAGCTCGACGAGGAGATGATGCGGGGCTTGATGAGCAATATGGTGGCGCCGATGAGCAACGAGACACCCATCCACATCAGCTGGCGGCCGTGCTGGCTCTTCATGTCGAAGAATGCCGTGTGCACCCCGTCGTAGCAGGCGGCGTAGATGTTCATCCATCCGAATAGCAGGATGGCGACATACAGCAGCAGGGTTATCCAGTCTATCTTGTTTTCCATCGGTCTGTTGTCCTATTTTTTCTTCTTTGTTACACGTTTCAGCGGCAGCTTCTGGCAGGGGTTGGCTTCGCGGTATTGCCGTTCGAAGTCTTTGCGTGTCACCTCGCCGCGTATGTATTTCTCTATCACCAGGCTGGCGATGGGTGCTGCCCACACGCCGCCGGCACCGGCGTTCTCCACGTATACGGCCACGGCAATCTGCGGGTTGTCCATGGGCGCGAAGGCGATGAACACGGAGTGGTCTATGCCGATGTTCTCCGCCGTGCCTGTCTTGCCGCAGATGTCGATGTCGGGGATGTTGGCGCGGTGCGCCGTACCGCCGGCACCGTGCACCACGTCGTACATGCCGTTGGCGGCGATGTCGAAGTAGCTGCTCTTGATGCCGGTTTCGTGGCGCTCGTAGAACTCTTCGTTGCGCGCCGAGTCGGGCCCGAAATAACGCACCAGATGCGGTGTGTAGTAGTATCCCCGGTTGGCCACGATGCAGGCCAGGTTGGCCATCTGCAGCGGCACCACGCCCACTTCGCCCTGTCCGATGCTGTTCGAGTAGATGGTGGTGAACGCCCAGCGGCCTTCGCCGTAGCGCTTGTTGTAGAACGCTGTATCGGGGATAAAGCCTGAGTTCACGTTAGGCAGGTCGATCCCCAGCCGCTCGCCGAAGCCGAAGCGGTGCATATAGTCGTCCCATACGGTCAGCCCATACTGGCTGTCGATGAATTTGTTTTTGTACTTGCCCTGCTGAATGACACGTCGGTAGGTGTAGTAGAAATAGGGGTTGCACGACATCTTGATGGCCTCCTGCACCGAGCGTGCGCTGGGGTGGTTGTGGCAGCCCAGAATCTTGTCGCACGCGAAGCCTTGGCCGGGGGTTATCACCCCGAGGTTCAGCGCTGTCATGGCTTGGGCAATCTTGAAGATGGATCCCGGTGGATACTGCGCCTGCAGCGCACGGTTGAAGAGCGGACGGCTGATGTCGTTTAGCAGCATCATGTAGTTGGTGCCGCGTACACGGCCAACCAGCAGGTTGGGGTCGTAGCATGGCGCCGACACCAGTGTCAGCACCTCGCCGGTCTTCGGCTCTATGGCTACGATACAGCCACGCTTGTTGGCCATCAGCTCCTCGGCGTAGGCCTGCAGGTCGGCGTCAAGGGTGGTGTAGAGGTTGCCGCCTTCAATGGCGGTGCTGTCCAGCTGTCCGTTCATGTAAGGGCCTATCTCTCTGTTGTGTACGTCAACCTGCATCACCTTCTTGCCCTTCACTCCGCGCAGCACCTCTTCATAGGATTTCTCCAGACCGCTCTTGCCGATATAGTCGCCCTGTCGGTAGTAGTGCATCGTGTCGCGGCTCATGTCGACGCTGTCCACCTCGCCCACGTAGCCCAGCACGTGCGCCGCGATGGGCCTGTCGTAGATGCGCAGCGTGCGCTGCTGCACGTAGAAGCCACGGAACTTGTAGATGTGGCTTTCCCATGAGGCGTATTCCTCTTTCGAGATCTGCTTCATGAACGGCGACGGCGAATAGAGCGAGTAGCTGCAGGCTTTCTTCATCTTGGCGTCGAACTCTTCGCGCGACATCCCTAGGCAATGGCAGAAATAGGCCGTGTCGAAGTCCTTCATCATCCTTGGGATGACCATCAGGTCGTACACCGCCTCGTTGTGCACCAGCAGCTCGCCGTTGCGGTCGTAGATGAGCCCGCGCGCCGGATACTGCGTCACGTTGCGCAGCGCCTGCTGGTCGGCAATCTTGCGCAGCGAGTCGTCGAACAGCTGGAGCATGGCCAGACGCACGATGAATATCACCACCACGGTGACGAAGATGATCTTCACCACCAAACTACGCTCCTGATATGGATTTGACGACATCGCTTTTTTTATTTTTTATTTTCGGTTTCCATATATTATTATGCCACAGGCTCAGGGTGTACAACACACTGACCAACAATGCGAAAACCATTGTCTTCGCTCCTGTCGGCTTGCCTCTAACGGCATACAAAGATACAAACAATTCTCCAATAATGGCCCGTTGTGAAAAAAAGAAATGGTCTAATGTATCAAAAGACTGATTATAAGACAGATTAGAGGGCCGATTAAATGACCGATTGAAAGACCTTTTTTTCAATAGCCTCGAAGAGACTAAATCTCATTAACCCCACACAAGGAACACAGTGTGGGGGTGTGAAAACTCCTCTGAAAGCGTTTCGGAGAAACGCAACAACGAAAAAACTTAAATTACGGATAAATAAGGACCTGTTTTTTGAATTAAAAACGAAAAATATTGAAGAAAAAATAACAATTGTTGAGACATGATTGATTTGACATAAAATACTAATTATCTTTTTGTTATAGAGGATGAGGAGGCCCCCTTTGTTTCGTCAAAGTGTTAAAAGTATACAGCTATGACAAAAAATGACATACACCTTTTCTTCCTTTGCAGTCGAAAATACGAAATGAAAATATCATGGAAAGTGAAAGTAAAAAACAAGGAAGAAAAAAGATGGACATCCTTACCGCATTGGATGCTGTTGTCGATGCTGCAAAGAATTCTAAACTGTCGGACGAGTTCTACAAGAAATGCTCTAGATACATTAAATATGTATGTACAAAATTGGACATCACGAAAGAGCAATGCGTGTTTCTGTCCATCTTTATCGAGAGAAGCAATGACAACAAAATATATTTGAGTGATCTTGCAGAGTATCTTGACTGCCGTACTACGCATATCTTTCGCTATTCTAATGAGATAGACTGCCTTGTAAGTCGTGATTATGTACGGCGAGCCTGCACGGGAGGCCGTGTATCGTATCATGTCCCGTCGGATGTCTTGGACGCTTTCAAGAAAGACCAGCCTGTCCCCACGAGGAGTGTGGACAACCTCGACCTGACAGCTTTCTTCGACAAAATAGCAGAAATATTTGATATGGTGGAGGAAGACGAGATGGATGTATCCACTGCGGAGGAACGCATCAACGAGTTAATGGAATGCAACAAACACCTTTCATTTGTTGAGAAGGTGAAAGGTACGTATCATATTGAAGGCAACGACCTATTGATTCTACTGATATTCTGTCATCTGTTTATCACCAATTCTGACGACAGAATAATTTTCAGCGACATAGATTTTATGTTCAGTAAATGGGCTATGCGTCATATCAAGTGGGCGATGACGAATGGCTACAGTATTCTTCAGAATGATAAGCTGATAGAATGGAGTAGTGATGGCGACTTTGCCGACAGAGAGCATTTCCGTTTAACGATGAATGCCAAGCGCGAATTGCTCGACGAGCTGAATCTCCCCTCACTGTCGGAGAAGATGATTAGCCGTGGTGTTATCAAGGCTGGGGATATTAAAGCACGCAATCTATTCTACTCAGCAGATATTGCGAACAGTATTGATGAATTGGGCCAGCTACTCGAGGAGGAACATTACCGCAACATACATGCCCGTTTGCAGGATCAGGGGTTCCGTTGCGGCTTCACCTGCCTCTTCTATGGTTCACCCGGTACCGGCAAGACCGAGACCGCCTTGCAGCTGGCCCGACGCACAGGACGAGATATACTTCAAGTGAACTTCGCCGAAATCAAGAGCATGTGGGTTGGCGAGAGCGAGAAGAATGTCAAGGCACTCTTCGACTCTTACCGGCATCAGGTCAAAACATCCGTCATCACTCCCATTCTGCTCTTCAACGAGGCCGATGCCATCATCGGCAAACGTCAGGAGGGCGCCGAACGGGCGGTCGACAAGATGGAGAACTCCATCCAGAATATCATCCTTCAGGAAATGGAGACCCTAGAAGGTATCCTTATTGCCACCACCAACCTCGCACAGAACATGGACAAGGCCTTCGAGCGCCGCTTCCTCTACAAGATACGCTTCGACAAGCCCACTGTCGAAGCCCGTGCCGCCATCTGGCGCGAGATGTTGCCTACCCTTGCCGATGCCGATGCCAAACGGCTCGCCGAGCGTTACGACTTCAGCGGCGGCCAGATAGAGAACATCGCCCGTCACTACGCTATCGATGCCATCCTTCACGGCAACGCCGTCCCGACTGCCGCCACTCTCGCCCAACATTGTGACATGGAACGTATTGATAATACCACAGCCAAACGAATAGGTTTTACCAGGTAACCAGATTCTCCGTTGGAAACCTTGCAACGATGGAACAGAATCTTTCTAATAATAGATAATATGACAGAACAGTATTTCATTGATTTGTTGCAAAAGATATATCCTTGCAAACAACAATTTACACTGGCACTGACACACCGTAGATACAAAACAAGGTTGGGAACTTATAATATCAAAATATCAAAAACCGGCATATTAGAATAGATGACAAGGACTGCACATTCTTGGATTGTTGTTATACTGCCATTCATGAATATGCTCATCACCTGATGTATACCAAATTCGACGGCATGGAATACAGACCTCATGGGCTGGAATTTGTGTTTGTCTATAATGTGCTTGTATCGATGGCCATCAAGCAGCACCTTCTGCCCGGTGACCTTACCGCTAGGGAACGGCGAGGGAAAGCAGATCCTGCAGATGATGTGATTATTAAAATGCTGAAAAGTTAAAAAAAACAATTGATATGCATCGGTATCAAAAAAAAGCGTATCTTTGCACATTAAATAAAAACCCAAAAAACTATGTTGTACAAAGTAACAGTAAAGAACAATGTGAATGCCAATGGCGTTCGTTTAGAAAAAGGGATGTCAGTTGAAGTGTCATCCCAATCATTTCCTTTATTAAGCACCCTGCAGGGTAAAGAGGCCGTAAACAATGCTTTCAAAGCCAAATATGGCGTTGATGTAAAGAAAGCATGTGCGAACACTTCTCTTTATTTGGATGTGGTAAAAATTAATTAAATCATTTGCGATATGAAAGATTATGTTTTTGTTGCAGAGAATAATCGTATTCTCGATGACTGGCGAAAAAGTAATGAAGAGCATGGTGAAACAAACTTTGCCAACGATGGAATAATGAATAAGGGGGAGTTTTACATTGATGAGTATAAAGCAGTAAGACGGAAAGAAAGTGGCAAAGAAAATAGACTGTGGAATGAGTGCCCTTTGCGTATTCTTTTTTTAACTAAGGATGAGAATACCGGTGGTAACAAGGCATGGGATGTACGAACAGAGACTTTTTATGAGAAAGGTTATGGATTACCCCCAAAGAACAAGACGATATCAGGTAGCTTCTTTTATCAAAATGAAGCATGTCTTTTGTATGGGCTACGAAACACAAAGCCTGAAAAGATGATATTGTTTGACGGTTTTTCTTGGGAAGAAGCATTGAAATTTTCTGATAAAAAGATTTTTGCACGAATTAATTGCAAAAAAGAAGCGGGAGGCGAGAAATGTGAAAAACCTGTTTTGGCAGCAGCATTAGATAGAGATAAAAATAAAGATTTCTTAAAGCGACAGATATTGAATTTAGATGCTGATATTCTCGTTTGCTGTGGACATGATGGTGGCAATTTAATATTAAACATGGTAAAAGATGATATTTATAAAGATGAGTTTGAGTACGTGGATTGTGTTGAAGACAAAGGGACAGGAATGCATTACAATGCAAAACGAAACAAACTTGCAATTGATGCCTATCATTTAGCGTTTTTTGGTAAAGGCGGTTTAGAAGCAAGATATAATGAAACAGTGGGAATGTATTATGAGTTCTTAAAGTACTTAAAAAAGTCTGAGAAATATAAGCATATCGATTTTTCTGCATCACATCGCTAAAAAAGTTGAGAATCAGGATCTGTCTGATAGTATTTATATCTGAGTGTTTGAGTGAGTTATTAATCAGAAGAAAATGATTGAGTATATCGCGGATAAGGAACACTACACAAGAGTGTTAACACTTTGTGATAAGGTCAAGCACGATTTGTGGATTGGTACTGCCGACTTGAAGGATTTGTATGTGGAGGGAGGCTGGGATGTGGTGCCGTTTCTGTCTGTGTTGGATAAACTGCTGAAACGTGGTGTCGATGTGCGGTTGCTTCATGCCAAAGAGCCGGGAGAGAACTTTCGCGAGGACTTCGACAAGTATCCTGGATTGTGGAGCAGATTGGAACGGAGGCTTTGTCCGCGGGTGCATTTCAAGATAATGATTTTCGACTGCACTACCGCCTATATCGGCTCCGCTAACCTCACAGGTGCTGGTATGGGCATGAAAGGCGACAACAACCACAACTTCGAGGCCGGCATCCTCACCGACGAACCGTCGCTGGTGGATGCCGCCGCCGACCACCTCGACAGCGTCTGGCAAGGGCACCGATGTACCAAATGCAAACGAAAATCCTTCTGCGGCGACAGAATTTCCAAATAGCAAGCATTAACCTTAGAATAAATAAATTATGGAATTTGTCGAACTAAAAAATGAAATCAAAGGGCTTTATCTGGATTTTTTCAAAGACATGAAGATTGACCCTAAAACTGGTATTGTCGAAGGCACAAACAAAAGATTCTCCGGATTTCCGTATATTGGGGAGAACTATGTCTCGGCTCCAGTAAAAATTCTATTTATTCCATTGGATTGTGGTGAGGACGAATGCCGAAATAAAAACACTTACCACTCCTTTGAGAGTCGGGAAGATATTTTCAAAGGAGGGAACCTTGATTTTAACGATCATATTGCCGGAATATATGCGACTGCATTGCGGATTTTAAAGGACAAGATGCAACTTCAAGATGCGTGGAACTCATTGTGGAGTTATAATGAATATACAGCCAAGAAAGCTATTGCATTAGCAGATGCGATTAATTCTATTCCCAAGGATTTGATGTCTTTTGTCGCATATGAGAACAGATTTCGTTTTGTTACTATAAACAGAGAGTTCAGAACTGGTAATGCTGATAGGATATGGATTAATGCAGAAAGAGAACGTAAGTTGCTGCTGGATGAAATAGCAGTTTTTAATCCAGATATTATTGTTTTTCAATCAAATTATGGTATTGATAATTGTGGAATTAATGAATTAAAGAAACAATACAAAGTAGTTGTCGCATATCATCCATCCTGTTGGCAAAGAGGTGCAAATAAACTACAATATATTGAAGAGAGAATCATGCCTCAAGTCCTCCTGTAGTTTTTTTTTAATCTTCATACAAGGGTGTGTCATGATATGGCACACCTTTGTTGTACTTTTGCATCTCGAAAAGGTTCATTAGTATAATCAATACTTTTGAAACATATCGCATTAGATTCATATTTAATAAGAAAACTCAATTTAATCATTTAAACGAAAGGATTTATTATGATGTGTAATCAAGTAAACGACGAGATGATTCAAAGTATCATCAGCGCAAAAGCATGGAATGACATTTCTAGCAACTACGGTCTGACGGAGGAAATGCTGGAGCGTTATGCCGACAAACTGAATTGGAACGAGGTTTCCAAGAACAGCGAAATCCATTGGACGGTGAAACTCATCGAGAAATGGGCAAATCGTCTTAACTGGGAGGAATTATCCGGAAACGGCAACGAGTATCTGCTCACTCCAGATGTTATCGCCTATTTTGTAAACCGTTGGAACTGGCATACGTTGTCTCGCAACTCCAACCTGAAACTGGATTTCACCTTCGTCGACCGTTTTATCGACAAATGGGATTGGCAGGAACTGATAGATAGCTGGCGTAGAGAAGATTTCTACACCAAGGAGTTCTTTGACAGATACCGCAGTCATATTCCACTGACCTCCTTTTTGGAAAATTCACGACTTGTGAACGAGCTGGTGGAAAAAGAGATGGAACAAATCAAGAAGGAGTTAACGAGTCACTGTTAACCAACAGAACTGAGGAGCGTCCACGTAGTGTGGGCGCTCTGTTTAATTAACTGAATGAATGCAATATGAGATAGTTATTCTCTCTGTGCAATAAACTGACACAGATTTCGTTATCAAATTATGGAAAACATTAACGATAAGATAATCATTTATCAGACCGACGACGGGCAAACCGCTATCGATGTGCGGTTGGAGCAGGAGACTGTTTGGCTAACAGCCAACCAGATGGCAGTGCTATTTAATAGGGACGACAAGACAATTCGAAAACATATTAGCAATGCAATAAATGAAGAATTGTCAGATTCAGTGGTTGTCGCAAAATTTGCGACAACCACTCGACATGGTGCTGTAGAAGGTAAATCACAGACGCATCTCGTTAGTTATTATAATCTTGACGTCATTATTTCCGTTGGCTATCGCGTTAAATCCAAACGAGGTGTAGATTTCCGCCGCTGGGCAAACCATGTTTTGAAAGATTATCTTGTCAAAGGCTATGCCGTAAACGAACGTATCCACAAGGAGCAGATTGGTGAGTTGCGGCAGCTGGTGGGAATGCTTGGAAGGACTATTCAAAACCAGCCGCTGCTCTCGAACGACGAGACCAATGCGCTCTTCAATGTGGTGTCTGATTACACATACGCTCTCGACACACTTGACAGCTACGACTACCAGCGTCTCGCAATAGAGAAGACTACAAGGGATGAGTCTTTCCATGCTACATACGACAACGCTATGCAGGCCATCCTCTCGTTGAAAGAGCGCTTTGGTGAGAGCTCCCTCTTCGGCAACGAGAAGGACGATTCTTTTAAGAGCAGTATTGGACAAATATACCAGACATTTGACGGCATAGAGTTGTATCCATCGGTCGAGGAAAAGGCGGCCATGCTGCTGTACCTGGTCACCAAGAACCATTCGTTCAGCGACGGCAATAAGCGCATTGCCGCCACGCTGTTCCTTTGGTTCATGAACAACAATCGCATCTTATACCGCGCGGACGGCAGCAAACGCATCGAGGATAACACCCTTGTGGCCCTTACGCTGATGATTGCCGAAAGTCGCCCTGAGGAGAAGGACGTGATGGTTAAAGTGGTGGTAAACCTTATTAACAAGAACAATCAATGAATCCGTTAAAGAAATATATCTGGTTGGTCGACACGGTGATGCGAGCGGGTAATAAAGGTTTGACCCTGCAGCAGATAGCCGATGCCTACTATTACAATGACGATATCAACGGTGGTAAGCTATATTCCGACCGCACCTTTCATCGTCACCGCAACGAGGTAAAAGAGATCTTCGGCATTGAAATTGAATGCTATCCTACAGGAAGCGTATTCCGCTACCGTATTGTTGACAGCGGCGACAATGACTATTTCCGACGTTGGCTATTGGACTCCATCGCAGTGAACAGGGTCGTCAGTGACAGTAAGGATAGGGCACAATATATCAGCATCGAAAACACCCATACAGAACATCTAACGGCTGTCCTGCAGGCCTTGAAGGAACGGCGTAAGGTGGAGTTTGACTACATGCCCTATTGGTCTGAAACTTCAACCCATTATTTTGATTTCCAAATTCATGCCATCAAAATGTTTGAGCGGCGATGGTATATTATTGGCCGTTACAAGAACGATATGCCTTATATCATTCTGGCCCTCGACCGTATCAGCCAGTTTGAGATACAAGAAGAGACTTTTCAACGTGATTCTGATTTCAGTCTGGAAGAATTGTTTGACGGCGCGTTCGGCATCACCATCGGCGACGGTGATGTGGAAAATGTCTGGCTGAAAGTCGAGGAACACCAAGCCAAATATCTGCGGTCTCTTCCGCTGCATCGTTCTCAAGTTGAGTTGACGTGTAGAGATGAAGGGTACGCACTCTTTGCCCTGCGAGTGCGACCCTCTTATGAGCTGCGGCAACGCATTCTCTCTCTTGGTAGCTCTGTCGAGGTGATGCAACCGGAATCTTTGAGGAACGAGATAAGGGAGGAGGCGAAGGCGATGTTGGCGAAGTACAAGGAAGATGATGAGTAAGTGTCAATGGGTATCTATTTATCTGACATAGAAAAAGGGAGATCTTTTGGACCTCCCTCGTGGAGTATATCGGAATCGAACCGATTACCTTATGACTGCCAGTCATACGCTCTAGCCAAGTGAGCTAATACCCCATTGCTTTCCTTCGAAAGACGTTGCAAAAATACAAACATTTTTTATTCCCACCAAATTTATTTTTCTTTGTATTGATTATCAGTTGAATACTTTTTGTCAGATGGCTTTTTTTCTGTTTTCTTCATCCTTTCTTTCTGCCAAATTTGCGTCATTTTTTGTCGACTTGTTGGTGCCGCTGTGCAGGCTGATGACCACTACCTCAGGCCGTGCGCCGAGGCGCATCCTGAAGCTGCCGCCGATACCTTGGCTGACGAACAGCGACTGGCTTCCCTGCGTGTAGAGCCCGGCCCATTCGTGGTACATCCAACGTGCTGGCGACCAGTGGCCTATCTTGATTTGTGCTGCATGGGTGTGCCCCGACAGCGTCAGCGGTATGTCGGTGCAGGGTAGCACTTCCATACGCCAATGCGACGGGTCGTGGGTGAGCAGGATGGGGAAGATGCTGTTGTGCGATGCTATAGCGTCTTCATGTCCCGATGGATGATAGGCTGCTACGCCTTCCGAAGCTTTCCGCAAATCGCCGATTTCGGGGAAGGGGGGCTTGCCGGTGTTCTCCACCCCGATGATGGCCAGCGTGTCGCTGCCGCGCACCACAAGGTGGTGCTCGTTGAGCAATACGCTCCATCCCATATCGCGCTCCATCTCAACAACTTGTCGGGCGCCTTCGCGTGGGTTTGCTGGCCTTTTGCCGAAGCCGAACAGGCAGTAGTCGTGGTTGCCCAGCACCGAGCAGATGCCGTCGCGGGCCCGCACCTGCGACAGGATGGACAGGAGGGGTTGCAGCTCGTCGGGGTGCGTGTTGATGATGTCGCCAGTGAAGAGCACCATGTCGGCATCTTGAGCGTTGATGGTGTCCACCAGCTGTTGCACAAACGTGCTGTGTCTTTCAAAACTACCGCTATGCAGGTCTGAGAACTGTACCAGCTTGTAGCCGTCGAAACTTTCGGGCAGGGTGTCGAAGGTGAGGTCGAGGTGCTTCACTTCCAGCGAACGCCAGCCCCACAACATACCGTAGGCCAGGGCGATGACTATCGTGGCGCCTGCCGCAAGACCTATGATGTTGCCGCACGTCTGCGCCGCAGGCCACGCCAGCGCGGCGCCGCGACCCAGCAGTGAGCAGACCACGAATACCAGCTGAGGCAAGGCCACCAGCAGTATCTCGTAGAATACTATCTTGGCCATCAGTGCGTTGCGCCCTGTCGCCATCATGAGGCACATGCTGCCGAACAGCGGCACCGTAGGCGACCAGAACAGCGCCTGCCACGGCCACGCCACCCCTTTAAGCATCACCATCGAGATGTAGCAGTCGGGCAGCAGGATCAGTATGAGTATCAGTGATATGACAATAAGCATAGGTCGCTTGTTTAGCTCAATAACGCCAAAAAATCAGGAATAGTATGTCCGCATCTGGATGGCCCGCCGATAGGGGGATATTTTTTAAGGATACCCCAAATGGTTTCCCGTTTCGAGTATCCTTAAAAAACGTAATCGAGAGTTTTTTCCGACCGACTTATGAGCATTTCGACCAGCCGCAACTGGTGCAGTGCTTGCAGCCGCCGCTGTAGACCACGGTCTTCTGGCCGCAGTCGGGGCAGGTCTCGTCGGTGCTGGTGCCATCTTTGATGTAGCGGCGCAGGGCGCGGGCCACACCGTTTTTCCATGTGGTGATGGTGTCGACATCGAAGGTCAGCTTCGAGATGAGCTCCACCACATTGGGGATGGGCATACCGTGGCGCAGGATGCCGGAGATGAGCTTGGCGTAGTTCCAATATTCTTGGTTGAACATTCGCGACAGACCCTCCATGGTCACTTTGTAGCCGTCCTGGTCAAGGTACTGGAAATCATAGCGAGCATGGGCGTCGCCGGGCTCTTTGGAGCGGATGACCCAGCCTTTCTCCACCTTGGTGGGCACCTGGAAGCTGTCGGAGCGGCCTGTGAAAATTTCGTAGGGGCGTCCTTCGAACATGCCCACCACGGCGATCCAGTCTTCCTTGTTGTTTTTGAAGCGCACGATCTCGGCGTCGAGTTTCTTGGGACGCTTGGGAGCACGTGTCTCGGCAAACTGGGTCGTCTCCTTTTCGTCGTTGCTCACCAGCACGCCGTGGCGCGAGCCGTCGCGATAGATGGTGCAGCCTTTGCAGCCCGATTTCCAGGCGGTCTCGTAGATTTCGCGCACGGTCTCCTTGGTGGTCTCCTTGGGGATGTTCACGGTGACGCTGATGGAGTGGTCCACCCATTTCTGGATGGCGCCCTGCATCTTCACTTTCGACACCCAGTCGATGTCGGCCGACGTGGCTTTGTAGTAGGGCGACAGCTTGATGATTTCGTTCAAGTCAGCCTCTTTCATGGCCATCACCTCTTCCACGTTGTAGCCTTTCACGCGCAGCCATTCGATGAAGCGTGGATGGAAGACGTTGTACTCCTCGAAGTAGTCGCCGCTCTGGTCCTGTATCACGCGGTGCTTGGAGGTGTCCTTGTCGTTGGGGTTGATTTTTTTGCGGCGTTTGTAGCTCACCAGGAAGACGGGCTCGATGCCGGAAGTGGTTTGTGTGCAGATGCTTACCGTACCTGTGGGGGCGATGGTCAGCAGCGCGATGTTGCGGCGGCCGTGGGTCAGCATGCGGGTGTACATCTCGGGGTCGGCTTCAGCCAGACGCTGGATGAAGGGGTTCAGCTTCTCGCGGTTGGCGTCGTAGAGGGGGAACGAGCCACGCTCCTCGGCCATCGTCACCGACGAGCCGTAGGCTGTGCAGGCCAGTGTGCGCTGCACGTTCACAGCCATCGCCGTGGCCTCTTCCGAGCCGTAGCGCAGGCCCAGGGCGGCCAGCATATCGCCTTCGGCGGTGATGCCGAAGCCGGTGCGGCGGCCCTCCAGGCATTTCATCTTGATGTTGAGCCACAGGTTTTTCTCCACGCTCTTTAGCTCGTCGCTTTCGGGGTCGGCCTCGATTTTCTCAATGATTTTCTCCACCTTTTCGAGCTCCAGGTCGATAAGGTCGTCCATCAGACGCTGGCCTTTGGTGACATGATCTTTGAAGAGCTTGAAGTTGAACGACGCCTCGGGGGTGAAGGGCTTGTCGACATAGCTGTAGAGGTTGATGGCCAGCAGACGGCAACTGTCGTAGGGACAGAGCGGTATCTCGCCACAAGGGTTGGTGGACACGGTGCGATAGCCGAAGTCGGCATAGCAGTCGGGCACCGATTCGCGGATGATGGTGTCCCAGAACAGCACGCCAGGCTCGGCCGACGACCAGGCGTTGGAGATGATTTTGTTCCACAGGGCACGGGCGTCAATCTCCTTGGTGACTGTCGGCTCGGGCGAGTCGATAGGATACTGCTGCACAAAGGGTTTGCCCTCAAGCACACATTGCATGAATTCGTCGGTAATCTTCACCGACACGTTGGCTCCCGTAATCTTGCCTTGTTCCAGCTTGGCATCGATAAAATGCTCGGAATCAGGATGCTTGATGGAGATGGAAAGCATCAGGGCGCCACGACGGCCACCTTGGGCCACTTCGCGTGTCGTGTTGGAGTAGCGTTCCATGAAAGGCACGATGCCCGTCGAGGTCAACGCGCTGTTTTTCACGGGGCTGCCACCAGGACGGATGTGCGACAGGTCGTGGCCCACACCGCCACGGCGCTTCATGAGCTGCACCTGCTCCTGGTCGATCTTCATGATGCCGCCGTAGGAGTCGGAGTTGCCCGAATTGCCGATGACGAAGCAGTTGGAAAGCGAAACAATCTGGAAGTTGTTGCCGATGCCCGACATGGGGCTGCCCTGCGGGATGATGTAGCGGAAATCCTTCATCAGGCCGTATATTACCTCCTCGCTCAGGGGGTTAGGATACTTCTTCTCGATGCGGGCGAACTCCGATGCCAGACGGTGGTGCATCATGTCGGGGTTCAGTTCGTAGATTTCGTTGCCGTCGCGCAGTGCATACTTGTTCATCCAGACATTGGCAGCCAGCTCGTCGCCATGAAAATAGGCGATGGACGACTTCATGATCTCTTCTGGCATGTAGCGCGTGTACTTTTTCGTTTCGGTTGCTTTCATGTTTTCAGATGTGTGCTTCTCTGTGTGCTCTTTTTTTGTATTTTTAGCGGGTGTCGATGGATTGATGGCATGAGTGGTGTCAGCTGCTGCCGGCGTCGGGATGGATTTGGCTTCAACAGTCTGAGTGTTGGGTTGTTGCACCGGTGTGCTCTCCGGCACAACGTCCCCTGCCACGGCGCGCTTCTTGCGGCCGGCGCGCTTCGTGGTCTGCTGGGCAGCCTGTGGAGTGCCTGTGGGCTCTCCAAAATCCAAAAATAGCTCTCCGTCCTTCATAATAAAGGTTAATTTAATTACACAATGACAAAAAGTTATACACCTCTCGCCTCAATCCATTCGTTTTGCTAAATTACATACAATACATTATACCGCCCCCAAGGTGCCCCCTATACTTATGAACAAGATACAAACACTATTGTCTTTCAGTGTCTTATGCTGTGTTTTTGGCCGTGACGACAAGTTTTTCGAGATGAGCAATATTTTACCTTTGCAGACGTTACCCTATACAAACAATATTAATATGAATAAGAGTCATAGAATCTTGACAAGTAACCATAAGGCATTGCACATGAGTGTGTTGTGCATAGTGCTGACGGCGCTGGTGTCTTTGATGTTCACGGCTTGCGCCGACCCCGAGGTGCGTTATGTGCGTAAAGCTGTCCGCATCATGGACCGTAATGCGTTGTTCGCGACAGGCGACGAATGGCAACGGGCGAAGGATGAGGCCCTTGCGGCTAGACCCGCCAACCACGACGAGGCTATGGAGGTGGTGCGGAAAGCCGCCAGCGTGGCAGGTGGCAAGCACACGTTCCTGCTCTCTTCCGATGCACTCGCCGAGCAGCAATCCACAGAGCCTGATACACCTACGGTGGAACTGATGCCCGAGGGTATCGCCGTGATTACCATTCCTCATTTTCAGGGCTCCGACGAGGAGGGTCGTGCCTTTGCACACGCTGTTCTCGACGCCTTGCCCGACACGCTGGCTGGCGTTGTGATTGACCTGCGTGGCAACACGGGTGGCAATATGTATCCCATGATTGTCGCCGTCCATCAGCTGTTGCCCGACGATGTGCTCCTCAGTTTCCGTTCCCGCAAAGGGACCATGCCTATCACACGATCCTTCTGTCTCCAGAGCAGCGGCATCGATGCCCGGGAATCTATCTGCTGTCCTGTGGCACTGCTTACCGATAGCATGACGGGCAGTTCGGGCGAAGCCTTGCTGCTCTGCTTCCGAGGCTTGGATAATACACGTGTATTTGGCTCACCTACAGCGGGCTATGTCTCGGCAAACCGTCCCTTCAGGTTACTCAGTGGCGACCAGTTGGTCTTGACCACCGGATGCGACGTGGCGCGCACCGGCGAGGAGTTCTGCGACGACCCCATCCAGCCCGACGTGCCGTCCGACAGCCCTCTCCAATCTGCCCTCCAATGGCTCTCCACCATCACGAAGGATGAATGATGAAGCCTAGTTCTTTATTATAAGTGTCTTAACTCCATTGACAGATAGTCATCCTGTTTTCTGCTGCTGTCAGGTCTGCCTTTTTTACCTGGTCGAGGAATCTCTTTTTTCGGCTCGTTGCAGGGCCACTCCTCCTGTTGCACCAACGGATGGTGCCACTATTGTCTGTGTTTCAGGTTATTTTACTACCAGTTTGCTGATTTTCGAGCTGCGGCCGGCGGCCTCGAGGCCGTACATATAGACTCCGGCGGGCAGGTCTGACACTTGCAGCGTGACGGTGCCTTCGCTCTCGCTAACCACCTGCTGGCGAACGGTCTGGCCTTGCATGTTGTAGACCATCAGGGTGCCTTGGCTGACGTTGGCGGGCAGCGCATAGCGCACCACAACCTGGCTGCTGGCGGGGTTGGGGAAGGCGGTGAGCGTCATGGTCTCGTCCACGGGCATCACGCCGACGTAGTCGGAAGAGACCTTCACGATGGTCTGGCCCAGCGTGATGTCACTGTTGTTGTCCACCACCGTCAGACGGAAGATGCCTGTGGCAGAGGTGCCTGTGACATTGTATTGCACATGGAATTCGTCGTAGACTCCGTTGGCCGGCAGGCTAAAAGATGCCGAGGTGGAGCCGCTGACGCACTGTTCGCCCGTGCAGATAAACATGGCGGTGACACTGTTGTTGTCGTCAAGTTTTTCATTCATGCATTTGGCAGTGTATGAAGTACTTGAATTGTTTACCACGTCGGTATAAAGCAGATAGTCTCCCATGTCGTCGGGACCCACTTTTATGGTGTCCGTGGTGGAGTAGCTGTTACCGTGGTACGAAAACGATACTTGGGCGCTCATGGCAGTGGCGAGTCCCAGCAATGTGGCGAAAAGGATTATTTTTTTCATGGTCATTAATATTGTTCAATTGGGGTGCAAAAATACTAAGTTTTTCGTATTTGGCACAAAAAATATTTAATATGTTCTTTTATAATGTGTTATTGGCGCTTCCATAATGCCATGAAACGCTTCATGGCATCCGTTGTGGTCAAAATACGGCTGTCGGCCGTTCGCAGGTACCAGGCTGCTAGGCCTGTGCCAGCGATATCAGCTCGTCGACCACTTTCTTCACACCTGTGCCGGCTTTTTCTTGTATTATCTTCACACCGCGCTGCACGGCAACGGCTTTGGGGTCAACGAGATAGCATGGTGTTGCCTTGGGAACGTAGTAGATGAGCCCTGCTGCAGGGTAGACGTTCATCGAGGTGCCTACCACCACAAAGTAGTCGGCCTTTTCACAGAGAGCTGCGGCGGGCTCGATGTTGGGCACTGCCTCGCCGAACCACACGATGTGGGGCCGCAGCTGCGCCCCGTCGGGAGCCTTGTCGCCCAGATGTATGTCGCGCAGTCCGATGTCGACTATCAGGTTGTCGTTGCGGTCGCTCCGGGCCTTGGTGAGCTCGCCGTGGAGGTGCAGGATGTTCGTGGAACCGGCTCTTTCGTGCAGATTGTCAACGTTCTGTGTGATAATCTGTACGTCGTAGTATTCTTCGAGCCGCACCAGCTGGCGGTGTCCTTCGTTGGGCTCCACGGTGCCCAGCTGACGGCGCCGATCGTTGTAGAAATTGATTACCAGCTCGGGGTTGCGCACATAGGCGTCGTAAGTGCAGACGTCTTCCACGCGGTAATGCTCCCACAGGCCGTCGCTGTCGCGGAAGGTGCTGATGTCGCTCTCCGCGCTGATGCCCGCTCCTGTCAAGACAACTACTTTTTTCATGGCCATTATCGATTGTTTGGTGTGTGTTTTTTCCGACTGCAAATATACACATTTTTTTCCGAATAGGCGGGACCATACGGAGTGGTATTTTGTATTATGCACATTATCACGTATTTAACCTGGTGTAGATGTTGCCATTTCGTGCCTGTTCTTCTGTTATTCCAAAGTTTGAAGATGGCGAAAAGGCACTTTTTTGAGCAAGCGACAGGATGCATGTAAAAAGAAAAAGCAGAGCGTCATACAATATTTGTCTTCCAGCTCCGTTATGAAGACGCAAACAAATAAAAACAAAGAAAACAATGAAATATTTAGTGCGTACGATGCTGGCAGTGATGTTGTTGGCTGCCACGGCCGCTTGCGGCGACGATGAAAATGATAATGAGCCCGACGCCAACTCCGGCGCCACCACCCACGAGGAGGATATGGCCCAAGGTACCATTGGCAATGGCACTTTCGTGACCTTCGACGGCCAGTCCGTCAACGCCTATGGCATTGACTTCAACAAGGATGGACAGCTCGAATTTCGCATCTCTGGCAATGGCGAATATGTTGACTATGTGTGGTCCGAAGGTGGCCCCAACATCGTCAACAACGCCGAGATGTGGGATTTGATTGAGCCTCTTGAGAAAGGCGACCAGGTCTATTCGGGATGCCATTGGGACGGTCAGGGCGACGCTATGCTGCCCGAGGTCTCCACGCTGCCCGAGAAATTCTATGTCGGCTTCCGCTTTCTGCTGAGCGACGGCATCCACTACGGCTGGGCAAAAGTGGAATACGACGATGGTCAGCTGGAGTGGTCCAAGTGTGCCTACAACACCAAACCTAGCGTCACCGCTTTCGCCGGTGAGGATTGAAGCATATTAGGAATAAGCAATAAGATAGCCCCGTCCGAAAGTCCTGATCAGGCTTGCGGACGGGGCTTTTGAATTATTATAGGATACATTTATTATGAGGACTTCTACTGATAGCCTCGGAGAGGCTAACTCTCCATGGCCCCACACAGGAACGCAGTGTGGGGTAACAAGATAGGAACAATAATCGTCCTATAGAGACGCGCTCCCAATGAATAAATAGAACACACCTAAAAAAGAAAAAGGATTGTGCGAATTCGCACAATCCCTAACTCATTGTCATGATAGATGGTAGATTCAGTTCTTGCTCACCAGCACCTCGTCGATCATGCCGTAGGCTTTGGCCTCTTCGGCGGTGAACCAGTGGTCGCGGTCGCTGTCTTTCTCTACTTGCTCGAAGGGCTGGCCGCTGTGTTTGGCGATGATCTCGTAGAGCTCTTTCTTGAGCTTCTGGATTTCGCGGACGGTGATCTCCATGTCAGCGGCCTGCGGTACATCGGCATCGACGAGTTTGCCGTGGCCAAGGGACACATATACATGACCATCGTGGTGGACTTGGAGACCGGCCGCATTGTGTATGTGGGCAACGGCAAGGGCGCGGATGCGCTGGACGGGCTCTGGCCCAAACTCAAACGCACGGGATGCCGTATTGAAGCAGTATCGTCCGACCTCTCGGAGGCTTTCATCTCCGCCGTCAATGAACATCTGCCCGAGGCTGTGCAAGTGTACGACCACTTCCACATCGTCAAGCTTATGAACGAGAAACTGGACAAGGTACGTCGCGACACCTACAACCAGGAGACCGACGAGAACAAGCGCCGCCTGATCAAGGGCCAGCGGTGGCTGTTGCTCGCCAACGGGGACAACCTCTCCCCGAAAGCAGAAGAACGCCTGTACAAGGCTCTGGACATCAACCGTCCCCTCGCCACCGCCTACTACCTCAAGGAATCGCTCAGGAGAGTATGGTGGCAGGACAACAAGCACGACGCGGCCGTAGTACTGGACGATTGGATAGAGCAGGCTCGCGAATCGGGTTTGAAACCAATGGTGACTGTCGCAGACACTTTTCAGAGACACAAGGATGGCGTCCTTGCTTGGTACGACTATCAGATAACTAACGGCAAACTTGAAGGCATCAACAACAAAATCAAGACAATGAAACGTCAGGCTTATGGCTACAGGGATATGGACTTCTTTAGGCTAAAGTTGCTCTCACTACACGATGACACCTATCCATTTAGCGGATGAACCAAATTTTTTCGGTTGCGCTTATAGAAACATAGGCGTAGGAGCGATGTTGAGGCACCATTGTGCCCATACAATAGTCATATACGAGAAATACAACAGGAATAACAATGGTTCCCGCAAACGATGACAACGCTCGGGCAGGTAAAAGGTAACGAGCGCCAGAAAGGCATAGACCACTGGCAACCAATATGTATGCATTCCAAGCATGATGGGTAGCAGCACGATGACCATACACACAAGGCATGAGGTGACGATTTTTCCCACCAAGGGTCCCAGCAGTGTGGGAAGTGTGTGTACGCCTGCGGCTTTGTCGCCCGCATAGTCCTTCAGGTCTTTGATGGGAAGCACCAGGCAGAAAGCGGCAAGTAATAGCAAATATACATTGTCGGGCAGTAAGAGAAATACGTTGCTTTGGGCAAAGAGGCTGGCTCCCAAGGCAAAAGCGAGGACTGCCTCCAGCGAGAGAATAAGGCAAGAACAGACCAGACTGCGGCGGCACCGGAATGGCGGCGTGGAATAGAGAAAGCTGAGCAGGATGAAGGTCAGCAGGAGCATGAAGAAGGATAAGCTGATGCAGAGGGCTATGTTCATGGCGAGGAGGAAGAAGACGATGCCATAATTCTTGTATCGATGCGGCGTGATGGCTCCGCTCTGCAGGGGCCGTTTGGAGCCAAGGTCGATGTTATAGTCGTACAAGTCATTGAAAACCACGGCGCCTTGAAAGGCAAAGAATAATGCAAGGGCACCCATGAAAACGCCGAAATAGTCCACTGGCCCCGAGAAGATTGCCCATTTATTCGCCACGTCGGGGTACATCAGGATGAGCGCCGTGACGGTGCCGCCGAAGTATAACAGCAGGTAGTGCACACTCCTGGTGGGACGGATGTTTCTGACCAGTGCCACGGCTTCCTGCCTGTTGTGAATCCACAGCACGACAAAGGCCATTAATACTGTTAAAAATAGATATATCAGTGCGATGCGCTGGCTTCCGGACTCGAAGATGTCGCCGCCATGAATCAGTGTGCTGGCCGACAATTTGAAGTCGGGGTCGAACTTGAGTCCGTTCTCGTATAATTGCGCCGCTATTGGGACGAGTGAGCCCATCAGCAGTATGCTGGGCACCACGACAATGAATGTTAGCACCGCCCTGATGGGTCGTTTGCTCTTGACATACACATAGATGGCCGCGGCCAAAGCAGCGAGGGCTATCTCAATGCGCATTCCGATGGTGACGCCTGGCACGATGTGGGTGGGGTCGAAGAAATGCAGCAGCATCGGTAGCAGGTCGAGAGGATTGGAGGGATAGGCTATTGCGCCTCGGTCTCCCAGCATCAGGCTCAGCACTGGAGGAATCAGAATCACCGGTGTGGCGAACAGTCCCACCATCAGGCAGTTGCGAATATTGTTCCATCGCCGTGTGAAGAGGTAAAGCAGCAGTACCAATGCGGCGAAAGCCATGAACCAGAATGAGTTGAAGTGACAGAAGAAGGTGGCGATGGAGCGCCATACGTTGCTAGGACTGTCCAGCACCTGATGCCTTATTAGCACGGTCTCTTCCACATTCCTGACCATGCACACAGCAAAAAGCGCCGTCACGCATTGCCAGAACGACGCTTTGTTGCTTTCTATTTTTTCTATTATCCGATGCATTGGCGGAATATAGTCTGCTATCTGTATCCTTTTCCGCTGCAGGAACTGCACCTGTATTGTCCGCTACCTCTGCATGACGAGCATGTTTCGTATTCACTGTCAGAACCCCATCCAGAGGAGACGCGCCCCGTACCATTGCAACTGCTGCACGGCACCATTCCTCGGCCTCCGCATGAGGAACACCTGGTTTGTGAGGATGATGAAGAGGATGATGACGACGACTGATAAACCACCTTGGTGTCATTAATGGATCCGACAGAATTGTTGCTCGAAGCGTAGGAAACCTCTTCGTCGAGTGCCAAGTGCCAACCCGTACCTTTCTGTATCCATATCGTGGCATCTTTCTTCACGGTCTGACCGTTGTAGGAACTCGTGGGGCTGGCCACCACCTTGATTTGCGCCGAGCTGCGGTCCTCGTTGAAGCGCTCAACCAGTCCCAGCAGGATGCCGCCGCCAGTGCTTACGCACACCTGGTTGCCCATCTTCCATTTGCGAAGGTCTTGGCCTGCGGCGATGCGGCTCTCGCGTGTCTTGATTTGGGTCTTCATCGACTCTATTTCGCTGCGGTGGCTGCCGTTGGGATATTTCTGCATATATTCGTCGTAGGCATTCATGAACGAACCGTTCTGGAACGAGTTGTAGTAGCGGCGCAGGTCGTCGTACTTCGACTCTTCGGCGCGCTTGATTTCGGCCTGGCGAGCCTCTTCTTCCTTGCGGCGCTCCTCGGCTTGGCGTTGCCGCTCGGCCTCTTCCTGACGGCGTTTCTCGGCCAGCTCGGCCTGACGTTTGGCTTCGTCCTGTGCCTTCTGGAAATCGGAATAGCCCAGCACCTTGCCGGTGCCGTCAATCTTTATCTCTTTGCCTTCGTTGTTCTTGACCACAGCGAAGCCTTGCGAGTTGAAGCCCGACACCACGGTGGAGTATATCATCGGCACCGTCAATGTGCCGCTTTTGGACAGGAAGCCATATTTGCCGTTGCCTGTTGTTATGGTGGCATAGCCATAATTCATCCTACCCACCGAGAACTCTGTGGGTTTATTGTGGACCACATCAATGCATCCTGTGTAAAATTTTACGTTATAAACCATATATTGACACTTTCCTTGCGGTACGCCCTCTTCAAAGTATCCGCTGACTATCAGGTAATTGTTGCCATCGCGGACATAGCCTTTGCCTTCACCGTTGACCATACCGTTCTTGATTTGCGATTGAGGCCACTGCACATTTTTCAATTGGAAACTGCCGGCTGTCCTCATGTCTCTCAAATCCACAACCTGCGCAGTGCTGTAGCTGGTGGCATCGTTGATGCCCACCACATAGCGGTCCACGTCCTGCTTCTTGATAAAATCGGCAGACACCAAGCTGCGCTGTTCTTCTCCAAAGCGTATAAAATCGCTATTGAAACTTTCGGAACCATAAATGACATAATAGTCATGTTTGGCCATATACTTGTAGAACTTGTTTTTGTCGATGTATTGTCTGTCGCGGAAGGTGACATGGTATACCCCCTTGTTGTTGCGTCCGGCGGCAATTGCCTTTTTCACCGCACCGCCGATGCTCTCCTCCATCTCCGGAGCATTGACATCGGTCGTCCGGTTGAATGAAGCCATGCCCGAAAACAGGCCAAAGGCCATCAATACTATAAATATATATGCTATGCGTTTCATACTATTGTTAATATTTATGCGTTAATAATATTGTTTTCTGCCATCTAGAATCTGAATGCTATGCCAAATTCGGGATACATACGATGTTCCTTGGCGTTCTTCAACTGCACTGTTGTGCTGCTGCTACTGCCGTAGGTACCGGTGCTGCTATCTTCTGTTGGGTTGAGTCTCAGATGGAACCCTCTGTGGAACGAATAGCCGCCATAGAGATATATCCTGTTTGTGATGTAGAAGTCCATCATGGCTGAAGCGCTGAAGTTTAAGAACATAAGGTTTTCCATGTTAGAGGTCTCTTCTTTCGGGGTCGAATAGCGGGTGAAGCCCCAGCCCAAGTAGATGGGGAACTGGATGCGATGGCCATAGAGTATCGTCCAGCCGAAATAGCGGGTGAAAGCTATCATGGTGCCCGTGCCGGCATTATGGATGTATGAACTGCCCGACTTTCTGCTGAAATCCATAGGCTGATAGGTCAACACATAGCCACGGTCGTGGCAAAAGCGATTCTCATCATGGACTTCCAAGCAAATCTTGAAGCCCGGGTTGGAGAACGACGCGCTGTTCGTCCATTTGTAATAATCCGAGGTCAGTTGTTGGTTCGCTGCGTTGTGGGTATAGGCATCCACTTTGTTGGTGCCCCCAGGAATGATGCCCACGGTCACGCCTCTATACTGCGCCCACACACAATTGGCAGCCACTATAAAAGCGATAGCAAGTAGTATTTTCTTCATTTTGTTAATATTTTGTTATACTTCAGTTCCTTGTTTTGTGTATTCGGTCGCCTGGCCAAAGCGCTGAGTGTTACCTCCTTGTGAAACACATCAACGACTCGTCCGACGCCCCTGTTCAACAGGGTTTAATGGGAGCAAAGATACGAATATCTTTTTATTCGGCAAAGTATTGCTTGCTCTTTTTTAGTCAATCCTCTTGAGTGAATTGATAATAAGTGTATTATGAAAAGGGGATAGTGCATTGTTGCTCTATCCCCTTTTCATTGTTTTAATAGACGATTGGCTCAGTTCTTATTCACCAGCACCTCGTCGATCATGCCGTAGGCTTTGGCCTCTTCGGCGGTGAACCAGTGGTCGCGGTCGCTGTCTTTCTCCACCTGCTCGAAGGATTGGCCGCTGTGTTTGGCGATAATCTCGTAGAGCTCCTTCTTGAGTTTCTGGATCTCGCGTACGGTGATTTCCATGTCCGTGGCCTGGCCTTCGGCGCCGCCCATGGGCTGGTGTATCATCACACGGCTGTGCGGCAGGGCGCAGCGCATACCCGTCGTGCCGGCGCAGAGCAGCACGCTGGCCATCGAAGCGGCGAGACCGGTGCAGATGGTGGCAATCTTGGGCTGGATGTACTGCATGGTGTCGTAGATGCCCAAGCCGGCGTATACGGAGCCTCCCGGCGAGTTGAGATAGATTTGGATATCTTTCTGGTTGTCAACGCTCTCGAGGAAGAGCAGCTGGGCCATGATGACGTTGGCTGTGTAGTCGTCGATGGCGGTGCCGAGGAAGATGATGCGGTCCATCATGAGGCGCGAGAAGACATCCATCTGCGTCATGTTGAGCTGGCGTTCCTCGATGATGTAGGGTGTCAGCGAGTTGTTGATGGCCGAGGTGTACTTGGACAGCGTGGTGCTGCTGATGCCACGGTGCATGGTGGCGAATTTTTCGAATTCTGTCATATTATGTCTTTTTTATTCATTCATTATTATTGTCAGCTGGATTAAAGCTTAGATTTTCATCGTCATATTGGTGCGGACGGAAAAGCGTCTCGGGTGGCCCGTATAGGCAACACGGTATGTCAGGATCGGGATTCGGCAGGATGGGTTCAGTCTCCTCAGGCTTGTCGAATGTAATGATTGAGTATTTGTCGTACAGGTCGGGACGCCGCTGGCGCGTGCGCTCCAGCGATTGCTGGTAGCGCCACTCCGCAATCTTGGCATGGTTGCCGCTGAGGAGCACGTCGGGCACTTTCCAGCCGCGGAATTCGGGCGGACGTGTGTATTCGGGCGGCGCCACAAGGCCGTCCTGGAACGAGTCGCTCAGCGCCGACTGCTCGTCGCCTATCACCGTGGGGATGAGACGGATGACGGCGTCGCAGATGACTGCCGCAGCCAGCTCGCCGCCCGTCAGCACATAGTCGCCGATGGAGATCTCCCGTGTGACGAAATGCTCGCGCAGACGCTCGTCGATGCCTTTGTAGTGTCCGCAGAGAATCATGAGGTTCTCCTTGAGCGACAGGGTGTTGGCCATAGGTTGCGACAGCATTTCGCCGTCGGGGGCGGTATAGATGATGTCGTCGTAGTGGCGCTGTGCCGTGAGGCTCTCGATGCAGTTGGCCAGTGGCTCGATGGCCATCACCATGCCGGCACCACCGCCGTAGGGGTAGTCGTCGACGCTGCCGTAGCGCGTCAGCGACCATTCGTGCAAGTCGTGGAAATGCACCTCCACGACGCCTTTCTTCTGGGCGCGTTTGACGATGCTCTCCTCGAAGAACATGGACATCATGTTGGGAAACAGGGTGAGGATATCGATGCGCATAGCTCTCTTGTTCTTATGTTGTTACACCAGGGGGTCAGCGCACGCGGATACGTTGCCCTATTCGCAGTATGGAGGTCTCCTTCAGTCCGTTGAGCTGGCAGAGGCGTTTCACTGTGGTGCCGTTACGTTTGGCTATCTTGCTGAGGGTGTCGCCGCTGCGCACCTTGTAGTATTGCTTGGCCGGCGGGTTGGCTTTGGTGTCGTGCACCGCCTTGGCTTCCGATTTGGGCTGGTTCTGTGCCAGTGTCTCCTTGTCGTTGGCGGCGGTGCCGGCGTTGCGGTTCACGCGGCGCAGTTCCGCCAGGTCGGGCGAATTGCGCGAGCTGCCCACTTTGCGGAAATAGGCGGGGGTGAGCACCACCTCGTCGGCCAGCAGCTTGTGGTTGGCGCAGTCCAGCAGATATTCGGGGTTCATGGCCTTGCCCATGAAACGTATCTCGAGGTGCAGATGGCTGCCGTAGGAGCGGCCCGTGTTGCCACAGAGGCCAATGACTTTGCCGGCCGTCACCGTGTCGCCGGCTTTCACGTCGCGCTCCGAGAGGTGCGCATAGTAGGTCTCCAGGCCGTTGAAATGGCGGATAACCACGAGGTTGCCGTAGGAGTTGTTCCATTTCGAGATGCGCACGATGCCGTCGAAGACTGCGTAGACAGGCTCGCCGGTGGGCATGGCCAGGTCCACGCCATAGTGCCAGCGTCTGCGGCGCGAGCCGAAATGCGAGGACATACGCGCCGTTTCGGGTGTCGGGAAACAGAATTTGCGGCCTTTCTCCTTCTCGGTCAGGTGGATGGTCGTCGCTTCAGGGATGGTGACCGACTCGGTGTAGTGGATGGTCTCGTTGTCCATCGTGGCGTAGATGATGTCGAACTCGCTATCCACATCTTCGCCGGTCTGGTCGGGACGATACATGCGCATGGCCAGGTCCATCTCGTCCTCGTCGTCCTCTTCATTGCCGGGGGCCTGTGGGGGACGCAGCTTGGCTTTGTCGTCCTTGGCGTAGGGGTTGTCGATCACCAGCGGCTGGTATTCTTCTTCCTCTTCCTCGTAGATGACATCCAGTTTGTTGACATTGACCACTTTGGGCTTGTCTTTGTCCTTCTCGTTCTGGGCGTTGGCCACGCTGGGCATGAAAAGACAAATCGCAAAGCAGAATATTATAATAACATATTTGTTCATAATAAGTTTCGTTAATAGTTATGGCCGCCTTCGTGCGGGTAAGAAAATGCAAAAATACGAAAAAAAAACAAAAGGCGAAAATCTATAACTTTTTTTAACGTCTTGCCGCAAGCGCAAAAAAGGGCGCCTGCATTAGGCGCCCCGCGGACTTCAAGATGGGATTGGTCAATAGCTTCGCGACCGCGTGAGGGTGTAGTCGAGATAGCCGGCGGTGTCCGTGAAGCCATAGTAGGTGTTGGAGATACAGCCCGAGATGGTCATGGTGAGATACTCGATGTTGCCTTGTTTTTCTGTACGGAAGTCCGTGATGTCGAAGGTGACCTTTTCCCACCACAGGCGGCCTTGTGGCATGTCGCGCTCGTCGAACTCGATGTAGCCTTCAACGGTGTTGCCTTTCAGCGTCCAGTCGTAGGCCCGGGTGCTGTAGTCGCCCAGCAGCATCTTGTGGTCGGAGCGCATGTAGAGATGTTCGCCCCAGAAGTTGCCTCCGCCGTTCCAGTCGAACAGCCAGGTGCCGATGATGTCGTTTTCGGTGGGTGTGATCGTTTGGATTCCAGTGTCGGTAGCGTCGTCGTCCTTTTCGCAGGCGGTGAAGGAAAGCATGGTGGCTGCCACGAAGAGCAGCAAGGTCATTTTTTTGATGTTTTGGTACATGGTTTTATGTTTTAATGAATAATTATTGTGCAAACGCCAGGCTTGCGGTTCTTTCTGCTATACAGACACGCCAGAGGCCTGGAAAGTGCATTCCCGGTATGTTAAGAATTGTTAAATCGACCCAGGGGCCAGGTGCAAAAATAATTTTTTTTCGGCGTAAGGGTCATGATTCGGGAAAAATGCGTAAATTTGCATTTCGAAAAGGCATGTTTTTATGCCATAAAAAGTTGGTTTATATGATGCTATCTTCTACAATAGGAGAGGTGCTCACCTCCATAGTGGAGCACGTGAACAGTTGGGTATGGAGTCCGCCGCTGGTGGTGCTGTGCCTGCTGGCAGGAGTGTATTTCTCTGTGGCCTATCGTTTTGTCCAGGTGCGCAAGTTGCCCGAGATGGTGCGGCTGCTTTTCGCCAACGACAAAAAACAGAAGACGGGCATCAGCTCCTTTCAGGCCTTTGCCATGGCCCTTTCGGGACGTGTCGGCACGGGCAACATCGTCGGCGTGGCTACAGCCCTGGCTTTCGGCGGCCCCGGAGCCATCGTGTGGATGTGGATTATCGCCTTTTTCGGTGCCGGCAGCGCCTTCACCGAGGCCACCTTGGCGCAGATTTACAAGGAGAACCACCACGGCGAGTTTCGTGGCGGTCCGGCCTACTATATGGAGAAAGGGCTTCGCAGCACTTGGCTGGGCTGCATTTTCGCCGTCATCTGTGCCGTGTCGTGCGGCATCTTTTTGCCACCGGTGCAGTGCAATGGCATCGCCATGTCGTTTGCGCGCACCTTCGACGTCGGGCCTTGGATTGTCGGCCTCGTGGTGGCGGTGCTGATTGCTGTGGTCATCATCGGCGGCGTGAAGCGCATCGCCAATGTGGCGCAGATTGTGGCACCCTTCATGGCCATACTCTACATCGTGCTGTCGCTGGTGGTACTGGCCATCAACTACAAGCTGGTGCCCGGCGTGCTGTGGGAGATGCTGCAGGGTGCTGTGGGCATCAACCAGGTGGGGGCAGCCATCTTTGGCAGCACCATCGCATGGGGCGTGAAACGCGGAATCTACAGCAACGAGGCCGGACAGGGCACGGCGCCCATCGTGGCTGCCGCCGCCAAGGTGTCGCACCCCGTGAAGCAAGGCCTGGTGCAGGCTTTCTCCGTCTACATCGACACCCTGTTGGTGTGTACCGCCACGGCGGTGATGATACTGGCTTGCAAGACCTACAATATCATTGGAAGCGTCAAGCAAGTCCCTGGCGGAGATCCTGTCATTGATTATCTTCTCATCAATCCCAACGCGCCGCTGGGCGAGCCTGGGGTGTACTACACCAGCAACGCCATAGGCACGCTCGTGGGGCTCCACTGGGGCGACATCATCATCAGTACGGCCCTCTTCTTCTTTGCCTTTACCACCATCATGGCCTACTACTATTACGCCGAGACGAACTTGGTGTATCTCTTCAGCCGCTGGCGTGGCCGCAAGCTGCGCAAGGCACAGCGCAACATGAGGATGGAGAACATCATCAACCGCCAGTTCGGCGCCACCGACGAGCTGCAGCGCAACAGCGATCGCGAAACTGCACTGAAGGCGCAGATGGAGCGTGCCGACCTGCATTTCGGCGACGACCGTGGCGAGAAAGTGGTGGTCTACATCCTGCGCTTGCTGACCATCACCGCCGTCTTCTTGGGCTCCACGGTGGGCAGCGGCATGGTGTGGACGCTGGGCGATATCGGCGTGGGCAGCACGGCCTGGATGAACATCATCACCATCCTGCTGCTGTCGCCGCAGGCCATACGCGCACTGTACGACTACGAGCGCCAGCAGTCCTCGGGCAAAGAGCCAGTTTTTGATCCCAAACGGCTGAAAATCAAAGGTGCCGACTTCTGGGAGGAGAAGGTGGAGAGTTGATAGACTCTGAAGAACAATCGGGCTGTTGAGTCAGATTTTTTTATTAGGGATTAAAATAAAAAGAGACAATAAGCGTTACTAATTACTGCTCAGGGGCGCCGGCTAGCCTTTCGCCCTTGACAACAGCGACAATTATTCGAAACAGAAACTACAGAGAATGAAAAACATACGTAACTTCTGCATCATTGCACATATCGACCACGGCAAGAGCACGCTCGCCGACCGTCTGCTGGAGGTGACCCACACCGTCAGCCAGCGCGACATGCAGGCGCAGGTGCTCGACGACATGGACCTGGAGAAAGAGCGTGGCATCACCATCAAGAGCCATGCTATCCAGATGAACTATTCGCGCGGCGGAGAGGACTATGTGCTGAACCTTATCGACACCCCGGGGCACGTCGACTTCTCCTACGAGGTGAGCCGCTCCATAGCGGCCTGCGAAGGCGCACTGCTGGTGGTCGACGCCACACAGGGCATCCAGGCCCAGACCATCTCCAATCTCTATCTGGCCCTTGAAAACGACTTGGAAATCATCCCCGTGATGAACAAGATAGACCTCGACAGCGCCATGCCCGAAGAGGTGGCCGACGAAATCATGGACCTGCTGGGCTGCCCGCGCGAGGACATCCTCTCGTGCAGCGCCAAGACGGGCATGGGTGTCGACAAGGTACTGGAGGCCATCGTCGACCGTGTGCCGGCACCCGTAGGCGACGAGTCGGCACCGCTGCAGGCGCTGGTGTTCGACTCCGTCTTCAACCCCTTCCGCGGCATCATCTCCTATTTCCGCATCATGAACGGCACGCTGCGCACCAACGACCATGTGAAGTTCGTCAGCACCGAAAAGGACTACCATGCCGACGAAATCGGCGTGCTGCGCCTCACCATGGAGCCCCGCAAGGAGTTGAAAGCCGGCGATGTGGGCTACATCATCAGCGGCATCAAGACCAGCAAGGAGGTGCGCGTGGGCGACACGGTGACCCATGTGGAGCGCCCCTGCGAGAAAGCCATCGAGGGCTTCGAGGCCGTCAAACCGATGGTTTTCGCCGGCGTTTATCCCGTCGACACCGACGACTACGAGGAGTTGCGCGCCAGCATCGAGAAGCTGCAGCTCAACGACGCCTCGCTGACCTTCGAGCCCGAGAGCTCGTTGGCGCTGGGTTTCGGCTTCCGCTGCGGTTTCCTGGGTCTGCTGCACATGGAGATAGTGCAGGAGCGCCTCACACGTGAGTTCAACATGGATGTCATCACCACGGTGCCCAACGTGCAGTACAAGGTGAAACTGACCAACGGCACCGAGCTGGATGTCTACAACCCCTCTGGAATGCCCGAGCAGAACTACATCGCCGAGGTCTACGAGCCTTACATCCATGCCCAAATCATCACCAAGGCCGACTACATCGGTCCCGTCATCAAGCTCTGCATGGACAAGCGTGGCATCCTCAAGAACCAGAATTATCTGACCACCGACCGCATTGAGATAACATTCGAGTTGCCGCTGGGCGAGGTGGTCTTCGACTTCTACGACAAGCTGAAGAGTATCTCGAAAGGCTACGCCTCGTTCGACTACTACCTCAACGGGTTCCAGCCTTCGAAGCTGGTGAAGCTCGAGATATTGCTCAACGGCGACCCTGTCGACGCACTGAGCACGCTGACCTATGTCGACAACGCCTATCCCATCGGACGCCGCATGTGCGAGAAGCTGAAAGAGCTCATCCCGCGCCAGCAGTTCGACGTGGCCATACAGGCGGCCATAGGCAGCAAGATCATCGCCCGCGAGACGGTGCGCCAGGTGCGTAAGGATGTGACTGCCAAGTGCTACGGCGGCGACATCACGCGTAAGCGCAAGCTGCTGGAGAAGCAGAAGGAGGGCAAGAAGCGTATGCGTCAAGTGGGCAACGTGGAGGTGCCGCAGAGCGCGTTCCTGGCAGTGCTGAAGCTGGATTAGTGGAATGGTAATTAATTATTTTCACTCATAATTGAATCGGAATATGCATGTATCATTTATCACCATAATTGTTCTGTTGGTGCTGCTTGTATTGGGAGGCTCCGTGGGTCTCATCGCGTGGTTGATTTACAAGAACGCCAAGAAGAAATGAATGCTAGAATTTATTGAGAAACAAAATATTGAAATACTAGTATGAATACCTTGACAACCGTATTGATTGTATTGGCCACTGCTTTGGCATCGGTGGCCTTGACAGGGTGGATTGTCTACAGAATTATCCGCCTCTATTTCCAGAACCAGCAGAAAAGCCAGATGCTGCAGATGAAAATCGACGAGCACAAGGAGTCGCTGCGCGTGGTGACCCCCATCCGGCTGCAGGCCTACGAGCGTATGGCGCTGTTCCTGGAACGTATCTCGCCGAATAGCTTGATACTTCGCTGCTTCCGTCCCGGCATGGACATCCGTGCGCTACAGACGGCCATGACCAAGAACATCCGCGACGAGTGGGAGCACAACCTCTCGCAGCAGGTGTATCTCTCCACCGAGACCTGGAACCGCGTCCGCGAGGCCAAGGAGGAGATGATAAACCTGGTGAACGCCAGCGCCACGAAGCTGGAGGCTGGCGCCGACCCCTCGGGTCTGGCAGGCCTCATCTTTGAGCAGACATCCAAAGGCCAGTCGCCCACCGACACGGCGCTGGAGGTGCTGAAGAAAGAAATCCAGGAACGCTGGGAGTAGTGATTCGTTGACGGGTGCAGAATGCCCTCAACGCTTTTGACATAATCGACGATACCGTAATAATCTCAACAATAACGCGATGAAAACGAGAATTGTAACCCAAATGCGCAGATGCGCTGCAATGCTGGCGGCATTGGTGCTGCTGGGCATGAATGTTCCGTCGCAGGCCAAGCCTGTCGACCCTGCCACGGCCCTGAAGGTGGCTGCCACCTTTGCCCAGACAATGTTGCACTACACGCCGTCAAGTGTGATGGACATTACGGGGCAGACGCCCTTCACGGAATTCTATGTGATATACATCGGCACCAGCAGCTGCGACGAGCTGGCCCAAGGCTTTGTGCTGGTGGCTGGCGACGACTGCGTGATGCCCATCCTGGGTTACTCGTTCGACAACGGCTTTGGGTGTGTCGATATGCCTGCCAATGTGCGCCAGTGGCTGGAGAGCTACGAGGCGCAGATACGCCACTACAAGCGCATCGAGCGCCAGATGGCGGCGCAAGGCGTGGCGGCATCGTGGCTGCACAGCAGTGCCGTGCAGTGGGCCCGTCTGGCCGGCGGCCAAGGCGAGACTGCCGTGGGCGGCATGGGCTTTCCAGATAACGGCGAGCCGCACTTTACAGGCGTGGCGCCCCTGCTGACGACAACATGGGACCAAAGCCCCTACTACAACAATCTGTGCCCCTACAACAACAGCTACAACATGCGCACTGTGACGGGCTGCACCGCCACGGCCACGGCACAGGTGATGAAATATTGGAACCATCCCGCCCAAGGCTATGGCTCGAACAGCTATGATAGCTACTATGACACGCTGAGCGCCAACTTCGGTGCCACCAGCTATGCCTGGACCTCGATGCCTTCGGCGCTGACGGACAACAGCACGGCGGCACAGATAAACGCCGTGGCGACACTGATGTTTCACATCGGCGTGGCGGTGGAGATGAACTATGGCACCTCGGTTGAGGGCGGCAGCGCCGCGGCGACATTAAGCCGCGGCGACCTTGGTCGCCCCTCGGCGGAAAATGCACTGCGCGCATATTTCAAATACAGCCCCTCGCTGCACGGCGTCAACATGGAGGACTATAGCGCCACCGAGTGGGCGCAGTTGCTGCGCAACGAACTGAACAACAGTCGCCCCATTCTCTATACAGGCTATGACACCTCGGCGGGCCACGCCTTTGTGTGCGACGGCTACAACGACAACGGCCAGTTCCACTTCAACTGGGGCTGGGGTGGCTGGTGCGACGGCTACTATGTCATCGGTCAGCTCAATCCCGCCTCGGGTGGCACGGGCGGCAACTCGAGCTACACCTTCAACTTGGGCAACTCGGCCATCATAGGCATACAGCCCAACAATAGCTTCAGCACCACGGCCAACACTACGGTGACGGTAGGCAGCAACATCGCTGCTGCCGGCAGTGCCACGGGCGGCGGCACCAAGTCTTTCGGCGACACGGTGACGCTGCGCGCCACAGCCAATGCCGGCTACCGCTTTGTGCAGTGGAATGACGGATACAAATACAACCCCCGAGGATTTATTGCCACGGGTGGCAGCTATAGCTTCACGGCCCAGTTCGCGGCCCTCGGCGGCGACACGCTGGGCTACTGCTCCAACAACATGCTCACCTCGCTGGGCTTCGGCAGCGGCGATGGAAGCACGGATGTCTACTGGGGCATACGTCTTCGCGCCTCCTCGCTGACGGCAGGCCACAGCTTGCGTTATGTGCAGCTCTTTGTGCCTGTCGCGGGTGTCTACGAGCTGAATGTATATGTGGGCAGCACCTCGAATCTGGTGCACACCCAGTCGTATACCATGACTGCCTCCGCCGAGGACAGCTGGCAAACGTTGGCGCTGACCACGCCAGTGGCAGTGACCGGCACGCAGGATATTTGGATAACATTCAGAAACAATGATGTGGGTTTTCCTGCCGCCATGACATATTGCAGCGGCAACAGCGACGCCTTGCTGTGGGGCAACAGCTTCGGCAGCCTGTCGAGCAGCTGGGATTATAGCTTCATGATTCGCGGCATCTTCGGCGCCGAGCCACCGGCACCGCCGATGAACGACACCATCTCCTACTGCGCCGATGCAGCCTACGCCACTTCCTGGAGAATGGACGACAACAGCACCTGGGGCATCAGTTTCGCCCCGTCGGAACTCGTGGGACGCTACTACCTGAGTCGGGTGCTACTCTTCACCACCAACAACTCGACGAATTATCAGCTCTACGTTTACCAAGGCACAGCATCGGCTCCCGACACGTTGATACACAGCCAGATGTATGTGCTGGACGGCAGCTTCGGGTGGCAGTCGCTGCAGCTGAATGCGGTGGTGGCCATAGACCCCACACGCTACCTCTGGGTGGTGTTCAACAGCCCGACTTCGACAGGGTATCCCATCGCGTCGTGCACCTATGCCAACAACGCCAACAGCGACTGGTTTCTCTACAACGGCACATGGATCTCGTTCCACACCTTGGGCTCCGACTACCAGTATTCGTGGCTCATCAAATGCGTCACCAGTGCCACGGCGCCGAATCCTATGCCTACCATGACTATCAGTGGTCCGACGCTCTTCAACGACTATACGCAGCAGACCTTCTCTGCCAGCACCACAGCGACGGGCACCATCAGCTGGACGCTGCCCAACGCCACGCCGGCCACCGCCACAGGTACCACGGCCACCGCAATGTGGAACAATCCGGGTTACCGTACCATCACAGCCAGCGTGCCGTCGTCGCAAGGCACTGTGACTGGCGCCATGACGGTGGGTGTGCAGCACTACAATGCGCCCACCAACGACACCGTATCCTATTGTCACCACCTCCCGGCATGGGGCGACTGGGGCTATGAGACGGGCACCACATGGTACGGCATAGCACTGAAACCTGGCAACCTGGCAGGACGCCAAACCTTGCGGGCGGTGCAATACTATCCCAAGAGTTCTGGCATTTACACGCTGCATATCTATACCGGTACCGCCACAGCCCCCGTTACCGAGGTATACAGCGAAACATACTACGAGGGCAGTTCCTATCAATGGCGTACCATCACGTTGGATCAGTCGCTGGCCATCAATGCACAGAGCTACCTGTGGGTCATTTTCGAGACTTCCGCGTCCGCCTATCCCGGTATGGTGTGCGACTATGCCGTCGACCCGATGAGCAACTGGATTTCGTCTAACGGTACGGAATGGTACCACATCGGCAACGCCAACGAGACGCATAGCTGGATGATACGCTGCATCACCTCGTCGGCGCCACCCACCTACACCATCACGGCTACGTCAGCCAACAGCGCGCAAGGCACTGTGAGCGGCAGCGGCACCTATACCTCTGGCAGCACCGCGACACTTACGGCCACACCTGCCACAGGCTACCATTTCGACCATTGGCACGACGGCAACACGCAGAATCCCCGCACCATCACTGTGATGGGTGATGCTACCTATACCGCTTATTTCGAGGCCAATCCGCCAGCAGTATACACCATCACCGCCACCTCGGCTGTCAGCGGCCAAGGCACTGTCTCCGGCGGCGGAAACTATGTGGAAGGCAGTATCGTCACACTCACGGCTACGCCGGCCACAGGCTACCATTTCGACCATTGGCAGGACGGCAACACGCAAAATCCACGTACCATCATCGTGACGGGTGATGCTACCTACACGGCTTATTTCGAGGCCAATGTAGGTGTCGATGACGTTGCCGTCGCAGCAGCTACAATCTATCCCAACCCGACAGCGTCGTCAGCCATACTCTCCCTCAGCGGAGTGGAAGGCAAGGTGACCGTAGAGATGGTTGACTTGACCGGCCGCACAGTGCTGCAACAGGAAGCCGAGGCACAAGGTGAATTGACCATGACGCTCGACCTCACCAGCCTGCCCAAAGGCAGCTACCTGGTGCGCATCACCACCGCCCACGGCCAAGCAGTGAGAAGTTTGACACGCTGGTAAAAAACAAATAAACATTATTATTATGGAAGAAAAAGATATTAATGCCTTAAACCAAGAGATTGAAAGGCTGAAAAAAGAAAATGATAATTTAAGCTATCGATTACATAATGAGACAACCCATCTTAACGATAAGATTTCGGGAGTAAAAAGTCGACAGAATATTTTGATTTTTATCTTGTGTGGTGTAGCTTTATTGTTAGTTATTCATTATTGTTATGGCATTAAGGATGCTGACAATCAGCAGGGAACTCATGGTGCTGAGAGCGAGAATATAACGCAGGTTCGGGATACCATTTTTACCCTAGCCGAACTGCGAATGTTTAATGAAATATCTACCGAGGAGGTCAATGCACTGGGCGAAGACTACCAATATGGCAGAAATGGTGTGAAACAATGCTATTCTCAGGCCTTGACGTGCTACCGCAGGGCTGCCGAGCGGGGCAATGCATCTGCACAGTGCAATTTGGGAGTGATGTATTTAAAAGGATACGGAGTTGAATGTGAGTTTTCTGAGGCTTTGTACTGGTTTCGTAAGTCTGCCGAACAAGGCTATGCGAGAGGTCAATATTATTTGGGTGATATGTATTACACTAGTATCGGAGTGGTTCTAAATGATGTTGAGGCTGCAAAATGGTATAGCAAGGCTTCCGAACAAGGGTACGCCGATGCTCAGCGACGAATTGCCAAAATGTATTTGGATGGTGATGGTGTGAAGCAAGATTACGCTGCTGCCTTCAATTTGTATTGGCATCTTGCTTTTGATGGAGATAGTACAAGTCAGTATTATTTGGGACTTATGTATGCGAATGGATTAGGGACGAAGAAATATTATTCCGAAGCCGTTTATTGGTTTAGAAAAGCCGCAGAGAAGGGTCATTCTGATAGTCAAGTATGGCTGGGTTATCTGTATGGAAATGGCTATGGCGTAGATCAGGATTATGCAGAGGCTCTAAAATGGTTACATAAGGCTGCAGATCAAGACGATGACGGTGCACAGAATAATTTAGGTTATTTCTATGAGCATGGATATGGTGTCGACAAGGATTTGGAAGAGGCTGAGAAATGGTATCGCCTTGCGGCTGATCAAGGAAATGAGACGGCCAAGAAGCACTTGGCAGAACTGAAGAAGGTGAAGAAAGAGGTTCATCCGCTAAATGGATAGGTGGCATCGTGAAGAGAGAGCAGTTTTAGTTTGAAGAAATCCATGTCCCTGTAGACATAGGCTTGTCGTTTCATTGTCTTGATTTTGTTGTTGATGCCCTCCAGTTTGCCATTTGTTATACTTTTAAGATTATAAATCATTATATTACACTGGGGCGGTTTGGTTAATCCGCCCCAATTTTTTCTCCACATCGGCAGTTGGTGGCGCTTGGTCATGCCCGTAGCAAGATATTTTTTCTTGCTACGGAGTGTATTCCAAGTTTTTTTTGTACATTTGTAGATGTGAAAATGAGCGACAGAGTGGCGCAACTTTTTGTGCGCTATGTTGTTATGGCTTTTTTCACAGTGTATAGAATTATAAAAAATAGTATAAACAATGAAAAAAATCCTTATTGTTGGTGCCGGCGGACAGATTGGTTCCGAACTGACCCGTAATTTGAGAAACATCTATGGCGACAACAATGTCGTGTGTTCCGATTTACGTCCCCTGAAGGGCGAAGACTATGAGCGCGGTCCCATCGAGCGTATCGACAGCACGCAGATTATGCAGATTGCCGCTGCTGTGAAGAAGTATGACATCGACACAATCTACAACCTGGCAGCTATCCTCAGCGCCACGGCCGAGCTGAACCCCATGCTGGGCTGGAATGTGGGCATCGGAAGCCTGGTGAACTGTCTGGAGGTGGCACGCCTGTTCGGATGCGCCGTCTTCACTCCGTCGTCAATCGGCGCCTTCGGCCCCTCGACACCCCACGACAACACACCGCAGGACACCATCCAGCGCCCCAACACCATCTATGGTGTGACGAAGGTGACGGGCGAGCTGCTGAGCGACTACTATTTCACCCGCTTCGGCGTGGACACCCGTTCTGTGCGTTTCCCGGGCCTCATCAGCCACATGACGCTGCCTGGTGGCGGCACCACGGACTACGCTGTGGAGATATACTACGCCGCCGTGAAGGGCGAGAAGTTCGTGTGCCCGCTGAAGAAGGGTACCTTCATGGATATGATGTATATGCCCGACGCCCAGAAAGCCATGATCGACATCATGGAGGCTGACCCGAGCAAGCTGGTGCACCGCAACTCGTTCAACGTCACGGCTATGAGCTTTGACCCCGAAATCATATACGCCGCCATCAAGA
>JAILAT010000035.1 GCA_024681475.1 Bacteroidales bacterium | reverse complement strand
TTGGGCAAATACCACTGCATTGCAAATAATTAAATAACAATTGTTGGCGCGCATGGAGCAGGCATGAACATATTGCTTCATGCGCGCGAAGCAACACAAAACACAAAGCCAAATGGACAGAAAAGCAAAAGCCTCGCGCAGTATAGTGTGCCGCTGCAGCGAGGCGTGGTAAAAAAAAGGGTGCCACGCAGGGCGGAGGACACTCAGGCAAGAGAAAACCTCCACCCTGCCGTCCCGCACCCGAGGCATAAAGATGCCCTGCACCAGTAACGCAGACAGGCAGACTTTATTGTGCCGGGAGGCAACCCCCTCACCTCTCTGGCACAGCATCCTGAAAGAGGGAAAAACAATAATATGATCATTAAAAAACTTTCAAATCATGAAAAGAACACTTTTGTTACTCTTTTGCGGAATCATTCTGTCTGTTTCCGCCGCTGCCCAAACCAGCGTCACGGTGCTTGAGCCCCATTGGTCGGGAGCAGCCAAGAAGACGATGATACAGCAGTATACCAATGACAGCCTGGCCACAATATGCTGCTATGATGGTCCTGACAGCCTGGTGTTCATCTATTCCAGCTACAATATGCAGGCCAAGGAGGCCATACTGCGCGGCTACTGGGTGAACGATTTGGTCATCAGCGATAATATTGCCTATTTCTGCGGGAAGGAGAATACTACCCAGAAAGGCATAATCGGCTATTTTGACATTCACGATGTCTTCTTCGGCTCGGGTCAGATTTATATATTATCCAACCTCGTAGTGGGAAGAGATGAAAACACCGTGTTTGAATTGACCAGAATGACCGTGTTCAACCCTGACAATGACAACGAGCATGTTGCCTGCATAGGCAAATGTAACCACGAAGAGAATATGTGCCCCTGTCTTATAGACTTCGACGCAGACTTTTCCAATCCGACCTATACCGGCGGTTTTGTGAACAGAACAAAAGAAGAGTTCACCGATGTCAAGGTTGTTGCCGACGGCGACGGGAGAGACTATCTGGTAACTACGGGTTTTGACACCGAAAATGGAAGATTCATAAACATCCGTGTCTACGATCCGAATGATGTTTTCCAGCCTTACGGAATCCAGGAGATGTGCCATGTATACAGCATGTACCTCAACGACGGCCGTGCATGGCTGGATGGCGGACTCTTGCTCAGGCAGCTGGAAAAAGACAATTTTGTCACGGTGTCCTATCGCGACGCGGTGGGGTATGAAAGCCTGAATACAGAATATGATGAGTTTCCAGCCAACCTCCACCTTGGCTTTTTCAAATTGAGTGACATCGTCAACAACAGTGTGTATGGGCTTGTCCGCCATTACGAGATTCCATTGGGAAACATTAATGCCATGAATGTGAATCAGGTGATATACAGCAGCCGCAAAGAGAAGGTTGTTTTCCTGCATACAATTCGTACTTTAATGCGTAGCACACAAAGCCATTTCGTTGAATTCGATCCCAATGCTTTGACCTCGACAGGTACGTTGCAGGCTTACACCGACCCTGGTATAAGGACAGAAGGGTTGAGCCTTTTCAATGCAGAGACGGAATACGTCCTGAGTGGTTTTATCCAATCCACTCCCACGACGTTGAAATACGAAATGGAGACTTTTAATGCCATTCCCAGATGTGTAGAGAAGCTGGATTATATATATGCTGTTCAACCAGAAATTGCTTCCATGAATTTTCCCAAGTCCTTTGATTTTGTAATCAAGGATAAAGAGCCTGTACTTCCCGAATTTACCAGGATAGACCTGCCTCTCTTCATAGACTGCGAGCAGTGAAACATGAAAACCATATTATTAACATTAAAAACATAGAACAATGAAACGGACATTATTATTGTTAGCTTTCATGGCTGCCTGCATGGCAGGCAAGGCGCAGGTTGACACGCTGTTTGTCGGCGACCGCAACCCCGTGTACTACTATTGGGACACCAACTGGTGGGATCACTACTATAATATGAATTTTGACGGATATGAAGAGTGGTATCAATCTTCTTGCCATAATAATGATGGATGCATGCCGGAGTTTGCGCGTTACTGCTATGTTGACACCTCGCTGCGGGTCATCGGCATAGCGGCAGCTGTTCATGTGGCTATCCGCAAGACGGATTCGGCAACCATAGAGGGGGGCGCATATTACCCTGGCGACGATTATTTCTTTGACAGGATGGTGCCCGAATATGTCAGGCTCTACGAGGTGGACAGCTTGGGAGACGAGATGCACCTGATGGCCCAGAGCGAATGGACTGTGAAGCAGACCCCCAAATACTATATTCAAAGTGCATGGGATCCAAATAGTCCGTATCCGCAGAGCCAAAGACAATTCCGAAAGCTGTACGAGATGTACTTCGACAGCGTGGTGACGGTGTACGACTCGTTCTATGTGTCGATGACAGAGAACAACCTGCGCATACCTGCCAATTTCCATTATATGTTTGGCGCACCGACAGACGGATTTGCCTATGCAACACTGTGTACGACATATCCCTATCAATGGATGGATCCGATTGTGTGGCCCAAGCCGAACCACTACAAACGCAAATTGCATTGGTTCGACAGCCAAAATTACGATGATCGCTATGAAATTACCGACACCAACTGGCATACATTACACACAACCAGCAACAGCGGTATCGATCCTGTAACGCAAAGTGTTCCCCCATGGACCCATTATATGTACCTCTTCCCGATTATCGACACCTCGACGGGGCTGGCCTGCCAGCTGTCGCACGACCTGATGTTGGCGTACCAGAGCGAGGACACGGCGACGCTGGCGTGGGAAGGCGGATACAACGCGCAGCTCTGGGAGCTGTCGCTGTGCCCCGACAGCTGCGCGCCTGACGACGGCAGCATCACGCAGTGGAGCACCCGCATCGCCACGGTGACGGGCCTCGAGAGGGGGACATGGTACACCGCCTGGGTGCGCTCGGTGTGCGACAGCGCAAGCGTCAGCGAATGGAGCGACAGCCTGCGCTTCTTCGTCCCCGAGGATGCCGACGACCCCGAGGACCCCATCGGTATCGAGGGCACCGTGGACTTCTACACCTACCTGATGCCCAACCCCGCCAGCGGCAGCGTGACGGTGGCCTCGTCGTTCAGCATCGGCGAGGTGGAGCTCTTCAGCCTCGACGGGCGCAGGCTGCTGCGTAAGCGCGTCGACGGCCTCTCGGCCACGCTCGACATCAGCACCCTGCCTGCAGGCATCTACATCGTCCGCATCGCAACGGGCGCCGGCACGACATACAAGAAGCTGATTGCGAGATAGCTCCTTTTGCATCGGTATAGCCAGAGATTGGGCATCCATGGGCTGACGCTGGCCGCGGCGCCTTAGGCTATACAACGGACACGAATTGCACGAATGTCACGGATGATTGGCGTGGATTGGTGTGATTCGTGTTCCTTTTTCCTTTTTCGCTTCGCACGCCTGCGGCGTTATTCTCCTTGCCGCTTCGCGGCAGAAATCTATAAATCTCATAAATTATTTCCGCCTGCGGCGGGATTGTCCTGCTCGGCCTTCGGCCTTGCAGGCTTTTTTTAGGCCTTGCTATTCGGGTTGATATCTCGTAAATTTTTCTCCTGCTCGGCCTGCGGCCTTGCGAGATCCGGTTGATCTTGTTGATTGTTTGCTTCGCGCGCCTGCGGCGGGATTCTCCTGCTTGGCTTTCGGGCAGATAACTTGTTGATATTGTGAATTTTATTCAAATCGTAATTGTTGCGAAAAGCACGAAAAACGCAAAATGGAGCGAAATGTCTTTTTCGTGTGTTTTCGTCGTCCCGCATCTTTCGCGATGCTTTTTTCCCCGTCAGGGCAATAATTGCAGTTCGTCTCCGTTAAATAGAAAAAACAACAAAAAATTATTGCAATCATGAAAACAGTTTTCAAAAACAATCTCATCATGGGCATCTGGATGCTGGCTGCCGTATGTGTCTTTGGCCTCTTTATGCTGCTGGCTGTAGGCAAACTGAAGTCTTACGACCGCACCGTTGAGGTCCGCGGCCTCTGCGAGCGCGAATATCCTGCCGACCACGCCAACTACCCGCTGACGTACAAGGTGGCCGGCGACGACCTCGTGACTCTCTACAATGAGGTGAACAAAAAAAATCAGGTTATTGTCAACTTCCTGAAAGAGAATGGATTTGAAGATGCTGACATCAATATCACAACACCCAAGGTGACGGACTACGAGATGAGCGACTACTACACCAAGCACACCCACCGCTATGTCATGTCCTCCACCGTCAACATCTATACCGACAAGGTGGACAATGTGGTGGCGCTGCAGACCAAGCTTTCTAAGCTGATAGAGATGGGCATCGCTATTTCCTCGGGCGACGGATGGAGCAACCCTATCTCCTTTGAATTCACCGCTCTCAACGACATCAAGCCCGAGATGATCGACGAGGCTATCGTCAACGCCCATACCGCCGGCGAACAGTTTGCCAAGAACTCCAAGAGCAAACTGGGCAAAATCAAGACCGCCAGCCAGGGCCTCTTCTCCATCGAAGACCGCGACGCACAGACCCCCAACATCAAACGCATCCGCGTGGTCACCTATGTGACGTATTATTTGGACTAATGTCTGGCGACACCGGCGAGACTTTGATACAGGATCATAACATGGGTGTTTGCCCCTTTGCTGCCATCGGAGAGCGCGTGTCTCCGACACGCGTTTCTTCTCTCGTAGAATGCCCCACACTGCAGTGTGGGGTTATAGAGAGTTAGGCTCTCCGAGCCTAGGTTTGTAAGGCTCTCATAGGAATCTCGCCGAGCCTGGGTTTGTAAGGCTCTCATAGGAATCTCCGGGCCTAAGTTTGTAGGGTTCATATAGGAATCTCCGAGCCTAGGTTTGTAAGGTTCTCATGGGAGTCTCGCCGAGATATTCATGGAAACGTCATCGGAATAAATAAACCCCACACTCGAGTGTGGGGTTACTTGTTGGATTGTCTCAAAAAATGATGTTCTTTCTACTTGTTATTGTATCTCTTTGCTCATGTGACTGGATTTCAGGTTCGTTTCATTCTGGCATCTGCTGGCTCAGGCAGTGGAAGCTGCCGAGACCCCAGATGATGTCGGTGCTGTCGATACCGACGATTTCGTGTGTGGGAAAACACTCCTCCAGCACGTAGGCGGCGCGGGTGTCGTTGTCGCACTTGTAGGTGGGGAAGATGACCAGACCGTTGCAGATGTAGAAATTGGCATAGCTGGCGGGCAGCCGCTGGCCTTCCCATATCACTGGCGAGGGCATGGGCAGCTCGGCAATGTCGGGCTGCTTGCCGTTGGCCAGGCGGCAGCGTTTCAGCCGTTGCAGGTTCTCCTGCAGCGGGACGTAGTTCTCGTCGTTGGGGTCTTCTTCCACGGCGGTGACAATCAGGTCGGTGTCGGCAAAGCGCGACAGGTCGTCGACATGTCCGTCGGTGTCGTCGCCCACAATGCCGTCGCCCAGCCAGATGATGTTGTCCACACCATAGTAGGCGCGCAGGTGCTCTTCAATCTGCTCTTGTGTGAGGCTGGGATTGCGGTTGGGGTTGAGCAGGCACGACGTGGTGGTCAGCAGGTCGCCACAGCCGTTGACATCTATCGAGCCACCTTCCATGACGATGTGGGGCTCGAACATGGTCATACCCAAGTATTTTGCGATGTGCGCAGGAATCTGGGTGTCCAGCTCATAGGGGTATTTGCCTCCCCATGCATTGTGGTTCCAGTTCACCAAGGCGCGGTGGTTGTTCTTGCGGTTGAGCAGGAACGCGGGGCCGTGGTCGCGACACCAAGCGTCGTTGGTGGGGAACTGGTGGAACTCGATGTTGACCATGAAGGCGCCGGCGTCGTGAAGCGCCTGCCGCACACGGTCTTCCATGGCTTGGTCCAGCACGTTGATGTGGACGGTTTCAACCTCTGTCAAGGTCTTGATGAAGAGGTGGTAGGCAGGGAAGATGGTCTCTATCTTGCCCGGCCAGGAGTCTTCGTTGTGGGGGTAGCTGAGCCATGTGGCTTCGTGTTTCTCCCATTCGGCAGGGAGGTAGTAGCCTTGTTCCTTGGGTGATGGGTTGATTATCATGGTGTTGTGTCGGTTATGTCTTTAAATCTCGATTGCTTTTTTCTCCTGCTCGGCTTGGCGCCTCGCGAGATATGGTCGATCTTGTTGATTTTTTGCTTCGCGCGCCTTCGGCGTGGTTCTCCTAGCCGCTGCGCGGCTGAAATCTATAGATCTGATAAATTATTCGCGCCTTGGCGCGGATTTCTTTTACTATTTACTTATCACTATTCACTGGTCACTGGGCACTATTCGTCCAGATATCGTTTCGTGATAGGGGCGTAGCTGTCGATGCGCCGGTCGCGCAGGTAGGGCCAGTGGCGACGGTATTTGTCGCTATCGCTGAGGTCAAGTTCCTCGATGTGTGTGCATTCCTCCAGATGGGGCGCCTGCCAGAGCACGCGGCCGAAGGCGTTGGTGACGAACGAGCCGCCCCAAAACTGCATCTCGCCTTCGCGGCCTGTGCGGTTCACGCTGACCACGGGGATGCCGTTGGCCACGGCGTGGCTGCGCTGGATGGTCTGCCATGCCTGATACTGCTCGTCGTTGGTGGCATCGTCCTGGCTCAACGCCCAGCCGATGGCCGTGGGGAAGAATAGTATCTCGGCGCCCTTCAAGGCGGTGATGCGTGCCGCTTCGGGGTACCACTGATCCCAGCATATCAACACGCCGATGCGGGCATAGCGCGTGTGGAACACCTTGTAGCCCAGGTCGCCGGGCGTGAAGTAGAACTTCTCATAGTAGCCAGGGTCGTCGGGGATGTGCATCTTGCGGTATTTGCCCAGATAGCTTCCGTCGGCATCGATGACGGCAGTGGTGTTGTGGTACAGCCCTTCGGCGCGTTTCTCGAACAGCGAACAGATGATGACCACGCCCAACTCCTTGGCCAGTTGCATGAAATGCTGTGTTGTGGGGCCGTCGGGGATGGCTTCGGCATAGCGGAAGTTGTGGTAGTCCTCGGTGTCGCAGAAGTAGAGCGACGCGAAAAGCTCCTGCAGGCAGATGATCTGGGCACCGTCGGCGGCCAGCTGGCGCACACGCTCGGTGTAGCGGGCGATGTTCTGCTCCTTGTCGGCCCCGCAGGCCTGTTGCACGATTCCTATTTTTACTTTGTTCATCATTGTATGGTTCTTCGTTAAGCAATAAATCACTATTCTCTTTTCACAGCCCTATAGCCCCGTGTCCTTGAAGGAGTGGGCGATGCGGCACACCACACGGAAACCTGCGGCGTGAGGCGGATAGGCGGTGTCTTCTTCTACTCGTGTGGGACGTATGCTGTTTTTCTTCAGGCAATTGGGTGGGGTGGGGGTGAGGTAGCTGCCGCCCATGTAGAGCAGGCTGTCGCCGTCGGTGACCATCTCCGCCACATTGCCCAGCATGTCGTTCAGCATCACTTCGTTGGCCACAAGGCGCTCAACGGGATGCAGCGTCCCGCCACTGTTGCCGGCTGTCCAGCCCACAAAATCGGGGTTGTCGCTGCCGGCATAGGCGTAGCCTTCGGAGTAGATGCCGCCATGGTAGGCCAGCAGCCACTCTTCGCGTGTCGGCAGGCGCCACTGCAAGCCGGTGAGTTTGGTGAACTTCTCCATGAAGGCGTCCACCTCCTCGCGGCTTACGTTGGTGACGGGCAGCAGGGGCCCTTTCACCTCCGAGGGGTTGTAGCCCATGAGATACTCCCAGCCGTCCTGGGTGACTTCGCAGCATCCCATCCAGAATCCGTCGATTTCGTAGTAGTAGCCGCCGTCGTCGGTGGGATACTGCACAAGCGTGTCGCCAGTGCATACCCAGTGGGCTTCGTAGACACGCAGATATGTCTCGATGCCGGAAGTGAAACTGTTGAGGTCCACCTCCTGGGCTTTCAGGCCCAAAGAGGCGACGGTCAGCAGCGTGAAGAGTACTATGCGTTTTTTGATGTCCATTGGATTACATTAGTCCTCGACGAGCAGGAACTCCACACGGGCCTGCATCTCGCGTTGCTCGCAGAGGCGCATGACGATGTCCTCGATGGCGTTGGCCCTGCTCCACACACCGTCGCCCTGGCGACGAGGCAACAGTATGGCACCTATGGCAGCCTGCTGCTGCGGAGACAGCTGGCTGAAGCCTTCGGGCATGCGACCATTGGCGGCGGGGGCGTTGGCCGAGGTGGTGTAACGGGTGCTGTAGCTGGCTGTTCCGCTGTTGCTGGAAAGCTCCGTCAGTTCCTCGAATGCCGACTTATGGGCCGGATAGTCAATCACTTTATAGCTCTCCACCTCGGCGAGGTCGGCAGCCAGGCGGATGGCCAGGTCCAGACCTCCGAGGGTGTCGACCAGACCCAGCTTGAGGGCTTCGGCACCTGTCCAGACGCGTCCGCGGGCGATGCTGTCCACAAAGTCGTAGTCCAGTCCACGACCGTTGGCCACGCGCGTCACGAAGGTCACGTAGAAGTCTTCGATGTTCTGCTGCATGGTCTCCATCATCTCGGCGCTCATGGGACGCATGATGCTCAGCGAGGTGGAGTTGGCGTTGGTCTTCACGGTGTCGGTGGTGATGCCCAGATAGCGGCGTATGGTGTTGCCTATTTCAGGGACAACGCCGAAGACGCCGATGGAGCCGGTGACGGTGGTGGGCTGCGCCACGATGATGTCGGCGTTGCAGGAAATCTCGTAGCCTGCCGATGCCGCCACGTCGCTCATGGAGACGACAATGGGCTTGTGCTCTTTGGCGCGGACGACGGCGTTGGTCATGATTTCCGAAGCGGTGACGGCGCCACCGGGCGAGTTGACGCGCAGCACGATGGCCTTGATCTTATCGTCGGCAGCCGCCTCGTCGAGAGCCTTGGTGATTTTGTCGGACCACACGGCCTGGTTGAAGCCGGTGCCCTGAACCACGTCGCCCTGGGCGTAGATGACGGCAATCTGGTTGCCGTTGTCTTTGACTTTGGGAGCGCTGTAGGAGAAATCCTTGATGTTCACCATTTTCTCGATGCCGTATTTGTCCATGATGACCTTTTTTACGTCGGCCTCGAAACAGAGACGGTCTACGAGGCCGTGCTCCAGCGCGCCGTTAGGCAGGAATGCCGAAAGGTGGTCGGCAATGTCGTTGAGTCCGTCGACCGATATGTTGCGGCTGGCGGCCATCTCCTGGGTGGCATAGTCCCACAAACTGTAGATGTATGCGCGTACCTGCTCGCGGTTGGCGTCGCTCATCTTGTTGGTGGTGTAGGTCTCGCCGGCGCTCTTGTAGCTGTTGCTTTTGGGACGCAGCAGGGTGACGTTGACACCCAGCTTGTCGATGAGCTCCTTGTAGTACATGGCTTCGGCGCCGATGCCCACAAACTCCATGATGCCAGCGGGGTGCATGTAGATGCTGTCGGCCACCGAGGCCACAAAATAGCCTTTCTGGCTATAGGCGTCGGCATAGACATATATGGGTTTGCCGCTCTCGCGGAACTCTGCCAGCATCTGGCGGAGCTCGGTGCTCATGCCCCACGAGTATCCATAGCTGCTGCCCATGTAGAGGTAGAGGCCCTGCACCTTGTCGTTGTCGGCGGCGGCGCGAATAGCACGGCCTAGGTCGGCAAAGCCCATCTCGTTGCCGTTGTTCATCAGGCTGGTGAGCTTCGAGGGCGACCGTTCGGGCAGCACCTCGGTGAGGTCTATCTTCAGGAAGGTGTCGTGTCGCAGCGGGGTGACGGTGCTGCCTTCCTCAGTGCCGGCGGCGGCAAGGAGGCCTAGCATGGCGGCAAAGGCTCCAAACTTGAACAAGCCCACAATGATAAATACGATAAGGGTCCCCAGGCCGGAGGCCAGCATTATTTTGCCGAAGGGGAATTTCTTCTTTTTGCCTGTGGCGGCAATCGGTTTGTTGCTCATTTTTGTTCTTTTTAATATGAAATACCATTTAGTAACGACGATACCGCGATTTTATTTTTTGGATGACAAAATATTATTTCTTTTTTGTCGTTACAATGTGAAAAAAAACAGATTCGGAATGAAAAGAGCTATCGTAATATTCGCCATTTTTGCGCTGACAATCAGCTCGCTGCAAGCCCAGAACGAGAAGAAGAAATCGAAGACGAAAAAAAACAAGGCCACGGTAGAACAGACCGACACCAAAGCCGCCAAGAAGGACACCTCGGAGTTCTATCGCGTCGAGGAGGTGTGCGGCTATATCAACGACTACTATGTCGAGACCCCCAACTACTTGAAGATTACCGAGAAAGCAGTCTCGTCGATGCTCGCCGAGCTCGACCCCCACAGCACCTACATCGCCGCCAAGGATGTGGAGCGCACCAACGAGGGCCTGCAGGGCAACTTCGAGGGCGTGGGCATCTCGTTCCAGATTGTCGACGACACCATCTCGGTGACCGACGTCATCGTCGGCGGCCCCTCCGAGAAGGTGGGCCTGCAGATTGGCGACAAACTGCTGATGGTCGACGACACGACGGCCACCTACAAGGGTGTCAACAATACGTTCGTATTCAACCATCTGCGTGGCAAGAAGGGCACCCATGTGAAGCTCACCGTGAAGCGCGCCGGACTCAGCAATCCGCTGGTGTTCGACATCGTGCGCGACAAGGTGCCCATCTATTCGGTCGACACCTACTTTATGCTCGACGATGAAGTGGGCTATCTGCGCCTTACGCGTTTTGCACGCACCTCGCACCGCGAAGTGCGCGAGGCTATCAGCGCCCTGAAAAAGAAGGGCATGAAACGCCTCGTCTTTGACCTGCGTGGCAACAGCGGCGGATACCTCGACATCGCCTTTGGCATCGCCAACGAGTTTCTCGATGCGGGCCGCCTCATCGTATACACCGAAGGCGACAAGTCGCCGCGCCAGAACTACCGCTCCAACCGTGGCGGCAGCTTCACCTCGGGGCCCCTGGTGGTGCTGGTCGACGAATATTCGGCTTCGGCCTCCGAGATTGTCTCGGGTGCCGTGCAGGACTGGGACCGCGCCACGCTGGTGGGGCGCCGCACATTCGGTAAAGGATTGGTGCAGCGTATGTTCCCAATCTACGACGGCGCACAGATACGTCTCACCACGGCGCGCTACTACACCCCTTCGGGCCGCTGCATCCAGAAACCCTACGACGACGGTACCGCCGCCTACAACAAGGATCTTCAGAACCGCTACCTGCATAACGAGCTGATCAATGCCGACTCCATCAATTTCCCCGACTCGCTGAAGTTCTACACCAAGAGCGGCCGCGTGGTTTATGGCGGCGGCGGCATCATGCCCGACGTCTTTGTGCCTATGGACACTCTGCGCCTGTCGGACTATTTCCTCTCGCTGCGCTCCAGCGGCGCCTTCAACACCTTTGCCCTCAACTGGGCCGATGCGCACCGCTCCGACTCCAGTTTCGCCACTTTCGACCTCTTCCTGCAAAACTACGACTCGTTGGCTGTCGCCAAGGAGTTCGCCGCTTTCGCCAGCACCAAGGACATCGCCCGCAGCGACGTGAAGGGAGAATGGGTGGCCTCGTGGCTCGGCGAGCAGGCCAAGAAAACCGTGGCCGACACCGCCCACGTCATCCATGCCGACAGCTACGAACACTATCTGGCCGCGCTGCTCGCCGACCCGCAGTTTGCCGAAGCACTGCACGACAAGGCCAAGAGCGAGGACCAGCGCAGCGCGCGCATCAACGAGCACAGCGATGTATACATGGGCTATCTCATCAAGTCGCTCATCGCACGCAACCTCTACGGCATCGAGTTCTACTATCGCGTCATGAAGGACGACGATGAGGGGCTGCAGCGCGCCATACAGACCGTGAAGGAAATCAAGCAATAGCGCCAACGGCGTAATAAATAAACGAAAAACACATGGAAGCGAAACAAATCAACTGGAAAGTGGTGCTGGCCGTCGCGGCGCTGGCCTTGGTGGCGCTGGTTGTAGCCTTCTTCCTTGGTGGCACAACGTCGAGAGACCGCAGCCACCACGAGCAACTGACGGTGTCGGCGACCTCGAACGACGACAGCGGTGCCGAAGAGGTGGGCTACTATCTCGATGAGGCAGAGTTCTTTATCGCCTCGTTGCCTTCCGACAAGGAGGTGGTGCTGCGTCGCATCGACTCCGTCAACCATCGTCTTTATTATATAGAAAAGACACGCTTCCCCTCCTGCTACTGCTACGACCTCGACAGGCGTGAGACCTCGGTGGTCTTCTCGGGCGAAGAGGGCTTTTCCGCCCAGGGCAACCCTTACCTTATCAAGGAGATAAGCGACTGGCGCGCCGAGGGCAACGATGTGATTTTTACCGCCAAGAATGGCGCCCGCAACCGCGAATTCGCCAACGACGCCCTCGCTTTCTATCTCACCAGCGACAACAACATGCTGCACTTTGTGGATTTCGGCTCCGATACCTATTTCGGCAGCGAGGAGCGCACCTTGGTAGTCGTCAAGGCCCGCTATCTTCGCAAAAAATTCTTCTCGAACGACGATCTCTACGAGCTCCGTCGCATCATCTACGATTACTAGCTCTCCCCGAGCCTCGATTTTTGGAAAAAGACATCTCCGGGCAGCACCAAAACGGCGCTGCCCGGATTGTGTTTTGTGGCCATTGCATGGCAGGAGAGATGCCCCACGTGTCTTGCAGTGCGAGACGGAACGTGCTGTCTGTCAGTGTTTTTGTGTGCCTGATACGCGGACGGTTGAAATCTAATTCATAAAAAATATGGCTCCACCATGTGCCATTACGTTTTTTCTTCGTACTTTTGCAAACGATTTTGGACTTGCCGATGCCTTCGGGCGGCGAGGCCGGAACGCTCCACGACGAGGCGGCAACACAGCGCTTACACGGCTTGCAGCATGGCTCGCCAAGGAGGTCTGCAACAGCAGACAACGAGGTGAAGAATAGTTAGTTAACCTATTTATTAACCAAAAGGGGGTGCCCAACCTGAACAGGGGCTGAGAACATACCCTTTGAACCTGATCCGGATAATACCGGCGGAGGAAAACATTTATGATTAAACACAACATGACGACGGCCCGTCGTACGAAGCGATGTGCCGAGGTGTGGAGCAAAGTGCTCTGCACGACGTTGCTGCTCGGAGCAGCCAGCAACACAGTTTTTGGTCAGACACCGACCAAACAGAACACCGACACCGTGCGCGTGCAGCGCCTGGAAAAGGTGATTATCAGTAACACGCGTGCCGACAACAAGACCCCGTTGACCACCAGCACTGTAACGAAAAGTGAGCTGCAAGATGCCCGCGGCAATGTGGCGTTGCCCTTCATGCTGGAGACACAGCCTTCGGTGGTGGCCTCAGGCGAGAACGGCTCGGTGGGTGCCACATCGATTCGCATCCGTGGTGTCGATGCTAGTCGCATAAATGTGAATATCAATGGTATAACCTTGAACGATGCCGAAAGCCAGGAGGTGTTCTGGTATAATATCCCCAATTTGGGCGGCATGGCGCAGAGTTTGCAGATACAGCGTGGCGTGGGTGCCTCGACAGGCGGCAGCCCTGCCTTCGGCGCTGCCATCAACATGCAGACACTCAATGCATCCGGCAATCCTTACGGCGTGGTGGACTTCGGCCTGGGCAGCTGGTCGACACGCCAGTACAGCGTCACAGCTGGTACGGGCATCACCGCCAGCGGCCTTGCGCTGGATGTCGCTGCCAGTGGCTTGAACAGCGATGGCTATCTGCGTGGCGGACAGACAGAACAGCGTTCCTTCTTCGGCAATTTGTCTTGGTATGGTGAAAACACCATCGTCAAGCTGCTGACCATCGTAGGACAGCAGCGTTCGGGCATCACATGGAATGGTGCCTCGGCAGAGGACCTTGATGCCGACCCCACCTACAACGATGCCGGCATGTTCCACTTCGACGGCCAAACGTGCTATTATCCCAACGAGACCGACAACTACTGGCAGCAGCACTACCAATTGTATGTATCCCATCTTTTTAACGATACATGGAGCATCAATGGCGCCCTCGATTTCACTCACGGCGACGGCTTCTACGAACAGTACAAGGAAGACAAGAAATACTCGAAATACGGCTTCTCGTTTGCCGGTCGTAGCGACTTCATCACCAAGAAGAGCATGGACAACAACGCCTACATTGCCAATGTAAATGTCCGTCGCAACGGCCAGCGTTCCACGCTTACATTCGGCGACAACTTCCTCTATTATGACGGAGCCCATTTCGGCACTGTCGAATGGTGCCGCGACACCAACATCGGCAGCCCAGTGGAATGGTATCGCAACAATGGCGACAAGATTGACAATTCCCTCTATGCCAAAGGCACTTACGATTTCAGCGAGTCGTTCAACGGCTATGCCGATATGCAGCTGCGCGTGGTCAATTACAAGTTGGAAGGTTCTGCCGACGACCTGTTTGCCATGGATTTCAACGAGAACTATCTCTTCTTCAACCCCAAAGTGGGTCTCAACTACCGCATCAACGACAACCAGCGCACCTATCTGGTGGCCGGCATCTCCAACCGTGAGCCGCGCCGCGCCGACATCAAGGACGCCATCGGCAACGGTGACACCATCAAGGCCGAGCACATGCTCGACATCGAGCTGGGCTACCAGATACAGAAAAGCCGTTGGAACCTGAGCGTCAACGGTTACGCCATGCTCTACAAAGACCAGCTGACGCCGTCGGGTGACCTCAGCAGCAGCGGCTACGCCCTGATGGAGAATGTGGACAAGAGCTATCGCATCGGTCTGGAGACCATGGGTGGCGTGAAGTTGACCGAATGGGCCCGGATTGATGCCAACTTGACGTTGAGCACCAACAAGATAATCGATTACACCTACACGGATTTTGCAGAAGGGGCACTCGCTTATGAGACCTACACCGAGAGCACCGACCTGTCGCTCTCGCCGTCGATCATCGGTGCCGCCATTGCCACCATCACGCCGCTGAAAGACCTTAAACTGCAGCTTGTTGGAAAATATGTCGGCAAGCAGTATGGCGACAACACCAGCCGCGAAGTCTATGCCATCGACCCCTATTTCCTGCTTAACATCAAGGCGGGCTACACCTGGCGCCTGAAAGGCAGCAACGAGATTGAGGCTCAGCTGCTTGTCAACAATCTGCTCGACCACAACTACCGTCTCAGCGCCTGGGTAGGCGACTGGGAAGGTTGGGACGACACGGCCAACGCCGCCAACTACAACCATTCGCAGGGCTTCCTGCAACAGCCCGGCCGCAACTTCATGGCCCGTTTGATATACCGTTTCTAAATGATAACGCTGTTCAACTACCAATTGTATGTCATCGACATTATTGGTGCCGTCATCGGCTTGTTCTATATCGTTGCTGAATATAGGGCAAGCCGGTGGTTTTGGCCTTTGTGTCTGCTGATGTCGGCATTCTATATTGTCATCGATTTCAGTGTCGGATTCTATGCCAACGGCTCCATATGCATCTACAATTTCCTGATGTCCATCTACGGCATTCTGGTGTGGAAAGGTATCGTGCAGAGCCGCACCAAGGAGGAGCGCCCCTTCGGGTCGTGTCCGCTGTGGCAAGTGCCTGTGCTGGTGGCTGTCACGGCAGTCCTCACTGTGGCGCTGTGGTGGCTGCTGCGTCTGCTGAACGAGGGTCACGAGGGCATCGACATCAACCTTTCGTCGTGGCTCGACGGCTTCTCGTCGGCGCTGTGCATCGTGGGCATGTGGATGCTGGCGCAGAAATATTGGCAGCAGTGGGTATGCTGGATGTTGGTGGAGCCCATCATGGTGGTGTTGTTCTGGATGAGCGGCAACTACGCCTCGGCGATGTTATACGTTGTCTATGAGGTCTTTTGTGTGCTTGGCATTCTCTCGTGGCGCCGCAAAGCACTGGAACAAAGAAAGGAGAAAAAGTCATGAAGCAAGCTTGTATCTTGGCCAACGGCCAGTTCCCTTCCCGTGCCGAATTGCTGCAAATCCTGAAAAGCGCCCCGCTGATAGTGTGCTGCGATGGGGCCTATCTCAAACTTCTGGATAGCAATTTGTTGGGACAAAGCAATAAACCCCAGGTCCATGTGGTCGGCGATGGCGACTCGCTCGCTGAGCGCCGCACGACACCCTGGGCCGAGTTGCACTTTGTGGAGGGATACACCGACCAGGAATGCAACGACCTGACCAAGTCGGTGCGCTACGCCATGACGCTGGGTGTCGAGGAGGTCGTCATCCTGGGTGCCACGGGGCTCCGCGAGGACCATACTCTGGGCAATGTTAGCCTTTTGGCAGAATATGCCCGCATGACCACTGCCGGCGGCGCACCGCTGAAAGTGACGATGCTCACCGACTATGGCCGCTTCCTGCCGCTGCTGTCCGACGGAGAGGCACGCTATTGCTTCGGCTCCTTCACCAGACAACAGGTGTCGCTCTTCTGCCTTGATCCACGGATAATATTGTCTGTCAGTGGCTTGCGCTACCCCATAGAGCACCGCTGCCTGCATTCCTGGTGGGAAGGGTCGCTCAACGAGGCCCTTGGCGAGCGCTTCGAGGTGGTGCTGGAAAGCCCCGGCGCCTTGCTGCTCTACCAGACACACGACGCGAAAGAGTAGGGCAGGGGTGTGCCCCTAGAGCCTGAAGGGTTCGGCCGGCGTTTATGCTTTTTCTGGCAAAAAAAAACGCCTTTTTCTTCATTGTTTTCGGATTTTTGTGTATATTTGCATTTCGGCACTGGCATCTCAAAACGCTGTAGCGTCTTGGATGCTAGGGCGGTACGTATTATTAATGCATAGTTTATGGTTTCAAATAATAAAAATAATAATATTAGAGTCAACGTCTCGTCCGAAATAGGACGTTTGCGAGCTGTGCTGCTGCACCGTCCCGGCGTGGAGATTGAGCGCATGACGCCCAGTAATGCCACCGAGGCCCTGTACAGCGATATACTCAACAAACGCATTGTCGATGAGGAATATAGGCACTTCTCGGGTGTCTTCGAGCGCGTGGCCAAGGTGTTTTACGTGCAGGATGTGCTCGAGCAGCTGCTCGACGACCAGACGGTACGCTACGAGATTGTCAGCAAGAGCTGCAAGAACGAACTGGCTGAGTATCTGGTCGATGAGCTGATGCAGCACGACAGCCGCACCCTCGCCGCCGAACTCATCGAGGGCTTCGCTTACCGCAAAGGCAAGGACCCCGACCGCTATGCCGCACGCCGCTATGTGCTGCGTCCGCTGTACAATCTGTTCTTCACCCGCGACGCTTCGTCGTCGGTGTTCGACCGTGTGCTGGTCAACTCCATGTCGTTCGATGTGCGTATGCGCGAGAACATCATCTACGAGGCCATCTTTGAGCATTTCTTCGGCTGCGAGACCCTCAACGCGCAGCGTTGGAACAACAACGCCCGCACCGAAGGCGGCGACGTGCACATCGGACGCCGCGACTTGCTGTGCATCGGCGAGGGCATCCGCACCAACGCCGACGGCATCCGCTACCTGGTGGAAAACTTCAAGAACGGGCGCCAAAACGCTGATGGCGAGACGGATGGCCGCTTCAATATCATCGTCCAGCAGCTGCCGCACACGCCGGAATCGTTCATCCATCTGGATATGGTCTACACCTTCTTGGACCGTAACCGCTGCATGATGTACGAGCCCATGCTTCACAAGACCGGCGAGTTTGCCGGCAAGGCTACCACCTGGATTGAGATGGACCACGGCACCGTGCGTTACCACGACTGCGCCAACATCCTCGAAGCGCTGAAATGCGTAGGCATGGAGATGGAACCCGTGTTCTGCGGCGGCAGCGACGAGTGGATGCAGCAGCGCGAGCAGTGGCACAGCGGCGCCAACTTCTTCTCGTTGGCTCCCGGCAAGGTGATAGGCTACCGTCGCAACAGCCACACCATCGACGCCATGGACAAGGCCGGCTTCGCTGTGCTGAAGGCCGAGGAGGTGGCTGCCGGCAAGGTGAGCATCGACGATTACGAGCGCTGTGTGGTGACTTTCGCCGCCAGCGAGCTGCCCCGCGGCGGCGGCGGCGCACGATGCATGACGATGCCCATCTGTCGAGACGAAGCTTTTTAGTGACTGACATGAAAATCTAATCTTACATTTATGGATAAAAAACTGAAATTGTATCATCTGGCGGACAACCTTATAGGCCTGTTCATTGGTATCATCGCCTGTATGGTGTACATTCTGACCGCCGAAGCCACCGCCTCGTGGTGGGATTGTGGCGAATACATCGCCACGGCAAACACGCTACAAGTGGGTCACCCTCCAGGAGCACCTACCTTCCAACTCATCGGTCGCCTCTTCTCCATGATGACCTCGTCGGAGTATGCCGCGTTTGCAGTGAACTGCATGTCGGCCATCTGCAGCGGACTGGGCATCATGTTCCTCTACTGGACCATCACCATGCTGGCGAAGAAGATGGTGAACCCCGAAGATTTGTCGCTGAAAAACAGCAAGGTGTGGGCTGTCTTCGCCTCCGGCGTCGTGGGCGCTCTGGCCTACACGTTCACCGATACCTATTGGTTCTCGGCTGTCGAGGGTGAGGTCTATGCCATGTCGTCGTTTTTCACGGCGGTGGTGTTCTGGGCCATCCTGAAATGGGAGGAGCAGGCCGACGACAAGTATGCCTTGCGTTGGCTGATACTCATCTGCTTCTTGGTGGGTCTGGCCATTGGCGTCCACCTGTTGAACCTCTTGACAATCCCCGCCATCGTCTATGTGGTCTATTTCAAGAAGTGGAAGAAAACCGGCATTCTGGGCTTCCTGCTCAGCGGCGCCATCTCGGTGGTGCTGCTGGCCATCGTGCTGTGGATCATCATCCCGGGTATCGTCAACTTGTCGTCCGACTTTGATGTCTTCTTTGTCAACAAGCTGCACTTTGGCTTCAACTTCGGCACCTTCTTCTATTTCATCCTCATCTCAGTCTTCGTGCTGTGGGGTCTGCTGAACAACCATCTGTGGAACTGGATGAACAAGCCTGGAAGAAAGTCTATCTTCCTCATTGTCAATATCGCTATTTTGGCTGTCATCTGCCTGACCTTCACCATCGTCAAGATGGGCTCGGGCAATTTCTCCTTCGGCTTCATCTTCGTGCTGTTGGCTATGATAGGGGTGGGCATCGTCATCATCCTTGGCAAGAACCGTCCCGTTGTCAACGCCTCCATTCTGGGTATGGTGATGCTCATTATTGGCTACAGCACTTTCTTCGTGCTCATTATCCGTGCCAATACCAACACGCCGCTCAACGAGAACGCCCCGAAGGATGCTGTGGCTATGCGCGCCTACCTGGGTCGCGAACAGTATGGCCAGACTCCTTTCCTGTATGGCGCCTACTACACGGCCGGCAACCCCAACGGTGTGGAGACGGGCTACGCCAAATATATACGCTCGAAGGATGCCAAGGGCCGCGACTACTACAAGGTGGCCTCGTATGAGCAGAAATACAAGTACAAAAAGAACCACATGGGTGTATTGCCGCGCATGTGGAGCCCCGACAACTCGCGCAAGCATCCGCTCTACTACGAATATTGGGCTGGCCGTCCGTTGGCCGGCGAGAAGCCTTCGGCTATGCAGAACAGCGTCTTCTTCCACCGCTATCAGCTGAACTGGATGTATTGGCGCTACTTCATGTGGAACTTCGCTGGTCGCCAGAACGACATCCAGGGTCATCATTTCAATGACAACGTCACCCAGGCGGGTGCCCACTATGCCACCATCGACTACCTGAATGGCAACTGGATTAGCGGCATCAAGTTCGTGGATGCCAAGCGTTTGGGTCCGCAGGACAACCTGCCTGTCGACTTGGCACAGAACAAGGCTCGCAACAAGTATTACATGCTGCCGCTGCTGCTCGGTCTCATCGGACTGCTCTACCACTGTGTGCGCCGTCCCAAGGATGCTTTCGTCACCTTCATCATGTTCTTCATGACAGGTCTCGCCATCGCCATCTACCTCAACATGCCGCCTATGCAGCCTCGTGAGCGTGACTATGCTTTCGTCGGCTCCTTCTACTTCTTCTGCATTTGGATTGGACTGGGTCTCTATGCCATCTACGACTGGAGCACCCGCAAGGTGAAGTTCAAGGAGTTGATGCCCCTCCTGATAGGCTCTGGCGCTCTGCTCGTTGTAGGCGGTCTTGCCACTCTGCTCTTCGGCGGCGCCTGGTTCGTGCTGGTGATGATGGGTGGCGTCGGACTGATAGTCTGTCTGTGCAATTTGATAGTCAATATGTTGAAGCTGCCCAAGGGTATTGTCCTGCCGCTGATGTTCATCGTCTGCATGGGTGTGCCGGCCATTCTCTGCGCTGAGAACTGGGACGACCACGACCGCTCGCAGAAGACGGCGGCACGCGATTTCGCCAAGAACTATCTCGGCCTTGCCGACGAGAACGGAGTGGTCATCACCTTCGGCGACAACGACACATTCCCCCTGTGGTATGTCCAGGAGGTCGAGCATTATCGCACCGATGTGCGTATACTCAACTACACCCTCTCGGGTATGCACTGGTATGTGGAACAGCTCTACAATACGCTCTACGAGTCTGAGGCATTGAGCTTTACGTTGCCGAAGGATATGTATGGTCTGGGCCATGAGGTGTTCCAGTTCAACCCCAACGGCAAACGCATGGAGGTGACAGAAGCCCTGGAGAAAGTCCGCAACGACCGCAAGAAATATGTCCAGGCCGAGCGTAATGCCGACAGCGTGGTGCTCATTCCTACCAACAAGTTCAAAATCACCCTCAACAAGCCTGTCCTCGTTGAGAAAGGTGTCATCACTGCCGAGGAGGCCGAGGCGATACCCGATGTCATCAACTTCGACCTCAATGTGCCGCGTGGATACCTGATGCGCCAAGAGATGATGATGCTTGACTTCCTCGGCACCAACCGCTTCGAGCGTTCCGTATTCATCATGAACCCCGGTTACATTGAGAACATCTTCCCCGTGGTCAATGAGTATTCGGTGAACGACGGTATGCTCTACAAGCTGGTGCCGTATCCCGTGCAGACGCGTCGCCAGTTCGTCTACACCGACCGTACTGCCGACTATTTCCTCAACGGCGCTGTCAACGCTGACGGCACCCGCGACACGCTGCTTTGGGGCAACCTGAACAAAAACATCTATATCGACCCCATTAGCGAGAACATGGGTCAGGTGCAGCGCCAGACCTTTGTGCTGGTGGCTTCGCAGAAACTGGAGGAGGGCGATACCCTCGCAGCCAAAAAGCTTGTCGCCATGGCGGAAAAATACTTCCCCAGCACACGCTTCTACAACGACCGCTTTGCCATCAATATGGTGCTGATCTATGCCAACTTGGGCGACCAGGTGAACGCCTACCGTGTGTGGTGCGACATTGTCGACTACTACAGCAAGCACAACGCTTATCTGGATCAGTTCAAGGGCGAAAAGGGTCAGAATGTGAGTCCTATGAAGCAGCTGAACGACTACTTCTTGTCCGAATTGGCAGGCCTGCGCCAGAGTTTCACCGGACGTCCCGAGTCGGTGCTCACCGACGAGGGCGAGAAGGCCTTCCAGGCTGCCGACCAAGCCAATATCCAGCGCTTGGCAACAGCCGATGCCGCAGTCACCAAGGTGCTGTCGAGAATGCAGTAAACTGCTTGCCACTGAGGCAGATAACACTATCGCCCTTGCATCGGCAAGGGCTTACCCAAGCGGAGGGCATCTCACAACGAGATGCCCTCCGCTGTGCTGTGGCGAACGCTTTCAACAGGAGGCTGTTATTAATTCACTGCACGCGGAGTGCGGTGAACGACAATTTGTTGCTAACTTTGCAAAAAATTTCAGACCATAAAATATGGCACAGAAAAAACAGACCAAGAAGTCGACCAAAATCACCGTCACTCTCTCGGAACGGGACTATGAGAAGCTTACACGCTATGCCCAGCAGCATGATGTCGTCCGTCCATTGGCAGCCAAACGCCTGCTGCATAGCGCGCTGCACGACCTGCCCGTCGAAGAGGGCAAAAGCCCCAAGAACCAGTTGGATATCTTCGACTCCATACAGATTGACATCTTCAACGAGTGCTCGGTGCATTCCGAAAAATAGGAAATTTGCCAGCTCAAAAAGTGCCTTCATAAGGCTGAAAAAAACAATTTGTCTCTTGGTTGTGAGAGGCATGCCCGTTGTTGTAAAAGACCCACTGTGTGCACGGGAATCTGGAATTTGACATTTCTGCGACATTTTTTTTGTTGTTTCAAAAAAAAGTTGTATTTTTGTTTACTTTTTGAAAATAATAATAAAGAAATAAATAGTTGAAAATGACTAAATTTAAGCTATTGTTACTGATACTTCCTCTCTTTGCATTTGCAATGGTAGGATGTTCTTCGGGCTCCTACACGGACGAACCCGCCAAAGATATCAATCCTGGCGCCGTCATCGTTGGCCACGTCACCGATTCGCACATCTGGCATCTCTTCGACTACTGTTCCAAGGACGGCAAAGAGCATGTGGTGGCTGTCGATCTGCCCATCATCCTTATCGACGATGGCGCGGTGGAGATCTTCTCGTCGAAGAAGTTCCATCACGGCCACGCCGCTGTGACGGGCAAGAAGCACACCTACGCTTTGGTGGGCGGCACCATCGAGGAAAACCCCGAAGTTGTCATCCTGGCCGACGCCTACAAGACTCCCGGCATCTCCAAAGAAGAGATCATCTGTGTCGACCCCGACACCCATCAGCAGCTGCTCGACGAGAAAGGCAAGCCGGTGAAACCCATCGACATCTCCATCACCAAGACCGCTTTTGCCATCCTTGTGGCCGTGACCTTGCTCATCGCCTTGGTGCTCTATACGGCACGCCAGTACAAAAAACGTGGCAACCAGGCGCCTCACGGTGTGCAGACCCTGATGGAGATACTGATACTCCATGTGCGCGACGGCATCGTCGAGCCCATCCTGGGACACAACACGAACCGTTTCCTGCCCTATCTGCTCACCCTTTTCTTCTTTATTTTCTTCTGTAACATTTTGGGGCTCATACCTATCTTCCCGGCCGGCGCCAACATTACGGGCAACATCGCCGTGACGGCCATCCTGGCCTTCATCACCTTCGTCATAGTCAACCTCAGCGGCAACAAGCACTACTGGAAAGACATCTTCAACACCCCTGGCGTGCCTGCATGGCTGAAGATATTCCCCCTGATGCCCATCGTGGAGCTCAGCGGCGTATTCATCAAGCCTGTCGTGCTGATGCTCCGACTGTTTGCCAACATGACAGCCGGCCACATCATTATTCTCGGCTTCATCGTCATCATCTTCATCCTCTCCAACTCCTTCGGTACCGCTGTCGGCGGCACGGTGTCGGTGTTCTCGGTCCTCTTCGCCGTCTTCATCAGCGTGCTGGAGTGCTTGGTGGCCTACATCCAGGCCTTCGTCTTTACCATGCTGACGGCTCTCTACATCGGCATGGCCGTCGAGAAACCCGAAGAGGAAGCCGAAGCCAATAGCAAGGAATAAAGTATTAACCCAATAATTCAAACTACCATGAAATCAATAAGCAACGTCAGTTTCAAAGACCGCAAGGTCCTTCTGCGCGTCGACTTCAATGTTCCTGTCGACGACAACAAGAATATCACCGACGACACCCGTATGCGTGAGTCGATGCCCACCATCAACAAACTGCTGGCCGATGGCGCCGCCATCATCATCATGGCCCACTTCGGCCGTCCCAAGAAAGGCGGCTTCGAGCCCGAGCTCACCCTCGAGCCGGTGGCAAAACACCTCGAAGAACTCACTGGCCGTCCCGTGAAGTTCACCCAGGAACTGCTGGGTAGCGGCAAGCCTGAGGCCATGGCCAAAGAGCTGAAGGGTGGCGAAGTGATGCTCCTCGAGAACATCCGCTTCTATCCCGAAGAGACCAAGGGCGGCGAAGACCTCGCCCGCCAGCTGGCCGCATTGGGCGACTGCTATATCAACGACGCCTTCGGCGCCGCACACCGCGAGCACAGCTCCACGGCTGTCATCGCCAAATTCTTCCCCAACGACAAATACTTCGGATTCCTCATGGAGAACGAGGTGCGCAACCTGGAGAAGCTGATGCAGAATCCGCCGCGTCCCTTCACCGCCATCATCGGCGGCAGCAAGGTGAGCAGCAAGATAGGTATCCTTGAAAACCTGCTCGACAAGGTCGACAACATGATTATCATCGGCGGTATGCGCTACACCTTCACCAAAGCCCTCGGCGGCAAAATCGGCAACAGCATCTGCGAGGACGACAAGCTTGACCTGGCCCGCGAGCTGATGCGCCGCATGGACGAGAAGGGCGTGAAATATTACCTGCCCGTCGACAGTGTCATTGGCGACAAGTTCGGCAACGATGCCAACACCCAGATTGTCCCCAGCGGCGAGGTTCCCGACGGCTGGGAGAGCATGGACTGCGGCCCCGAGAGCTGCAAGGCCATCCGCGACATCATCATGGCCAGCAAGACCATCCTCTGGAACGGTCCTGCCGGCGTCTTCGAGCTCGACACCTTCGCCAAAGGTACCCGCGACATCGCACAAAGCGTTGCCGACTCCTGCAAGCAGGGCTGCTTCGCTGCCGTAGGCGGTGGCGACAGCGTGGCTGCTGTCAAGCAGATGAAACTCGCCGACCAGATGAGCTATGTCTCCACTGGTGGCGGCGCCATGCTCGAATACCTCGAAGGCAAAGTGCTGCCCGGCATCAAGGCCATCCAGGACTAAGACCACCATATTATGGAGCGACAGGGTAAAGTATGTCCTGTCGCTCCCTTTTTATATAAAACATGAAAAAGCAGCGTGATGACAATGGCTCGAGAGCGGGCTCTGCATTGCTTGGGCTGGCCCGCAGGGCAGGGAAGAGGGGCTCTCTTCGCTGCTGTGTGTCGCTTTTCATGCTGATGATTTCGTGGTGCGTCGGCGCTCAGACTGTTGTTATGCCGGCGGTAGGCACTGGCGATACGACGATGAGCTATGCGCTGGTGTATGACGACGGTGGCCCCAACGGTCCCCATTCTTCTTACTGTAACGCCACTTATACTTTCCATACAACCAATCCGGCTGGCCGCTATCGCGTAACGGTCAATAGCCAGCTGGCTCATTCGCAAGGTAATGCTTGTCTGACAGTCTACGACGGCCCTATGCAGGGAGTGCTGGGACAATATCACTCGTCTCCTACGACAAGTGTGACCTACAGCTTTATGAATAGCGTGACCCTTGTGTTTACAGCCGACGACGATTATCCCACCGCAGGCTTCGAGGTGGAGTTGTGCGAGTATGATGGCGTCCAACTCAGTAATGTGGGCTATGAGACGCTTGACAGCAACACGTTGCGATTTTCGTGGGACGACTGGGACACCTCTGTGGTGTGGCACTTCGATTACGCCATTTTTCCAGACTCGTTGGCTCCGAATCCGGAAACATTTTTTGACACAGGTACCTATACGTCGCTAATTCTCTTTTCACCTTACACAGTGATTGGCAACATTCCCTGGGGATGGGTTGTCGTATACCGTCTGACGAGTGGCGACATGACGGGCTGTGCTCCACAATGGGCCAGTGTGGCTAGGCCCACAATTACGCTGGAGTGTCCCTGCGTCATACCCAGCTGGATTCAGGTGACTGCTCTGCAGGACAGTGTCCTCCTGCAATGGACGGGGACGGCCACCACTATGTGGCATCTGTGGGATCCATGGATGGGTTTCGACACGGTGTTGCCCCCTTCTGCCACGTCGTTGACCATACCCTACGATTTTCCCTGCGACGCCCATGCTGTGAACATCAACGGCGATTGCCAGGAAGCTTGCGACCTGATTGCTTTCCATCTGCCTATGGGTGGATGCCACCAGAGTGTGGCCAGCATCAACAAACTTGATGCCACCAGCCATAGCATCACCTTGGGCTGGAACGGGGTGCCCGACTCAGGTGCGCGCTATCTGTTGTATTATAGGCCTGTCGGTTCACAGATGAACTACATCCTGGTTGACACGCTGCCCTACGATTCCCTTTCGTACACAGTGGAGGGGCTGTTGCCCTATACGCGCTACTCGTTCATGCTGTGGGTGATATGCTCCAACGGCGATTTGTCGTGCGACTTCAAGACTGCCAATTATTATACCACGTTGGACAACTGCATCGATTTTGTCAACATCTACGACAATCCCTCCATCCAGTTCGCTTTTGGCAGCTACGACAACCCAGGACAGTTTGTCTCAGTTCTGCAGGGGCGCCACACACCGATAGTCGACACCTCGTTGCGCGATGCCAATACGGGTTTTGCTTTGCGCTGTGTGCCTCCTGGCGAGGAGGTGTCGTTGCGCCTCGGCGATGACAACGGGATGGCTCAGGCAGAGATGGTTACCTACGACTATCAGGTCGACAGCAACATCAACGATATGCTTGTGCTACGCTATGCCGTGGTGATGCAAAACCCGAACCATACGGCCGAGAACCAGCCGCATTTCACCATGGAAATACTCGACGAGACGGGCGTGCCTATCGACACAACATGCTGCTATGCCGATTTCTATGCTGCCGGCAGCTTGGGATGGAACACCGTGTCGGGCACCAACGTCATCTGGCGCGACTGGACCACGGTGGGTATCGATATCGCCCCCTATCACGGTCAGAACATCAAGATACGATTCACCACCAAGGACTGTGCCGATGGTGGCCATTTCGGCTACGCCTATTTCACTATCCATTGCGACAGGAAGCATATTGACCTCGTCAACATCTGTGACCACTACGACTCCGTGCGGCTGCGAGCTCCACTGGGCTTCGAATATGCCTGGACACACGGCGAAGACACTACGGTTATCTCCACTGATAATGAGATTGTTGTACCTGCCGACTCCACCATCTACCATTGCCGTGCCTCGTTCATCGGCAAGCCCGAGTGCAATTTTACAATCAACTCTATCGCCATTATCCCCAAACTGATTGTGGCAATCGGATATGATATAGATACTTGTGCGAACACCCTGCTACTCACCAATCGCAGCGAGATACAGATTGACAGCGCCTGGAGCAAATATGTCACCCAGACAATCGAGACTGTTATCTGGTATGTCAACGACGATACGCTATACGGCAATCAGGTAAGTGTGCAGTTGAATGAAAATCAACTGTATATCATCGTACTTTCCTGCGCCCTCAGTGGCTCGTTGTGTGTGGATAGTGCCACTGTGGAGCTCGATGTGGACTTCGTCACCAACAGCGCCATTCTGGGCGATACGCTGGTGTGCCCAGGCGAAATGGTGCCGCTCACCGCATCGGTACAGATGTCCAGCTACGGCGCCGATATGATGTGGGACGACAGCACCACCACGGCCCAGCGCATCGTGACGGTAAACAGCGATACTGCTTTTATGCTCATTGTCAACCATCTGCATTGCTCCGATACGCTACTTCATCACATCAACTTGCTGCCAGTATACGACGACACGATTGTTGCTGTCTATTGTGCCGGCGATACTCAATTAGTTGATTATTCGCAGTTTAATATTTCCACGACAACGTCGGGAGTCTATACCTTGCATCTGCTCACACAACAGCAGTGCGACTCTGTTGTCACCCTCGACCTCACCATCCATTCCGTCTACAGTGATACCCTTTTTGTGTCGACTTGTGACGAGGGCTATACGGACAGCGAGTTCGCCGTTGACACCACGGGGTTCTACACCCATGCCTACCAGACGCAGGATGGCTGCGACAGCCTGCTGAATCTCAGCTTCGTACGTCATGCGCTATTCAACGATACCATCGACGCGCAGATTCTGTTGGGCGACACCTACGACAATTATGGCTTCGTCGAGAACACGACGGGCTTCTACACGCTGACCTATATTGACCAGAACGGCTGCGACAGCAGCTACGCGCTCGACCTCTATGTTGTCTTCTTGCAATTCCCCAATCTGGTGACGCCCAACGACGACGGCTACAATGACCGCTTTGTTATCGTCAATCTGCTGAAAGCCCAATTGTTTGAAAGTACATCCCTGTGGGTCTATGACCGCTGGGGAAAACTGATTTACAGGAAAGACAACATTCGCTCGCAGGAGGATTTCTGGGACCCCAACGCCACGCATTCGCCCGATGGCACCTATTTCTTCCGTTTCTTTGCGCGCTCTCTCGACCACGAGGTCAACCACCAGGGCGTTGTCGAAGTGCGCCGCTAGTGCGCGTTTACAATCCTAATTCTTTGATATATTTGCCGTTGTGCGTATTGAGCAACGCTTGTCGTATCTCGTTGCGTAGCTCCTTCTTGTAGAAGAAGAACATCTGTCGCTGTTCGCGTTTCTGCTCGGGTTTGCGTGCCACGTAGATGGGTGCCATCGTCGTGGGGTCGATGCCTGTGTAGTACATCTCCGTGCTCAGTGTCATGGGGGTAGGGGTGAAGTCTTGAATCTGCTCCAAGCGGTAGCCCATGCGTTTCATTTTCACCGCCAGCTCGGCCATGTCCTCCAGTCGGCAGCCAGGGTGCGAACTGATGAAGTATGGCACTAGCTGATAGCGCAATCCTGCTCCTTGGCATATCTTGTCGAAACGCCGCTTGGTCTCTTCGAATAGTTCGAAATGGGGCTTCCTCATCAAGTCCAGCACCCGTGGACTGGTATGCTCTGGAGCCACTTTCAGGCGGCCGCTGACATGATGTTTTACCACCTCTTCGAAGTATTCCCAGCCTCCATTGCTTTCGGAGAAGAGGTCGCACCGGATGCCGCTGCCAATGTATAGGTGCTTGATGCTCGGTATTTTGGCGGCACGGCGATACAATGCCAACAACGGACTGTGGTCGTCGTCAAGATTCTTGCAGCGTGTGGGCTGTATGCATGAGTAGCGTCCACATTTGCGACACAGCTCCTTGTTCTTGCCGCCCATGCCGTACATGTTGGCCGAAGGGCCGCCGAGGTCGGTGATGACTCCGTGGAAGTCGGGCTGCTGTGTCAGCTGCCTTATCTCTTCCATGATGGAGCGTTCGCTGCGTGAGGCTATCTGCTTGCCTTGGTGCGCCGAGATGGTGCAGAACGAGCAGCCCCCGAAACATCCGCGGTGGATGCACACCGAGTTCTTGATCATCTCAAAAGCGGGGATAGGGCCACGCTTTTTGTATTTCGGATGCGGTTGACGCAGATAGGGCAAGTCGAACGAGGCGTCGATCTCTTCCGTCGTCATGGGTGGCTCGGGAGGATTGATGACCACGCGGCGGGCGTCATGTTCCTGGACCAGTCGGGCCGACTCTATCTTGTTGCTTTCCAGTTCGATGATGCGAAAGTTCTCCGCCTGCTTGCGCTTGGAGGCTTGGCACTGTTCGTAGCTGTTGAGCATCATTGTCTCCCAGTCCCCGGTCTCGGGCACCTGACCGTCGGTGCAGTAGCCTGTTTGGGGCAGCTGGCGCAACGCTTCGAGGGGCGCGCCCTCGTCGAGGAGATGCGCTATCTTCAGGAACGTCTTCTCCGCCATGCCGTAGACGAGCAAGTCGGCAGGTGTCTCGGCAAGGATGGAGGGCTTCAGCGTGTCCGACCAATAGTCGTAGTGGGCCAGTCGCCGCATCGAGGCTTCGATGCCGCCGATGATGACAGGCGTCTCGGGGTATATCTTCTTGAGCGTCTGCGTGTAGACGTATGTGGCGTAATCGGGGCGGAAGCCCGCCACGCCGCCAGGGGTATAGGCATCGTCGTGGCGCAGACGGCGCGCCGCCGTGTAGTGGTTCACCATCGAATCCATCACACCCGAGGTGACTCCAAAGAACAGCCGCGGAGCACCGTATTTTCGGAAGTCGCGCAAGTCGTCGCGCCAGTTGGGCTGGGCGATGATGGCCACACGGTATCCTGCCGCCTCCAGCGTGCGGCCGATGACCGCAGTGCCGAAGGAAGGGTGGTCGATGTAGGCATCGCCGGAAACGATGACGATATCCACCGTCTCCCAGCCAAGCCGTTTCACCTCTTCCAGTGTGATGGGTAGGAAATGTGCCATAATCTCTGTTGCCGCTGTGTGGCTATCTTTGCAAAAAAGGAGGAAAACATTACATTCCCCTCCCTCTTATCTGTCGGAATTCAAGTGTTGGCTCAGTCAACCTGCATGGTGCGCAGGAAGTCGACGCTGGCGTGGATGTGTTTGTACATCACCTCGTCGATGTCGATGAAGTTGACCTTCTTGCGGAAATCGGCCACCAACTTCTCGATGAAGGGCGACGATTTCAGCGGACGGCGGAAGTCCAGTGCCTGTGCGGCGTTGAACAGCTCGATGGCCAGCACGCGCTCCACGTTCTCCATCACGCGGTAGCACTTTGTGGCAGCGTTGCCGCCCATGCTCACCAGGTCTTCCTGGTTCTGGCTCGACGGGATGCTGTCGATGCTGCAAGGTGTGCAGAGCTGTTTCGTCTGGCTCACGATGGCGGCGGCGGTGTACTGGGGAATCATGAAACCGCTGTTCAATCCCGGTTTGGCAACCAGGAAACTCGGCAGACCGCGCTTGGCGTCGATGAGCTGGTAGGTGCGGCGCTCGCTGATGCTTCCCAGCTCGGCGGTGGCGATGGCCAAGAAGTCCAGCACCATGGCCATGGGCTCGCCGTGGAAGTGGCCGCCACTGATGACCATATCCTCGTCGGGCAGCACGATGGGGTTGTCTGTCGTCGAGTTGATTTCCGTCTCAATCACACTGGCCACGTAGGCGATGGTGTCTTTTGCGGCGCCATGCACCTGAGGAGCGCAACGGAAGCTATAGGGGTCTTGTACGTGCTCTTTATGTCTGGTTATCAGCTCGCTGCCTTCGGTGTAGCGACGCACTGCCTCGGCGGTCTGCAGCTGGCCTTTGTGGGGACGCACTCTGTGCAGTTCCTCGAAGAAAGGCTCGATGCGGCCGTCGAAAGCGTCGAGACTCAGAGCCAGAATCATGTCGGCCTGCTTGCTCAGACGCTGGGCTTTCAACACGCTCCACACGCCGTAGCTGCTCATGAACTGTGTGCCGTTGAGCAGTGCCAGACCCTCTTTGCTTTGCAGTTCGATGGGTTGCCAACCCTTGGCGGCATACACCTCGCTGACATCGCAACGACGGCCGTGCCAGTACACCTCGCCCATGCCCAGAATGGTGGGCAGGCACATGTTGGCCAACGGGCAAAGGTCGCCGCTTGCGCCGAGGCTGCCCTGCTGATAAACGATGGGGAGCACGTCGTCGTTGAAGCAGTCAATCAAACGTTGCACCGTCTGCAGCTGGGCGCCGCTGTAGCCGAAGCAGAAGTTTTGCACTTTCAGCATCAGCATCAGGCGTACCACCTCTTGGGGGACTTCGTCGCCCACGCCGCAGGCGTGGCTCATCACCAGATTCTTCTGCAGCTGGCTGAGCTGCTCCTTGCTGATGGAGATGTTGCAGAGGCTGCCGAAGCCTGTGGTGACACCGTAGATGGGCACCTTCTGGGTCTCCATCTTCTTGTTCAGGTAGTTGCGGCATTTTTCGATGCGGCGTGTGGCCTCCTCGGAGAGGGCCAGTGTCATCTTGTTGTCGATGATTTCTTTCACGCGAGCTATGGTCAGCGGCGTTTCGGGAGTGATATAATGTATCATTATTCCAGTCTTTTATGTTAGTTTATTTGTGACCTGTGAGTGGCGGAGAGATAGTGCTCGTGTCACCGGTCACCATTTTCTCTTCAGTCTTTCTTGGCGATGCTTTCGCGAGCCACCGAGGCGATGGAGTCGTCCACCAGTATACGGCCACAATGCTCGCAGACAATCACTTTGCGGTGCATCTTGATTTCGGTCTGTCGCTGGGGCGGTATCTTGCTGAAGCAGCCGCCGCAAGCGTCGCGGTCGATGGTCACCACTGCCAGACCGTTGCGGGCGGCGGTGCGGATACGCTTGTAGGCCGTCAGGTAGCGATCCTCGATATACTGGGCCTGTTCGGCCGATTTGGCAAGCAGACGCTCCTCGTCCTTTTCGGTCTCCTTGATGATGTCGTCCAGCTCGTTTTTCTTCACTTCCAGCTCGTTCTTGCGGTTGGTGAGCAGCAGATTGGAGGCCTCGATGCGCTGTTTCAGCTCGCTGATGCGGGCGTTGAACTCTTTGATGTGACGCTCGCAGAGCTGGATCTGAAGCTCGCTGTATTCCACCTCTCTGTTGATGGATTCATACTGGCGGTTGTTGCGCACATTGTCCTGCTCTTTCTGTTGTTTCTTCAGCAATTCGGTATACTCGGCCTTGGTGTTGTTCTCGCTGGCTATCTTTTGGTTGGTCTCGGCAATCTCGTTGTTGAAGTTGCTGATACGGGTTTCGAGACCGGCGATTTCGTCTTCGAGGTCTTCGATGGCTTGAGGCAATTCACCTCGGATGATCTTGATTTTGTCAATCTCCGAATCGACACTCTGCAAGGTGTAGAGGGCTATCAATCGTTTCTCGACGGCATCGTCCACTTCCTGGTTGCGAAGTGTGTCGACCACCGGTTTTTCTTGTGTCATTTCGGTCTTGGATGTTACTTTTTTAGCCATTTTTATTGTTTTTTTATAATTATCATTAATAATTGGCCAACAGCAGAATGCGGACAAGGTGCTGTATATCATTTATATATAACGGATATACCCCTTGTCGCTTTCGGCTTTTAGGCACGCAAAGGTACTAAATTTTTCTGATATGACATCATAAAAAATTTCTTTGGCGTATTGTTCGCTGTGGTAATGGCCGATGTCGGCCAGCACGATGCTCTCCTCAGCCTGTTGGAAATCATGGTATTTCAGGTCGGCGGTGAGGTAGATGTCGGCGCCGTGAGCCTTGGCGTCGCCTATGAGGAAACTGCCGGCGCCGCCGCAGATGGCCACACGGCCCACCTGCTCTTTGCACAGCTCCGAGCAGCGCACCGTGGGCAGCCCCAAACGCTCTTTGACGCTTTCCAGAAAAGTCCGTGTGTCAACGGGGTGCGCCAGGGTGCCTATCATTCCGGCGCCCACTCTGGCGTAGGCGTTGGCTAGCGGCATACAGTCGTAGGCGGGCTCTTCATAGGGATGCGCTTTTATCAGTTGGGCTATCAGCTTGCGTTCCAGGCGTTTCTCGTAGATGACCTCTATCCTTGTCTCTTCCTCGCGGTGTAGCTCTCCGATGTTGCCGCAGAAGGGGTTGCACCCTTCGTTGGCGCGGAAGGTGCCGAATCCATCGTTGTTGTAACTACAACAGTCATAGGCTCCTATGCATCCTGCGCCGGCATTGAACAGCGCGGTGCGCACTGCGTCGGCCTGCGCCGTGGGGACATAGGTCACCAGCTTGCGCAGCACTCCCTCCATGGGACGCAGTATGCGGCAATGCTCCAGGCCTAGATGTCTGGCCAACGCCGCATTGACACCCCAGTCCAGGTTGTCAAGATTGGTGTGCGCCGCATATACCGCTATCTTGTTGGTTATTAGTCTCATCACCATGTCGCCAGTGGCATTGTCAGGTGTGATGCGTTTCAGTCCGCCAAAGATGAGAGGATGATGGCTGACGATGAGGTTGCAGCGTCTTTCGACGGCTTCGTCGACCACAGCAGGGGTGACGTCGATGGTGACCAGCACGGAGCTTACTTCCTGGTCCACATCGCCCAGCAGCAGGCCGGCGTTGTCGTAGGACTCCTGATAGGAGGGCAGGAAACGGCTGTTGAGATAGTCGGTTACTTCTCTGATTTTCATTGTATATCGCTTTGGAAGGTGATCTTCTTGTTGGCTTCGTCGCCGGGCACGATATGGATGGGTGTGCTGGGGCTGTAGCGCATCAGCACGCCGCAGTCGTCGGTGGCGGTGAAGGCAGGGTCTAGCAGCGCCTGACGGTAGGCTTCGCGCAGCGTGCCGAAGCGGAAGGCCTGGGGTGTCTGGGCGCGCCACATGGTGGCACGCACAGGTATCTGGCTGACAGTCATCGCGTCAGGGTCTATCTGCCAGACGGTGTCGGTGGAAGGCACGCCCACAGCCACGGCATCGTAGTGCGGTCCGTCGGGAGCCTCCATGGCGGCATGGATGTCGTCGATGATGCGCTGACAGACAAAGGGACGCGCCGCGTCGTGGATGAGCAGCACGGTGCGGTCGTCGGCGTGGCCCACATAGTGTCTGATGGCGTTGGTCGACGACTCCCAACGTTCTTTGCCGCCTGCGACCATGCTGAGGCGTTGGCCCAAAGTGGCGATGCCTTGCAGTTTGCGCGCGTAGTCCATCCAGTCGGGGTGCACGACGAGACATATCTCTTCGACATGCGCGTTTTGTGCGAAAGCCTCGACGCTGTGTTCCAGCACGGTGAGGCCGTCGCCGAGGGGAAGGAACTGTTTGGGCAGGCTGCTCTGCATGCGGCTACCGGTGCCTCCGGCCAAAATTACTGCAATCATGTTTCGTTTTCAGTCGTTTAAGTGCCGCTTCTCGCCGCTGTAGAGCGGCCGAAGGACAATTGTTTCAATTTGCAAAAATACACCTTTTTCTTGGCAGGGCAAAATATTTTTACAAAAAATATCTCGGAACAAAGTTTTTTGTGTATCTTTGCAAATTGTTTTGACGTGTTGCAGACAATGTGAATAGTATACGCTTGATAATAAATAGGATTGCAAAATGAAGATACAAGCCCTCAAACAGAAGAAATGGGTTAAAATATTGCTCATCGTCATTGCCTCGCTGGTGTTGCTGCTGGCTCTTGTGCTGATGCTGCTCCCGCCGGTGGCGAAAGGCTACGTGAATAGTCATGGAAAGCAGCTGGTGGGTCGCGAGATGAATGTGGAGAAGCTGAGAATCAACGTGCTCGGTGGTCGGGTGCGCATTTATGACTTCACCATCTATGAGGACGACGACACCACGTCGTTCGTCACCTTCGACACGCTCGATGTGAAGGTGAAACTCCACAAGCTGCTGGGACAGGAGCTCTATGTGAAGCATCTCATCTTGGCGGGTCTCCGCGTGTCTATCATCCAGAACGGCAGCAAGTTCAACTTCAACAGCATCATCGACCATTTTGCTTCGGACGACGACGAGGAAGAGGAAGATGACGACAGCGAATCGAGCTGGAAACTAGGCTTCTACAATATACGGCTCTCCGAGGGCGACATATACTATACCGACCGCAAAATGGGCAGCGAATGGGATGTGCGCAACCTGAATTTGATAATCCCTGGCGTCTATTTCGACGGCCGCAGCAACACCGATGCCGGTCTCGACCTCCAGTTGGCCAATGGCGGCAGCCTGCACACCGAGGCATCACTGAATATGGACAACAACGATTTCGACCTACTGCTGGCGCTAAACAATGTGTCGGTGACCCATGCCAAGGCCTATCTTACTGACGTGATGCGTATTAATATGCTCGAAGGCGCGCTCACCACCAACCTGACTGCCAAGGGTAACCTGAGCGAGATATTGAAGATGGATATCTCCGGAACGCTGACGCTGAATGACTTGAAAGCCACCGACTTGGATGACAATCTTATTGCTTCGTTCCAGTCGCTGCAGGTCGACGTGAAAAATATCAACATCGACGAAAACAGATATGACTTCAACAGGGTGGAGTTTGCGGGGCTGACAGGACAGTTCGACCGCTATGCCGACGGCAACAACTATTCGCGCCTGATGATACATCATGATTCGCAAAAGCCTGAAGAAGAAGAACTTGTGATTGAGGAGAAGGCCGCAGTCGACAGCACGGAAACCAAGCAATCCAAGCCTTTCCGCATGACGGTGGGTGACTTCTCCATCAATGGCGGCCAGTATACTTACAACGACCACACTTTGCCTGACCTCTTCTCGTTCCCCGTCACCGACTTGAATATCAGTGCGGAGAATGTGACAATGAGTGGTGAGAACAATGCGCAGATTCGCGCCGCGCTCCCGCATGGCGGCCAACTGTCGGTGCACTGGCGCGGCAACCTGAGCGACTGGAAGGAGTTCCAGCGTCTCTCGCTGAACATCAAAAACTTGCAGATGCGCGACCTGTCGCCCTATTCCGTGGCCTACCTGGGGCATCCTTTCACCGACGGCACATTCTCCTTTGCCAGCGAGAACACCATACGCAACAGTAACCTGAAGGGCAACAACAAGTTGGATCTCTACAACCCCACTGTGGGCAAGAAGCGCAATGATGTCGACCCGCAGGTGAACGTGCCGCTGAAGGCCGCGCTCTATGTGCTGAAAGATAAGGACAACAAGGTGGATATTGCAGTGCCTGTGGCCGGCAACATCGACTCGCCGGAGTTCTCGTACATGAAGATAGTATGGAAGACGCTGGGCAACTTGCTGGTGAAAGTGGCCTCGTCGCCGATACGCTGGATGTCGGACGGCGACGCCAGTCTGGACTTTTTCGACTGCGACCCGCTGACGGGCGATTTCACCTCCGAGCAGTACGACAAACTGTCAAAAGTGGCGTCGTTCCTCTTGATGGACGAGCAGATTGTGCTGACACTGACGCCGCAGATGGACATCGCCGCCGAGGCTCACGCGCAGAGCCTCTTCGACCTGAAACGCGATTTCTATCTCGAGCAGCATAGCGACAAGAGCGCAGAACATCTGGAACAGATTGACTACGTCAACATCAACGCCATTACGCTGAAATCCGACGGTTTCCAGGACTATCTGCAGAGCCGCAATGGAGGAGACAAGGTGAACGACAAGAACCTGCAGAAAGTGTCCGAACGTCTCTATCCGCTGGAGACTTCGAAACAGCAACTGCGTCAACAGACACAGGCCCGCAACGCCTATCTGCTGCGCTACTTTGTGTACCAAATGGGCGTCCATGGCAACCAGATACGCTTCGGTGAACTGGAGGAAGGCACATCGCCGTCAGGCTACTCCATTACCTCGGAGCTGATAGAAGATGAGAAAAGTGACAATAACAATACTATAGAATAACAACTATGGGATTAGGTAAATGGATTATCACCGGTCTTGGATGGGCTTTCGGAGGCCCGTTGGGAGGATTGGTAGGCTATTTTATCGGCACCGGTATCGATGCGCTGACAGCTGACAAGCAGCTGGGCGCAGGAGACGAAAATATCTTCACCACGTCGCGAGGACGCTACAGCAATACCGGTACGCAGGGCGACATCAACTTCGCGCTGCTGGCTCTGATGGCAGCCGTGATGAAGTCGGACGATGTGGTGAAGAAATCGGAACTGAACTATGTGAAACGCTTCTTGGTCAGCAACTATGGCGAGGAGCAAGCCAAAGAGCTGCTGCTCAAGCTGCGCGACTTGGACCCTCATCGTGTCCCGCTGACGGAGCTGTGCCAGCAGATCAAATACAACACCGACTACACCACGCGCTACCACATGGTCGACTTCCTCTATGGTTTGGCTAATGCCGACGGCTATCTGTCGCCTATAGAGCAGAAGACGCTGCGCCACATAGCCATGCGTCTGGGTATCAATATGCAGGACTTGATGTCCATCCATGCTCGTCATTTCCGTCAGCAATACGACACAGGCGGTGCTCAAACCGGCAGCAGCTATCCGCGCGGCAAAGACCCCTATCAGGTGTTGGGCTTGCAGTCCACCGCCACTGACGAAGAGGTGAAGAAAGCCTATCGCCGCTACGCGATGAAGTATCATCCCGACAAAGTGGCGAACATGAGCGAGGAGGTGCGCAAGAATGCCGAAGCCCAGTTCCGTGAAATCAACGCCGCGTATGAAGCGATAAAACAGCGTAGAGGGATGAAGTAGATAACCTGTATGGATGGTCACTGAAAAGGAAGGCCTCGCACATGTTTGTGCGAGGCCTTCCTTTTGGGTGTTCAAGTCGGTTTAAAGCTCTATCTCGTCGATGAATTTTCCGTCAATCTCGTAGTTCATATAGCGCATGTGTTTCCACTTCTTGGTGAAGAGACCTTTGCGCTGGCCTATGAGAACCTGATAGGTGGATTTGTTCTTGATGTTGAGCAGGTAGAGGTCTTTGATTTTGTAGCCAGGGTGCTGGGCGGCGATATTGTCAACGATGGCGTGGGGAAAGTACTTCGGCTCAATGTACCAGCGTGTTTCGCTGCCTTTGGGGGAGAAACGGATGGCTGTCTCTGTACCGTTGTCGTTGACGAAACGGGCATCGTAGACCATGGAGTCGATGATTTCCCACTTGACATTTTTGACTTCGGCCTGCTGGCGTTGGAAGTCTTTGACATAACGCTCAGGGACGTCTTTCTCGTTGACGGCTTTGCCATTCTGGGCAAAAAGAGCCACATTGCACGTGAGTGCGAAGGTTAGAATGAGGAGTATCTTTTTCATTATCAAAATGTTTAATGTTATTTTACGATTGGTTTACAGGCAACAAATGTACACATTTATTTTGATGTGACAAAATTTTTTTTCTTCTGTCGTTGCAGTTGCGGCGGATTGCAATTCCGCCGCAACTACCGAACATCCGCACCGACAAGGTATACAAAACAACCATTTTCGGTATTTCCGAAAAATGAGAATTGAGGTGCTGATATGTTCCAAATTGTCTGCAAAACGATGAATTTATTACTATAACGTAAGAAATGCTTGTATATTGCTTTTGTCTTTCTTTTGTTGTATTTGTAGATTCGACTACCCAGTGCAACACCGTTGTGCAATGAACTATTATTATTGCCTTTTGCCTTCCTTCATTGTTTCTCGGATATCATATCCTGATTTTTAAGATGCGTCGGAGCTGTACTAAGATACAACCTGATTATTTGCACTCCACTCGGGGAATAATTTTGTATCCTCATGAACAGGTATCGCAAATCTTAAGATCTCTTTCGTACATATAAGAGCTTGTGTAATACAAATCCTCGGTGATGGTGTCATTCTCATCAATGATGAACAACATTTTATGAGAGCCAGCCTCGTTGATGTGGACATACACTACTTCTTTGTATTCTACATCATACTGGCCTAAAGGCAATGTTGCTATGCCATTATCTATCTTCAATGCGGTATATCTGTCATAATGATAAAAAGAATCCACTGTACTGGAATCAATTTTTATGCACATAATGGCCCCTGGTGGATCTATGCTGTGTTTAATGGGATGATAGTCAATCACCTCGCCCGAAAAAGAGATGTCTCCATATAAGGTTTCTATTTGGTTTGCACGTTGTTTTATTTCTTTGATTGAACTTCTTACGGTCAATATAAAACCAATAATAGCCAAAGAGAAATAGGCTGTGAAGAAGATGAATAAAAACCTCTTCTTGTTAATAGATTTATTGTTTCTGGATTCCATTAGATAGAGATTAGTTAGGTTTATGAAATAGAAAATTGCCTACCCTATCCCATATTTTGCGTTCCTTGGTTTCTATTTCTGGGGTAACTAACACTGTTCCACCAAGATTAGACCCTCCATATACCCCCACAAGCTCTGTTCCTAAATCTATTTGGGGACCAACTACAAATGATGCTCCCAAAGCTATAATATTCCAATCCTTTTTCATTGAACGAGCCCACGACCCGTCTATTGAGAGCCCTGCTAATAGTAAATTACTGGAGGCACCAACATCAACACCATAGTATCTTCCTGCGAAAGATTTCGGATTAAACTCCTTTGCTTTTCCAGTATAAACCCCTATAAACCAATTCTTATGTATCCCAACAGTTCCTTCTGCGATGTTGGAAATATTCAGTTGCGCCTCACCGCCCAGATAATCATACCAATAGCCATCATATTTGCCCCCGAAGAACATGACACTTTGCATATATGCTTTTCCCGAAGTTTGAAATACAGCAGAACCTGCTCCATCCACACCAACCTCATATCCTATTGCAATCTTTGCCGAACCGGCATCAACTACATGGTTGCCATGAAAATCCTTGTCAGTATGTATTGTTAGATTGACTGCAGAAGTCACAATGGTCAAACTGGAATTGTTTTTCCCTTTAATGATAATGTCATCATTCGAAACTAGCTCTCTTCCGTTCGGGTCCACCAGTTTCAAAGGGTTCCAGGCGCAGTAGGCGTAGGGGCTGATGGAGGGGTATTTGTCAGCCATGGGGTCGACGCTGAGCCAGAGGGTCAGCGGGGTGTGGTCCAGGTATCGGGCGCCGAAGTAGCTGTAGCCTGTTTCGGGGTCTAACTCCTTGCCCGTGAAAGAGTAGGAGCATGAATGGCTGAAAGTGATTGTCTGGCAAGGGGTTTGAAAAAATGCCGGATTCGTCTTTTTTGAAGAAAAGGTGCAAAAAAGAGATGCCGAGACGGGGATTGTCAGCCTCGTTTTGCCGGTGTTGGGAGCGTGTTTCTGGGTGGGCATCTTTTCTCTGTTTGTGATGCAAAAATACTTTTTTTTGGTGAATTGCCGGTAAAAAAGTATCTTTATGGTCCATAATGGATTATTATTTATTGTTTAAATAACTGGAAATATGAATGTTATTATCGAATCAAATTTTCCCTTTTCCGTGGCGTCCATCGGCTATTCGGCCAGTGGCGAGTTGCGGATTTCGCTGAATTCCGATGATGCAGGTACAGGCAGAAGGTTCTGCTATGAGGCTCAGTTGGACTGCAGGGCTGCGGAGGAGCGTTCCATGGTGGGGCTGCTGGAATATGCGCGCCGATATATGGAACGCAGCACGGTGAAGGAGAGCACCAAAGGGACTTACAAGCTGATGTGCAACTATCTGGAGGCCTACGGCGACTGCTTGCTGGAGCGGGTGAACACAGAGTATCTAGAGGGTTTTGTGGCATATCTGCATTCACGGGGTTTGGGGCAGGGCACCGTGCGGCTGCATTTTCAGAAACTTACCTGTGTGCTTCACGACGCTTACAGGAACGGTCTGTTCGACGACAGGGTGCTGCAACGTGTGAAGCGGCCCAAGAAGGTGCAGACGAAGAAGTGCTTCCTGACGGAGGCGGAGCTGAAGAGGATGATGCGGCACCCGCTGCCAGAAGAGTACGGCAACATCATGTCGATGTTCCTGTTCTCATGCTTGACGGGGCTGCGTTTCGGCGATGTGCTCGGCCTGCGGTGGAAGGATGTGAAACGTAACGGCAAACATCTGCAGTTGGAGTTCCACCAGCAGAAGACAGACACCCACGAGAGACTTCCCCTGTGCGCCGACGCGGAGGCCCTGTTGCATGGGATGGAGCGCAAGGGTGAGCACGTGTTCGACAAGGTGACGAACCCTTATGTCAATGCGACGTTGCGGAAGTGGTGCAAAGAGGCGAAAATCAAGAAGCCGGTGACTTTCCACATAGCGCGCCACACATTCTGTGTGCTGCTGTTGACCAAGGAGGTGCCGATATTCACGGTGCAGCAGCTGATGTGCCATTCGGACATCGGCACCACACAGGTGTATGCAGACCTGATGAACAGCACCATGGCCAAGGCGGTGAAGAAGCTGCCGCGGTTGGAACAATGAAGATCCGAACCATGGATCCCCGCGGGTCTGTGCAACAGTGCAATTTATTCTATATACTTTAATTTATTAGGGAGAAAAAATGCAAATATAATTTGCAGAATAGAATAATGTTTGTATCTTTGCAATTGTTATTAGAGATGTTTATTATGATAGGAAATAGGAATAAACGATTGGAAATGAAAACATTGATACAGAAAAGCTTTATTGTCGTCGCTGTTATGCTGTTTTGTCGTTTTGCTGCCCAAGGGCAGAATGGAGGCATGACTGTTCCATACTCTTCAGGGAGTATGCCCACGCCGGCGTTCCATTGGCGAAGCGCTCCTTGTCAGGCAGGCTCAGAGGTCCTGAACTACAATCCCGCCACACTGATGGCCGGAGAGACGAAAGTCTTCGACAGCGTGCCCTATGACGAGGACTACACACTTATAATAGTATACAAAGCGCTGGCCGACAGTGAGGCCATGCTGTGGCGGCTTGACTATGGTGACGGTTCCACACGGGGGCTGACCACCGAGCGGATGCTGATGGACAGCACCTCGGTGCGCTATGCATCGCAAACGGAGGGCACTCCAGCCATCAGCACGCTTCGGCAGTCAGTGTCATCGCTGACTTCTGGCGACAGCCTCGGCAGCCATGTGCGGCTGACGCTTGGAGGTGATGGAGCGGTGAAAATCGCCGAGGTGCTATACTATGAAGGACGTATGGGCACTGCTGCGCTGCGCAAGGTGCAGAGTGCCCTGGCACTGCGCTACGGAATCACACTGGGGCCTGTAGACTACCTTGACGGCAGCGGTCGCCATGTGTGGCACTATGCCGACAGCGGTCTGTACCACCACCGTGTGACAGGTTTAGGCCGCGACACACTGACAGGGCTGTTCCAGCGCCGCAGCCCCATGACGGCGCGGATGTTCCTTGGTTTTAGTTGCGGCGGATTTGCAATCCGCCGCAATGAAGTATAGGGATTTTCAATCCCGGATTCAGATGACTGAGACTGGGACATCTTGGTTTCAAGAACAAAATGCAGCGACGGAACATACTAGAACGTGGTTTTTGTCGTTATCATATCAACAGGGCAACGAAGATGTAAAATGACGACGACGGGCGTGACATACAACCACAAAAACGGCCATTTCTGGCAGATGGACTTCACGGGCAAGGAGTTAGACCTCGAAACAGGGTACAGTTACTTCGGTGCAAGATACCTCGAAAACACCCTCACGACTCTCTGGCTCAGCGTCGACCCCATGGCCGACAAATACCCCTCAATAAGTCCCTACGCCTACTGCGCCTGGAACCCGCTGAAGCTGGTGGATCCGGACGGGGAAGAGGTGAATCCAATTTTTAGCACAGAAGGGAAACTGCTTGGCACTGACGATGAAGGCTATGGAGGGGAAGCTATTGTTATGGACAAAAGCAAATTTCAGCAGGGAATGAGTCATGACCTGGCGGAACAGGAAGGTCACTATCTTAGCAAATATGGTGAAGGGATTCGTATCTCAGACAAGGATTGGAAGACTGTAGTCAATAACGGAGGAGAAAGACTTATTCCCACTGTGTCGAATGAGAGCGACTATACCATCTATTATAAGCCAGAGGGAGTAAAAGGTGATGTTGACATGAACCCCGGATATTTCACCTCAAATGCATATCCAATTCCACCTCACACGGATCTGTATGCATCAACCGATGGTATTGCCGCTCCTCATATAAAAAAAGGCAAAGTTTTCAAAATGCCAGACGGTCTAAAAGTTCGTATAACTAATCAAATTATTTACAGAAGAATTGTCTCTTCGAAAAAAAAGTCGTTGGGCGCATCTTTTATTCCTTTCAAAGGTGGGTGGAATGGCGATTTTTGGCATGACTATCTTAAGGCAGATTTCATTAATATTCACACAGTCGGTTTCTCTAAAAGGATAAAAAAAGAATCTGACAGAGATTGGGATGCCTTATTTAACAGAAGCAATTAGCCATGAGACAAAAAATCACAACATTTCTAATGGTGTATCTACCACTTATACTAAATTACTTGATTATATATACCTATTGGTTTTTGTATAAGTATAGTGAACATAGTGGAAATTGGGATATTACCAAGACTTTTTATGATATTACATATGATCCACATGACAACCTTTGTTTACATATCCCTCTTATGTTGTTTTTTATTGTTATGTCACTTGTCAAGCCTAGTTGGTCATTTTTTAAGAGCCGCCGGAAACATTTTATAATAGCGTTTCTTTGGTGGATCTTATTTTTTGTTTTTGATCCTGTATTTCACTGGTATTTAGACTAGATCCGGTTATACTATTGCCTTAATTCCCTTGTCGGTTCGAATGTTCGGTAGTTGCGGCGGAATTGCAATCCGCCGCAACTTAGGAATAACTATCTTCTTCTGTCCATGATTTCTTGCAGCACTCGCTCGCCGTCTTTGATGACCTGCAGGCTCCAGTAGAGTTTCAGCGTGGTCTGCTCTTCGGGGCTCAGCTGCCAATGGATGGCGGGGTCTTTGCGCATCCGCTCCGTGAGGCTGAAGAGGCTCAGCGCGGCGCAGACGCTGATGTTGAAGCTCTCGGTGAAGCCGTACATGGGTATCTTGACGTAGCCGTCGGCGTGGGCAATGGCCTCGTCGGAGAGGCCAGTGAGCTCGGTGCCGAAGACGAGGGCTGTGGGGCGGCTGATGTCGAGGTCGCCGATGAGGGTGTCTTTCTCGTGGGGCAGTGTGGCAATGACTTGATAGCCATGGCGGTGCAGGTGGTCGTAGGCGTCGGTGATGCTGGGGTGCTTGTACCAGTCGACCCACTTGTTGGAGCCCATGGCCACCTCGGGGTTGGGCTGATAGCGGTTGCGCTCCTCGATGACATGGACATCCTGCACGCCGAAGCAGTCGCAGCTGCGCAGCACGGCGCTGGCGTTGTGGCTCTGGAATATCTCTTCGAGCACGACGGCGAAGTGGCGTGTGCGGTTCAGCACCAGACGGTCGAAGAGCTGGCGCTTGTTGTCGGAATAGAGCTCGCTGAGGGTGTCGTAGAGGGCTTGCTTCTCTTCGAAAGTGAGGCCGTCGAACGGTCCGGGGGTATTGAGATGTCTTTCAGGCATGATGGTCTTTTTGGAGGATGCTAGATGTTTTTTTGAAATAACGTCATGTAGCGTTGTTTTATTGTTTCGGCGAGCATTTCTTTCTCTTCGTGACGTAGCGCCGCCGCCTCGTCGTAGATGGTCTCGATGGTGCAGCTGCTGTCGTCGGTCTCCAAAAAGAAGGGCAAGGAGGTCTGCGCCAGACAGTTGCGGAGCTTGTGGTGACGCTTGTCGAGAATGGCGGCGCCCAAGGAGATGCCGATGCCGGCGTGGTGCAGCTGTTGCGCCTGCTCGATGCCGCCAATGAAGCCGTGGATGAACCAGGGTGTGCTGCGCAACTTCTTGCGCAGCGCCACGACATCGTCCATGGCACGCACACAGTGCACCACCATGGGCTTGCCCAGCTCGTCGGCCAGCATGGCCTGCCAGGCGAAGAGTTCCTTTTGGCGCCCGTAGTCGGTGGGATAGAGCCTGTCGAGTCCGCATTCACCAATCATCTCGGCAGCGTTGAAACGCTCCAGATGGCGACGGCGGAAAGCGTCGTAGTCGGAGGACTGCTCGGAGTCGATATCCCAGGGGTGAATACCAAAACAGCGGGGGGTGACGACACCCTCCGCTGTTGGTCTATGAGTGTGAAAGTCAACGTACATTGCTTTCGTGGAGTCCCTTTATTTCACGACGATGCGGCGCACGATGCGCTCGTTGCCGTTGGAGAAGACTACGTTGTAGACACCGCTGGCAAGTTTGTGGGTGTCGATGGAGTAGACGATGTCGCCCTGTGCGTCGAGAGTGGAACGGTGTGCCACACGACCCAGCTGGTCGACGATGGTCACATCGTAGTGGCTGCCCTCGGCGAGGCTGATTTCGACGTTGGCCCTGCCGTCGGCGGGGTTGGGGAAGAACTGGCCGAAATGCTGCTGCTCAGCATTCTCGATGCCCACAGGCTGGGAGCCCACGTAGAAGGTGTAGTAGCCGCCCTGGGATGCGGGTATGGGCTTGGTGATCGTCTTGCCGTTGTTGCTGGTGGCGCTGATGTAGTATTCCACCTTGTTGCTGCCGCCCGAAGTGGTGAACGATGTAGTGGGGATGCTGCCCGAGAACTCGTCGTCGGCGCCGGGGGTCAGTGCGGCCTCATTCCAGTTGCCGCCGTTGACGCGGTAGACAACCTTGGCGCTTGCGATACCGCTCTTGTTGTGGATTTTAGCCGTGATGGGGGCGTTGGTGTTGGCATAGGTCATGAGCGTGTTGCCGGTGATGGAGGGATGCAGGATGCGCACCGGGTTGTCGGCGGGGATCTGCTTGGTGATGCAGTGGATAGCGCCGCCAGAGCCGTCGAACGACTTCACGTTGATGGGGTAGACGGTGTAGCCGGGATAGGCGCGTTTCACAGCCTCGAAGCGGTCGCGGTCCCACTGGGCGGTGGGCTGGCCGTTGCTGACGGTGGAGAAGACGGGCTGAATCAGCACATTGTTCACGAAGGTGTGGTTGCTATAGGTGCGCGTGTAGCTCTGGTTGTACGATGTCTGGCTGGCGAAGGTGCCGCCGTTGTCGGTGCAGGGGAAGGGGATGTAGTGGCATTTGAACTTGTTGCCGAACACACTCGTCCAGCTGCAGAGGCTGTCGATGTTCTTGGCGGCAGTCTTGTAGTCGACCCAGTTGCTGTAGGCTTCGGGGAACTGGCTGAAAACGAACTCGTTCTCGTCGATCATGTCGGCGTAGAGGTCGATGTGGCCGGTGCCGCCGTCATAGTGGAAAGCAGGGATGATGTGGCAGCCGCGGGGACCCATGATGTGTGCCAGGGAGTCTTTTACCTTCTGCTGGTTGAGGGCGGGCTTGCTGGTGACATGGATACTGCTGGGGTTCACGCCGTCCCAGGTGTATTGGCCTTGGCCGCTCATGTTGCCGCTGTAGATGGCGTCGCTGCTGATCACCATGCCAGCGCCGTCGACGAGGCAGTTGCCGCCTTCCCACTTCACCATCGTGATGTAGTTGGGAATGCCCATCTGCTCCTCAATCAGTGAGGGCAGCGAGTCGTCGAGCGCACGGCCGGTGTAGTAGCCGAAGTCGACCATGCCCACGTTGTCCTCATCGCCATAGTAGAATGCTATGGGGCCGCAGTCGCGGAACCAGAATGAGTTGCCGGTGCCGATAATCCATTTCAGCTTGTTGGTGCGGAGGTTCATGCTTGTCAGCTTGTTCTTGATGAGGGTGCTGTCGCTGGCGTTCTCGATGCGGACCCATGCCTCGGCGCCGCCGAGCTGGATGGCATCCATCAGGTAGAGGAAGACATTGACAAACTCGCCATACGATGCCGAGTTGAGCGCCGGAGAGGCGACATAGGGGCCGCCGCCCTGTCTCTGCCAGCCACCGCTATAGTGGTAGTAGTCGGCATAGCCGCTCACGATGGGGTCGGCATACCAGTAGTTGTCGTTCTCGTGGCCGGGAACCAAGTAGTCGTAGTAGCAGGTCACGGCGATGGCCTTGACCTCCTCCCACTCGCCCGGGAACCAGTTGTTTGCAGGCAAGTCGAGGCCGCCCTTAGGACTGTCGGCATCTTTGGGTGCAGGTGCCACAGGGTAGTCGGCATGCACTTTGCGGTTGGCGACGTCGCGTTGTTGGAAGGTCTGAAGGATCGATTGCAGACGCAACTCCTTGTTGACAGGCTCGATCTGTGCCAGGGCCGAGAAGGCGAGGATCAGAGCCATGGTGAATACAAATGTTTTTTTCATGGGTGATAGTGTATCTATGAAACCGTGGGTGAATAATTATCTTTTCTTCAGGCTGAGAATCTCGCGGGCCTCGTCGCTGGTAGCCACTTGGCGGCCAAGGAGTTTGGCCATGCGCACCACCTTGTCGACCAGCTCACCGTTGCTTTTGGCGAGCACGCCGCGCTCGAGGTAGAGGTTGTCCTCGAAGCCTACGCGCACATTGCCGCCCATGACGATGGCCGGTGCCGCCAGCGTGAAAGCGTGACGGCCGATGCCTGTAGCCGTCCAGGTGCTGCCTGCGGGGATGTTCTTCACCAGCCAGCACAAGTTGTCGACAGTGGCGGGGGTGCAGCCAGGAACGCCCAGCACAAAGTTGAACTGCATGGGGGTGCCAGGCACCTCGCCCTTGCGGGCCATGGTGAGGATGGTGTCGAGATGGCCCATCTCAAAGCATTCGTATTCAGGCTTGATGCCCTTCTCGATCATGCGTTTGCCGAAGGCACGCATCGTAGGCATCGTGTTGTCGAAAATGTCGTCGCCGAAGTTGCAGGTGCCGCAGTCGAGGGTAGCCATTTCGGGCACCGGCGTGGTGTTGGTGGAGTCCAGACGCTCGTCGGGTGTCATGCCTACTGCGCCGCCCGTGGAGGGGATCAGGATGACATTGGGGCACGCTTTGAGGATGGCTTCGGTGCACTCCTGAAAACGCACGTGGCTCTGGGTGGGCGTGCCGTCGTCCTCGCGGACATGGAGGTGGACGATGGCGGCGCCGGCGTCGACAGCCGACTTGGCCTCGCGGACGATTTCCTCAACGGTGTAAGGAACATTGGGGTTTTGCTCTTTGGTGACTTCTGCGCCGCAGATGGCGGCGGTGATGATCAGTTTTTCCATGTTGAATATTTTAAATATTGATTAATCCATAAATAATAACTATATGCCACTGATAGTGAGCCGCTACCGAGGTGACGGCCCCATGGTGGCAACTTGCAAAGATACGACTTTTTTTCAAAATGCTTGTTTTTTTTCTTCGGTTGCCATTTTTTTTCGTATTTTTGCAAATCATTTACTATGTGTGACGATGAGCGAGACCGCTGGCATAGAGAAAGTTATTTTGGGCATAGACCCCGGCACGCAGATATTGGGCTACAGCATCTTGGAGGTGGTGGACAACAAGCCGCGCGTGGTTGTGATGGATGTGCTGTACTTGAAAAAGATAGCCGATTACAACCTTCGCATACGGAAGATTTTCGACTCCACGGTACGCATTATCGACACTTTCCATCCCGACCATCTGGCCATCGAGGCGCCCTTTTATGGCAAGAACGTGCAGTCGATGCTGAAGTTGGGGCGTGCGCAGGGTGTGGCCATCGCCGCTGCCATGAGCCGTGACCTTTCGTTCACTGAGTATGAGCCTGCCACCATCAAGCAGACAGTGACAGGCAATGGCAATGCTGGCAAGGAGCAGGTGGCCGAGATGTTGCGCAGGGTGCTCAGTTTTCCTGGCGAACCGCAGTATCTGGATGCCACCGACGCGCTGGCTGTGGCCTACACCTGCTATGTGGAGCGCATGGGGCCTCTGGCGGAGCTGCGCAGCGAGCTGAAGGCCAAGAAGCCGCGACGGAGGACGCCGGCGCGCAAGGCATGGGCCGCCTTCGTGGATAGCAATCCCGACCAAGTGGTGAGATAATGATTTGAAAAATAGAATAATATAGATAATATTTCGATTTATGGCTAAAGCACAACACAATGGTTTCAGCAACTCCTTCGGAGTGGTGATGGCAGCAGCAGGTTCTGCCGTGGGCTTGGGCAACATCTGGCGTTTTCCCTACATCTGTGGCCAGTATGGCGGCGGGGCTTTCCTGCTGGTGTATCTGATCTTCGTCTTCTTTATCGGCATGACGCTGCTGATGTGCGAGTTCAGTATAGGCCGTCGTACGCGTCGGGCGCCGGTGAAGGCTTATCCCGCGTTGCGCGGCGGCGGAAACGGGTGGAAGCTGATAGGCGTGGTGGGCATCGTCACCTGCTTTATGATACTCAGCATCTACCTTGTCATCTCGGGATGGACGTTGAACTACTTCTGGGAGTCGCTGACGGGTAGCCTGTTTGGCGACAGCGGAGGCTTCGATACCCACTTCACAGGCTTTGCCGCCGACTCGATGAGGCCGGTGATTTTCATGCTGATATTCCTGCTGTTGGGTCTTGTTGTGATCCTCTGTGGGGTGAAGAACGGCATAGAGAGCATCTCGAAGCTGTTGATGCCCCTGCTGCTGGTGCTGGTGTTGGTGCTGTGTGTGCGGTCGCTGACGCTGCCGGGTGCCATCAAGGGATTGGACTATCTGTTCCATCCCGATTTCGGCAAGCTGGGTCCCCAGGGAGTGCTGGCGGCGCTGGGACAGTCGCTCTTCTCGCTCTCGGTGGGCATGGGCACGATGGTGGTGTATGGATCGTATATACCTGAAAAAGATAATATATTGAAGTCATGCGTATGGATTACTGTGTGCGATGTGGCCATCGCCGTGCTGGCCGGCATAGCCATCTTCCCGGCCGTCTTCTCGTGCGGGCTCGAGCCCGACAAGGGTGCCGGCCTGGTCTATGTGGTGCTGCCTGAGGTGTTCCACTCGTTCGGCTTTGGTACGCGGCTCTTTGCGATGCTGTTCTTCCTGCTGCTGTCGCTGGCGGCGCTGACGTCGGCCATCTCGCTACACGAGACCCTGACGGCATTCCTCTGCGACTGTGGCATGAAACGTGTGCCTGCCGCCGTGCTGGTGGCCGTGCTGGAAGGTGCGCTGGCTGCCGCCGTGGCCATCACGTTCACTGGCGAGACTCCTGAGACTGCCGCCGACAGGACCTTCTTTGACTGGATGGACTACCTGACAGCCACCGTGCTGCCGCCCGTGTGTGCCCTGCTGACGGTGCTATTCTTCGGATGGTTCATGAAGAAAGAGGACATCGTCGACGAGCTTTCGAACCACGGCAAGCTGAAGATAGGCTGGTTCGGTGTGTACTACAAAGTCCTGGTGCGCTGGGTGGCACCCGTGGCGCTGCTGCTGGTGCTGATACTGGGAATGATGGGCTACATCAAATAATTCTTCATGAAAATGAGACGAATAGCACAATTGTTACTCTGCACCGCAGGCCTCTTTTTCGCGGCCTGCCTGACACCGCAAAGCAAGCATACCATCGATCCCGCCACGGTGGCCTTCAACGCCAGCTATGACGCCGACTTCGACAATGTGCTCTACACATCGCTGGTGCTGGCTATGGCCAACTACCAGAACAGCGACATCCCGCAGCTCTTCTCGGTCAGCGTCACGGCGCCGAGCAACAACGCGGTGCTCCGCGTCGTTATCGACTCCACCGCGCTCAACTATGTGAGCATCACCCAAGAAACCTTGCCCAAGAAAGGTGTCACATACACTTTTAACCCCGTCATCAAATGGAAATATGAGACGCTCTACAAGCTGCGCCGTCAGGGCACTATCGACATGACTTTCACCTGCTTCATCAACGACGAGGAGGTCGACGTGAAGAACATCCGCCTGAACTATCGCTCGGTGAACGAGTGCCTGCTCTCCATCATCGGCGCCGGCAACCATTACCGCGACTATCGCTGGCTTTTCGCAGCCTATGTCAATGAAGACCATCCGATGATCGACAACATGCTCGGCGAGATGCTCGACCAGGGTGTCGTCAACACCTTTAACGGTACCAAGAATGCCACTACCGTTGAGCACCAGATGCGCGCCATCTGGTTCTACGCACTCAACCGTGGCATCACCTATTCCTCCATCAGCTGCACCTCCAACTCCTCACGCAAGGCCAACTCGCAGTATATCAGATTTTTCGACGAAGTGTATCGCAACCGACAGGCCAACTGTATCGATGCTTGCGTCTTTTTCTCCTCCATCATGCGCAAGGTGGGGCTTTCGCCCATCATCTTCGTGGAGCCATGCCATGCATATCTGGGCTACTACACCGACAAGAAGCACACCCAGGTGAAGCTGATGGAAACCACCATCACCAACTGGGTGAACCTGCCCGAGCTCGACAAGCACTACGATACAGTGAGCCACCAGCTGGAGCCCCAATACTTCAACAAGGTGTCTCCCTATCTCTCCGACAAGGCCCGTGCCCGCTACGAGGAAGGAAAACTGACGCTCCACGACCTCAAAGTGGATGTCTCCAATACCCTGTTCGACCGTGCAACGACCTATCAGCAAGAGAATTACAATACCAATAAGGAACTCTTCTCCGATACGTCGCAGAACGCCTATCAGATGCTGGTCGTCGAAGAGCTGCGGAAACTGGTGCTGCCCATCCCGGCGGTGGAGGATAACTATTCGGAGTAACCTGACTGGCTGGCGATGATACTGTTTTGAATGATGACACGCTACGCAATACATCTGGCATACCATGGCGCCAACTACTGTGGCTGGCAGACGCAGCCCGAGTTGCCCACAGTGCAGCAGACCTTGGAGCAGGCGCTGAGCACGCTGGTGCGCAGACCTATAGCCATTGTCGGCTGTGGCCGTACTGATACGGGGGTGCATGCCTCCGACTTCTATGCCCACTTTGACCTCGAGGAGGCGCTGCCCGACAACCTGGTTTTCAAACTCAACAGCTATCTGCCTCCCGATATCGCCATTTTCGACTTGCGTGCTGTGCCTTCCGACTTCCATGCCCGTTTCTCGGCCACCGCACGCACCTATCAGTATCATGTCTCCAACAAGAGGCTGCCGTTCCGCCAAGGACTCTACAGTCGCATCTATTTCAATCCTGATGTCGAAGCTATGAACCTGGGCGCCAAGGTGTTGATGGAATATGAGGATTTCACCTCCTTTGCCAAGGTGCACACCGACACCAAGACCAATATCTGCCATCTCAGCGAGGCACACTGGGACATTGAGGGCGACGAGCTGGTGTTTACCATCACGGCAAACCGCTTTTTGCGCAACATGGTGCGCAGCGTGACAGGCACCCTGCTCGATGTGGGGCGTGGCAAACTCTCGCTCGATGGACTCCGTGCCATCGTCGAGCGCAAGGACCGTCGTGCCGCCGGAGTCTCCATGCCGCCGCAAGGCCTGTTCCTGACCCATGTGGAATACCCTTGGCAGCAGTGGAACGTTGAAGAGGAGAAGAAAGACAACCCCAAAAACAATAATACGAAGGAAAGTGAATAGTCGGAACCTTCTGATTATTATCTAATTAATAGCACCATGCAATATACACAGGTATCCATAACCCTTTCTGCTACAGAGCCGTATCGCGACATCCTACTTTATGCCCTTGGCGATGAGGGCCCTTATGACAGCTTCGAGGAGACCGACGAGGGCCTCAATGCTTTTGTGCCTACGCACCTCTACGACAGCGCTTTTCTGCAGCAGGCTCTCGACGAAGTGCGCGCCATGGACCCCGCGCTTCGGGTGGATTATCATGTGGAGGCCATGCCCGACATCAACTATAATGCCGCCTGGGAGCGTGACCGACGGCCTGTTGTGGTGGGCGATTTCTGTCAGGTGCGTGCTCCTCACCACCCACGCCGCGACGATCTGCCCTACGATATCGTCATCGACGCCAAGATGTCGTTCGGCTCTGCCAACCATCCTACTACATATCTCATGCTCAGTTACTTGAATGGTATGGATATTGCAGGTAAGCGCCTGCTCGACATGGGCTGTGGGACGGCCATATTGGCCATTTTCGCCGCCCTGCGAGGTGCAGTTCCCGTCGACGCTATCGACATCGACGAGTGGGCATACCGTAATGCGTTGGAAAACATTCGTCTGAATAATGTAGACATCAATGTTTCCTTGGGCGATGCCACGCTGCTCGACGGAGGCGAACCCTACGACATTATTTTGGCCAACATCAACCGCAATATCCTGCTCCACGATATGGCTACCTACCGCGAGGTGTTGAGGTCGGGCGGCACGCTGCTGCTCAGCGGTTTCTATGTCGAAGACATCTCCGCACTTGTCGCTGCTGCAGAGCCTATGGGCATGAGGTTAATGAGTCAGCAATCGCGCGACAACTGGGCCGCGATAGAATTTCGCGGCTGAACGGTAGGATAAGGTTTTCATTTATTTCCGCGCACCTGGAACACGATGTCGGTGACCATCTGCTTCAGCTCGGCAAGGAACTGCTGAGGGTCGTATTGGTGTGCCTCTATCTCGCGTAATTTTTTCTCCCACTGGCCAGTGAGTTCGGCACTTTTCAGCAGTTCGTTTTGTATGAGAGCGATGAGGTTGACTCCCGTCTCGGTGGCGGCAAGGCTTTTTCGCACCTTGCGGATGTAGCCACGCTTGAAAAGGGTCTCGATGATGGCAGCACGTGTCGAGGGACGGCCTATGCCGTTCTCTTTCAGCGCGTCGCGAAGCTCGTCGTTGTCCACAAAGCGGCCTGCTGTCTCCATGGCGCGTAGCAGGGTGGCTTCGGTGTAGGGCTTTGGCGGCGTGGTCCATTTTTCCGTAAGGGTAGGGGTGTGGGGGCCGCTTTCGCCTTTGGTGAAGGCTGGCAACATTTTGTCGTCCTCTTTCTTCTCCTCGCCGTCGTCGCTGGCTATGGGGGTGTTTTTCTTCTCCTGATGCCAGCTGCCGTTCTCTTCCACCCAGCGTCCGAAGCAGACCCTCCAGCCAGGAGCAAGTATCTGTTTTCCATTGGCTTTGAAGGTAAGCTTCTCGCCTTTCTTCTTGCTCTCCTCGGGCTTGCATTGCACCTTGCCGGTCACCGTGGTGGTCGACACTTTGCATGCAGGGTAGAAGACGGCGATGAAGTGGCGTGCCACCAGGTCGAAGACTTTTTTCTCGTTGAGAGTCAAGTCGCCGTTGCTCGGGTTAACGCCAGTGGGTATGATGGCATGGTGGTCGGTGACTTTGCTGCTGTCGAACACCTTCTTGCTTTTGGGCAGTTTGCTTTGCAGCAGCGGCTGTGTCAGCGAGGCGTAGGGAAGGAGGCCCTGCAGGATGGAGGGGCATTTGGGGTAGATGTCGTCGCTCAAATAGGTGGTGTCGACGCGAGGATAGGTGGTCAGCTTCTTTTCGTAGAGGCTCTGTATGTATTTCAACGTCTCGTCGGCCGAGAAACTGAATTTCTTGTTGCATTCCACTTGGAGGCTGGTGAGGTCGAAGAGCCGTGGTGGCGCTTCGTCGCTCCCTTTCTTGGCGATGCCGGTGATTTCAAAGTCTTGTCCTTCGATGCTCTGCAAGGCGCGGCGCCCCTCTTCTTCATTGGTGATGCGTCCTTTGGCGCCTTTCTTTTTGGCGGTGCCGTCGTCGCTGTCATCATCCTCGTTCTCATTCTGTTGCAGTGTGAAGAGGGTGTCGCGGTACACGGTGGAGAGCACCCAGTATTGTTCGGGCTTGAAATTCTGAATCTCCAGCTGGCGGCTGACGATGAGCGCCAAGGTGGGGGTCTGCACGCGTCCAATGCTGAGCACCTGGCCACGTTCTGTTCTGTATTTCAGTGTGTAGAGTCGTGTTGCGTTCATTCCCAACAGCCAGTCGCCGATGGCGCGGCATAGACCTGCCTGGTAGAGCGACAGGTATTCCTCCTGTGGCTTGAGGTTCTTGAAGCCTTCGCGGATCGACTCCTCGGTCAGCGACGATATCCAGAGACGCTGCACGGGACAGCGCGCGCCAGTCTTTTGCAGCACCCAGCGCTGGATGAGCTCGCCCTCTTGGCCGGCATCGCCACAGTTGACGATGCTGTCGGCAGCCAGAAAGAGCTTTTCGATGATGTGGAATTGCTTCTCGTAGGTGGCGTTGCTGATAAGTTTGATGCCGAAACGGTCGGGAATCATGGGCAGCTGCTCCATTTCCCAGTTCTTCCACCACACGCTGTAGTCGGCAGGCTCCTTGAGGGTGCACAGATGGCCATAGGTCCAGGTGACCTGGTAGCCGTTGCCCTCCATGTAGCCCTCCTTGGAAGTGTTGGCTCCCAGGATCTTGGCGATGTCTCGCGCCACGCTCGGCTTCTCGGCAATGCAAACTATCATCTCTGTCTTGACTTATTCGTTGTCTGTTGCTTTAAACGATGAGGAAAAAAAAATATTGTGTCGGGAAAATATTATTTGTTCTTCGTCGTTGTTATTAGGTAATAACATTATTATGATAGCGGACAATATACAACAGATAATAAAACAGCTGCCTGAAAATGTGAGACTTATCGCCGTCTCGAAGACCAAGCCCGTTGAGATGCTCCGCGAAGCTTACGACGCTGGCCAGCGCCTCTTCGGCGAGAACAAGGCTCTTGAGATGCGCGACAAGCACGCACTCCTGCCCGAGGATATCGAGTGGCACTTCATCGGTCACCTGCAGACCAACAAAATCAAGTACATAGCACCCTTTGTGAGCCTCATCCACAGCATCGACTCGCTGGCGTTGCTCCAGGCCGTGAACAAGGAGGCTGCAAAGCATAACCGTGTGATCGACTGCTTGTTGCAATTCCACATAGCCACCGAGGAGACCAAGTTCGGCCTCAATCTCGACGAGGCCCGCCAGTTGCTGCAATCGCCTGAATACCAGCAGCTGCAGTCGGTGCGCATCGTCGGCGTGATGGGCATGGCTTCCAACACCGACGACATGGATCAGGTGCGCCGCGAATTTGCCAACCTGAAAGACATTTTCGACACCCTGAAGCAGGAGTTCTTTGCCGCCAGCGATGCGTTCCGTGAGCGTTCCATGGGAATGAGCGGCGACTATCCCGTCGCCATCGAGGAGGGCTCCACGCTGGTGCGTGTGGGGTCGGCCATTTTCGGCGCCCGTCAATATGGCGTGCCTGTAAACGATTAGAACATAACAAATTAAAAGCAACAATACGATGCATATCTTTAAAAAGAAATCCAGAATTATCCTCTCCTATGTGCTGATAACCTTTGGCATAGCCTCGTACACCTTCGCATGGTCCACGTTGATGTTGCCCTCGAAGATTGTCGGCGGTGGCGTCAGCGGTATGTCGTCGGTGCTCTACTATGCGTTGGGTCTGCATCTGCCTATCGGTGTGATGAATTTGATTATCAATGCCATCCTTGTGATTATCGGTTTCAAGGTTCTGGGCTCCAAGTTCGGCGCCAACACCATCTACGGCATCATCGCCTCGTCGCTCTTCTTTATCCTGTGGCAGCAGGTGCTGGGCTTCGGCATGCGCCCCAACTGGCCTTTTGATGTTACCCAGTTCGGGGGCTTCATGTGTGCCATCATCGGCGGCGCAGTGTGCGGCGCCGGCATCGGATTGACTTTCGCCATGGGCGGCAACAGCGGCGGCACCGACATCATCGCCCTCATCCTTTCGAAATATTACAACATCTCGCCGGGCAAGGTTATCATGTATCTTGACATCATTATCATCGGAAGCTCCTACTTCGTGTCGGGAAAGATTGAGAATGTTGTGTTCGGCTACGTGGTGATGGTGACGATGACATACGTGCTCGACATGGTGCTCGACGGCAACAGACAGAGTTACCAGATTCTTGTTTTCTCGCAGAAAAACAAAGAGATAAGCGATGCTATCACCAAGGAGATCGGCCGTGGTGTGACGCTTCTCGACGGCGAGGGCGGCTTCAGCCACCAGCAACAGCAGGTGCTGATCGTCATGGTCCACAAGACCGACAAGCCCAACGTCATGCAGCTCATCCACCGCATCGACGACAACGCTTTCATCTCGGTTTCCAAGACCCAGGGCGTCTATGGCCGCAACTTCGACAAACTTAAAATGTAACAACATAAGACATTCCAATTCATGAAACTAGTTTCCCCTTCGCTGCTTTCTGCCGACTTCGGCAACCTGCAGCGCGACATAGAGATGCTCAACAACAGCCAGTGCGACTGGCTCCATGTTGACGTGATGGACGGCATTTTTGTGCCGAACATCTCTTTCGGACAGCCTGTCATCAAGCACATTCGCAAGCACGCCACCAAGCCGCTGGATGTGCACCTGATGATTATGGATCCTGGTCGCTATGTGGCTGACTTCAAGGCTGCTGGCGCCGATATCCTGACGGTGCACTACGAGGCTTGCACCCATCTCGACCGCACTTTGCACGCCATCAAGGATGCCGGCATGCAATGCGGCACGGTGCTGAATCCGCACACCCCGGTTTCGCTGCTCGAGGACATCATACAAGTGTGTGACCTGGTGCTGCTTATGTCGGTCAACCCCGGCTTCGGCGGCCAAAAATTCATTGAGAACACCTATGCCAAGGTACGCCAACTGCGTGCCCTCTGCGACCGCAAGAATCCGCAGTGTCTCATCGAGGTGGACGGTGGTGTCAATCTCGACAACGCACCGCTGCTTTACGAGGCTGGCGCCGATGTGCTGGTGGCCGGCAACGCGGTGTTCAAATCGGATAATCCCGCCGAGACCATCGCCAAAATGAAAGCTTGAAGTAAAGCAAAATAGTTGTTTGAACCATAGTTTGATGTCATGAACGATAGAGTACGACTGATACTTCAAGCCGGCAAAGAGAAATCGCTGATGCGGCGCCATCCGTGGCTCTTCTCGGGAGCCGTGAAACGCATCGTCGGCAGCCCTCAGGAGGGCGACGTGGTGGACATTGTCGCTGCCGACGGCACCTGGTTGGCGGCAGCGCACTATCAGCCCGACTCTATTGTTGCCAAGGTGCTGAGCTTCAACGATGTGAATATTGACGAAGCCTTCTGGCGCAGACGTCTGGAGTCGGCACTGGCCTATCGTGAACGACTGGGGCTCTTCAATGCCGATAATCTGCAACATACCAATGTGTTCCGTCTGGTCAACGGCGAGGGCGACTTCTTGCCAGGGCTCATTGTGGACTACTACAACGGTGTGGTGGTGCTTCAGGCCCACAGTGTGGGTATGCATCGCCTTTTCCATGTCTTTAGCGAATTGATTGTCAGTCTGCTGCAAGGCCGCCTGCCACTGCATTCCATTTTCGACAAGTCGTCGGCCACACTGCCCGAACGCGAGGGCCTGACGCCTTCGCAGGATGGCTATCTGTGGGGGCAAGAACCGGAAGAGTGGGAGATATGCGAGGCTGATAACAAGATGTTAATCAACTTTTTCGAGGGCCAGAAGACCGGCTTCTTTGTCGACCAGCGCGAGAATCGCCAGCTGCTGGGATCGCTGTCGGCAGGACGCAGGGTGCTCAACTGTTTCGGCTACACAGGTGGCTTCTCGTTGGCAGCATTGCGTGGCGGCGCCAGCTACGTGGAGACGGTCGACATCTCGAAGAAAGCCATCGCCCTTTGCGATCGCAATGTGGCGCTCAATTACGGTGACGGCGCTCCCCACCGTGGTGTGGTCGACGATGTGCTACGCTATCTCGATGAGGTGGACAACACTTTCGATATCATTGTTTTGGACCCTCCTGCCTTTGCCAAAAACCATTACGCTCTGCAGCGGGGCCTGAAAGGCTATCGCAAAATCAACCAGCGGGCGATGGAAGCGCTGCGTCCTGGTGGTATGTTGTTCACTTTCAGCTGCTCGCAGGCTGTCAGTGTCGACGACTTCCAGACCATGGCTTTCACCGCAGCAGCCAATGCCGGCCGCGAGGTTCGCGTGGTGCGCAGGCTGCCGCATGCCGTGGACCATCCCGTCTCCATCTTCCATCCCGAAGGCGAGTACCTCAAAGGCTTGTTGCTGGAAGTGGGCGACAAAATGCAATAAAACGACAATAACAACTACTAATGATAAAAACCTTGCCATGGAAGAAAAAGGTTATCTGAAAATAGACCAATACGACGAAAAGTGTGTCAGCGAAATGGCGGCGCACTACAAGGAAATCATCCGCCTGCTGGGCGAGGATCCCAACCGTGAAGGGTTGCTGAAGAGCCCCGAGCGCATCGCCAAAGCCATGCTTTTCTTTACCAACGGTTATGACCTCAATCCTGAAGAAATTTTAGCCTCGGCGGTGTTTCATGAGGACTACAAGCAGATGGTGGTGGTGAAAGACATCGAGCTCTATTCGCTCTGCGAGCATCATTTGGTGCCCTTTGTCGGCAAAGCACATGTGGCTTATATTCCTAATGGTACTATCGTGGGTCTCAGTAAGATACCTCGCGTGGTGGATGCCTATGCCCGTCGTATGCAGGTGCAGGAGCGCCTCACGAAGCAGATCAAGGACTGCATCCAGAATGTGCTGCAACCCTTGGGAGTGGCTGTCGTCATCGAGGCTCAGCACATGTGCATGTCGATGCGCGGTGTGCAGAAGCAGAACTCGGTGACCACCACGTCGGACTTCACGGGGGCTTTCCTGAACAATTCGAAGACCCGCGAAGAGTTCATGCATATCATCGGTGTGGACTTGCACTGATGACAACCGGTTGAATTGTAAACGAAAACATGCAGATATGAAGAAAATCATTGCAACGTTGATGCTCTTTGCGCTGGCAGGCACGGCGACGGCACAAATCACCCATACCAGCAATGGCGATGTGGACCAGAATGCCGACAAGGTGCTAAAAAAGGCTGCGCAGAAGATGAACGAAGGTGCTGTCTCCTTTGCCGTCACCATGGTGGTGAAGGACCAGGACAAGAAGGAGACGTCGCGCATCAAGGCCGATGTGCTCTACAGCAAAGGCAAGTACCGCGCCACATTCGCTGACAATGTTGTCTACTCCGACGGCGCGGCGGTGTGGCATTGGAACAAGGAGGTCGACGAAGTGGTGATCAACAACATGGAAGAGGGCGACGACAACCTGATGAACCCGGGTGCCGTGTTGGCCAACTATTCCAAGAATTTCAAAGCCAAATACATCCGTCAGGAGACCGACGGCACGGCAGTGGTGGATCTCACTCCCAAGAAGTCGAAAAGCTACTACAAGATTCGCGTGCTTGTGAATACCAATACGGGGGTGCTCAAGCAACTGGTGATGAATAACTACGACTCGTCGTGTACTGAATTCATTGTCAGTAATTTCAAGAGTGGCGTGAAGGCTTCGGCAAGCGACTTTGTCTTCCCCAAGGCCAGCAATCCCAAAGTGGAAGTGATTGATATGCGATAAAGAAATTTTTCTTGAAAACAGATGATTATGAGACTATTAATGAAACGATTATTGCCAGTGATGCTTGTTGCGGCGACCCTGTTGTTGGTGAGCTGCAGGGAGAAGGAGCATTCGCTTATGTTCCATCTCTATGAGTATGACTATAACCCCATCGACACCAATCCCGATACGGTGGATTTCTGCTTCTCTCTCAAGATGCAACTGCCTGTAGACGACGGCCTTTCGAAGTCTGAACGTGCCGCTGTCGACACTATGCGCAGCAGTCTGATGCATCTCTTGCTGGTGCCCTACTATGTGGAGGGTACTGAGCCCGACGAGGCGCTTCACGACTATTGCGACCTTCTGTTGTCCAAGATTTTGAATGATCACGATGGCGAGCTCGACACCACGTACCTTGACTGGTACATGAAATGGCAGGGCTGTGTGGTGCTGGTGGCCAAAGAGCTGGTGGTATATAGCTGCACGACAGATGAATGGACAGGATATATCCACCCGATGAACGGTCAGTTTTTCCTGCTCTACGACCGCAAGACAGGTCGGCTGCTCGAGGAAGAGGATATCTTCGATTTCACTGAGGAGAACGAGCGTGCCATTGCCGAAATCATCCAGCAGAACTTCGTGACTGCCTGCCGTAAGGCCGAGGTGAATGAGGAAGACTATGTGACGGACATCAAGGAAATGCTGCCCAACGGCAATTTTGAGGTGCGGGCCGACGAGCTGGTCTATCACTACGACCCCTATGAGCTAGGCTATTACAACGATGGTGAAGGCATTGAGGTGCGCATACCCAGCTACCAGTTGGAGAAATACATGAACAAGAAGTCGGCATTGTACCATTATTGGTTTAAACATTGAGAAGATGACCATACTGCTTTTGGAAACAGCCACACAGGTCTGTTCTGTGGCCATGCTGCAAGACCGGCACATCGTGGCGAGCCGTGAGAGTGATGAGCCTAACGCCCATTCGTCGCGTTTGGCGGTGTTTGTCAAAGAGTTGCTTGCCGAGAGCCCCCAGCGACCCGATGCCGTCTGCGTCTCTTCGGGGCCGGGGTCCTACACGGGGCTGAGAATCGGTGTGAGCAGCGCCAAAGGTCTCTGCTATGGTCTCGACATTCCGCTGTTGGCTGTGCCCACGCTGCAAAGCATGGCGGCATGGTACTATATGCAACACCCTGAATATGATGGCCTTGTCTGCCCTATGATTGATGCTCGCCGTCTGGAATGCTACACGGCGCTCTTCAGCCGCGACGCGCAGCTGCGTGATACGGCGGCCGACATCATTGAGCCGGGCCTCTACGACCAGTGGCTCGACAACCACCCTGTAGTCTTCATCGGCGATGGTGCTGCCAAGACCCAGCCGTTGTTGGGTACTCACCGCAATGCATTGTACGACAGCTCCTTTGTTGTCAATGCTGCGGGTATGTCGCTGTTGGCCGAGCAGAAGCTCAAGGCTGGCGACACCGAAGATGTGGCCTATTTCGAGCCCTTCTATCTCAAGGATTTCGTGGCGAAAAAGTCGGAAGTCCATGGCCTTAGAACAAAACAGTAAGCACTAATACCCAACCTTATGTGGCGCTATATCGGACAAAAGATTCTCTACGGTTTCCTCGTCATTCTTGGCGTGGTGACGCTGGTGTTCTTTTTGTTCAACATCCTTCCTGGCGACCCGGCGCGCATGATGCTGGGCCAGCGTGCCGACGCCGAGAGTATTGAGATGATACGTCGCGACCTGGGCAGCGACCAGCCTGTCGCCAAACAGTATTTGGCTTATCTTAACGACTTGTCGCCCATATCGTTCCATAACAATAGCGATGAGGAGAGCTATTGGTATCTGGCTCCCGAGAAGTACAGCCCTTACCAGACGTTGGCTCGCGGCGATGAGCATTCGCTGGTGCTCAAGGCGCCATATCTGCGTCGCTCCTACCAGAGCAAACGCAAGGTGACCGACATCATCGCCACTGCTTTTCCACAGACGGCAGTGCTGGCTGTCACAGCCATGACCATCGCTGTGGTGCTGGGTATCATCCTTGGCGTGATATGTGCCTTGTATAAAGATACTTGGATCGACCGGCTGACGCTTTTTCTCTCGACCATGGGGATGTCGTTGCCTTCCTTCTTTGCCGCCATCCTTATCGCCTGGTTCTTCGCCTATGTGCTAGGCAATGTCACCCATCTCAATATGTTTGGCAACCTCTTCACCGTCGATGACTACGGCTGCGGCGAGTATCTCGACCTGAAGAACCTCATCCTGCCGGCCATCACCCTCGGCATACGTCCGCTGGCGGTGCTCGTGCAGCTCACCAAAAGTTCGATGCTCGATGCCCTGTCGCAGGATTATGTCCGTACAGCCCGGGCCAAAGGGATGCCCTATCGCCGTGTCGTCTTCCGTCATGCCCTGCGCAATGCGCTCAACCCCATTGTCACCTCGGCATCGGGCTGGTTTGCAGGCCTGCTGGCCGGCGCGGTCTTTGTGGAGTATGTCTTCGACTGGAAGGGCATGGGTGTTGTCATCGTCGACGGCCTGGAGAAATACGATTTTCCTGTCGTGATGGGTGTGCTGCTGTTTGTCTGCATCCTTCTGGTGCTGATCAATATTGTCGTAGACATCCTTTACGGCATCCTTGACCCCCGCGTCAGAGTGGGGCGGTGAGTTTTCTTTATTCCATCGAGCGGTATATCTCTTCCTGGATGTTGGTGCGTATGTTCATGGCAGCCAGCTTGTTGGGTGTTGCTGAGGGGTGCACGCGGTTGGAGAGGAAGATGTAGATCAGGTCGTATTGCGGGTCGACCCACACCATGGTGCCGGTGAAGCCAGTGTGGCCGAAGCTCTCCTGGCTGGCACGCGGGGAGACGTGAGTGCTTGGGCTGCTGATGAAAGGCTTGTCGAAGCCCAGGGCGCGGCGGTTGCCCTTGTCGGCGTAGTGGCGGCTGTTGAAGGTGCGGAAGGTCTCGACCGAGATGTATTCGTGGTTGTGGTAGGTGCCTTCGTTGAGCATCATCTGGTATATTCTGAACAGGTCGGAGGCAGTGGAGAAGAGGCCAGCGTGGCCGGCCACGCCGCCCATGGCTGCCGCGTTGGGGTCGTGGACATAGCCTCGGAGGGTCTGTTTGCGGAACGTCGTCTCAGTCTCGGTAGGAGCGATGCGGGCCACGTCGTAGCCGTGCTGGAGGGGCTGGAAGGTGGTGCTGTTCATGTGCAGGGGCTTGAAGAGGTGCTGGTAGGCGAAGATGTCGATGCTCTGTCCCGAGACGTAGCGCACCATCTCGGCGAGGAGTATGAATCCCAGGTCGCTGTAGACATAGCCTTTCTTTTTGTTGAGATCGCTTTTGGCAATCTGCTTGAGCACCACGTCGCGGTATTTGTCAGAGATGTAGAGGCTGTCGCCAATGGCTGTGAAGCCTTCCGGGGCGCTGGAGGCCGACATCAGGCTGCCGTCGGTGGAGGCCTCTTTCCAGTAGGCGTCGAAAGATTTGAGGCGGGCATAGTGGCTCAGCGCCGCCCGCACGGTGATCTTGCTTTTGTTGGTGCCTTTCAGATAGGGGACGTAGCGGGAAATGGGGTCGTCGAGGCTCACTTTGCCGGCGTCGACGAGCATCATGACCGACGGTGTGGTGGCGGTCACCTTGGTGAGCGACGCGATGTCGTACATCGTGTTGGAGTCCACCAGTGGCGCGTTGGCGTCGTAGGAGAGGTGTCCGTAGCAGCGGTTGTAGACGATGGTGCCGCCACGAGCCACCAGCAGCTGGCAGCCGGGGTAGGCGTGCTGAGCGATGCCGTCGAGCGCCAGCGAGTCGATGCGACGGAAGTTTTCCTCGCGCATGCCAGCCGCTGCCAGGCGGGCGTAGGGCGACAGCTGCGAGGGGCGTGGAGTGGCGCGCAGCGAGGTGCCCTCGCTGAAGTTGCCGGCGCTGACGGGGAGACGGCCCTCGAAGGCGTTGACGCCGGAGAGGGCCAGGGGCACGGCGCGGCGCACCTCGGCGAGGTCCTGATAGGCCATGACGATGGCGTCGGGGCGCTGGGGATAGTCGTTGATGGCGTTCTGAATGGCGTTGGCGGCGTTTTGCGAAGCTTTCCGGTTGGTGGGCAGGGGCTGGGCAAAGAGCTCGAGGATGTAGGGCGAGCCATAGACCACAAGCACCGACTTCACCTCATTCATGGCGGCGATGCTGTTGATGACGTCCAGGCTCTGGCTGCTGACGCCGTAGTTGTTGGCCGGGGCGACATTGGCGTAGAGGTGCATGACCACGGTGCCGGCCTCGGCGATGCTGGCCAGCGTGTTGTCGTCGAGGCTGGTGATGGCGTTCTTGCTGTTGCCCAGCTCAAGGGTCACAACCTTGCGGTCCTCCTCGAGCGGCAGCGCGTAGTCGTCGTTCTTGACCAGCGTCAGCGCCTTCACCGCCATGGCGTAGGCTATGCGCGAGGCGCGCTCGTAGTCCTGGTGGCCGGGAGCATGGCAGGCCTGGGGCTTGTCGAGGCCGGAGCGGTATTTCTCGCGCAGAATCCTGTGGCAGCGGTTGTCGATCATCTGAGCAAACGCGGGGTCCTCCTTGGCTTCCTTGACGATGGCATTCATTGTCATGTCGACATCGACGGGCAGCAGGATGACATCGCTGCCGGCGCGAATGGCGCGAATGGCGCCCTCGCCGTCCTTGTAGTAGTTGGCGACGCCCTTCATGTCGATGCCGTCGGTGAACACGAGCCCGTCGAAGTGCATCCTGTCGCGCAGCAGGGGGCCGACGATGCGCTCGGAGAGCGAAGAGGGCATGTGGACCCGGTTGTCGTAGGCGTTGACCTGGAGGTGAGCCACCATGATGCCCCTGATGCCGTGCTTTGCCAGCATGGCGAAGGGGTAGAGGTCGACGCTGTCGACATATTGCTTCGAGTGGGATATCAGGGGGAGCTCGTCGTGGCTGTCGACGTCGGTGTCGCCGTGGCCGGGGAAGTGCTTGCCCACGGCGATGACGCCCCCGTGCTGCAAGGCGGAGGCGTAGAAGAGCGCCTTCTTGGCCACCCTCCGCTTGTTTTCGCCAAAGGAGCGGCATCCGATCACGGGGTTGGCGGGGTTGCTGTTGATGTCGGCCACGGGAGCGAAATTGACATGTATGCCCATCATGCGGCACTGCCTAGCCACTTCTTCGGCGAACTCCACAATCAGCGAGTCGTTGTCGGGGCTCAAGGCGCCCATGAGCATCTGCCGCGGGAAAGAGTAGCAGTCTGTCAGGCGCATGCCCAGGCCCCATTCGGCGTCGATGGAGACCATCAGGGGCACGTCGGAGACCTGCTGGAGGCGTCGCGTCAGCGCCACCTGCTGCTGTGCTGAGCCCTTGAAGAAGCAGACGCCGCCGGGATGGTGGCTGCGCACGAGCTTCTCGAACTCCCGCTGCTTCTTGGGGGTCATGTTGGAGGGGACGCGAAGGAACAACATCTGGCCCACCTTCTCGTCGAGCGACATGAGGGCCATCCTGTTGTCGGCCCAGGCGTCGGCGGCGCTGGCGGCGGCGGCAGATGGCGCGGTGGTGTGGCCTTTGGAAGATTGGTGATGGTGCTGAGCCGAGGCGTTGGCGGCGAGCAGCAAAGCGAAGAGCAGGAGGAAGGAGGAGGGTGGCGAGAGCTTCATGATGCGAAAAATAATAATTTTACACCCATAACATAAATATTACAAATTTATTGTAACCCCAGTGCGATTTTTTCTATATCACACCACGTCAGAAGCGGAGCCGATGGGCAGCAGCCCGGCTGTTCGCCGAGAGAAAAACGGAGTGGACAATTGAGGACAGACGAAAAAAGGAGGTCGGGGTGATGGTGCTACAGGAGCAGCAGGCGGTTGTGGATGGTGGTCACCTGTCGCTGGCGGGGGTTGCCTTCGTAGTTGAGGATGACGTAGTCGGCGCGGTCCAAGAGTTCTTCGGGGCTGAGCTGGTTGCGCATGCGTGCTTCGAGCTCGTGCGGGGAGGTGTGGTCGCGTAGCTGGAGGCGGCGGAGGCGTTCGGCCTTGTCGAGGTAGACGGCGACGACGGCGTCGACGTCGGTGTGGAGGCCCGACTCGTAGAGGATGGCGGACTCGAAGATGACGTAGGGGGCGTGCTGGAGGCGGCACCAGCGGTGGAGGTCGCGGGCCACGCGGGGGTGGATGAGCGCGTTGAGGCGGGCGAGCATGTGGGGGTCGTTGAAGACGATGCTGGCTATGGCGCGCTTGTCGACGACGGAGCCGTTGAAGACGCTGTCGCCGAAGAGGCGGCGAATGTCGAGGAGGAAGTCGTCCTGCCGGTAGTAGAGGGCGGCCTGCCTGTCGGCCTGGAGGCAGGGGACGCCGAGTGCGGAGAAGAGCTGCAGGACGGTGGTCTTGCCGGAGCCTATGCCACCGGTGAGGCCGACGATGCGCGGACGAGAGGAGGTGGGGGCGGTGAGGGTGTTCATTTGATGACGGTGTATTGCACTTGCGGGGGCCGTACCTCCTTGATGCGGACGTTGGCGGGGAAGCGTGTGATGAGCACGGGCAGGAGGTTGGCGGCGTGGCTGCTGTAGGTGGCGGTGGCCTGGAAGCTGGAGGCGCCGATGGCGGCGTAG
>JAILAT010000033.1 GCA_024681475.1 Bacteroidales bacterium | reverse complement strand
TGCCTAACTCCCTGGAAACATGATCTGCACTGTACCCTCTTTGGCACATCCCGACGGCTTGTATCCGTTCCTCAATCGTGTGTCTTTTCCTCATAATAAAACCCCGAAAGTTTTTTGTCCAACTTTCGGGGTTCATTACATGTAAGCCACCCTTTAAAGATTCTATCTTCTATCTAATCTTGGAGCAATATTATTTGTTCACGCGATAGAAAGAGGAACGACGGTTGATAGCGTTCTTGAGGTCGCCGAAGGAAGCGGACTGACCCTTGCCAACGGTGGTGATACGCTCCTCAGCAACACCATATTTCACAAGGAGTTTCTTAACCTGCTCAGCACGTTTCTCGGAGAGTTTCTGGTTGTAAGCAGCGGGGCCGCTAGCATCGCAGTAACCAACCACCTCGATGTCGAAGCTATCATCGCTCTTCATAAGATCAGCAATAGCTTTCACTTTGCCCTTCTGATCCTCAGGCACCATGTACTGGTCAACAGCATAGGTCACCGAGAAAGGCAGAGCGTAGAAGTTGCCCTTGTTGGCCTCGTAGCCCTCGATCACGCGACGGAGGCTGTCAGCAACGCGCGAATCGTCGGTCTTGATGACTCTAGCCTCGTTAGCAGCCTGGTTGGCCTCGAGCTCGTTGATACGGTTGATGAGCTTCTGCTCACGATCTTTAGCATTCTGGAGGTCTTTGGTCAGGCTCTCGTTCTGGGCGAGCAGCTTGTCGAAGTTCTCCTGGGTCAGCATAGCACGCATAGCGATGCGCTCCTTGTCGGCCTTGGTAACACCGCAGTCATACATCCAGCCAGCGCGGATGGTCAGGTCGTGGTGATCAAAAACACCAGTGAAGAAGTTGTTGGGGTTAGCAACAATACCCGTAACGGCCTCGAGGAAGAGAGTGCTGTGCTTGCAGCAATCCCAGCTGATACCGGTACCTATACCATCATAGAGGGAGATGATACCATACTCGTCCCAGTCAAGGGCAGCACCAAGGCTAGCCAGCAAGTACCAGGAAAAGCGCGAGTCGGGGTTGTAGTAACCACGCCACCAGTCGTTGAGGCTCAATTTGAAATCGATAGCCACTTTGCCGATGCGCTCGTAATCGCCGGTAGCAAAGCTCTGACCATCATAATTGTGCCACATGCTAGGATAGTCGAGATCCAGACGAGCAGCCCAAACGTAGTTCAGATCTTTCTCGAAGAAAAGCATAGCACCAGCATTCGTACCGGAACGCCAATCGGTGAAGCCATGAGCCTCATAGTGGTACTCACCGGCAATACCAACGTGCCAGTTGCTCCAGAAACTGTAGTTGGGGTACACAGGATGATACACCTTTTCGCCCTCTTGTGCATTGACTCCAAAGGTCAAAGTCATTGCACAAACTAACATTCCAATTGTGAATAATTTTTTCAACATAATTGTATTAATTTAATTTATAATTGTTTATACAAAAGTTATTGTTTTCTTTTATACGCTAATTATTTTGCAAAAATACTACATTATTTTGACTTCCCAAAATTTTTTTTCAAAAATCTCCATTTCTACCTTTGATTTGGCACCGTGACCTATCGAACCATCCTTACTTGTTATTATGCAATTGACTATTTTACAATCTGTTTCAAAATCACCACTCAAAACTTTTCAACAATATTTTCTTAACAAAAAATTCTTCTTTTTTGTTCCTATATACGTTCCAAATCAGCATTTTGTTTCATTTTGGATGAAAAAAAATTCTCTTTCTGAAATAATTATGTTGACAAATATTCTAAGAATGAAAAAAAATATGTATCTTTGCAACGTCAATAACCAATAAAAAAACGAGTAATATGAGCGTAATAAAACTGAATACAGCACGTTTGGAGCCTCAAGTCACTCAAGATGAAATCAATCAAATATGGCCTGAGATAAAAGCAGCCAAACAAACATTGATACAAGGCACTGGCGCCGGTAACGACTTTTTGGGCTGGGTGAACCTGCCTACGGAGTTGGATCCCACCATAGTAAAAGAGATCAAGAACCAGGTACATCGGATTGCAACCGAACAAAAGATCGAAGCATTTGTCGTCATCGGCATTGGCGGCTCCTATCTGGGTGCGCGCGCTGTCATCGAGGCATTACAGTCCGAGTTTGCTTTCAACAATGTGGCAAACGGAAAACCGCTAGTCGTCTATGCTGGCCATACGCTGAGTGAGGACTACTGCCATCAGTTGCTAGAGTTCCTTGACACGAAAAACTATGCCGTAGCCGTGATATCCAAATCTGGCACGACTACCGAACCGGCTGTCGCTTTCCGCATTGTGCGCGAACATCTGGAAAAGAAATACGGCAGAACCGGCGCCGCCGAACGCATCATCGCCATCACCGACAAACAGCGTGGCGCCCTGCACGACATCGCGCAGCAGGAGCATTACCCCGCTTTCGTGATCCCCGACAACGTGGGAGGCCGTTTCTCGGTGCTCACACCTGTAGGCCTGCTGCCCATCGCCATGGCCGGCTACGATATCGACGCACTCCTTGAGGGCGCCAAAGAAATGCGCCAGATGTGTCTTGACGGAGACACGCCCGAGACGAACCCCGCCATGCTCTATGCGGCCTGCCGTAACATATTATACCGCAAAGACAAAAAGGTGGAGATGCTGGTCAATTTTGTCCCCAACCTGCGCTACATCAGCGAATGGTGGAAACAGCTCTACGGCGAAAGCGAAGGCAAGGACGGCAAAGGCATCCTGCCGCACAGCCTGAGTTTCACCACCGACCTTCACTCCATGGGGCAGTATGTGCAGCAGGGCGAACGCACCATGTTCGAGACTGTCATCAGCGTCGACCATCCTCTCCATGAGGTGACCATTCCCAGCGACGAGAAAAACCTCGACGGCATCAATTTCTTGGTCGGCAAACATCTGAATGACATCAATCGCTGTGCCGAGCAGGGCACCATCATCGCTCACCACAACGGCGGCGTGCCTGTGCTCCAGATATCCTTACCGCATATCGACGAACGCGTGCTAGGTCAGCTGATCTATTTCTTTGAGTTCGCCTGCGGCGTGAGTGGATACACACTTGGCGTCAATCCTTTCGACCAGCCTGGTGTAGAGGCATACAAAAAGAATATGTTCGCCCTGATGGGCAAGCCAGGCTACGAGAACTACAAGTTGCAATAACAGCCGTCGGATAAGCATTAATAAAAGGAGACGCGCACGTGCGTGCGCGTCTCCTTTTTATTATTATGAAAAGCTTGAGTCCTTGGGCGATGAAGTGGAGTGACGAAAAGAAAAAGTCGGAAAAACATTGCTATTATCAATAGATTTAGTATTTTTGCCGGCGTTTTCAATAAGGCAAATATTGTATAACTCTTATCATTACTGATAGTTACATGGTATTTCCACATGAAGACAATGACAGAAAAGGCTCATTTGTCCCATGGCCACACCAAGCCATGCGCATGGCAAAACAGACCGACATGAAACACATTAATTAACTAAATAACAAAGAATATGACTAAAATAACTGAAACTCTAAAGGTTGCAACGAGATGGAAATTTTGGAAAGAGCTCATCGTCATGACCTTGGGCATGATGGTGACTGCTGCAGCTGTCTACTACTTTCTGCTTCCCAGCAAGTTAATCATCGGCACCATCTCGGGTCTCTCCATCGTGCTGATGAACATCTTCGCCAAATTTGGCATCACCGTCAGCCTGTCACTGATTATCACCGTGATCAACATCATTCTGCTGGTGTTGGCCTACCTGCTGATCGACCATGAATTTGGCGTGAAGACAGTCTATACAGCACTGATACTCGGCCCATTGACCGATTTCTGGGCTTGGGTGAAACCCTGGCAGGAGCTGGCCGTGCTCGACGCCGACAACAACCCCATCTCGGTCATGGGCGACCCTTGGTTTGATCTCTGCTGCTTTGTGCTGCTGCTCAGCGCTGCGCAAGCCATCCTCTTCCGCATCAATGCCTCGACCGGTGGCCTTGACATTCTGGCCAAAATCGTCAACAAATATTTTCATTTCGACATTGGTGCCTCGGTGTCTATCGCTGGTGCCTGCATCTGCTGCACCGCCTTCTTTATCAACCCCTTCCGCATGGTCATCATCGGTCTCATCGGCACCTGGATCAACGGCTTGGTGGTCGACTACTTCACCGCTTCGCTGAACCGCCGCAAACGCATCTGCATCGTCTCGAAGGACTACGACCGCATCAGGCTATACATTATCAACCAGCTGGGTCGTGGCTGCACCCTCTACGAGGTCATTGGTGGCTACACCAACGAGAAGAGCATCGAGTTGGAAGCCCTGCTCACCAAAGATGAATTCAGCAACTTGCTCAACTGGATGAAGAACAACGACATACACGCTTTCAGCACCGCCAGCAACGTCAGTGAAGTGTATGGCCTCTGGCTACAGCATCACAAAAAACGCAAAGAGCTGGAGATGAGATAGGAACCACAAAAGTGAACAGCAACAAAAAAGTGCGGGTGCCCGCACTTTTTTTGTTATGTAAGAAACATGAATGTTTGATACGTTAACTCTTTAGAAAGGAAGGTCACCCATTTGGGCTGTCTCCGGGGCGAGGCTGTCATTGAATGACTCCGAACTCTGATTGCTATCCTCCTGGCGGTTGCGGTTACCTAGCACGGTGAAGTTTTCTGCCACAACCTCAGTGATATAGCGACGGTTACCCTCGCGGTCTTCCCATGAACGGCTTTGCAGTTTGCCTTCGATATAGACCTGCGTCCCCTTGTGCAAAAGTTTCTCTGAAATTTCTGCCAAACCGCGCCAGCAGACAATATTGTGCCAATCGGTTTGCTCTACGCGTTCTCCATCTTTATTCTTGTGAACTTCCGTGGTGGCGAGAGGAAAAGTAGCCTTCTTCACAACACCCATAGAGCCATCTTCACGTTCCTGTTGAAAAGTGATTATCTCGGGGTTTTTCCCTAGATTACCAATCAAAATTACTTTATTTACTCCTACCATATTTAAGATTTAAACATTGTGTTACAAGCAATAGTGAGCCAAGAGCTCCAAACAGTAATCACTGCAAAGATATGAAAAAATCCGCATAAAATGCAGAAAAGTAGAAATAATTTTTCTAAAAAAGCAACAAATATCTGTCAATCAGTCGTGAGACGGGCATTTTTTTTGTCTCCTCCACAGCGACAAAAAGCTCTTTACAGTCCTCCGGCAAAGAAAAATGATCCACTTCAACACGGAAAAAGTCGGCGTGGATGGTACGATGTGTCAACTGGTGGGTGTATTGTACCACAAAAAACGGAGAGACATCTTCTGTAATTCCCTTTGTGGCAAGGAATTGCGAGAAAGTTTTAGGTTGGTCCTTTTTGCTCAACGGCTGAGCTGTCTCGAGCAGAGGCAGTTCGTATAGGCCACGCCAAATATCATTGCCTTCCCGCTGATGCATCAGTCTTGAACAACGGCCCGACTTGTCTTTAATAATAATATCAAAATAATAGAAATAACGGTCCTTCACTCTGGTTGGGGCGCTCTTGACGGGAAGCAACCCCACCTTGCCACGACGCAAAGCCATACAGCTATCGGCAAATACACATTCCTGACAATTAGGGTTTTGTGGCTTGCATTGCACGGAGCCGAAATCCATAATGGCATGGTTGAAGAGGTCAGGGCGCTCGCTGTCTATCAGATTGAGCAGCAGAGCTTCAAATTCATTGTAGGCAGTATTGGTTGCAATGGGTGTGGCGATATCGAACAGGCGTGCCACGGCGCGATATACATTGCCGTCGATGACAGGATAAGGCAAACGGAAGGCGAACGATGCGATGGCAGCTGCAGTGTAGCGTCCCACCCCTTTCAGAGCCAGGATGTCCTTGTAGGTCGAAGGAAAGATGCCATTAAACTGGTCTACAATCTGTTGGGCTGCAGCATGGAGATTACGTGCCCGCGAATAATAGCCCAAGCCCTGCCAGCTTTTCAGCACCTGCTCTTCAGAAGCCCCAGCGAGGTGGAACACCGTGGGATACGTGGTCACAAAGTGCTGATAATAAGACATTCCCTGCTCGATACGTGTCTGCTGGAGGATGATTTCCGAGAGCCAGATACGATAGGGGTCGTCTATTCCGCGCCATGGCAGCTGCCGGCCATTGTCCTCATACCAATGTATCAAAGTGTCGCTAAAAGCCATGTTGACAATATATTAACTCACAATATACATCTTCTTCCCCCCAGTATGCCGGAGCACTTGGAAAAGAAGACATCTGGTTAACGCAGAAATGGCCAAAATCGCATTTTTCAACCAGAAAAAAGCAAAAAAAATGGGTAGAAACCACTGCTAAAGTGCTGAAAAAAATCTGTTAAATGGAAAATATGCATTTGCATAACGTGCTGTTTCCATGACATTTGCAATTAACGAAATGTTAAAAATAATTAAAAGTCGGGGAAAGGGAATGAAAAAATTTTGCCATGTCGAAAAAATGTGTGACTTTTGCAGCCGTTTTCGCCCCCAAAAAGGGGCCATAATTTCAAGAATAAATAACAAAAAAATAGAGAAAAGATGTCAAGAAAATGTGAAATTACCGGCAAGAAAGTGATCACGGGCAACAACGTTTCGCACTCCCGTATCCATACTAAGAGAACCTTCAAGCCCAACCTGCAGACCAAGAAGTTCTACATTCCTGAAGAGGATATGTGGATTACGATGAAGGTTTCGGCCAAGGGTATGCGTATCATCAACAAGAAAGGTGTCCTGAACGCCATCAAGGACGCTGCCGCCGAAGGACATTTCCAATTCTAAGAGTTGGTAGTCATAATTAACAACTGTTTTATTAACCCTTAACAAGAAAGAGGTATTAATCATGATCGTAGTTCCTATTAAAGAAGGTGACAACATCGAACGCGCACTGAAGAAACTCAAACGCAAATTTGAGAAAACCGGCGTTGTGAAAGAGCTCCGCGACCGTCAGAAGTTCACGAAGCCCAGCGTCATCAAGCGGGAACAGAAGCTGAAAGCCATCTATGTGCAGCACCTGCGTCAGCAGCAGCTGGACAAGTAAGTTTCGGCCGACAACGCATCAAGAAGAAAGGGTTTCCAAAGGAAATCCTTTTTTTGTTGCCTTTCGGCAGCAAAACGGGACATGGGGAGCAGCATCATGCTGGCTTCGGGGAAGCTGAAAACGTGTCACATAGGCTACAAAAGAAAAATAATCGGTACACATGTCAAGAAAAATACGTATATTTGCAGCATGAAAATCAACGCTGCCATAGAATGCTTTTTGAACTACATCGCCATCGAGCGACGTCTGTCGAGGCTGACGGTGGAGTCTTATGGCAACGACCTGCGGCTGCTGGCAACATTCTTGGAATCAAAGCTTCAAATCACCGACATCGAGGATGTGAGCCACTTGGAGATCCGTGAATGGCTCATGGCCGAACAGGAGAAAAGCCCCTTCACACTGAAACAATACACCGCGGTGCTGCGGTCGTGGTTCAAATATCTGCGTCGTGAAGGCATTGTCAGCAGCGACGTCATGGCGAAAGTGTCGACACCCAAGACACCTAAGCGCCTCCCCATCTCCTTTACCGAGAAAGAGGTAAGCAAAATATATGACTCACAATATTTTACCGATGACTTTGAAGGACAGCGCGACCAGCTGATGCTACGGATACTCTATGAGACTGGCATCCGTCGCGCAGAGCTGATAGGGTTGCGTGAATCATCCCTCGACGAGCACGCTAAGAGCCTGAAAGTGTTGGGGAAACGAGACAAGGAGAGAATTATTCCGATAGAAAATGAACTTTTGCACAATATAAAATGTTATTTTTCGTTAAAAAGAGAAAAAGTAGGTGAGACCGAAGCCTTCTTTGTGCGGCAAAACGGGATGCCATTCGAGGAGCATGATGTGGCCATGGTGGTGAAAAAATACATGACACTTTTCTCAAACGCCGACCGCATCAGCCCACACGTCTTCAGGCACAGTTTCGCGACACATCTGCTCAACGAGGGTGCCGACATCAACGCCATCAAAGAGCTGCTGGGCCACACCGACTTGGCTGCCACAGAGGTCTACACTCATGTCTCGCGACAGTATATGCAAGAGACCTACCGGCACACACACCCCCGGGCGCAGCGAAAAAGTGAGGAGGACGGGGAGACGAAGAAAAACGCTGATAAACAAGAAGAAAACAAAAAAGATAAAAATTAACTAACCAAAAAAGGAGGAGAATTATGAACATCTCAATCAACTCAGTCCGTTTCAAGGCAGACGAAAAGCTGGAAAGTTACATCAACGACAAAGTGGGGAAACTAGGACGCATCGTAGACAACGCCACCAAGTGCGAGGTGACCCTCAAAGTGGACAAGCCCGAGAGCGACAACAACAAGATTGCCGAGATAAAACTCTCGTTGCCAGGTCAGAATCTCTTCAATAGCAAACAAGCCAACAGCTTCGAAGAGGCCGTATCCGAATGCGTAGACACCATGCGTGTGCAGGTGGAGAAATACAAAAACCGCGAATAAGGGTTAACACCCATAGCATCAAAGAGGTGGACGCGATTGCGCCCACCTCTTTGATTATTATTGGGGGATCACATTGTTCACCTCAGCGGGATCGCTCATAGCGACGGAGGAGAAGGAGGTACCACACCAGGAGCGCCAAGGAAATCGCGGCTCCAGAGGCTGCAAATAATGCTATGGCCAGACGGAAATTGCCCATAATGATGCCCGCGGTGATGGCGGCGACACGGAGCAACAACAGCACGACATAGAACCAAAACTCGGTGCGTTGTTTGCCGAAGACATTGGATATGAACATCAACGACGTGGAGGGCAGCATCACGAAGACCCACGGCAGCAACACACGGACATACCATCCACAACCCGCCCACTTGTCGCCGAAGCAGAATACCAGCAGCGGTTCGGCAAAAAGGAATGCCAACACGAAGATTGGCAATGCTATGAGTACAAGATACTTGACGAAACGGGCAATGTCGGGCAGCACGTGGTCGTTGGCGCGAATCTTTTCCACCACGCGCACATAGAACAGCTTCTCGAAGGCGGTGTTGAACATATTGATGGGGCGCACCGCCACCGTCATGGCGAGACCCAGAAGACCTACCTCCGCTTTGTCGAAATAAAAGGCCAGCCATAAGAAAGGCAAGTTATATGAGAAACTGTTAATCAAATCTTTGGGCATGACAAACTTGGGAAAGTTGCCATACTGTCTGGCAGCAGAGCGCAGTTCTGGGCGCGATATGTCGCGCGGCAGATGCATACGGCGCACCGAAAGGTAGTAGTTGACATTGGAGACCATCTTGCCCAATAGGGTACCCAAGGGAAGACCGATGCCATGAATCAGTGTGGCGCCCCAACGCGGAAGACCAAACAAGATCTTGAATATCAGTGTCGACGATGACCCCACCACCTCGGAGAGGGCTATCTGTCGAAAACGCCGCGCACGGTTGCACAAGGCTGCGTAGACACGCGACGTGCCGCAAAAAAAGACCATGAAAGGCACGAGCAGCAACGCCCAGCTGCCATAGGAGAGTTGCTGGCCGGGCGCATATCCGACGGACACCAGCAGCACAGCCACAACCAGCAAGAGTAACGAAATCAGCATATTGAGCCGCAGTGCAACACGCGACACAGCGGAAGCCTGCCGTTCATCGGGAGTGAGCACCACAGCCATTTCGTACTTGCATGTGGAAACAATGACCAGCACATCGATGTAAGAATAAAACATATTGTACACACCGAAATCCTCCTTGCTGAAAAGGCGTGTGAGGACAAAATAGGAGGCAAAGGCAATGAGCTGCGCCCAGACGTTGCCGGAGATGAGCGTAGCACCGTCGCGGAGCAGCGCCGAATGGCGCAACGCCGACAACTTGCTGTTTCTATGACCTTTGGAATCCATATTCTTCTCAGTAAAGGAGGCCTATACCGTGCCGTTGTATTTACGCACAACCCATTCGATGCCAAGCAACAGCACGATAATCAGAAACACCAGCAGCATGTTGTGCATATCGCCATAGGTCGTCTCGGTGTAAATCAGCGACTTGATATCCTTGCGGTTCTTGAGCATCTCAGGCAGCTGGTCGATTTGTTCGGGGTAGAGCATGGCACCATCGGTCGAGGTTGCCAGGGTCTGGAGCAGCGAGTGGTCGGCGCGCAAGGTGAGCTCCTCAAGCAGTTGCTGCTCAACGAGGAAGCTGCCCGACGCAGTGTAATCCTTGCCGTTGAAGCGCGTGGTGGCGGTGTAGCGATACAATCCAGGAACCAACTGACCGATATTCAGCGTGTAGCCTTGTCCTGAGCGGTTGAAAGCATAGCGCAGCGGCTCGTGAGAAGCCTCGGCATCCATAGCCTGCACCGTGAGCGACACCTCGGGAACGTTAACGGCCTCATAATTATCATTGTAGAGCTGCGCATTGAGCACCACAGGCTCCGACTCGCTGAAGACGTTGGAGACCTCTACCATAAAACGGTCCTTACTGAAACGCAACGCCGTGAACGACACCAACTTATCGACCAACATATCGAATGGTTCATGGGTGCCGAACTGCTGGTAGCAGGAGAGACGCCATCGCCAGAGCCCCTCGCCAGCTACGAAAGCATAGCGCACAGGCTGCGCAGACGCAGCTCCCTCACCGCCTTGCAGCTGCACCATGGCGACAAGCGGCTGTCCACTGTTGACGGTGCCCACACGAGAGAAAAAAAGCGTCTGCATGTTGCCGTTGCTCTTATAGTCGCCGAACGGCGACACCAGCGGAGGACACTGCTCGAGCTGGCGCGCCACCGACTCCTCTAGTGTGAAGAGAGTGAAGTTGCTGTTGAACAGCGGCATAGCCTCATTCTGACGGTCTATGCGCGACACAATTTCCAGTCCGGTATGCATGGCGTTGAAACGCGGTAGGTCGGTAGCCGACCCCAGCACGAAGAGTGCCGGCACACCACCCTTGAGCCAAGTGGTCATATCGGCATTGACGGCACCACTCTTTGAAGGCAACTGGTGGAAAACGAGCATATTGTAGTCGTCGGGCACGAAACGCTGACGTGCGTTGGACTGCGATGCGCCAATTTTTTCGAGGCCCGACTCGGAGGCAAGGAAACAATCGACTTCATAGTTGCTATTGGCCGTAATGGACTGTCGCAACGCAGCCACATCAGGGTGCGGTGCAGCAGCAATGATGGCAATCTTCTGGTGTCCGTCGATAACCTCCACAGGCACAGAGCGATAGTTGTTGGTGGTCGACTGCTCATCATTGAGTGGAGTCAGCGCCACCTCGTAGCGCTGCAATCCTGGCGCAGTGGCCTCGAGCAGCACCTGTTCGACGGTGGAGAAATGATCTCCTTGGTAACGTATCTGTTTAGAAAACAGCTGTTTTCCTCCATTAGATATCGACAGCAAGGCCTCCTCGCCGTTCATGCGGGCGGCATTGACCGTGATGTCCATGGGAAACTTGTTGCCGAGGTTGGCGATGCGGTTGCAACGGATATGTGCTATGGCCGCGTCGCGGTGCAACGCCGTGTCGCCCAATGCGATAGTATACACCGGAAAGGTAAGCGACGACGTCTGACTGACGGGGTTGACACCTTTGTTGTAGATGCCGTCGCCGGCAAGCACGAGGGCACCAACATTGCGATGGTAGTAGCGTTCGCCGATGGCGTTGAGCAGTTCGCTCATGTCGGTAGCCTTGTTGGAAAACAGCGGCATAGTGTCCTCGTCGCACAACGCCACATGGTCGCCATAGACATACTCCACCACCTCAAAATCGGAGCGGAGCTTGCTGGCGAGATTGTCCATGGATTTCTGGAAATCAGTACGATAGTAAGAGGAGTCGGCTGTCAGTGCCAGTGACTCGCTGTTGTCGTGGGCAATGACAATGAGCGGCTTCTCGGTGATGTTGTGCTGGCGTTTGACCAGTGGGGCCAAAAGCAGGAAAGCGATGAGCGAAACTGCAAGGAAACGTACAGCGGCAAGCAGCAGGGTCACACGTTTGCCGAAGGGGCGGGCATCAGCGCCGCGACGCCGAAACGAGACATAATAGAGCAAGGCACTGACCGCCGCGCCCGCCAAGAGGCAGAACAGCACGAAAAACCACGGATAGTCGATAATCAGATGCACGGTTCGAAGAATTAGATAGTTGAATAACTCAAAAAAGAGCAAAATATTTTGCAAATGCGAGAATATCGGAAAAAAAGTTGTACTTTTGCTGGATGAAAAACCGCAACGATTATGGCCAATAGAGCATATTACTGTTTGATTATCATACTCTTGTTTATCCCCTTGACGCTCCGTGCCCAGAGCGACACTGTGGCGTGCGAATCCCCCGTGGAGGCCAGCAACAGCGACTCCTTGGCGGCAACTTTCCAGACAACACACTTTCCCGTGTCGTCGGACTATTATTACTCTTACTGTGAGGTGCTTATGGACAGCAGCGAGATGGCGGCCCTGGTTGGTTACGACATCGAGTACTTCGCCTTTCTGCCTACCACGCTCAACGACGGCTGCCAGTATAACGACGGCTGCAAAATCTATATGGCCAACACGCACCACACGCTGAACAATGGCCTGCTGCAGAACAACGACAACAACTTCCAGCTGGTATACACTGGCACACTGAACTTTACGGAGGCAGGAGCCTGGCGCGCGGTGCGGCTGGACAGCACCTTTCGCTGGGACGGACACAGCCATGTCGTGATAGCAATAAGCAGGAGTCATGCTCTTGATAATCACCAACATCCCAATGCCTGCCAGTTTGCTGCGTGGCATTTTACAGGAGACTATGTCAAAGCACGCTATGTGGCACGTGACGACGAAGCCTATAACATGAACGAAACCATTGGATTCTCCTATACAACCCCCTATCTTCCCTACTACAAACTGCTGACATGCAGCGAGTATGATCCGCACTCTGGCGAAGTGGAGGTATGCGACACAGTGGTATCCTTACGCGTCAGCGACATCACTGCCGAACAGGCGGAAGTGACTTGGAGCGGCGAGGGAGCGAGCTACGACCTTCGCTATCGTCATGTGGGTCAGGACGCTGCACCCGAACACTATGTCTTCGGCCTGACGGAGCAGCACTACACCATCAGCGACTATCTGCAGGCCGGGCAAGAGCACTACGTGCAGGTACGTCAGACCTGTTCCAACGAAATCACAAGCAGCTGGACAACAGCCTATTTCATGGTGCCCGAGAAAGAGGGCATCGCCGAAACCGAAACAACGACCACGATGCTGTATCCCAATCCAGCACACAACGTGCTCTCGGTCAGCACCCTTGAGACCACGACATTGCAAATCGTCGACATGCAGGGGCGCACCATGCTGCTCATGACACTGGCTGCCGGAGAGCACAGCATCGACGTCAGCACATGGGCCAAAGGCAGCTATCTGGCCTTGCTGAGCGGAACAGGAGGAAGAACTGTCAGAAGACTGATAATCAAATAATTCTGTTGGTATCAAGAATCATCCTGCTACATTCAACCAGCAAAGAGTGCAAATTAAAATTGCATACATTATAAAAAAGATGTAATTTTGCACTCCACAAGTAAAGTGACACCATTCTTTACTTTGGGCTATACTGCATTGATTTCCATCTTCTTATCAAAGAAGATGGGTTGTATAGTTGTGGCGTTGAAACATCAGCTCCCCAAACATAACAAAGACCAAAACGAAAAAAAACATAACACCATGAAGAAAATAGCAATACTTATCATGACCGTCGCGCTGAGTATCAGTGCCTTGGCCGACGAAGGAATGTGGATACCCATGCTGCTGGGCCGCAACGAAGCGGCCATGCAGAAAGCCGGCATGCACATCTCCGCCAAAGACATCTACGACGTGAACAACGCCTGTCTGAAAGATGCCGTGCTGCTGTTTGGCAGCGGCTGCACAGGCGAATTTGTCAGCGACGAAGGGTTGGTGCTCACCAACCACCACTGCGGCTACAGCTTCATCGTGCGCCACAGCACCGTGGAACACGACTATCTGACCAACGGCTTCTGGGCCATGACCCGCAGCCAAGAGATTCCGTGTCCCGGGCTGAGCGTGACGCGGCTGGTGCGCATGGAGGATGTCACCGCGCAAGTGCTTGAAGGTGTGAAGAGCAGCACCGGTGAAAGCGAGCGCGAAGCCATCGTGGCACAAAACATCAAAGCCATCAGCGAGAGAGCCGTGGCAGGAACGCACTATAAAGCCGTCATCAAACCTTTCTACTATGGCAACCAGTATTTTATGTATATCAACGAAGTCTTCACCGACGTGCGCCTGGTGGGTGCTCCCCCATCGAACATCGGCAAATTTGGTGGCGATACCGACAACTGGATGTGGCCGCGCCACACTGGCGACTTCTCGATGTTCCGTGTCTATGCCGGCGCCGACAACAAGCCTGCCGACTACAGTCCCGACAACAAGCCTTACCGTCCGCTGAAGAGTCTGGAAATCTCACTGAAAGGCGTGGAAGAGGGCGACTTCACCTTCGTGTTTGGCTACCCTGGCACCACCCAGCGCTACGTGACCCACGACCAGGTGGACTTGGCTGCCAATATGGAAAATCCCGTACGTATCGACTTGAGAACCATCCGTCTGAACCACTACAACGCCGCCATGGCACAGAGCCCCGCGCTGCGACTGAAATACGCCAGCCGCGTGGCCAACATCGCCAACGGCTGGAAGAAATGGCAAGGCGAGACACAAGGCATTGAGCGACTTCACGGCGTGGAGCAGAAACGCGAGCAGGAGGCCGCCTTCCGCCGTTGGGCAGCAGGCAAGCCGCAATACAGCGACGTGCTGAACGAAATGGAGGCCAACTACAGCCGCCTGAAAAACATCTCGCTGGAATGGACCTACTTCAACGAAGCGGTGATGGCCAGCGACTTCATGAACAGGGCCTACAAGCTGTGGAATGCCACCAGCGCTGCCGCCGACGAGCAGACGATGGACAAACTCACGGAACAGCTACTGGACGAAGGGAAAAAATACTACACCGATTTCGATGTGCATTCACCCATCGACGAAGCCATCTTTGTGGAGACAATGATGTATATGTACAAGGCGGGCTATGCCCCATACCTGCTTGTCAAAGAGATGGGGCCTGAAGCCTACCTGCACAAGGTGTATGCCAAATCGGCACTCAACGACCCGAAGAAATACGAGAAGCTGCTGCGCACCCCTGCCTCCAAACGACAGGCTGCCATCGAGAAAGACCCTGGGGTGGCCCTGCTGGTGAAAGCCTACAACCGAAGCTACTCGCAGGACAAACGGGCCACCTACACCAGCGCCAGGAAAAACATCAACAGCCTGATGCGCGACTATATCCATGGCCTGATGGCGATGTATCCCGACTCCAATTTCTTCCCCGACGCCAATCTGACGCTGCGCGTGACCTACGGCCATGTGCAAGGCTTCAAACCCAAAGACGCGGTGTACTACACCCCCTACTCCACCATTGAAGGCATCATGGAAAAAGAGGATCCCGACATCTACGACTACCGCGTGGAGCCGCGCCTCAAAGAGCTGTACAAGAAGAAAGACTACGGCCGATATGCCAACAAGCAAGGCGAGATGCCCGTGGCCTTCATCGCCACCAACCACACCACCGGCGGCAACAGCGGCAGCCCCGTGCTGAACGCTGACGGCCAGCTGATAGGCATCAACTTCGACCGCTGCTGGGAAGGCACGATGAGCGACCTGCTGTTCGACCCCAACTACTGCCGCAACATCAGTCTGGACATCCGCTACTGCCTCTTCATCATCGACAAATATGCCGGTGCCGGCCATCTGGTGCAGGAGATGAAAATCGTTGAATGACGCCGTGCCATGGGATGGATTGAACGCCTGTTTGGCAAGAAAGAGCCGGAGGACAACAGCATGAAATATTTGATAGTAGGACTGGGCAACGTGGGTGCGGAATACGAAGGCACACGCCACAATGCCGGCTTCATGGTGGTGGACGAGTTGGTGAAAGAGACCAACCGCAAGCTGGTGGAGCAGGGTCGCGAGAAAGAGAAGGTGGTCTTTGTGCTGGAGCGCCACGCCTACCGCGCCGAGGTGCGCTGCAAAGGACGCACGCTGGTGCTGATACGGCCGACGACATACATGAACCTGTCGGGCAAAGCGGTGAAATACTGGATGGACAAAGAGAAAGTGGAGCTCGCCAACGTGCTGGTAGTGGTCGACGATCTGGCGCTGCCCGTGGGCAAGATACGCATGAAAAAGCAAGGCTCTCACGGTGGCCACAACGGCCTGACCGACATTGAGGAAAAGCTGGGCACCAACAACTACTGCCGTCTGCGTATCGGCATCGGCTCCGACTTCAGCCGTGGCCACCAGATAGACTATGTGCTGGGAGCCTTCAGCGAAGAGGAGCGTGCCCTGCTGGACCCCGCCATCGTCAAAGCCGCCGAAGCGGTGAAATGCTTCGCCACACAAGGTGCCGACAGGGCGATGAATATGTACAACTGATTGAAAAGGGGCCCTTATCACAAGTAGCCATTCCTTTCGAAAAGGGGCTGACACCTCAGAGTCGGGGTGCCAGCTCTGTTGAATAGTCGCGTTTGACAATCTGATAGAACAATGTGCAGATAGTGGCTATCAGAACACTGAACACCAGGACGACCAGTATCGTGAGAATAGTGTTAATGTTGGCAATTAAAATACTTGGAATTGAGCAACTTGCCGCAATCAAGACGACAGGATGCAGCAGCAGATAAAGGGATATCACCACCCCTGAGATGCCGCCAGAGACAAATGCCACTACCATTCGGCGGCGCATCTGTCGACGTTGCCCTTCGTACACCTGCTTGACAACTTCCACGGCATCCAATCTGCGCTGCAGATTACTGAGATATTCGTCGCCGTCGCCCAAGTTGGGACGGTAGTCGGCGAGCATTGCTTTGAATGTTTCGTTCCTTTTCATCTCTCGAGAATTGTCTTAAGTTTTTTCAATCCGCGCGACAGCCTTTGTCGCACGGCGATAGGGTTGCTATGGGTAATGGCAGCGATATCGGCGATGGAGTATCCCTCAATATGGTATAGCAAAACGGCTGCTCGCGATTGCTCTGGTAGTTGGTTAATGGCATGATACAGCGCCTCATGGCGAAAAGCCACATCTGCTTCTAGGTCAGACTTCTCCGACAGGCAGGACAACTCCGACAGACTATCGAAACGGGGTCGCTTGGCGTAGTCAAGAAAGGTGCGATAGGCAATCTTAAAAAGCCAAGTACGGAATTTGTAGCGCTCCGCGTATCCACTCGAAGCAAGATAAGCCTTGACGAGTGTGTCCTGCGCGATATCCTCTGCTGCGTCACGGTCGCCGCCACACAGGGCAAGCAGAAACCTGCGAAGAGGCTCCTGCTCGACTCTCACCAGTTCAATGAATCTGTCGCGCGTCATCGCCCTGCTTTAATAATAACCATATCAATTCAATAGCTTTTGTTCCTCGGCTTCAATCTGAGTGCGTAGCTGCCGACGGCCAACGAAATAGTAGATCAGAAACGCCACACCAACGGCAAGCAACAAAATGCCAAAGACGAACATCCCACTGTCGAACACACTGGAAAAAAGAGCTGTGGCCACAATTGCCAGACCAGACAGACTGAAAAGGCATCCCCACAACAGTTTGCCGAGCAGCCGTTCTTTGACGCTCTTCTGCGGCTTGTTGAGACTGTTAATCAATTCCTCCGGCACAGCCCCTGGGTATTTATCCATGGCAGCGAGGATTACTTTTGCCCGCATGTTGGTATCATTCACCTTGTGGCGATAGATGAGCATCGCTATCATTATAGGCAATCCAAATATCAGGATAGTACCTATTATGGGTATTGCAAATACCAGCACAACCGCTATTATATCGTTGAATTCATCAAGCATCTCGGGCATACTACTGAGTAAGATTGACATTGTATTCATGATAAATTATCCTTTTAATGGTTAGACACAGATGTTATTTCGAATCGATTCACCTATTAAACGACAAAACACCCCAAATTGTGACATGGCAAGTAAAAAAAATCCAAAAAGTCTCTTGCGGCTTCGGACAGAGACTACAGGAAACTATTTTTGACTGCAGTCGCAATAATAATGACTATATGCCGTTAAGAAAGCTGTATGGCAAATCTGATTATCGACATAGGAAATACGCGTACCAAAGTGGCTGTCTTTGAGGACGGCCATAAGATGGCGATGCAGACTGCCGACAGGCTGGAAAGCATTGACATCAACGCACTTGCCAAGGAGTATCCGCTGGACAAAGCCATCGCGTCGGTGGTAGGCAGGAGAAGCGACATTGCTGCCTGGCTGCCGGCAAAGTTGCGGGAGCGGTACCATGAGCTAAGCTATTGCTCGCAGCTGCCGCTACGCATTGACTACCAGACGCCGGAGACACTGGGCATGGACCGCGTGGCCGCTGCCGTGGGCGCGTGGAGCCTGTGCCCCGACAATGCGCTGGCTGTGGTGGATGCCGGAAGCTGCATCACGATAGACTTCGTTGACGCTCAGGGTGTCTACGAAGGTGGTGCCATCCTGCCTGGCCTATCGTTCCGGCTGCGGGCACTGCACGAATACACCTCGGCATTGCCGCTGGTGACACTCGCCGAGCAGCCTGAAGGGCTGCCGCTGACAGGCAAAAGCACAAAAGAGAGCATCGTGGCGGGCGTGCTGACTGCGACAATGTTTGAAATACAGGGCTTTATGGAAGCCTACAAGTCACGCCATGGCGCCGTTAAACTTTTTTTAACAGGCGGCGACGCACTTTATTTTGACAATCCATATATTTTTCCGAACTTTGCAGAGCCTGATTTGGTACTGGCTGGTTTGGATAGAATATTGGAAATGAATGTACTAGATTAGTTTTTGAGCCCCAGGCAGGGCCCGATATGAGCAAAATATATATAGAAGAAGTACTGAGTTAATAACAAAGCAGGCACAAAACTAACCAAAGAACAGAGCAAAAAAGATGAGAAATATTGTCAAAGGAATCATGATAGTGGCTACGGCCATGCTGGCATGGGTGGCGACACCCGCGCAGGGCCAGAACGGGCTGAACGCGCCGTTCTCACAGTATGGCATTGGCCAGTGCGACCTGCCCTACAACATACCGGCCATCGCCGGCATGGGCGGCATCGGGCTGACCCGCTCGGCGAACAACATGATAAACCCCTTCAACCCAGCATCGTATGCGACAATAGAGAAAGAATCGTTTATCTTCGACATGGGTCTGAACATCGAGATGTCGACGCTGAAGGACAAGAACCAGTCGCTCTACGATGCCGACGGCAACATCGGGTACCTGTATTTCGGCCTGCCCCTGACGAAATGGTGGAAGACAGCCTTCGGCTTGATGCCATACTCCGACGTGAACTACCAGTCGGTGCACGAGCAGAGCAGCCCAGTATTTGGCGACATGAAGACCATCTACGAAGGCACCGGCGGCGTGGCACAGCTGTTCTGGGGCCACGGCTTCAACATCATCGGTGGTCACGACGCCACGAAGCCGGCGCTGCGCGGCGGCTTCAATGTCAACCTGCTGTACGGCAAGCTGACACGCGCACTGACATACGACTTCCTGGCCAATGACACCACCTATTTCATGGACAGCCGCAGACAGAAAGACACCTATGTGCGTAATTTCACCTTCGATTTTGGCTTGCAGTACGACCAGCCGCTGGGCGAGAAATACCTGCTGACGCTGGGCGCCACGCTGAGGCCTCACCAGAAAATGAATGTGCGCGACAACGCACTGGTATACACCTTTGTCACCTATGGCGGCAGCGAATATATGCGCGACACCATCTTCCCGCACGGCGGCGACAGCGAATACAAAAGCACCCTGGAGCAGGCCATGGAGGTGGGCTTGGGTGTGTCGCTGACGCGCAACGACCGTTGGCGTGTTGCCGCCGAAGGCAACATCGCGCCATGGAAAGGCATGAAATACGAAGAGAACAGCCAGGTGCAGATTTTCGGCGCCAGTCCGTTGCGTTACAACGACTTCTACCGTTTCGCCGTGGGCGTACAGCTGCTGGGCGACCCGAAAGAGTCGCGCTATCTGCGCCGCGTGAGCTACTCGGCAGGCTTCCACACCGAGAGCGGCAAGCTGGCGCTGCAGACCAGCGACGGCAAAGACTATACCCTGGGAAGCTGGGGCATCGGCGCCGGCATCGCACTGCCTATGCGCAAAGGCCGCTCGGTGATGAACCTCACCGTGAGCTACAACTCATTTGGCGACAAGGACTTGCTGAAACGCAACACCGTGATGGTAGGCATCTCGCTGGGAAGCTGCGAGTCGTGGTTTGTGAAACGCAAATACAACTAGCGAAAGCTGTTAAAAAAACATAAAAGCACAAGTAAAAGACAACAAGTCGGACTAAACAAAAAATAACAAAAAATAAAGAGAGATGAAAACAATGAAGATCATGATGCTGCTGGTGGTGCTCGGTGCCACGATGACAGCAACAGCACAGAAGTATGGCAAAACACCTGAAGACAGTGTGGATTGCGTTACGAACCTGTATCTGTACAAGGAAGCCTTCAATAGCAAGAACTACCTGGAGGCCTACGAGCCCTGGAAAGAGGTGCTGCGGACCTGCCCCGGCAACCACAAGAACACCTACATCCGTGGCGAAACCATCATGAAAGCGCAGTACAATGCCACCAAAGACCCCGTAGAGAGAGAGCAACTCATCCAAGAGCTGATGCACATGTATGACCTGCGCATCCAATACTTCGGCGAAGCCGCTGAAATCACCGCCAAGAAAGGCTACGACTGCGAGCAGCTGCGTGGCATCGACGGCCTGAACGAATACTACGGCTACTACAGCGAGGCCATGCGCCTGGGCGGCGACAAGGTGAAGCCCGTGTACATCGAGAACTACTTCGACGCCACGATACGCTACGTCCTCCGTGGCCTTGGCGACACGGTGATGATTATCGACAACTATGACATCGCCACCGACGCTCTCGACAAGATTGCCGCCCGCACTACCGACTCCGCCGCACTGGCCGAGGTGCGTCAAGTCATCAACAACGTGGAGGCCAAGTTCTCGCCCTTCGCTTCGTGCGAGGAGCTGGTGAACATCTACACCAAGAAATTCGAGGCCACACCCGATGACCTGAACCTGTTGAAGAAAATCACCACCATCCTGAGAAAGAAAGGCTGCACGAAGACCGACCTCTTCTTCGCCGCCACCGAGAAGCTGCACGCCATGGAGCCCACGCCCCAGACAGCCTACCTGATGGGCCAGATGTGCTACAACAAAGACCAGTTCAGCAAAGCTGTGGGATACCTCAACGAAGCTGTCGAAGGCATGGACGACAACAGCGACAAGTATAAAGTGTACATCCTCATGGGCCTGAGCTATGCCAGCAACAACAGCTACAGCAGCGCCCGCAGCGCCTACCTGCGCGCCGCCGAGATGCAGCCCACCAAAGGAGAGCCCTACCGTCTGATTGCCCAGCTCTATGCTTCGAGCCACCGCAGCATCGACGACGGATTGGGTGGACGCACCGCCTACTGGGCTGCCGTTGACAAAGCCAACAAAGCCAAAGCTATAGACCCCTCGGAGGAGAACGTGAGCGCCGCCAACAAGCTGATAAACGCCTACTCGAGCAGCTATCCTTCGCAGAGCGACGCCTTCATGGAGAACCTCATCGACGGCCAGACCTACCGTGTGCCGGGTTGGATTGGCGAGACCACGATAGTGAGAACCAGAAAGTAAACAGCCTGCCGACCGCGACAATAGCATAAAGCCCCACAACACAGAACAAGGGTAGCCGTGGATAGGAAAGTACTGAAAAACAGTAGATGTAGAGACGTGCTTCTGCACGTCTCTACATGTTGTCTGCTAGGGTTGCTGCTGACGTTGGCGGCCTGCCGCAACGACATGGAGAAGATAGCCATGTTCGACCCGCAGAACCTGCCACAGCAGCGCATCGAAGAGGTGCGCGTGTGGCGCAGCGAGAACGGCACTCGGCAGATGGAACTGACAGCACAACTGGTGGAGAGCTATGTCACACCGGAGAAAAAGACAGTGTATCCGCATGGTTTTGCCATGCAGATATTCGACGACCACGGCAAACTGTCGGCCTTCGTGACCGGCGACTCGGCGGTGCAACGCGAAGAGAAAAAGATGGTGGAGGCCTACGGCCACATCGTGATAATAGACTATAGCACAGGCGACACGTCGTATCTGATGAGCCTCATTTGGGACTCCGGGGAACATCTGGTGTACTCCAACGACCCCGTGAAGTCGGTGAACGGCGACAGGGTAACCTACGGCGACGGCTTCACGAGCGACGACGAGTTCCGCGAGCCTATCATCCGTGGACAGCGGGGACGTCTGACCTTCGAGGACGACTAACGCCAAAAGCCGCAACAGGATGCAGAAGCCTACGAGAGGACAGTGGCGAGGCTACGCGCTGATGGGCGTGGTGGTGGCAGTGGCGATAGCGGTGCTGCTGCTCAAACCGCGCAGCGAACACCGGCAGACAGCCGCCGACGACCACTCGGCGCTGCAGGCTGCAGTGGCAGAATACGGCGACGCCATAGCCCAAGAGGAGGCGCGGCATGAGGCGGAACGCACAGCCAAATGGCACCAGCATGGCGAAGGACACTACAAGTCGCATCACAGCTGGCACCACGACACAGCGCTACGCGACACCAGCCGCTGGAGCAGACGCTCCGAACGCCCCAAACGCGCCACGGTGAGTGTGGAACTGAACAGTGCCGACTCGGCAGAGTTGACCACGGTTCACGGCATCGGCCCCGTCTTTGCGCAGCGGATAGTGCGCTACCGCACGCGACTTGGCGGTTTTGTACGCAAAGAGCAGCTGCTGGAGGTGTGGGGCCTCGACAGCGTGCGCTACGCACAGATAGCGCCGCAGCTGACGGTGAACAGCGCGCTGGTGCACCAGACCGACATCAACACCGCCAGCGCCAGCGACCTGCGGCGGCACCCCTATCTGGACAGCTGGCAGGCACGCGAACTGGTGGCATGGCGCAACAGAGGGCACCGCTACCGCACTGACGACGACCTGCTGATGGTGAACACGACAGACAGCGCCACGGTGGCGAAGATGGCAGGCTACCTGCGCTACGGCGACAGTGTGGCGGCACCGGAAAAACAACAGAACAAATAAAAAACGATAATAACAAAAAAACAGAATAAAGACCATGAAATTTACAGCCAAACAGATAGCAGAAATGGCCGGCGGCGTTGTGGAAGGCAACGAGAATGCCGAGGTGTGGAAACTTTGCAAGATAGAGGAAGGAGAGCCCGGCGGTCTCTCGTTTCTGGCAAATCCGAAATACACGAACTACATCTACGACACCCATTCGTCGGTGGTGCTGGTGCGCAGCGACTTTGAGGCCGAACACCCCGTCGCCGCCACACTGGTGCGCGTGGGCGACCCCTACCTGGCTTTCGCCGGACTGCTGAAAGCCTACAACGAGCTGCAACTCAACAAGCAAGGCATCGACGCACAGGCCTACATCACGCCGAGCGCCACGCTGGGCGAGAAATGCTATGTCGGCGCCTTCGCCTTCATCGGCGAAAACGTGAAGATAGGCAACAACGTGAAGATATACCCGCAGGTCTATGTGGGTGACAACTGTGTCATAGGCGACAACACGACGCTCTTCGCCGGCGTGAGAGTCTACTGCAACAACGTGATAGGGTCGCGCTGCATTCTACACGCGGGTGCCGTGATCGGTGCCGACGGCTTCGGCTTCGCTCCTACCGCCGACGGCAGCTACCAAAAGATAGACCAGATCGGCAACGTGGTGATTGAGGACGACGTCGAGATTGGCGCCAACACCTGTGTGGACCGCGCCACCATGGGCTCTACGGTGCTGCACAAAGGCGTGAAGCTCGACAACCTGTGCCAGATAGCCCACAATGTGGTGGTAGGACAGAACACCGCCATGGCGTCGCAGAGCGGCATTGCCGGCTCGGGCAAGGTAGGACAGAACTGCATCATCGCCGGCCAGGTAGGCATCGTGGGACACATAGAGGTTGGCGACCGGGTGATTATCGGCGCACAGTCGGGTGTCACACACAGCATGCCCAGCGACATCACCATTGTCGGCTCGCCGGCCATGGATGCCACCAAACAGCGCAAGAACCTGGTGCTGGCACGCAACCTGGACAAGCTGGAGAAACGTGTGCGCCAACTGGAGCGCCAGCTGGAAGAACAGAGCAAGAAAGAGGAATAGAGAGACCCACATAGACATAGCGAAGTGAACGCGAAGAAGATACTGATATTCTACACAGTCGTGGTGGTAGCGATGGCACTGGTGGTGCTGGCGACACCCGACAGCGTGAAGCTGATGGGCATGAATCTGCGGTTTCCGAGGATGCACAAAGTGCTGGTACACGAGAAACCGGCGACAGTGGACACCGCCCTGATGAAGCCTGAACGCGACCTGACGGGGGCGAGAGACTCGCTGGCGTTCTACCATCAGCGTCTCATGGAAGGTCCCCAGCGTTTCTGGCTGCCCGACAATGACATACGCTTCTTCGACGATTTCTTCAAAGCTGCCGAGAACGCACAACGCGAACATCGTGTGGTGCGCGTGCTGCACTATGGCGACTCACAGATAGAGATGGACCGCATCACCCTGCGTCTCCGCGAGAATCTGCAGAACGCCTTCGGCGGCGGCGGTCCCGGCATGATACCGCTGCGACAGCTTGTACCCACCTACTCCTTCAACCAGTCGGCCACAGGCTCGCTGACCTGTTTGTCGTCGTGGGGCCAAGGCGATGGCATCTCGCGCGACAAGGGCGGCAACTATGGCCCCATGCTGAGAAGTTGGCGTGTGAGCGGCAGCGCAACACTGTCGATGTCGTCCAGCCGCAACCACGAGGCAATGGAACGCGCGAAGCGCTTCTCGCGCATCACGGTACTCTTCAACAACCGCGGCGCGGAAGTGAACGTGGATATGCGCGACCGCAAGGGTGGCGGCACCTTCGCGGAGAGCTGCCAAGAGTCTGGCATCCACAGCATCCGATGGGTCATGGACTCGTCCACCTCGTCGGCCACGATGACGCTGCGCGGCAGTGCCGATGTCTATGGTATCATGGTCGACGACGGCTACGGCGTGGCTGTGGACAACATCGCCATGCGCGGCGTCAGCGGCCAGCAGTTTGCCACCGCCAACCAGGAACAGCTGAAAGAAGCCTTCGCACAGATGGATGTGAAGCTGGTGATGATGCAGTTTGGCGGCAATATGATGCGATACCTGAATACAGACAAAACCATTGAAAACTACTGTGCCACTCTGGGAAAGCAGATAGACCTGATGCACGAGGCCTGCCCCGACGCCGTCATCGTCTTCATCGGCCCCGCCGATATGATAGACCCACATACTAACCAGTCCTACAAGCAGCTGCCCATGGTGGTGGAGAGCCTGCGCATCATGGCCAACGAGCACGGTGCCGCCTACTGGAGCATGTACGACGCCATGGAGGGCTGGAACTCGATGCTGAAATGGAAAAGCCAAGGGCTGGCGAACTCCGACTATATACATTTCTCCACAAAAGGTGCCCGCGTGGTGGGCGACTACATCAGCGACAGCTTCATGAAAATGTACGAGCTCTACCTGCTACGTCAGCAGCTGACGGAAGAGCAGTTTATGCGCCTGTGGTAATAACGACATGACAATGAATACGATATACCGACACCTGATCATTTTGTGCTGCCTGCTGACAATGGGCTGCAGTTGCGAAGCACAGTCCGACGCGTCGGACAACAGCCGTCCAAAGCCTACCCGCGTGCCGCTGGCACCGGTGGCCGTGGACAGCAGCTACAGTTTTGTGCGCTACGACCTCAACCGGCTTGAGCTGGGCAGCGACAGCACGCGGATGCAGCATTTTGCAGAGAAATGGTTCCGGGTGACCAGCACACGTAAAGGGAAAATCAACATCATGCATCTGGGCTCGTCGCACGTGCAGGGCGGAACATTCCCGCACCGCGTGCGCCGCAACGTGCTGTTGCCCTACACCGATTTTGTGGCCGACCGTGGCATGCTGTTCCCCTACTCGGCGGCGGCGAAATGCAACAACCCCTTCGACTACAAGGTGATGCGCTCGCGCGTGCTGGATCTGACACGCAACGTGTACAAAGAGCCCGCCGAGCGGCTGGGACTCTGCGGCATAGCGGTGACGGCGGCCGACTCGGCGGCCGACATCGCCATACAGCTGGCGGAGCCCGACATCATGTGGGGGACCAACCGCATCGTGCTCTTCGGCGAATCGCGTGGCGGCGTGGTGCCCTGCCTGGCAGTGACCGAGAAGGTCGACAAATCGGGCCTCATGCAGTGGAAAGAGATGAGCCCCGACGAGATCGACACCTCGCTGCGACGCTATGAGTTCAGGCTCGAAGAGGCCGTCGACTCGTTCCACGTCGTGCTGCCCTGCGGCGAAGGACAGTCCTTCGCGCTGACGGGTGTCTATCTGGCCAACGACGAGCCCGGCATCAGCTATCACTCCATCGGCGTCAACGGCGCGTCGCTGAACGACTATCTGAGCAAATGCCCCTACTTCACCCACGACTTGCGCATGATTAAGCCCGACCTGGTCATCTTCGGCATCGGCATCAACGACGCCTCGGGCAACAACTTCGACACCGTAGTCTTCAAGCAGAAATACCTGCAGCTGGTGGACTCTATCCGCTCCGTGAACCCCGACTGCGCCTTCATCTTCATCACCAACAACGACAGCTACCGCCACGCGCGGAGGAAATACACGGTGAACGAAAACGGTGCCCTGGCGCGCGATGTGTTCTACCGCCTGGCCGAGGAGACCGGCGGCGCCGTGTGGGACCAGTTTGCCATCATGGGCGGGCTACGCTCCATGCAGACATGGTACGACCACAACTTGGCACAGAAAGACCGTGTGCACTTCACGCGCGCGGGCTACGAGCTGCTGGGCGACCTGCTGAGCAACGCCCTGTTCGAAACGCTCAAGAACATGAAACCCACCACGCCTGCTCCCGCCACGGCGGCACCTGTGCAGACGGAACGCCGCGAGCCGCCACAGCAGACCACCAACCCCAAAGCACTTTATAAAAAGAAAAACACGCGCGGCGACAACGGCATACCCGAGCGGATACCCTACCTATAACAATAACAAACAATAAGTCAGAGCATAACGATGAGCGACATCTTCATATTTCTCAAAGATCTACTCTCCTTCGACTCGCAGCACCCGTTGCTGTTCACCCAGTTCAACTTCTGGGCCTTCTTCCTGCTTGTCTTTGCCGGCTTCAGTTTCATTGTGCGCCGTCGGCCCGACAACCGCGTGATGCGCAACGCCTACCTTTTTGCCGTCAGCCTTTTCTTCTATTTCAAGACCTCGGGACTCTTTGTGATGCTGCTCATCTTCTCCACCCTGCTGGGCTGGTGGCTGGGCATACGCTTCGACGCGCTGGAAGCCATGAAACGCGGCGCCACCCTCAAAGAGCAGAGAGGCATACAGCTACACCGCAAATGGCTCATGATACTAGGAGTGTCCATCAATCTGCTGGTGCTCTTCTACTTCAAATATGCCTACTTCTTCACCGACATCTACAACACACTGTTCCACACCGACATGGTGGTGGTGAACCATTTGGCACTGTGGGCCAACAACTTCACCGGCACCAGCCACTTCGACGCCACACGCATCATCCTGCCCGTGGGCATCTCCTTCTTCACTTTCCAGAACATCAGCTACATTGTGGATGTCTACAAGCGCAAGATAGGACATGTGAGCAACATACTCAATTTCGGTTTCTACACCACCTTCTTCCCGCAGCTGGTGGCGGGACCCATCGTGCGCGCCGACAAGTTCGTGCCGCAGCTGGAGCGCCCCTACCATGTGTCGCGACGCCAGTTCGGCATAGCCATCTTCTGGATACTCAACGGTCTGATGAAGAAGATAATACTGAGCGACTATCTGGCGGTGAACTTCGTGGACCTGGTATTCGAAGACCCCACCTTCTTCACCCCCTTCGCCAACCTCTCCGCGCTGTTCATCTATTCGCTGCAGGTCTATGCCGACTTCTCGGGCTACACCGACATAGCCATCGGCGTGGCCATGCTCATGGGCTTCACGTTGCCCAAGAACTTCAATTCACCCTACAAGGCCACCAACGCCGCAGGCTTCTGGAAACGCTGGCACATCTCGCTGTCCAACTGGCTGAAAGACTATCTCTACATCCCCCTGGGCGGCAACCGCAACGGCACCATCGGGTCGTATCTCATCCTGGGCGGCATGCTCGTGGCCGTGGCGTTGATGGCACAGACGACATGGGTGACACTTACCGTGACTAGCGTCATCGGTGCCCTCGTGGCGTTGTGGATACTGCGTCCTGCACACCGCAAGACCATGTCGACCAACATCAACAACTTCGACACCATGCTGCTGGGCGGCATGTGGCACGGCGCCAGCTTCAACTTCATCACCTGGGGTGCCCTCAACGGCGGCGGCATACTCATCTACAAATGGTGGAAACCGCAAGGCGCATGGGTGCGGGTGGTAAGCACACAGGCTTTCTTCCTGCTCATGCTGCTGGCCGACATCATCTGGCCTTGCCCAGCGCTCAATGTCGGTGCCGTGTGGACTGGCGTGATATGCGTAGGTACAGCGGTGCGCTATCTGGTGGAGACGCTGCTGACGCGCGACGGCGGCAGCCATCGGCGCGCTCTGGCGCTGCACGAGGCGCTGGTGAAAGCATGGAACATCTTCCTCACCTTCGTCTTCATCACCTTCACACGCCTCTTCTTCCGCGCCGGCTCCAACCTTCCGCCCGCCGAAGCCAACGCACTGGCCTGGAATACAGCCAAAAAGATGGTGCACAGCATCGGCAGCCACTGGAATATCGACACCATCGGCGATGTCGTGAACCACTACAAGGGAGTCTTCATCGTTTTTGTCATAGGAATGATTATCCACTGGTTACCCGAGCGATGGAAACGCACCTACCGCATCCTCTTCTCACGGTTGCCCCTGTGGGCCATGGCTGTGGTGGTGGTGGTGGCCGTGATGCTCATATACCAGTTCATCACAGCTGAATTGCAGCCTTTTATCTACTTCCAATTCTGACGTGCAGGGTAGCCACGCTACACCTTCTTTCCTTTCCGGAACCCGTTCCAGATACTCATCTCCAGCGGGTTGGGCAGCAGTCTTATCAGCGCCGGCACAATGTAGTTCATGGCGCCGGGCCTCACCACATGGCGTTTTCTCAGCATTCCGCGCAGCGCCCTCTTCACGAGCCATTGCGGTGTGCGTATCAGCCCCACAGAGAGTCCCAGTTTCATCCACCTGTCATTCATCTGGTAGAGCGGTGTGGCTATCGCGCCGGGCAGCACGGTGGTAACGCCGACATTGTAGGGTGCCAGCTCAAAGAACATCGACTTCGAGAAACTCTTCAGATAGGCCTTTGTGGCCGCATAGACGGTTATTCCCGGTGTGGGCAGCTGGGCTGTCATCGACGACATGTTGACGATATAGCCTTTGCGCCGCGCCTTCATCGCCTCGCCGAAAAGCATCACCAGTCGTGTGGGGGTGACGACGTGCAGGCGCACCATCGCTAGAGCCTTGTCGTGGATAGTCTCGTCGATTTCGTGGAAAAAGAACATGCCGGCATTGTTTATCAGAATGTCGATGTCGATATGCTGCCCGTTGCAGTAGTCCCACACCTCCTGGGCCGCCGACTCCTGCGAGAGGTCGGCGTACAGGCTCCATGTTTTCACCCCGTAGCGCTGTGCCAGCTCCGCGGGACGTGTGGCGAGAAGGTCCTCCTGGATGGACACCATCAGGATGTTGCAGCCCCTGGCGGCCAACTGACAGCAGTATTCCCAGCCCATCCCTGACGTGCCACCGGTGACCAATGCGTTATAACCTCTGATATCTTTCATGACAAGTCGTTGTTTCGTCCTACAAAATAGCGTAAAGCGTTGCGGTCGGCCCATCGCTCGGGATAGAAATCATTGTGGTGCCACGAAGCCTTCTTGCGCGATGCGCTCCACAGGCTGGGGATTCCTACCACGAGAAGATAGAAAGGCCCCAGGCGCTGACTGTCGAAGGTGTGTCCCATTTCGTGCATCGGCAACGAGATGCCTTTGGCGGGCTTCATCCATGCCGGAAAGTCGTCGACACGCCGTGTCGTGGAGATATTCACGAAACACCCCAGCGACATGCCGCCCCACGCATTCGGGGCAGCTTGGCGGGTGACGAAAGTGACACCGCCGTGATAGTCCACGCGGTCCACATCGCCCATCAGCACACGACAAAGGGAAATCCAATAGCCCAACTCCATCTGCGGCGCCTCCCACACATAGCGTGTCAGCAGCTGCAGCCATCCGTGACCTCGGTGCTGACGGTCAATGCGGTAGCGTCCTGCCAACAGTCTCAGCGTCAGCCGTGCATTGCGACTCATGGCCGCCACCGTCAGCAGGAGGCTGACGGCCTTCAACACTGCCAGCGCCGCCAGCAGTCCACCAAAAAACATGTTGCCTACCATACCGCACATAGTGCATTTCAAATGATAACGCCGTGGCAACCCCATTTATTGCCCTCATCGCCATTGCGTTGCACTTTTTTTTGGCTACATGAAGAAAAATGTGTAATTTTGCAAATTCAAAAATATCACTGTTATGGCACAACCGTTATTGATATACAACATGCTCTCGCATCAGAAAGAGCTTTTTACTCCTGTCACCCCCGGCCGTGTGGGCATGTACGTCTGCGGCCCAACGGTATATGGTGACCCCCATCTGGGCCATGCCCGTCCGGCCATCACTTTCGACGTGGTGTTCCGCTATCTTCAGCACATAGGCTACAAGGTGCGCTACGTGCGCAACATCACCGATGTGGGCCATCTGGAGCACGACGCCGACGAAGGCGAGGACAAGATAGCCAAGAAGGCACGCCTCGAGCAGCTGGAGCCTATGGAGGTGGCACAGTACTACACGAACCGTTACCACACGGCGATGGAAAGGCTGAACGTTATGCCGCCCAGCATCGAGCCCCACGCCAGCGGCCACATCATGGAGCAGATAGCCCTGGTGCAGCAGATCCTTGATGCCGGCTACGCCTATGAGAGCAACGGCAGCGTATATTTCGACGTGCGCAAATATCAGGAGAGCACCCACAAATACGGATGCCTCAGCGGCCGTGTCATCGAGGAGATGCTCGCCACCACGCGCGAACTCGACGGACAGGAAGAGAAACGTTTTCCGGGCGATTTTGCCCTGTGGAAGAAAGCCTCGCCGGAGCACATCATGCGGTGGCCCTCGCCCTGGAGCGACGGCTTCCCTGGCTGGCATGCCGAGTGCACCGCCATGGGCGCCAAATACCTGGGGTCGCCCTTCGACATCCACGGCGGCGGCATGGACCTCGTCTTTCCGCACCACGAGAGCGAGATAGCGCAATGTGTGGCCTCCACGGGACATGAGCCGTGTCGCTATTGGATGCACAACAACATGATTACCATCAACGGACAGAAGATGGGCAAGTCGCTAGGCAATTTCATCACCCTCGAGGAATTCTTCACCGGCAGCCACGCCCTGCTGGCGCAGGCCTACACGCCCATGACCATCCGTTTCTTCATCCTGCAGGCACACTACCGCGGCACCGTCGACTTCAGCAACGAAGCGCTGCAAGCCGCACAGAAAGGCTACAGCCGTCTGATGCAGGCCTACCACACCCTCGCGGCACTGCAGCCCGCCGCCACCTCGTCGGTGGACATCTCGGCCTACCGCCAGCAGTGCTACGACGCCATGAACGACGACCTCAACACCCCCATCCTCATCGCCCACCTCTTCGACATCGCCAAGGTCGTCAACACCGTGGCCGACAAGAAAGCCACCCTCACACAGCACGACATCGACGAGCTGCGCAGCCTGTTCGACACCTTCGTATTCGAAGTGATGGGACTGCGCGACGAGAGCGCCACGGGCAACGCGGCGCTGGTGGAAGGACTGATGGCGATGATTCTCGCCATGCGCGCCGATGCCAAAAGCAAGAAAGACTGGGCGACGAGCGACAGGATACGCGACTCGCTCTCCTCACTCGGCATCACCGTCAAGGACGGCAAAGACGGTGCCACCTGGAACATAGGCTAGCCCCTCGGGCTGGCCTTTTTTTTGCCCCCCCTCCCCCTGCGACGAGCCCTCCGGCTCACACCCTACCCTTCCGTCGGGCCCCTGTGAGAAAGAGACGCCGAAAAAGCCCTGAGGGTGTTAAATATAGTTAAAAACTGTTAAATATAGTTAAAAAATAACCCCTCTTGTCCCCTTTCGGCCGCGCGATGGCTATTATATAGGAAAAAGACTCTCTGAGCCGAAAGAAAACGCACATGACGCCGCAACCGAAATATGACCGTTTTGACAAACTGATAGAACGCCATCGCACCTTGATATACGAGGTGTGCTGGGACTATTCGGGTGGCGACGAAGACTTGTGCGTCGAACTGATGCAGGAATGCTATATCTACATCTGGACCTATCTGCCCAACTTGAGCAGCAACGCGAATTGGATACAGCAGTTCTACTGGGTGTCGTGGCAATGCCGCGGTGCCTTGTCGCATTGGAAGCGGAGAAAGAAGCACGAACACAATCTGATTGACCTGAGCGATGTAGATCGTTTTCCGGCCCACGACGACAGCGCCGCCAAAGAGACCCTCGAGGAGCTCCGCCAGCTGTTGAACGACGAAGAACGCCAAATCCTCGACCTCCTTTGGCAGGGCTACAATGACCGTGAGATAGGACAGCAACTCCAAATCAAAACGGGTACCGTCAAGAAGAAGCGACAGCGCCTATACCAGAAAATACGCAGCAGATATAAAATATAAATTAGAACACGTCAACATATAAACAACCAGCATTATGGAACCAAAAGAGAGAAACAGCATGATTGAGAAGCGCATAGCCGACCGCGATGCGGCGCTCCACATCCAAGCCCTTGTCGACAAAGACGCCGCCGACCTACACCGTTGGTGTCGCCGCCGCCGTAGCCGGGCAGCCCTGATCCGGAATGTCTTTGCCGTCTGCCTCGTTGCCGGCACAGGCTTAACATGCCTGAGAGCCAACGCTGCCAACGCCCCAAAAGCCTATTCGGCAAAAGCCATCTCGGGCGACATCACCGCGCAGCAAGCCACCGAAGCCATATATAGTATATTGAACTAATTATGATAATGAATCGAAAAACAAGACGTTTCTGGCTGTGGATGGGAGTCATCCTGCTCGCCGAAGTCGCCGCCATCACCTTGTGGTGCCAGCGGCGCGACCGCGTACCCGCTGACGAAGCCAGCGTGGCCTACACCCGTTATGCCGGCAGAGACGACATGAACGTCGTGTTTTTCAAAGACTTCCATCTGAACGACAGCATATTTGTCGACGTCACCCTGTTGCAGTCCCTCGACTCCGCCAGCTGGGCAACGCTGGTGTACGACTTCCACCTCGACTATCTCCATCCTTTTGAGCCATTTGACACCCTTAACGAAAGAGTCGGCATCAAGTACGCCCCGCGGGGCGACTATCGTGCCAAGATGGACACCGCCAACAAGTTCAACAACGACCTTATCGCCATATCGATCAATCGACGTTCGGTGATGGTGTTCCGGATAGAGAACAAACAACAGGATGATGCAATATATCGCTATACGTTTAGAAAAGCCAAAGAACGAGCAACCGAAAGAATTTCTAAAACACAACAACAATGAAAAAAACAGTATTGACAATGGCACTATTCATGGTGCTGGGATGCCTGGCCACCAGTTGCCAGAAAGAGAACTTCAACGAGATGCAAATCTCTACGGAACAACAAGAAGCCCTATACACGTTGCAGTACACCGTAGATGGCGTAACCTACACGCAGACCCTATACAGCGATGAGGAATATGATGCTTTGTTGCATCAACTGTTGCTGTGGGCGCAGGAAGGCAAGCGGGTACGCTTCCACGATGTAAATCGCCATACGGGGACGAATGCAACGAAAGATACGCTGCATTACGACACTACCAATGAAAACGATGCAATAGCATGGTGTAAGGCTAGAGCTGACGAAGGGTATACAGTCGATATGAGTTTTGACCCTCGTACAGGCCTTTATCATTGCACTGCAACCAATTAATCAACAAGCGTTTTCCGCGCAGACTTGCTATACAGGCACCTGTGGCGGAAAGTAATAATTAATAATGATATGACCGTCAAAGCAGAAGCCTCGCGCAGAGAAGCGTGCCGCTGCAGCGAGGCGTGGTAAAAAAGGGTGCCACGCAGGGCGGAGGACACTCAGGCAAGAGAAAACCTCCACCCTGCCGTCCCGCACCCGAGGCATAAAGATGCCCTGCATACATAACGCAGTAAAGCAGACTTTATTGTGCGGCGGGTCCCACCCCTAAGACTTGCGGCACAGCACCAGGGAAAAGGGGATGATAAACAATTAAAAAACAATTTGACATGAAGAGATTAATGTTTCTCCTTTTGGCAATTAGTGGTTTCACGGCACTATTTGCTCAGTTGCCAGGCACTTACACGCTGCCTATTTCAACGTCCACCAACCCTTATTATGCGGACAACACCATCATCCGTAATTACAACAGCGACTACAACATCATCATGACGCACGGCGAGTTTCCCAACCTTTATTGCTACAATGAGTATCCGCCCGACATTCGCAATGCCGACAAGTCGCACTTCTTCCTACAGAATATTGCCACGGGCGATTTGACGCACATTGTCTCATTGGGATGTCACTACGAGGTGAAGGATGTGTGCTTTGTCACGCTGCGCAAGGATGACGGATATGAAACGCCAGTGACCTTCTGCTGCTTCTGTGGCACGCACATCGCCGACTCGGCCATAGAATATGGTCATGCTATTGGAGACGAGCCCGTAACTATTACCTACATCTATGCCAAGCGCGGCTTTGCGGGTTTCTTCTCGATGGACGATGCCTTGTCGCCCACCTCGACGTGCACCGCCAAGGTGCGCTATGTGGATGGAACACGCGATTTGTACAGGATGGTGGCATACCCGCAAGAGCAAGGCTGTTATCATTCAGATCAAACGATTTTCCTGGACAATATTGTGCTCGACATTGTCGGCATTCCCATGAACACAGTATCGCCTTCCAGCCTGAGTAGGGTGAGAATTTATCCAGATTATTCCGTTACTCCCTTTTTCCCCAGCGGTACTCGTTGGGATTTCGACCTCCGATATAACAGGGACGACCCTGAGATGATGACCGATATTGTTGCCACTAAGGATTATCTCATCACGGCTTCGCATCCTGCTGGGGACAGCTCAGTCATCTGGCTGCGGCACAGTCCCAAGGAGACAATCTGCTATTCTCCCAGTCTTGAACTTGACCCGCAAATACACATCGTGGACCTTTCCTCTCTGGTTGTTGACGGCAGGCCGATAGGAGATCAGTACGGGACACTCCTATGGAAACGATACAGGCTCTGCAATGGGAAAAGCGGGGAATACGCCCTCTCTTTCTTTTACACCCCCAAAGGTGAGTCTGTGGACTACGGCCTTGTGCTGAACCGCTATGGTACAACACCAAATTTCGCCTTCTACCAAGGCCGCTATCTGGAGGTCTCCTACATGCCTGGCGACATGGTCTATATTCCCAACGCGCTGGACCACGCATTGGTGCTTGATGAATATGGCGGCAATGGCAATATGACTGCCGTCATGTCTGCGGACTTGTTAAGTCAAAACCTTAATACAAGCCTTCTCTTGGACGGCAGCCCCATGAAATTCACCAGCATAGGACTGCAATACAATTCCCTGGGCAGCGAAGTGCTCCATTGGGGCGGACTGAACATGTCTGGCAACGACGACTCGTGGCTGGCCTATGAAATACTGTATCGCAGTTGGGCTCACCGAATAGACTGTATGGACGTTGAGAACAAAGACACATTCCCCGCTGAGATAGAACATCTTGACGATGACCATGATTTCCCAATACAACGAAGTTATGAACTTGATAACGATTATGAAGTAAAAACACTTTATTTCAATCCATACGATGTTTATTTGCTAAAAAAATGTGTTGAATATTTTACGTATTAAAAACAGATTATTATGAAGACAGTAACTAAAAATTTATGTTTGGCATTGTTTTTATGCCTATGTTTGGATGGCGCATTTGCGCAAAGTGATACAATTGACGGATTGCAAAGATATCGGAACTACTATTATTCAACATGGATAGACGAATGTCCTTACTTTGAGGACCGTATTGTGGACAGTATTCGTTACGAGAAATATGAATTTGTACACGAAGGATACCTTCTTTGCCAAACAGAAATCACCTCCCAGCCGCTCAAAGTGCGGGGGTTGGCGGTGATGACCGACATGATACCGCACGGACCTTGCCTGAATTACGACCATGTTCCCGAATATATGTATATTTGCCAACGAATCGACACCTTCAACACCATCAATCACCCAGGAATTTACCCCCGTTTCCAGGTGAAAACGCTCGACTCGGTACGCTGGGATACCGCCTCTCCGCGCATTATGAGCATCTCCAATGCGCCGTTCGATTCGGTAATACAAAGGTGTTACGTCCGTGAAGCTTATTTCGACAAGCCTGTGTATGTGGATTCTCTATTCATGATTAGGTCGTCGTTTAATAACCTTGAGCATGCTCCCGAATATGACAATAATGTGTACATTCATCAGCCGTTTTTTCTCAACTCGTTGACAGCATATAAATACAGAATACCCAAAACAACCCAAAGTGCACAAATGGAGCCCAAAATTGTTCTTTACTATAATCAGTGTCGCCGTGACGATCCTCCTTTCCTGAAAGATTTGAAATTGGAATTCTTAGACGTTGATGGCCCTTATTTCGGTTTGACCGACACTGTAACATGGGGGGAACATTGGTATACTTTTCATACTTGGTATGACGATTTCGGCCCGTTTTTCCCCATTGTGTATCATTATATTATTGAAGGCATCTCGGCGGACGAGAGCATGGGCACGGTGCTGGGCGGCGGACGGGTGCCGGAGGAACAGACCACTCTGCTCACCGCACATGCCTTGTCAGGCTACCGTTTCACGCACTGGAACGACGGCAACACCAACAACCCGCGGAGCGTTGTCTCCGAGCGCGACACACAGTTCATTGCCTACTTCGTGGAGATGGGCGATGTGGAGGTGATGGCCGAGGCCAACAATGCCGCGTGGGGCAGCGTGGAGGGCGGCGGCACGTATCCCTACGGCTCCATGGTGACGCTGGAGGCGCAGCCCGCCGACAGCTGCTTCTTCGAGATGTGGGCCGACGGCGTGCTGGAGCCTTCGCGCACTGTGACCGTCACGAGCGACACGCTCTTCACGGCGCTCTTCGCCTTCGACTCGTCGCTGCTGGGCGTGACACATGCCGACTACATGCCTACGCTGACGGTGACACCCAACCCGGCGCACACGCAGATACGCGTGGCCAGCGACGAGGCGATGAGCCTGGTGACGCTGCGCGACATGAACGGCCGCACGGTGCTGGAGGCGCGCCCCAACGCCACGGCCACGGTGCTGAACGTCAGCCAGATGCCCTCAGGCACCTACATCCTGACAGCTACGACACCACGCGGCACAGCCTCCCGCAAGCTGGTGGTGCAATAAGAGAGTTGTCCCGCCGTGTTCATATCGGCGGGACTGCTCCGACAAGAGACAGTCAATGACAGGGAGCGAAAAACTATAATAATAGTTATAATGATATGACCAGCAAATCAAAAGCCTCGCGCAGCGTGGTGCGCCGCTGCAGCGAGGCGTAGAATAGAAAGAGGGTGTTCCGCAGGGCGGAGGACACTCAGGCAAGAGAAAACCTCCACCCTGCCATCTCGCACCCGAGGCATACAGATGCCTTGCAAACATAACGCAGCAAGGCAGACTTTATTGTGCGGCGAGTCCCATCCCTAGGACTTGCGACACAGCACAAGGGAAAAAGGGGTTGATAAACAATAAAAAAACCAATTAGACATGAAGGGATTATTACTTTTCCTTTTGGCAATTAGTGGCTTCACGGCACTATTTGCTCAGTTGCCAGGCACTTACACGCTGCCTATTTCAACGTCCACAACCCTTATTATGCGGACAACACCATCATCCGCAATTACAACAGCGACTACAACATCATCATGACACACGGCGAATTCCCTAACGTGTATTGCTCTAATGAGTATCCGCCCGACATTCGCAATGCCGACAACTCACATTTTTTTCTACAGAATGTTGCCACGGGCGATTTGACGCACATTGTCTCATTGGGTTGTCACTACGAAGTGAAAGATGTGTGCTTTGTCACGCTGCGCAAGGATGACGGTGTGGAGACCCCAGTGACCTATTGCTGCTTCTGTGGCACACACACTGCAGACTCGGCCATTGAATACGGTCATGCTATTGGAGACGAGCCCGTACCTATTACCTACATCTATGCCAAGCGCGGCTTTACGGGATTCTTCTCGATGGACGATGCCTTGTCGCCCACTTCGACGTGCACCGCCAAAGTGCGCTATGTGAATGGAACACGCGATTTGTACAGGATGGTGGCATACCCGCAAGAGTATGGACGGTATTACTCATATCAGAGTACTTATATCGACAATATGGTGCTTGATATTGTCGGAGTACCCATGACTAACGCTTCGCCCTCCAGCCTGAGCAGGGTGAGAATCTATCCAGATTGTCCTATTTCTCCATTATCTCCAAGCGGTACTATCTGGGATATCGACATTCGGTATAACAGCAATAGTCCCGAGATGATGACCGACATTGTTACCACGGAGGAACATCTCATCACCGCTTCGCACCCTGCAGGGGATAGCACTGTTATCTGGCTGCGGCACAGTCCCAAAGAAGTTGTTTATTATCCTTCCGATCTTAATCTGGACCCGCAAATACACATCGTGGACCTTTCCTCTCTGGTTGTTGACGGCAGGCCGATAGGAGATCAGTACGGGACACTCCTATGGAAACGCTACAGGCTCTGCAATGGGAAAAGCGGGGAATATGCCCTCTCGTTCTTTTACATGCCCAAGGGTGAGTCTGTGGACTACGGCCTTGTGCTGAACCGCTATGGCACAACACCAAATTTCGCTTTCTACCAAAGCCGCTATCTGGAGGTCTCCTACATGCCTGGCGACATGGTCTATATTTCCAACGCACTGGACCACGCATTGGTGCTTGATGAATATGGCGGCAATGGCAACATGACTGCCATCATGTCTGCGGACTTGTTAAGTCCAAACTTTAATACAAGCCTTCTCTTTTACGGCAGCCCCATGAAATTCACCAGCATAGGACTGCAATACAACTCCATGGGCAGCGAGGTGCTCCATTGGGGCGGCCTGAACATGGCTGGCAACGACGACTCGTGGCTGGCCTATGAAATACTGTATCGTAGTAGGGCTCGCCAGACAAACTGTATTGACGTGGAGTACAAGTATACATTTGAAGCTGAAATAGAACATCTTGACGATGATCATGAATTCCCAGTACAACGACGTTATGAACTAGAATATGATTACGAAGTGAAAAAACTACAGTTCAATCCATACAATGTTTATTTGGAAACAAAATGTACTGAAAGTTATGCGTATTAAAAACAGATTATTATGAAGACTGTAATTAAAATCTTTGGCTTGGCATTGTTTTTATGCCTATGTTTGGATGGCGCATTTGCGCAAAGTGATACAATTGACGGATTGCAGAGATATCGGAACTACTATTACTCGTCATGGATAGACGAATGTCCTTACTTTGAGGACCGTATTATTGATAACACACTATATGAAAAATACGAATTCGCGTCTTCGGGGTATGGTATAGCCACCACAGAGTACACTCCGCAGCGGCTCAAGGTGCGGGGACTGGCGGTGATGACGGATATGGTGCTCCACGGGCCCTGTTTGGAATGGGACCACTTGCCGGAGTATCTGTATATCTATCAACGGATTGACACTTTCTTATATGGCCGCATCAGTTCAGGTCACCCAATTCCTTTCCAGATGATAACGCTCGACTCGGTGCGCTGGGACACGGCGGCACCTAAAACCATGGTGCTCTCCAATGCACCGTTCGACACGGTTCCGCAGCGATGCTATGTCCGTGAGGCCTATTTCGACAAGCCTGTGTATGTGGACTCTCTGTTCTGTATCCATAGTTCCTATTACAATGGGCAACTATCACCCAACAGTGAACATGTGTACCTACACCAACCCTTTGTGCTCAACGCAGTGATAGCCCATAAATACAGAATCAACCAAAATCAAAGTACACAAATGGAGCCCAAGATTGTTCTCTATTATAATGAGTGCCGTCGCGACAGCCCTTCTCTGAAACATTTGGAATTTATTACTGATGCCGACCCAAGACAATATACAGATTGGTTTGACAATTACATAGACACCATCTTGGAGGGTGAGCATTGGTGGGGGGTTCATGATTTTTATGATGATTTCGGCCCGTTCTTCCCCATTGTGTATCATTATATTATTGAAGGCATCTCGGCGGACGAGAGCATGGGCACGGTGCTGGGCGGCGGACGGGTGCCGGAGGAACAGACCACGCTGCTCACCGCACATGCCCTGCCAGGCTACCGTTTCACGCACTGGAACGACGGCAACACCAACAACCCGCGGAGCGTTGTCTCCGAGCGCGACACGCAGTTTGTGGCATACTTCGTGGAGATGACGGACGTTGAGGTGGTGGTTGAGGCGAACAACGCTGCCTGGGGCAGCGTGGACGGCGGCGGCACGTATCCCTACGGTTCCACGGTGACGCTGGAGGCCACAGCGGCCGACAGCTGCTTCTTCGAGATGTGGGCCGACGGCGTGCTGGAGCCTTCGCGCACTGTGACCGTCACGAGCGACACCTCTTCACGGCGCTCTTCGCCTTCGACTCGTCGCTGCTCGGCATGACTTTCACCGACATGCCTACGCTGACGGTGACGCCCAACCCGGCGCACACGCAGATACGCGTGGCCAGCGACGAGGCGATGAGCCTGGTGACGCTGCGCGACATGAACGGCCGCACGGTGCTGGAGGCCCGCCCCAACGCCACAGCCACGGTGCTGAATGTCAGCCAGCTGCCCTCAGGCACCTACATCCTGACAGCCACGACACCGCGCGGCACAGCCTCCCGCAAGCTGGTGGTGCAGTAGAACGAAACGACATAGATATACCATACTATTAAACATTTGAAACTAAAGGCCATGAAAACACAAGTTAAAATTATCAGCCTGGCACTGCTGATGTGCCTGACTATGGACGGTGTATTTGCGCAAAGTGATACAATTGACGGATTGCACAAATATAGAAATTATTTCTATAACGATTGGATTGATGATTGCCCCCGTTTTAACAACCGTACTATTGACGATACTATGTACGAGAAGTATCAGATTGAAAGTTTTCAATATGTTGCCACAACATTCTTTACTTCACAGCCGATAAAGGTTCGTGGTTTGGCAGTAATGACTGATATGGTTGTCCACGGACCTTGTCTTGATTATACCTATGATACGGAATATGTTTACCTCTATAAACGAACCGACACTTTCAATTGCATCAACCACGGGTCCATGTCATTTCAGATGAGATTGTTGGATTCTGTACGTTGGGATACGGCATCGCAAAAACTATTCATGGTTTCACATGATTCGTTTGACTCTATTCCAGACAAATGTTATATACGCGAGGCCTATTTCAATAAACCAGTGTATGTGGACACTGCATTCTGTATCTATTCTTCGTCCAACGGCCAACGTCATGTTCCAAATACATTATCTCCACTATACTATCACCAACCCTTTGTGCTGACACAAGTAATACCATGGAACAACAGAATACCTGGTGGCGAACAACCGTCCACCAAAATATCATCCAGAAATTATTCTGGAGAATGTCGAGCAGGTGGAGAGTGGACAACCGCACTAAATGCAACTGCACAAAGCATCAACTACCATGGTACTGTGATTGACGGTGAACGTTGGTGGCAATGTTTGTTTTGGCCACACGATACATTTGGTCCCTTCTTTGCCATTGTGTATCACTTTGACATAGAGGGTGTTTCGGCGGACGAGAGCATGGGCACTGTGCTGGGCGGCGGACGGGTGCCCGAGGAACAGACCACGCTGCTCTCCGCACATGCCCTGCCGGGCTACCGCTTCACGCACTGGAATGACGGCAACACCAGCAACCCGCGGAGCGTTGTCTCCGAGCGCGACACACAGTTCATTGCCTACTTCGTGGAGATGAGCGATGTGGAGGTGGTGGCCGAGGCCAACAATGCCGCGTGGGGCAGCGTGGATGGCGGCGGCACGTATCCCTACGGTTCCACGGTGACGCTGGAGGCGCAGGCGGCCGACAGCTGCTTCTTCGAGATGTGGGCCGACGGCGTGCTGGAGCCCTCGCGCAGCGTGACGGTCACCAGCGACACGCTCTTCACGGCGCTCTTCGCCTTCGACTCGTCGCTGCTGGGCGTGACGCATGCCGACATGCCTACGCTGACGGTGACGCCCAATCCGGCGCACACACAGATACGCGTGGCCAGCGACGAGGCGATGAGCCTGGTGACGCTGCGCGACATGAACGGCCGCACGGTGCTGGAGGCCCGCCCCAACGCCACAGCCACGGTGCTGAACGTCAGCCAGCTGCCCTCAGGCACCTACATCCTGACAGCCACGACACCGCGCGGCACAGCCTCCCGCAAGCTGGTGGTGCAGTAGAAAATATGATGCTAACAATATAACAATGAAAAAATCAGTAATTGTATTGGCACTTTTCACAGTGCTGGGAAGCCTGGCCTCCAGCTGCCAGAAAGAGAACTTCGACGAGATGCAAATCTCCAAGGAACAACAAAATGCCCTGTATGTGGTGCAGTACACCGTGGACGGCGTAACCTACACCCAGAC
>JAILAT010000052.1 GCA_024681475.1 Bacteroidales bacterium | reverse complement strand
GAGAGTGGATTGTCGCTTTGGCAGGGCGACATCACGCGGCTGAAGGTGGATGCCATCGTCAACGCTGCCAACAGCCAGGGGCTGGGGTGCTGGCATCCACTACATGCCTGCATCGACAACGCCATCCACTCGGCGGCGGGGCTGCAACTGAGGCAGGAGTGCAACGACGTACTGCGTGGCGGCGAGATTGCCACCGGCGGGGCCATCATCACACAGGGCTACAACCTGCCCGCCAAGTATGTGATACACACCGTTGGGCCTATCGTGCCCACCGGCATTCCCACCATAGAGCAGGAATTGCAGCTGGCGCAGTGCTACCGCAACAGCATCGGGCTGGCCATTGAGAACGGTTGCCGCAGCATTGCCTTCTGCTGCATCTCGACGGGAGAGTTCCGCTTTCCCAATCGCCGCGCCGCCGAGATTGCCGTCGACGTGGTTAAGGAATACACCACCTCTTACGCATTGACGCATTCACACAATAACGCATTTACTGTAGTATTCAACGTTTTCAAAGATATTGACTATGCCATCTACCGCCAACTTCTCGGAAAGGATTGACTTCCTTCGTCAGGCCATTTCCGAGGCCGACCATATCATCATTGGTGCAGGCAGTGGTCTTTCAACCGCCGCCGGTATTGACTATGCCGGCGAGGAGTTCCGACACGAGTTTGCCCCGTGGATTGAACGCTACGGCTTCACCGACCTCTACACCTCGTCGTTCCACCCTTTCGAAACCAAGGAGGAATACTGGGCATATTGGGCCAAGCATATCTGGTTCAGCCGCTACCGCACAGGTGCCACCGAACTTTACAAGATGCTCCTCATGCTTTTCCCTGAGGCTTTTGTGGTGACGACCAATGTCGACGGACAATTCGAGTTGGCAGGCTTTCCTGAAGAGAGAATCTTTTCCACTCAGGGCGACTACAGATGGTTTCAGCCAGCTTCCGGGACACCGAAGACTTTGATAGATAACCATGAGTGGGTAATGAATGTGCTGCCTCTCATCGAGGACTGCCGCATACCCACGGAGATGATTCCCACCATGCCCGACGGTAGCCCAGCTGCGATGAATTTGCGCATCGACGAGACTTTCGTCGAAGACTTCCGCTGGCTCCAACAGGCGCGTCGCTACACCGATTTCGTGCAACAGGCCTCACAGGGTAACCTGCTATTACTCGAATTCGGCATAGGCTACAACACCCCCGGCATCATTCGCCTTCCCTTCGAACAGATGGCGCAACGCTTTCCCCACACTACCTTGGTCCGTTTCAACCGCGACAACCCCGAGTCCTACATCGAGGATTTGCCCAGATTTACTGTATTTACAGAAAGCATTGCGACGATTCTTAAACTGACATAAATAGAGCAAAACAATTCGTTGGATTGGCGTTTCTCATACAGAATAATCATACAACAATCATATTATTCCACAATGCAAATAAAAGATTTTATTATTGATTCTTGCCCCATTGATGTTCTCTAATGTGGTATGAACAAAGGGAGAACTACAGTCCTCTAGTTTCTGGAAGTTCGGACAATCGGTAATTGCTATCCCTATGACGGATGTCTGAGGCATCAGCATGTCTTCTGGATAATATTATTTAGGATGTGCATACTAAAAGTTTATTTTTTGTGTTATATTTAATTAGATGCACTTTCAGAGGCAACATTGCATCATGATAATCAAACATATATAAATATGGCAAACAGTACATCTTTGAAGAAACTATTCTCCGACTCGGTGATTTACGGCCTCAGCTCTATCATCGGGCGCTTCCTCAACTATCTCCTCACGCCGCTCTACACCTACACTATCGCCGCTGCCACAGGCGGTTATGGCGTAGTCACCAATGTCTACGCCTACACGGCCCTGCTGCTGGTGCTGCTCACCTTCGGCATGGAGACGACCTACTTCTATTTTGCCAACCGGCAGTCGGAGAAAGGCACCGACGAGCGACGGTTGTTCAGCACCACGCTGACGGCTGTGGGCTGCGTGTCGGCCTTGTTCGTGGTCCTCGTCTTCATCTTCATCGGTCCGATAGCGATGAAGATGGGCTATCCCGACCATCACGAATATCTGCGCACCATGGCCTGCATCGTGGCCATCGACGCATTCCAGTCCATCCTCTTCGCCAGAATTCGCCAGTTCGGCAAGGCTTGGAAGTTTTTCGGACTGAAGATGACATTCATCACGCTGAGCATGGCACTCAACCTCATCTTTTTCCTCGTGGCCCCCCATTGGAGCCACCTGCCGTGGATGAGCTGGTACCATGTCGAAGATTGCGTTGCTTACATCTTCTATATCAACCTCTTCTGCACCGCCGTAGTCACCTTCGGCTTCGCCAAGGAGCTCAAAGACTACCGTCTTTTGTCTTTCGACTGGCAGCTGCTCAAGAAGATGCTGGCTTACGCCTGGCCGCTGCTCATCTTTGGCATCGTGGGTGTCTTCAACCAGGTGGCCGACAAAATCATGCTGCCAAAACTGATTCCCGGCGACGACGGACGCGTGAAGCTGGGCATCTATGGTGCCTGTGTGAAGATAGCTATGATTATGGCACTCATCACGCAGGCGTTCCGCTATGCATACGAGCCCTTTGTCTTCGGCGGACAACGCGACAAGTCGAGCAAGCAGACACAGGCACAGGCCACAAAATACTTTATCATGTTCACCCTGCTGGCATTCCTGGCGGTGATGTGCTACATGGATGTGTTGAAGCATTTTGTCAGCCCCGACTACTGGGAGGCGCTGCCGGCGGTCCCCATTGTGATGATGGCCGAGATTTTCATGGGCATCTACTTCAACCTCTCGTTCTGGTACAAGCTGATAGGCAAGACCTGGTGGGGTGCCGTGATGTCGGCCTGCGGCTGCGCGGTGCTGGTGGCCATCAACATCATCTTCGTGCCACGCATCGGCTACATGGCCTGCGCATGGGGCGGTTTCTTTGGCTATGCCGTCTGCATGGTGATGTCATATCTCATCGGACAGAAAAAGTATCCCATCCCCTACCCTATGAAGAGCATCACGGCATCGTTTGCCGTAGCCATGGTGTTGTTTGCCGTGATGCACTATGTGCAGCCCTCGAACATGACGCTGCGGCTGGTGTTCAACACGGTGCTGCTGCTGGTCTATGTAGCATACTTCCTTCTCAGCGAGCGCGAACTCACCGCCAAAGTGCTTGCCCGCCTGCGGCGATAAGCTCACTGTCGTGTTCTCCTGCTCGCCCTGCGGGCTCACGAGATCTGGTAAATCTTATAGATTATTTCCGCCTTCGGCGGGATTCTCCTTGCCGCGTCAGCGGATAGGATTGCTTTTTCCTGCTCGGCCTGGCCTGGCGTTCGGCGCGAGCTGACGCAGTCTTTTCTGGTCACCGTTCACTCATCGCCGGTCACCGCTCACTTCAGGTTGAATTGCACTGACTTTTCGCCTTTGGCGGTGCGGATGTAGAGAGTGTAGTTGGCCTTGGGCATCCGCGAGATGGTGATGCGGGCCTCGTTCTTGTACTGCGGTATGGTGCGGATGCTCTCGCCCTTGGCGTTGACGAACTCCACCTCGGCCATGGGGCTCTCCATGGTGATGGTGATGTAGCCTTGCTCGAGATAGGGGTTGATGATGATGTTCTCGCCAGAGTTGCCTTGTGCCACCATGGCTGACGAGCAGACGAAGTCCTGGGCGAAGAGGGCGCCAGTGACGGTGGTCAGCTTGCGGCTGGCGGGCTCGAAGGTGCGGCCTTCGAAATCGGGCACCAGCGTGGCGCTGCCATTGATGGGCATCTCGAGGCAGTATTCGCCACTGGCATCGGTGGTGGCGGTGGCGGAGCCTGCCGTGAGGGTGACGCCGGCCACAGGGTTGCCCTTCTCGTCGCGCACACAGCCTTTGACGGGATGGGCACTGAAACGCACAGCACCCTGCAGGGCGCTGCCAAACCACTTGTTGCCCTGGCCGTCGACAATCACGCGACGGATGACGTCGTTAGGGATCTTGGCGTTCTTGGGGGTGTAGACCTGCCAGGAGCTCTTGCCGTCGAAGAGCGCCACGCCCTTGTCGGTGACCATCCAGATGGCTCCCGAGGGGTCGAAGGCCAAGTCGTTGATGGAGTTGCAAGGCAGGGGACTGTTGGAGGTGTTGTATATCTTCCATGTGGTGCCTTCGAGACGTGCCAGGCCGCCGAGGGTGGCTATCCATTTCACATCGTTCTTGTCTATCAGTATGGCCGGCACAATCTTGTCGGGCAGCTGCGAGTTCTGGGTGGTGTAGGAGGTCCAGCGGTTGTCGTCGAAGACCGAGAGGCCGTCGTTGGTGCCTATCCATTTGCGGTTGCGGCGGTCGATGGCCACGCAGAGTATGAAGTCGCTGAGCAGCCCCGAGGACTGCGCCGTGTATTTTTCCCATTCGTTGCCGTCGTAGCGCACCAGGCCGCCGAGGGTGACGCCGATCCATTTCACCTCGTTGCGGTCGATGGCGATGGCGGAGATGAACTTCATCTGGAGTCGCTTCATCTCGCTCTTGTATTCGGTCCAGCGCGAGCCGTCGAACTCGATGACACCGTAGTCGTCGGTGCCGATCCAGATGACGTTGTTGCCATCGACGGTCAAGCAGTTGACATACTGGTCTTTGAGTTTCTCGTTGAACATCGAGAAGTCGGTCCACGATTTGCCGGTGAGGCGTGCCAGACCGAGGTCGGTGCCGAACCATTTCTGGTTCTTCTTGTCGCTGGCCATTGCCATCACGGTGTTGCCCAGCTCGGAGTTGCCGGTGTTGAATGCGGTCCAGTTCTGCGCTTGCGACGCTGCTGTCAACAGCAAGAAAGCCAACAATATATATCGTTTCATACCCATATCGTATCAGTAAAAATCAAGTCTTATGCTTCTCCTTCTTGGCGGCGGGGAACAGGATATTGTTGAGTATCAGCCTGTAGCCCGGCGAGTTGGGATAGAGGGAGAGGTCGGTGGGCGGGTCGCCGACGAAGTGGCGGTAGTCCTCGGGGTCGTGGCCGCCGAGGAAGGTCCATGTGCCTTTGCCGTATTCGCCATGCAGGTAGCGTACCTCGCCAAGTTCCTTATTTTCAGCCAGGATGAGGGCGCTGCTCTTGACGGTCTCGCGGCGGAAGGCGGTGGTCTGGCCCATGAAGCCGTGGATGATGCGTGTGTGGTTCTGCGTCAGCATGGTGGGCACCCAGTCCCACTTGGCCGAAAACTCGAAGAGGGTGAAGAAATCGTTCTTCTCGTTCACCGAGCGCATACGGCTGCGGTCGTCGATGTCGATGGTCGAGATTTCATATTCCGTAGGGTTCACGCTGATGCGGAAATCCTTGAAAGCAAAAGTCTTGGAGAAGTCCAGCAGGCTCTGCGCGTTGGGTGTCATGGGGTCGCCGTCGAACATCACGTCGCAGATGTCGACACCCTCGGCGGCGAGGGCCACATCGTAGCTGTCGGGCGCCGAGCACATGGCAAAGAGGAAGCCGCCGCCCATGACGAAGTCGCGTATCTTGTGGGCTACAGCCAGCTTGAGCTGCGACACCTTGGAGTAGCCCAGCTTGTGGGCGCGGGCCTCCTGGTCCTGCACATCCTCCAGATACCACTGCGCGTTGCGGTAGTTGCCCCAGAATTTGCCATACTGCCCGGTGAAGTCCTCATGGTGCAGATGCAGCCAGTCGTAGGTGGGCAGCACGCCGGCCATCACCTCCTCGTCGTAGACCACATCGTAAGGTATTTCGGCATAGGTCATTACCAGCGTCACGGCGTCGTCCCATGGCAGCTTGCTCTTGGGCGAATAGACAGCGATCTTGGGAGCCTTCTGCAACCGCACAGCATCCATATTCACCGATGCGTCAGCGATTTGCGACAGGATGGCCGTGCTTTGCCCGTCGGCGATGACCTCGGTGCTGACACCACGCAGGCGAGCCTCGCGCTCAATCGGGTCGGCATACTTCATCATGAACGCGCCGCCCCGGTAGTTGAGCAGCCATGTCACCTCCACCTCACGTTCCAGCGCATAGTAGGCTATACCATAGGCTTTCAAGTGGTTACGCTGCGTCTCGTCCATCGGTATGAGTAGGTAGCTGGCCCGCGCCGGCACCACGGCCAGCAGCACCAAAGCCACCAACATAATATGTCTCATCGTTTTCGTCATACGTGCCCCTAATAACTGCAAAAGATAAAAAATATTGTACGCGAAGAACGAAAAAAGGTGACTCCGCAGGGTCACCGTTGTTCGAAAGTTGTGCGGATGGGGGGACTCGAACCCCCACTCCTCTCGGAACCAGATCCTAAGTCTGGCGCGGCTACCATTACGCCACATCCGCGTTGCTAATCTTTTCCATAGCTACAAATCGAAGCGTCGACGGCAGGAACTTGTTACGCACAAAACACTAATATCAAAACACTTACTTTCCAAAATACAATTGTTCCGTCATCGCAAATCGGCTGCAAAAATAGTATTTTTTTTTCACCCGACAAAATTTCTTTTCGCTCGGGGACGATAATGCGACGACAGGAGGGGCGTCGCAAGTTTTTAACAATGGGTGTGTAGAAAAAAATAGGCCACCGCAGGTCGGAAGTGTGGAAAAAGTAGTATTTTTGCAACGCAAACAAAGAGGCGACACAGCGGACAAGAAGCCTGCAAAGGACAGCGTATTGCACTGTAATGCAATGCACTGGATAGTCAGTTGTGCCTGTGTCGACAACAAGAAAAACAGACATGATGGAGGAAGAAAAAAACATACAGGAATCCGTGGTGTACGATGACAGCAGTATCGTCCATCTGGAAGATATGGAGCATATCCGGCTTCGCCCGGGCATGTACATCGGCAAGCTGGGCGACGGCTCGTCGCACGACGATGGCATCTATGTGCTTATCAAAGAGGTAATTGACAATGCCATCGACGAGTTCACCTCGGGCTTCGGCAAGCGCATCAACGTGAAGGTCGACTTCGCGGAGCACCGCGTGAGCATCCGCGACTTTGGCCGCGGCATCCCGCTGGGCAAGATTGTGGAGGCCGTCAGCAAGCTGAACACGGGAGCGAAATACGACAGCAAGGTGTTCCAGAAGTCGGTGGGCCTCAACGGTGTAGGTACCAAGGCGGTGAATGCATTGTCGTCCTATTTCAAGGTGATGGCGGTGCGCGACGGCAAATGCCGCATCGCCGAATTCTCGAAGGGAGCCCTGACGTCGGACAGCGGCATCGTGGACAGCAACGAGGAGAACGGCACCCTGGTGGAGTTTGTCCCCGACAACGCGCTGTTTGGCAACTACCATTTTGTGAATGAGTACGTTGAGCGCCGCATCTGGAACTACGCCTACCTGAACCGCGGGTTGACACTCTACTACAACGACCGCCGCTACTATTCGAAGAACGGCCTGCTGGACCTGCTGGACCACAACCTCGACGCCGAACCCCTCTACCCCATCGTCCACATCCGCGAAGGAGACTTCGAGTGCGCCTTCACCCACATCAACGGCCAGAGCAACGACTATTTCTACTCCTTCGTCAACGGCCAGCACACCACCGAGGGCGGCACCCACCAGAGCGCCTTCCGCGAGGGCTTCTCGCGTGTGGTGCGCGACTTCTTCAAGAAGGACTGCGACCCCGGCGATGTGCGTGGCGGACTGGTGTGCGCGCTGTGCGTGCGCATCCAAGAGCCTGTCTTCGAGGCTCAGACGAAGACCAAGCTGGGCTCCACACACCTGGCTCCCAACAATGCCGACGGCACCAACGACAGCCCCCTGCTGAAGACCTACATTCTGGACATCCTGAAGCGCCAGCTGGACGACTTCCTGCACAAGAATGCCGCCACCGCCGAGGCTATGCTGCAGAAAATCAACCAGAACGAGAAAGAGCGCAAAGATATTGCCGGCATCAAGAAGATAGCCCGTGAAAGCAGCAAGAAAGCCAGCCTGAACAACCGCAAGCTGCGCGACTGCCATGTGCACTACAACACCAACAACGAGCGGCGCCTGGAGACCACCATCTTCATCACCGAGGGCGACTCGGCCAGCGGCAGTATCACCAAAAGCCGCGACGTGGCCACACAGGCCGTCTTCAGCCTGCGCGGCAAGCCGCAGAACACTTTCAAACTGGGCAAAGTGGACGTCTACAAGAACGAAGAGCTGAACCTGCTGCACAACGCGCTGGACATCGACGACGGCATCGAGAACCTGCGCTACAACAATGTGGTCATCGCTACCGATGCCGATGTCGACGGCATGCACATCCGCCTGCTGCTGCTCACCTTCTTCCTGAAATTCTACCCCGAGCTGATACGCACAGGACACGTATACATACTGCAGACGCCACTGTTCCGCGTGCGCAACAAGCAGAAGACACACTACTGCTACACCGACGAGGAGCGCATCGAGGCCATCCACAACACCCCCAACGCCGAAATCACACGATTCAAAGGTCTGGGCGAAATATCCCCCGAGGAATTCAAGAACTTCATCGGCAAGGATATGCGTCTCGACCCCGTGATGCTGCACAAAAACTTCGACACACAGGGCGTGCTGGGCTTCTACATGGGCGACAACACCACGGAGCGCCGCGAGTTCATCATGCGCAACCTGAGAATAGAAGACGACGAGAGCATCGTGGTGGCCTAAGGCCTGCAGCGACCACGGAACATAAAAAAAAACAAAAAAATTTTGCACTTTGTTAGAAACTTACTATACTTGCAAAAATTTTCAATAGCAATATGGACCACAGAAATCATAAGAAAAAACTGATTATCAGCTACAAGAACTTACCTGACAAAGCCAAAGAGCTCTTCAAAGAGACGTATCCGGAAGGCTATAAAGACTATCTGCAAAAGACCATAAAGCCCAACGGGGATGCGATTTTTGTGGTGCCGCTGGAGACAGACGACACCTCGTATATGGTGAAATTCGACGTCGTGTACGACACCACCTTCGTCGAAGAGGAGATGGACAAAGAGAACTACAACGAAGACGAAGAGACCCAGGGCGAGGCCACCCTGGTGCCGCTGACCGAAGTGTCGGAAAAAGAGGAAGGCACGGTGAACCACAATGTGGTGTCGCTGCAACATGGTGCCTACGACGAGATGTTCGAGGGTCTGCCTGAGGACAAGGAAGAATTTGAAATGGCCGACGCCGATCTGGACAAAGACTACGACGAGGAGGACGACGGCAAAGACAGCTACGTGGACGACGATGACGACGATGACGATGAAGACCTCGAGCCCGACGACGACGAGCTGTTGGGCATCGAGACGATGCTGAACGCCGGCGTCGACGAGAACGGCATGCTGCGTGACGAAGAGGCTCTGGCCGAAAGCACCGGCAAGAAGAAGAAAGAGACGCGCACGGAGAAAGCCATCCGCGCCATCAAGAACGACAAAGCCAAAGCCGCCAAGGCCACAAAGAGCGAGACGACCACGAAGGCTTCCAAAGCCGCCAAAGAGACCGCCACAACCAAAGCCGCCAAGAGCGAGTCCGCAGCGAAGGCCCCCAAAAGTGCCGCCAAGGCTGCCGCTCCTGCCAAGGCTCCTGCCAAAGCGCCTAAAGCACCGGCCAAAGTCGCAGCACCCACCAAGGCTCCTGCCAAAGCCACCAAGGCTGCCGCTCCGGCAAAGGCTTCCAAGGCTGCCGCTCCTGCCAAGGCCAAAACGAGCACCAAGAAAGGCAAATAGCCTACACAATACGTGGAAAAAGACTAGCGCCAACAAACCTTCAGATTGTTGGCGCTTATGTTTTATTGTGCATTGCGGCTCTCGTAGAAGTGCATCTCGGTGAGATAGTTGAATACCGCATCGGTAAGCAGGTAGCGTGGCGGATGGCCGTCGGCAATCATCTGGCGGATGTAGCTGGAAGAGATGTCCATCATGGGCACCTGGATGAAGTGTACATGAGGGTGCTCCGCCAAGTCGTCGTAGGATGCGTTGGGACGGGGGAAGACATACAAGTGGTAGTTCTCCAGGATGTATTCGTAGTTGCGCCAGCGGCGGAAATTCTGCAAGTTGTCGCCACCCATGATGAGGGAGAAACGCTTGTCGGGATGTTTCTCGGCCAGCGCGGCGAGGGTGACAGCAGTGTAAGAAGGTTTGGGCAGCGAAAACTCCACGTCGCATGCCGAGAAGGCATAGTTGTCATCGATGGCGATGCGCACCATCTGGAGACGATGGTGGTCGGCCAGCAGGGCACGCTGCTCCTTGAGGGGATTCTGCGGCGAGACGACGAACCACACCTCCTTCATGTCGGTCAGCTCGAGCATGGTGTTGGCAATGATAAGATGCCCCACATGGATGGGGTTGAAGGAACCAAAAAAGAGACCGACGTGTTTCATTGGATAATGATTGGAAGGGTCAATCAGTCAGGTCGGACCGTTCCGTCAGGTCCGCGGCCACTGTCATCAATAGTATTTGTACTTGGAGACGATGCCGATGTGGCGGAGTTTGTTGCCCTTGAAGGTGTACACCTCACCCACTTCACCTGCACCGGAGATGACTTTGAGCACAGCGATGTCAGCCACATAGGATTTGGGGAAACGTTTGAAGACCACACGGAAAACCTCATCCTTGGTCATGCCGACATGGACACCGTTGTCGAGGACCACCTCGGGGTCGGTGATTTTGCCGGCAATCATCTCCACACGGCCCGTGGTGATGGCACGATACATATCTATATAGCTGTCGTCGAGACGTCGGAGTGTGTTGACGGAGACGGACATCGAGTCGAAATAATGCTTATAGCCCACCTCACGGTACCACTGCAGCTGGGTGTTGGTGATGTATTGCTCCACATTCTCCCACTTGCCGATGGGATAGATAACATAATCGGCGAGGGAGTAGACAATCATCGTATCGGCCAGCACCTTGATATCCTTGACCATATACTCGGGTTTGGCATAGGTGAGCATGCGCATTGCTTTGGCGCGCGAACTGACCTCCTGGGCGGAGAGGGTGCCGAGAGCAAGAAGCAGGGCTATAAAAAGTATGGTTTTCTTCATGTTATATTATTAATTTTCCTTTGTAACGCAGCGGGAGATTTTTTAGTATGTGGCGAAGTGATTTTTATTTTCGGGCCAGGGTTAGTAGAGCAACGTGATGGTGCCGACAAGCTTCTGACGGCCCGGGCGGTCGGCGGTAGAATAGAACAGCACCCATACGTAGGTCTCTTGCGCACAACGTTTTCCGTGGCAGAGGCCATCCCAACCCGTGGTGTAGTCGTCATAATGGGCGATGAGGAGCCCGTTGCGGCGATAGATGTAAAGCTCACCCTCGAGGATGCCTTCGCCAGAAGGGCTAAACCGATTATTTTCATCATGATAGGGAGTGAAAGCATTGGGTGCCCACACCGAGCTGCGCACCACCGGGATGGCAGCATGGGCAGTGTCGGTGCAGCCGTTGCGGTCGATGACAAGCATAAGATGCAGTGTATCAGCCCACATGTCTGCCGTAGCAACCAGCAGGCTGTCGCTGCCGACATAGGCACCGTCGATATACCAGGCGCGCTGATGCGCCCCGTCGGAGACATCTAGAGCGGTAAGCTGCATAATATCAAAAGTCAACGCTTGCGGTGCCACAATCATGTTGGCATGGATTTCTGGAAGCGGCGAAAGCGAGACACTGGCGCTGACGGGACAGTCGAACAACGGGCTGTAGTCTGCAGTGAGTGTATAGCGTGTTGTCTGCAAAGGAGACACGTCAAGCATCGGTTCCGTCTCATGGCCTACTATGGAGGGGTCAGCAGGCAGCGCTTGCCAACGGAAATAGGCGCTATCGCCAGTTGCAGCGAGTTGATAGTGAGCACAATCGTTGGTCACGCCTATGTTCACCTGCGGCTGTGGGAAAACATCCAACTGCAACTGCATCACCGTGTCGCAGCCGCCCGTAGTATGGATGGTATCGACATAGTTTCCAGGCATCGTCAGCGAAAGACAGCGCCATACGTAAGGATCATTGGGGCAGAAAGTGTCGCGCTGCTGAAGCAACGCCACTTGCTCCACCGTAACCTGCAATGTTTCAATGCTGTCGCAGCCATCCAGCAAGCCAGGGCCCCAATTATAGCAGCCCTCCTGGGTGTAGATGCTGTCGTGCCACAGATAACTCATTCCGTCGCAGAGCACAACAGACATCGTGTCGGCGTAGGCGGCATCGACAAGAATTCGGCAACGGAGGGTGTCGCAGATGCGACCCTGCACAACGGCTTCCAGCGTGTGCCATCCTGCCTCGGCAAAGAGATGACGGAGCGAAAGACCCTGTTCGCCGACAATAGCGACCCCATCGGCAAACCATTGTGCTGTAGTATCTTCCGACGCAGTGCTAATACGTGCCTCCACCGTGTCGCCTATGCAGATGCGCACCCCGTCGGGCAGCATGTCGGCCACATGGCTGACCACATTGAGCGACTGCCAGGAGCGGAAAGACATGCCCGTCAGGTAGGCAAAGCCCTTGTCTGAACGATGGACAAAGCCTATGCCGGCTGTGTCGGTGCTGGGATGGCCTATAACATGACAGATAAAAGTGCCCTGCGAAGCCGTAAGATGATGAACGCCAGGGGCTATATCAATTCGGCAGAAGCTATATTCATTGTCCAAAGGAACGAATTGCGCGCCTATCGGCGTGCCGTTGAGGGCAATGCCCGCCGTGTCGGCACTCTGCGCCACCACCTGCAACTGCTGACGTGGCGAATAAGGGCTGCCCATGACGTAGAAGGTTTGCTCGGCAAGGCCTTGATAGACAGAAGGCATGAGGACCTGTTCGGGGTCTTGCACCAGACTGCTGAATCCGCCATTTACCAGATAGAGATACACCTCCACAGGTCCTGAAGCACGCAGACGGTAGGCGCTGTCGGGCGACAGTGTCATTTGGGCTGTACTCAACGCGGCGAGGGTGTCCACCGCCTGTCCGTCGAGCCACAGCACCGTGCTGTCGTGGAGCGCTGTGGCACGTGCCAGCACTGTTCCGTACTCCATCTCCGGTGTAACCATCACAAAGTCAAGTCCCCAGTATTCCACAGGCAGCAGCGGCTCGTACATGTGCAACGCCGAAGAGTAAGACATGGTAACACTCTGGTTTTGATAGCCTTGGTGCAGCACAAAGGGACGTCCGTCGGAGACCATCTCCATGCCCGACAGGTTGCCGCCTGTTACGGCATTAAGCTCATGGACACCGCCGGTGCGAATATAAAATGTATAGGGATGATTTGCAATATAATGCGTATGTGTTCCGTAGCCGCCAGCATTGTTATCGGCAGCCGAAGGGAGTACAAAATCGACGCGTGTGCTGTCGTACATAGCCACCATCGTCGTAACATTGTGACACTCATACGGATAGCCGTCTATATAGTCTTGTACCACATAGCGAGAGCCCGCCGACGAACTGGGGAACAGGGGTGCGATGGCATTGGTCACATTGGTATAATAACTTCCTTGGAAAACAACATATAGCGACACGTCGGCCGTGGAGACCACATGAAACGGGCCAGGCCAATACTTGTAAGAGAGTATCTTCGTAGCACTGTCGGCAGAAACGGTAACGGTGGCGTATACAGAAGGCTGGTTGTAGCCGTTACCAAAGGTGTAGACAGTCACCGTCGCCACGGTGTCGCACACGGCAATGACATCGCAGTCGCCCAGCGAGCGCGTCAACTGTAGCGGGGTGCTGAACCAGAAGTCCCGACCCTGCGACGTCGTGTCGGAGCATTGTGCTCGCAATCCCCAAACGGAAAGCAATAGCAGCGATATCAACAGCCAGCGTCTCATATAATATTATCTTTAAATATCATGTAGACGCAAACGCCCCCCTTTTTGTTGCATCGCAATCTGCTATTTAATAATTTTTAACATAGCTCGAAGGCAAACAGTAATAGGTTGCCACGGCAAAAAAAAATCGTCGAGGCATCGTTTTTTTTCATATCTTTGCCATCATATCGCGGGCAACGACAAGCCGTCTAACCGCGTAGCAACCAAACCCATAGAGCAAATTAACACAACTTAAAACGCCATGAACTACGCCAAACATATCGCCGAGCAGCTGAACCTGGGGCTGCGACAAGTAGAGAAGACCCTCGAACTGCTGGAGGGCGGCGCCACGGTGCCCTTCATCGCACGTTATCGCAAAGAGGTGACCGGCAACCTCAACGAGGTGCAGATTGCCGCCATCCGCGACCTGATGCTGAAACTCAAAGAGCTGGACAAGCGTCGTGAAGCCATCATCCAAAGCATCGAAGAACAGGGCAAGATGACCGACGCGCTGCGCGCCCAACTCCTGGCAGCCACGACGATGACCGACCTCGAAGACCTCTATCTGCCCTACAAGCCCAAACGAAAGACGCGTGCCTCGATAGCCATCGAGCGCGGTCTGGAACCTTTGGCCGAGAGCCTGTTGCGACAAGGCCCTGAAGACCCTGAACTGCTGGCCGAGAGATATGTGAGCGAAGAGAAAGGCGTGGCCGATACCGCCGCCGCCCTGGCAGGTGCCCGCGACATCATCGCCGAACGCGTCAGCGAGAACATCGCAGCCCGCAACAAGGTGCGTAACCTGTGGCGCAGAAGTGCCATGCTGACATCGAAAGTGGTGAAAAGCAACGACGGAGAAGATATGGCCGACAACCCGGCCGCCGCCAAGTTCCAGTCGTGGTTCGATTGGAAAGAGCCCGCCATGCGGGCGCCCTCGCATCGTGTGCTGGCACTCTTCCGCGGCGAAGAGCAGGGCGTGCTGCGCGTACACATCGCACCCGAAGACCCCGAGCCCGTGGTGGAGGCCTTGGAACGCCAGTTCGTCACAGGCCGCTACGCCACCTCGCAGCAGGTGGCCATCGCCGTGAAGGACGGCTACAAGCGGCTGCTGACACCTTCCATGGAGACAGAATACTACAACATCATCAAGGAACGTGCCGACAAGGAGGCCATCAAAGTCTTCGCCGAGAACCTGCGCCAGCTGCTGCTGGCCTCACCGCTGGGACAGAAACGCATACTGGCCATCGACCCGGGCTTCCGCACGGGCTGCAAGGTGGTGTGCCTCGACGCACAAGGCCAGCTGGAACACAACGAAACCATCTACCCTTTCACCTCTGTGCGCGAGGAGCGCGCCGCCGTGGCCAAACTCGAAGCGCTCTGCGAAGCCTTCAAGATTGAAGCCATCGCCATCGGCAACGGCACGGCAGGCCGCGAGACCGAAGAGGTGGTGAAACGCTGCCGCTTCAAAAACCCCGTCATCGCTGTGATGGTCAGCGAGAACGGCGCCTCGGTATACAGTGCCAGCGACGTGGCACGCCGTGAATTTCCCGACTACGACGTCACCGTGCGCGGTGCCGTCAGCATTGGACGCCGCCTGATGGACCCCCTCAGCGAGCTGGTGAAGATAGACCCCAAGAGCATCGGCGTAGGCCAATACCAACACGATGTGAACCAGACACTTCTGCAGGAGAGTCTGGAAGATGTGGTGGTCAGCTGCGTCAACAGCGTGGGCGTGGAGCTGAACACAGCCAGCCGCGAACTGCTGTCGTATGTCAGCGGCATCGGTCCTTCGCTGGCCGACAAGATTGTGGCCTACCGCAACAAGAAAGGTTCCTTCGCCAACCGCCATGAACTGCTGAAAGTGGAACGGCTGGGCGACAAAGCTTTTGAGCAGTGTGCCGGATTCCTGCGTGTCCGAGAGAGCGACAACCCGCTGGACCGCAGCGCCGTGCACCCCGAGCGCTACGCCTTGGTGGAGCGCATGGCCAGCGAGATGGGTACCACGGTGGAGGAACTGATGCACAACAAGGAGCTGCGCCAGAAGATCGACATCAACCGCTTTGTCAGCGACGACTGCGGCCTGCCCACCCTGCAGGACATCATGAAAGAGCTCGACAAGCCAGGCCTGGACCCCCGCGCCAAATTCGAAGTATTTGAATTCGACAAGAATATCACCCGCATCGAAGACCTGCAGGAAGGTATGGTGCTTCCGGGCATCGTCACCAACATCACCGCCTTCGGTGCCTTCGTCGACGTGGGCGTACACCAAGACGGACTGGTGCATATCTCACAGCTGGCCAACCGTCGCGTGGCCGACCCCAACGAGGTGGTCAAGTTTCATCAGCATGTGAAAGTCAAGGTGCTGGAAGTCGACCTCCGCCGCCACCGCATCTCACTGACGATGAAAGGATTGGAAGTATAACGATGCAGTTTGGCACTTAACAACTTCAATCATTTATTGGCATCCAGTATACGTGCCAACGCACGTACTCTTATTAACGCCACACGAAACAACGTGCCGTGTTGGGGTTGACTGACACTGAAATGATTAAACAGTCAAGTATTGTGTGGTATATGAACCTTAGCGGATAATGGTGACTGTACCCACAGCTTTTCTTGTCACTTTAGGCTGGTCATTCTGCGTGTAGCGCAGAATCCAGGTGTAGGAGGCCTGGGGGCAGGGTGTGCCGTCGCCGAAGGTTCCGTCCCAGCCTTCCGACGGATTGTCACTGTGCCAAGCCAACACTCCGTTGCGGGCATATATGTACAAGTCTATCAACGTCACTTCGTTACCCTTGATTATAAAACGCTGGTTATTATCTCCGCCTGGGGTAAATGCGTTAGGAGCCCATATCACGCTGTGTGTTACTGGTATTGTTGCGTATGCTGTGTCGGCACATCCTCCACGATTGGCCACAAGTGTCAGCCAGACACTGTCCGCCGCAGCCGAGGCGGTATAATACAGTGTGGACGCATGTCCGGCAATCACATCGTCCACATACCACGTCCGCTCGTTTGCATTAAGGCTTACATCCTGTGCCACAAGGAGCAGGTTGTCCAGATTCAGAATAGAGGGATGCACCTCCATGGCAGCGTGAGGCCACTCCGAAGGAGTTAAGAGTATCGAAGTGTCGTTGGGGCAACGTCCGTCGAAAGCGAGAATATACAGAGTGGCAGCTGTGGGGGTCACGACAATACTGTCCCACTGCTGTCCATCCAATGTGCTGTCGGGTGGCAGGGAAATCCAGTATGGCAACACCTCATCGTCAGGATCGACAATGGACAACACACTGTATTCCTTTCTATTACAATCCTCAATGACAGTGAGCGAAATCTGCGGGGTGACAAGCGCCGACAAATGCAAGGTGGCAATGGTGTCGCACCCGTTGCGTCCGCGAAGGGTGTCGATGTATGTTCCCGCGGCGGCGAATGTATGGTTGTGCCATTCATAGACATCACCGGTACAGAATGAGTCACTGACGGCAGTTTCCGGTTTTGGCCGCAAGAAGAGATGAAGAGCCAGCAGCGTGTCGCAGCCGCCCGCATGGGTGATGGTGTCGGCATAGGAGCCTGCGGCATTCAATGCTCTTCCGTGCCACAGGTATGTGCCGCCTTGGCAGATGGTGTCGTATGTGGTGATCAGCGGCGGTGGGGTGACATTGAGATTCAGCACAAGGATCGAGTCGCAGCCGCCCGCATGGGTGATAGTGTCAACATAGGAGCCTTCAGCATTCAATATTCTTCCATGCCACAGGTATGTGGCGTCTTGGCAGATGGTGTCGTATGTGGTGATGAGAGGCGGTGAGGTGACATTGAGACTCAGCATGAGGACTGAGTCGCAGCCGTCGGCACGGGTGATGGTGTCGGCATAGGAGCCTTCGGCATTCAATATTCTACCACGCCACAGGTATGTGCCGCCTTGGCAGACGGTGTCGTATGTGGTCGTCACGGGCGGTGGGTTGACATTGAGATGCAGGCGGAGGATTGTGTCGCAGCCGCCTGCTGCAGAGATGGTGTCGCCATAGTTGCCGCCTGCCGTCAATTCCTGTCCGCGCCAAGTGTAAGAGCCGCCCGAACAGATGGTAGCGGTGGAATGTGATGTATGATAGCTTCCCACAGTGATATAAGTGTACACCGTATCGCCGATGGGAGAAATGACGGTCATAATCTGATGGTTTCCAGTGCTATTGAAGACTACGGACAGCGAATCGACAGCGTCGGCAGCCCAAACGCCGTCGATGTACCAGGAGGCCGACAGGCTGCCGTCGAACCTGGTGATTCCGACCGTAATGCTGTCGCCCTCACAGGCCTCGTACCGTTGTGTCCATACGTTATATGGCTTGCTTTCGGTGGTCGATGCCGCTGTGTGCAAGTAACTTTCACAATAGCCAAGTCCGTATAGGTAGGCAATGAAGATGCCGCCCGCGGCGTCAATGGTATGCGTGGCTTCCGACACTGGGATGCAGGCGTAGCTGTAGCCGCCGGCGGTGTTGTGGAACTGGCTGCCGATGTTGGTTCCGTCGAGTGTGATTTGCGATAAATATTCTGACTGGGTTACAATATTTATCCAATGCTGCGTAGAGATAGGCGTATTGTGCGGCTGGATAATGGCGTGGTTCACACCGTTTTCTATCGGCGGCATGGTCATAACGGCGGGGTCGCCGGGATGGCCGCCGAAAAGACTGCCTGTAATATAGTAGCATACCATCACCGGCGAGGTAGAGGTGAGCTCGATGCAAGGCGACTGGTAGAAGTCCATACCCCAGGATGCCGGCAGGCTGGCAGGATGGTCTGAAAGCACGAACTGATAGATTTGCCCCCGCTGCAGCACCGCCACCTCCTGTCCGTCAAGACTGATGCGGCAGTTGTCGTCCTTTGCCATCACACGCACAATATCACCATAGTTATGATATATCCTTGGCGGATAACCCATAGAATATGGCTGGCGGCCAATGACAGGCTCGATGGCGAAATGGGTGCCCCAATATTCCACGGGAATGCACTGGTCGTAGAGATGGTCGGGAGCCTGGCTGTCACCGCCTTGTGGCATATATGCTGCGTTGTTGCCTTGGAAAACTGCTATCGGCTTGTCGCTGTGCAGCCGCAACCCATTGAGGCTGCACTCACTTATCCACGTCACCTGTGCAGCCGTCCAGCCTGCATTGCGCAGCAGGCAGGTCTGCCCTCTCATCAACAGGAATTCTATCGTGTCGCCGGCGTGGAAGATAACGCGGTCGAGAAACCCGGTGTCACTGCAGATATTCTTCTCCAGCACCGACCAGACGCGCGTGCTGTCGTAGGGTGCCACGATGCCCACCTCTGGCCCGTGGGGGAATGCCTGATAGACTTGTGTCATATGGTATGTCCGCAGGGCGTCGGTAGGGAGTATGGCGGTGGCGTCGTAGCTGTGGTCTATGTCATTGTAGGCTGTTACCGAGATAGGTGTCGTGGCCTGTATGTGCCAGGCGTTGCTGTCTATCTTGGCACCGAAATGGTAAGGCGTCGACTGGTCGTCAGGCACCGACACGCGCACGGCTCCGCCGGCAGGCACAGTCACAAGGGTATCCCACCCCGTGGCGAAATAGCTTATGGTGACATCACTCTCCTCGGTGGCGGTAAGCACGAAAAAGCAGTCGATAGCCATTCCTCCTTCAACACTTAAATCGTGTTGTTTCAGGAACATCATCCAGAAGTCCGTCCCCAGCATTCTGTTGACGATGCCCTGCGCTCCGCAGGGAACACAGAAGCCCAACAGCAGGAAAGCAAGCAGTATGATTCTAATCGGTTTCATCTAGTAACGCTATCGGTGTATGCAACTTCAATCTACCCCCAAGTCGCTTCTGCAGCCGAAAAAGTTGAAGGAAAAATGTTAAAAAATCTTAACATGGCAATTATTCACCTAATTATCTTATAGTTAACAATGACAAGTGACACAAGAGAGTTCGTGTCACTGGTCACTATTCACCGGTCACTATAAAAACAGCTCATTTCCTGCCACGGAGTAAGATGAATGGGATGAGCAGCTCCTCGAGGGAGATGCCGCCGTGCTGGAAGGTGTTCATGTAATACTGCACGAACTGGTTGTAGCTGTTGGGGTAGACGAAATAGTCGTTGGCGCGGGCGAAGATGTAGGGAGAAGTGATGTAGCGTTTGGGGAGGTATATCTGCCTGGGTCGCGCACCTCGAAAACCTGGCGCGGGTCGTAGCCGAGCAGACGCCCCTCAATAGCGTAGCTCGCACGAAATTACTTAACGATGTCATAATAAGTCTTCCATTGCTCCGACTGGATGTGTGTGGCGAGGGACAGCACGACGAAGGACACCAGCAGGATGATTCTCTCGATTGATATCATATCATATCATATTATTGCATAGGATATGATGATTTTTCGACTGCAAAAGTACTTTTATTATTCAATAGAAGCGTTTATAATGGATAGATATTCCGTTTTTTTATCCATTACGAATAATGCAAATGGGCATTATCTCCCGAAGATATCGGACAATTTAATTAATCGTATTGTATACGTTATTCAGACTTGAGCCAGTTCAGCATTGTCTTACATTCTTGCAGGAATGTGTCTCGGCTCACAATTGTGTGTTTGTGATTTCGATAAAGTTGTTGAAGGGTGGTGTTGATGGAGGTCGAGTCCTCAAGGGTCAAGCGATAGGGTGCGGCATGGTAGATGGCAATGGACTCATCCTGCGACTCGACGTTGTGGATATCGGCGATTGGCAAAGATTTTTCTGCACGTTCCATCATCGCCTTATAGTATTCAATCTGCTCCACGTAGCCACGTCCGCGGCTTTTGAGGTATTGCAGTTTGATGTACTCCGTTAGGCTTTCGCTGAGGGCGTAGTCGCGATATCCGAAGAAGATGCCGTTGCCCCACCATTGGTGCGCCACCTCGTGAGGAATCCACGAGAAGTCGGGTATCATCGTGTAAACATCATAGAAATAATGTCCGAAGATAATCACATCGCGCAGCCCCTGGCACATCACAAACTGCGGGTCGCCAATCTCCACGATGTTCATCGACTTTGAAGACAAGGAATCGCCGAAGAAGGAGCAGTAGAAATTGTAGGAATCCACGAACTCGCGGTAATAGGCGTCGGGATACTGTGTTGTATCGCTTGCAAGACGGTAGAAATGGAAGGGGCGCGTGGGCGTGTCAATCACCTTGCAAGAGTATTTGTCCTTCGGTAGGAGAATGAGGTGTATGTCGAACGACGGGACCCATTCTGTGCCGCCAAGGATATAGTAGTCGTCTGCCGTGAGGTGTACCTGTGCCGTCAGCAGCTCGCCGTTAATGTGCGGATACCAATTTCCTTCGCGGCGCAAAACGATGGCACCGTCGGCTGTGCGGTAGTCGGCAAGCGGCAAGAAATAGGCGGTATCGACCTTGATGGGTTTGTCTGCGTATGCAGTGGTGTTGTAGGGGTTTAGATAAAAACCCGACACCCGCAGCGTGTCGCCCTGGATGCGGAGATTGAGGCTGTATTGTCTGTAGTCGACAAGCGAGGGATGGATATAGAAGTCGGGCATATCCATGTGTAGAAGATAATCCTCGATGGGTTCCAAATCCATATTTCGTCGGCGTTCGTTCAGATGCTCAATATCCTCAATAAGGTACATCCCCGTCAGACCGTCGCGTGTTAACCCTTGGGTTCCGTATAGTTGAGGTCTATCCTGGTGGTCAAGGTCACGATCGGTCATATAGGCAATCCAAGAGGGGATGAAGTCACCGCTGTCGGCGGCAGCCTGCGCCTTTTCCAGAAACCAGTGCAGGTACTCGGGCTGAGAGTGCTGAGCTATCAGGGCAGCATGGTCGCAGCATTTGTATCCCGACCGCGACAGTGTCGGGAATCCGCGTTCGGCAATAAGTTGTTCAAGTGCAATGAGATTGGCCGAGTCCACCTCGTGGATGATGCGCCACACCGAGGTCTCGTCCATGTCGCTTTTCAGCAGATGACGCGCATCCTGGTCGGCTTGGAACAGCGGTTCGATGCGTGCGTAGAACACGGTGTCATAGATGTTCTCCCGCCTGTCGCGGTCAATAAGATAGCCGAGCCATTCAGGGTCGTAGTCGCCGTTGTCGTCGGCGACCTTGGCCTGCTCTATATACCAATGGAGAAACTCTGGTGGCTGGTTTAAAACTATCGCTGAGGCATATTTGACGCAATAGTAGCCCACATTGCTCCATGTCGGGAAACCGCGTTCGGCAATCAGCTGCTTCAGCTCTCTCAGATTGGCAGAGTCAACAATACGCATGGCATCCCGCACCGAATCTTGGTTGTTGTTCTGCATCTGCCGTGCTGCATTATTGACTCTGTTCATCGCCAGCAGGCGGTTCTGATAGACAGTGTCCTGATAGCCACGGGGAGCAACGATGGCCACAATGTCGTTCCAGTAATCGAGCGTGTCAGCCTGCTGACGTTTTGCCCAGTCGTCCAGGTAACGCATATCGCAGCACTTGTTTTGCGCCAGGCGGAACATCAAGGCCTTTTCCAACTCGCTGTCGGGCACAAAGTCATGTGACAAGGCATAGTAATAGTAGAGGGCTTCGAAATCACTTATCCCATACAGGGAGTCCATCGTATGAAAAGCCTTATGTGCCCCAATATAGTCCTGCCCTTTAAGCAGGTTGTAGGCCGTTGCCGACAACTCTTTGTAAGTAGGGGTCTGTGCCAATGTGGTGACTGCGAAAAACAGGAGCACCGAGCATACTATCAATGTTTTCTTCATGTTGTTTCCTTCAATATTTATTTTGCTGACGGCAGACATGCTGCGCGACGGCGGTCGTTGAGACTCTTCGGTTTGGCAGTACGGATATGCTTGTCGGTTGTCGGCCAAGCCGACGGCACACCAGCGGCAAGGGTTCCATACCAGTCTTTGCCATAAAGGCGATAGTAGGTGCGGTCGTAGAGCGAGGCGTAATCTTCAGCGTGGAGGTTGCCGCGTTCCACTTCGCGCCAAAGAAGGGCAAAGAACTCTTCGTAGTCGCCTTTGGTCAGTTCGTCGGTCATCTTCTGCAACAAGGGATAGGCGTGGTTCCATGCATCGAGTTCATAGCGGTGGTAGTTCTTGCCGCTTCGGAGCAGAGCCTCGAAATCGGCGCGGTTGACAAGGGCGGCAGTGAGCTCGGCGTCGTCCTCGTGGTTGAGGTAGCGCAGGTACTCCCCGCGCAGGTTGGCGTAATCGGCCCGCAGGGGCACAGTGAGCGTGTCGGGCAGCGAGTCGAGCCAAGCGTCCGGCTCGTAGCCGCAAAGTACCATGCGCTCCAGCACCTCATAATGGCTGATGTAGCAGTACTGGTTCCCTACGCACTCGCTGCGCAGAAGGCATTCCAGGTAGTGTTTCAGGTCGCGCACAAAGGGGTAGAGGTTTGAGAGTCGTGAGCAGAAGATGGGAATTGCAGCGCAGTAATCGCCTGTAGTCGTGTATAACACAGCATCCGTCACCCCCTCCTGCTTATCTATAGGCAGAAGCGAATACTGGTCGCCGAGGTAATAGTATCGCACATAGTTTTCCCCCATCTCTGTCAGCGGGGCATCGCTGTCGAGCATACCCTGCTCGGTCTCGGTTTTCAGATAACCCTCGATATAGTCCTCCAGCGGTGGCATAAGCATTTGCTCGCGACGTAGATTGATGTTCTTGATGTCGGCCACAGGGCATTGCCACACCGTTCGGTTGTTCTCGCTGGTGGAAGCGAACTGCGTGCCGTAAAGCTGTGGCAGACCGCGCCCTGTGCGCAGACGGTCTTCAAAGTAGGCCAGATTCGACGGGTCGGCGTTGGTGTCAGCCACCGCTTTACGCATCTGCTTGACGTAGCCGTACTGGAACCAAGGGTGCGCATGCTGCGCAATGAGCCATGCTGCGCGTGCGCCGTATGAACACACCCTATCCCATGAGGGGAACCCCAGCGTGTCCATCAGCCATACTAGCGTGGTGAGGTTGACCGAATCCTCTTCGTGCATACGTCTCGATAGCGAATCCTCGACGGTCTTCGTGTGAGTGTGGTCGGGGTCGTTGAAGGCACGCCGCACCGCTTGGTCTTCCTGCTCCATCTGGTACAATGTCTCTGCGTAGCTGTAGGCCTTCTTGCCGTGGATGGCCTGCTGGATAGAGTCCAGCTCCGGCCACCAGTCGCAGTCTCTCAAAAACTTGTATTGGTCAGTGTAGTAGAACACAAGCGGGTTCCACCCCTTCCACCTGACCACGCGGAAGGCCAAACGTTTGAATGTCGCCGTGTCGCCGCATTGCAGGGCGGCCTCCATGTAATTCATCTCTTGCTGGCGGACAGGGATATATCCACCGAACAGGGAATCCATTCGCGCATAGAGTTCCATCTTCTCGCAGGGCGTCATGTCAGCACGATACTGCTTGCAGATGTCCAGATATGCCTTCCATTGTTCCGACTGGGCGGTTTCTATTATTTGCTGCAGTTCCTCGGGGGTGAAACTGCGGAAAAGGTACTTGTAGCCGATTTCCAGCGGGATGTCGGGCTGCACTCCGCGGGGGCCAGTGGTGCCGAAGTGGCGGAACTGCTTGTCGGAGCAGTAGAACGTCAGGCCTGAGTTGGGCAGCATGATAGGATTGTGCCTGGTAAAGGTAGTGGTGAGGCCGCCCGTCGCTTCCCCTATCACCGGTCCCAGCCTGTACTGCTTGGCCAGGTTGGCAAGGAAAATGGCAGCGGAGTAGGTGAACTGCGACTGGATGAAGTACAGCTTGCCGCTAAACAAGGGACTCTTTGGGGTAAATGACATTTTTACACGCTTTTCTTCCGGATTCGCGACGGTACCCATCTCGGTGTCCGTCACATCCATGACCGTTACGGTATCGGGGAGGCCGTCGATATGGCAAAGGAATCGCTTGCAGAAAGCGTCGTTTCCTCCGTTGTTGTGCGAGATGTCCACGAAAAGACGCCGGATGCCGTAGTGGTTGACGGAGTCGATGCAGGCCGCCACAACGGAATCGAACTGAAGGAACTTATCGTTGGGGCCGCAAGTGTTGAACTCAAACAAGGCAATGCCCTGTTTGGGGGAGATGCTGAAATGCCAAGGTATATCGCGAACTCCTAGCCCTCCAATTTCTCCCATATCACCAACTTGAACAAGCCAAGTGTAGAGGGTCCTTCTGTCTAACAAGACGGTGTTTTTGCCATCGGTAGTTCTATAGAGAAACTCCATCTGCGAGCTGTATCCGTAAAATGCTTGATAGAACCAATAGAATGCACAAAAAATGATATTATTGATATGAGCCTTGCTCTCATGGCTAACATAAGGCATGATGGAGTCAATGATTTCTGCCGAGGGATGTCCATTAATGGCGAGAATTTCACAGCCTTGCAAGTTGTCGGGCATGCCGTCGTAAGAACTGAAGCGTAGTTTCCCGTCACGATACTGCACAATGCTGTACGGTGGGAAAACCATCATGCCTTCCGGCATTCGCGGTGCCGACGGCGGGAACCCCACATGCGTATGTCCGTCGAAGTGTTGGTTCCATCGGGCGATGATGCGCCAGAAATCGAGCTGCGTCATTGGGTGGTCGAGCTGCGCCAGCGTCTGTTGCTTCAACTCGTTATACCGCTCCCCGTCGAGCGACCACGTCGGGTTGGGGTGGATGCGCTCGTACTGCTCCATCATATAGTTGAAGTCCTCCCGCATCTGCGCCGGAGAGAGTATGTCCTGCGCCGAAGCAATGCTCATCAATAACACGAGGAATAGCAATGTGATTGTTTTCTTCATGTTGTTATTTATATGACTATGTTGATGTCTAGTCCCGTTTCATGATGTAGCGGAAGTCCCAGTCGGCTCCACTAGAGAACGGTGCCAGCACCAGCTCGTCGCTGGTGAGCTTTTCCACCACAAACACCCTTCCATTATAGCAACCGTCTTTAATCTCCAACAACTGCTTGCCGGATTCTTTTGAGAGGGTGTAGTTGTGCCATTCTGCCAGGCAGTTTGTCCGGGAGTCGGATACCAAGACCCTACTGTCTGTGAACTCCATGTAGATACAACCTTTCGGGAGGTACTCCTGCCCCCCGATGGTTATTTCGTACGATTCCGCCGTATTGGCCCATTTTCCGATAAGGGCGTCATTGTCTTTTTCGCAGCCCGTCAGCAGCATCGCGCCCATAATAAGTGCGACGAGGGATTTGATGATTTTGTGTGGTTGCATATTGATTATTTTTTTGATTATTAATAATTACCGTGAAAAAATATCCGCTTGTTTCATTAGTTTTACGGTATGCGTTTTCCCTGATGCGGTGGTCAAAGTCAAAAGGTAGGTGGCCTGGGGACGGGCGGTGAGGTCGAGTCTGTAGCGGCCTGTACCCTCGGCTGTGAGGCGGACCTGCTCGCGGCGACCTGCGAGGTCGGTGAGCCAGGCGGTCTCTGCCAACGGTTCTCCGCCCTGCACCTCGATGGTGATGCATAGGCTAAATGGGTTGGGGTAGATTGTGATGGCGGAAGGTCCGTCAACATAGCCGATTCCTACTCCGGAGCAGACGGTGATGGCATCACTCCATGCACTATGTGCCGCACGGCCGCTGTCGCATAGGGCACGGACACGGAACAGGTGGCACCCCTCTTCGGGCAGGGTAACTTCCAACGTGGTGTCCGATGTCTCGATGATGGTGGCGTTGTCCCAACTACCAGTTTCGGGGATATAGGCCAGTTCATAGCCAGGATGACTGGCAGAACTGCTCCAAGAGAGGATGACCTTATGACCGACAGTCTCGTCGCTCCACAACAAATCTACTGGGGGGCAGGGGTTCGGGCGATGCAGGTCCAACGAGGAGTCGTAGAAGAGCGTCATAACGGAGGCCGCTAGATAGTATGGTGGGAATAAGAAGATGCTGTCATAAACTCTTGGATTATCGCCAAATTCACCCCGGAACACCCACCCATGGCTGTTTACCGACATATTTATGGACGACGCTACAGAGCCATAACGTATTGACAACGAGCGGGTCACCTCTTTGGTATACTTGTTAATCTTGCATAATGCTGTTTCTTTTATATAGTGGTTAAAACCGAAAAACACATCTAACAGCAACTCGTCACCGAGAACTGCCAAAGAGTTATGTGACATGTTACAGTCATTTACCGTATCCACAACATAATAGTCGACAGGAAGGCCAGTATTGCGGTTATACGAAACAACTAAACAATAAATATGTGCATGAAGTGTACTTTGAGGAAGCCTTGTATTGTGCGAGCTGTCAAGATAGAATTTGGTGTCATATCCTATATCAGGCAAATAGTAAACGTAAACGTTTTCTTCATCCGTCGCAACACCTCCAGCATCTCCATAATTAACACTTGGGATTAAGGTTGATTCGTTTTCGTTATATAATTGTTGTGTCCAAACGATTTCTCCATCCTTGTTTAATTTCAGCAGACAGGGCATTCCCCCTTGCCAGTCAATGGTGTTGTCGATTCTCAGGTAGTGGACAGAATCCAGATACACCCTGACCGACAGGGTGTCGATGCTGAAATAACAGTCATTGGAATTAAAGAAGCAGTTGGCATAAATATCGTCACCATCAATAATTGCTTTCTCTATATTGATATTTGCATAATGTGAGCCCGAGGGACTCCACACCGTAATACTGTCTATCAAGAATCTTGAGTCAACCAGGTTCCAGCTGCTGTTCAGCTTGTAGTACACTGTTGAGGAATAAAATTTTCCATTCAGAGTTCTAATATTCAACGGATATCTTCTGTTGGTGTCGTTATCCACTATAATGTATGCCTTGTGCAGCGAGTCTTCTCCATAGAAATCGCCACAAGCAAAAAGGTAGATATTGTCATCTTTATCGCCTATAAAATAGCCTCGATGGTTTAATTGACCTTGACCGCTAAGCGGAGTATTAAAAAAATTAGTATACTCTGGATCTGTATAAGCAAACAGCTGTATGCTATGATAGTCGAGTCGATTTCCATCCAAGTCAAATGTGAGAAAGTATGTTTTAATGTCAGAGGTATGGTATTGCCCACTCGGTTCTATAAGCATGGTGTCGAAAAAGTAGAACCAATTCCATGCTTCGCTCCCGTAGGTATTATCGAAAGCGATGGTTATTCGATTGTCTTTCATGACCATATTATCCCATGGTACACAACCTGAATTTCGGCTACCGTTACGGGCCGACTTGCACCACAGGATATTTCCAAGAGAATCAATCTTGGCCAAGAAGACGCCTTGGCTTTCCTCAATCATATATCCCATTTCCAAGGCACAGACATCCATCGGACATATTAGTGGACCGTAATCGTCCAATCTAGCGAGCATGCCGAACGTCCCGAAAATATAGGTATTCCCCACATTATCAACATAGGAATCCACCACTCTGTCAATTATGGAATTACCAATTTCTTCCCCTACGGACCTTTTGCCCCAGCGGAGACCCTGTTCTTGAGAGTGGGCGGTGATTGAGAAAACCGCCAAAAACGCCACTATTAAAACTCTTTTCATACATTATTGTTTTTTTGATTGTATCAAATCCCAATGGCCTAAAAACAAGTCATTTTTATGCATCCAATAATAACCGACAAGAACACACATATACATCGGCTATACATCTTCAATCTACCCCTAAGTCGCTTCAGCGGCCAAAAAAGTTGAAGAATAAAAGTTAAAAAATCTTAATAAGGCTACTATTTGAATGATTATCTTACAATTATGAGTAACCAGTGATGAGCGGTAAGAACTCACTCGCATCACTGGTCACTATTCTCTGTCCACTATAAGAGCAGGTCATTTCCTGCCGCGGAGTATGATGAACGGAATCAGCAACTCTTCGAGGGAGATGCCGCCATGCTGGAAAGTGTTCATGTAGTACTGCACGAACTGGTTGTAATTGTTGGGGTAGACGAAATAGTCGTTGGCGCGGGCAAAGATGTAAGGCGAAGTGATGTAGCGTTTGGGCAAGAAAATATTTTTGGGTTCACGGACCTCGAACACCTGCTTGGGGTCGTAGCCGAGAAGGCGTCCTTGCTTGTAGCGCAGGTTGACGGAGATATCCTTGTCGCCCTTGATGCGCACGGGATTGTCGATACGCACCGAGCCGTGGTCGGTAGTGATGATGACATTCACATCGCGCTCGGAGAGATAGCGCACCATGTCGATGAGCGGGGAATGCTCCACCCATGAGAGCGTAACGGAGCGGTAGGCGCGTTCGTTGGAGGCCAGCTCGCGGATGATGTTGGAGTCGGTGCGGGCATGGGAGAGCATATCGATGAAGTTGTAGATGATGATGTTAAGCTTGTTTTGGGCTATGAGCTGCGGGAGGCTGTCGCAGACCTTCTTGCCGAACTGGGCATTGAGAATCTTGTTGTATTTGTAGCGGATGTTGATGCCGTGGCGACGCAGGTTCTCACCAAGGAGCTCGGCCTCGAACTGATTCTTGAAGCCCTCCTGGTCCTCGTTGACCCAGTATTGAGGATATTTGCGTTCTATCTCCGAAGGCATGAGGCCTGCAAACATGGCGTTGCGGGCAAATTGCGTCGTGGCGGGAAGGATGGAGAAGAAAATGTCGTCGGCATCGACATGGAGATACTGCTCGATGGCAGGCTGGATGAATTTCCATTGGTCGTAGCGGAAGTTGTCGATGACGATGAACACCGTGGGACGATCTTCCTGAAGCAACGGAAACAGCTTGTCGTGCAGCACAGTATGCGACATGGGAGGCTTGGTCTTGGTACCGTTGAGCCACTCGATGTAGTTGTTCTCGTAGAAGCGGCAGAAGAGACGGTTGGCCTCAAGCTTCTGGGAAGCGAAGATCTCGTGCATATCGTCGTTCTCAGTGGCCGAGAGCTCCAAGTCCCAGTACACCAACTTCCTGTAGAGCTCCACCCAGTCGTAGGCGGTGCGGGTTGTGTTGAGGTCCATGCCTATCTCGCGGAACTGCTGCTGGTAGCTGGTGGACGACTTCTCACTGACGAGGCGGCGTCCTTCGGTGTATTTCTTGAGGGTGGAGAGTATCTGCTTGGGGTTGACGGGCTTGATGAGGTAGTCGGAGATCTTGCCGCCGATGGCGCGATCCATGATGTTCTCCTCCTCGTTCTTGGTGATCATGATGACGGGGAGTTGCGGCGACCGCTTCTTGATCTCGTTGAGGGTATCGAGACCGGTGAGACCCGGCATGCTCTCGTCGAGAAAGACGATGTCGATATTGCCCTTGGCGAGCTCGTCGAGGGCGTCGTTGCCGTTGGTGACTGTTATCACGCTATAGCCTTTCTCTTCAAGGAAGAGGATATGAGGTTTGAGGAGGTCTATTTCGTCGTCAGCCCAGAGGATGTTGATGTGTTCCATGATGACAGGTTGGATTTTTTACAGGTTGATAAGGTGAAATGAGGATTTCGTGTCGGCGGACACTGTTCATTTTTTCATAACGCAATAAAATAGTTTTTCGTATATTTGCGTGCCGAAAGAATTAGTGGAACAAGAGCCAAGAGTCTAAGATTGAATACAATAGACACGGAAATGATTTTAACGGAGCACTATAAAAAGTCGAAACTTAGCGAAGAACTGACATCGGCGCTGGGGCAGACGCAGGCCCGCATCCATGTCGAGGGCCTGCGCGGCAGCCTGGCGGCGGTGCATTTTGCGGCATTGTCGCAGCGGTTTCCTAACAGCAACATGATGTATGTCATCGACTCAAAAGAGGATGCCTACTATCTGCAAAACGACATCGCTGCACTGCTGGACGAAAACGAGGCTGCTGGCGACGAACGCCGCGTAGTGCTCTTTCCCACCTCTTCGCGCCGCGAACATGCTGACGCCGACGAGACCGACAACGCCAACGTGCTGATGCGCGCCGAGATAGTGAAGCAGATGAACGCCGGCCGCAAACTGCTGGTGGTCACCTACCCCGAAGCACTGAGCGAGAAGGTGGTGTCGTCGAGAACGCTGACCAAGAACACACTACAGATTGTGCGCGGCACCAAGCTGGACATGGACTTCGTGGTCGACGTGCTGCAGGACTACGACTTCGAACGCGTCGACTTTGTGGCGCAGCCTGGCGAATATGCCGTGCGCGGCGGCATCATCGACGTATTCTCATTTGCCAACGACCATCCCTTCCGCATCGAGTTCTTCGACGACGAAATCGACTCGCTGAGGAGTTTCGACTGCACCACACAGCTCTCTATACGCCAGTACGAAAGAATCAACATCATCCCCAATTTGGAGCAGCGCCACGAGGTGGGCACCACTACGGAGGAAAAGGTGAACCTGCTGGAATATTTCGGTCAGGAGGACATTGTGTGGGTCAACGGTCTCATGCGCATCAGCGAGACCATTCAGAACCACTACACCAAGATGGTGGAACAGCAACGGACTCAGCAGCAGGAGCTTGCAGGCCGTGCGCACGTAGTTCCACTCGATGCCACACACACATGGAGCGACGCCAACGGCTTCCTCAAACCGCTGCTGGCCTGCAAGATTGTTGAGACCGGCAGTGCCTCCTACTTCACCAAAGCGCTGAAAATAAAGGCCAACAGTGAAGCGCAGCCACTCTTCAACAAGCAGTTCGAGCTGCTCAAACAGTCGCTGTCGACCCACTGGGAGCGCGGCTACACGCTCTGCATCAGCGTGGCCAACGCCCAGCAACACAGACGTCTGGACAAAATCTTCGCCGAAGGCGAGCAGCCTTGGAACGCCCGCAGCGGCGAGCCTGCAGCCAAGGCCAGCGTGGCGGTGAAGAAAGCCAAGCCCCGAAGCGCCGAGCAGATCCCCCCTACCCTGAAGACACCCACGGCGACGCCAGCGGAACAGGAGTCAGAGCAAAAGCTGAAAGCACACGAAATCAACTATCTGGAATGCTCACTGCGCAACGGATTCATCGACCACGACGAGCAGTTGCTGCTTTTCACCGACCACGAAATCTTTGAACGCTACCACAAATACACCGTCCGCGACCTCTCGCAGAACCGCGAGGCGATGACCCTCAAGGAACTCTTCGAGCTGAAACCCGGCGACTTCGTGACGCACATCGATTATGGCGTGGGACGGTTCTCAGGGCTCGAAAAGATTGAGGTGAACGGCAAGAAACAAGAGGTTATCCGTCTGACATACAAGAACAACGACACGCTATACATCAGCATCCACGGACTGCACAAAATCAGCCGCTACGTGGGCAAGGAGGGCGTGGCGCCGACACTCAACAGGCTAGGCAGCAACACCTGGCAGGTGCTGAAGCAAAAGACCAAGAAGCAGGTAAAGGACATCGCCAAGGACCTCATCGCCCTCTATGCCAAACGCAAAGCCACACGCGGCTTCGCCTTCAGCGCCGACAGTTACCTGCAGCACGAGCTGGAAGCCTCGTTCATGTACGAAGACACTCCCGACCAGCTGAAAGCCACGGTGGACGTGAAGGGCGACATGGAGTCGGAGGCGCCCATGGACCGTCTGGTGTGCGGCGACGTGGGCTTCGGCAAGACCGAGGTGGCCATACGCGCAGCCTTCAAGGCGGTGGCCGACTCGAAGCAGGTGGCGGTGCTGGTGCCCAGCACCATCTTGGCATTCCAGCACTACAACACCTTCTGCGACAGGCTTCAAGGCATGCCCGTCAATATTGACTACCTGAACCGTTTCCGCACCACCAAGGAGAAAAACCGCATCTACAAAGAGGTGGAGAGCGGCAAGATAGACATCCTCATCGGCACCCACGCCATCACCAACAGCAACCTGAAATTCAAAGACCTGGGACTGCTCATCATCGACGAGGAGCAGAAATTCGGCGTCAGCGTCAAGGAGAAGCTGAAGCAGATGCGCGCCAATGTGGACTGTCTGACGCTGACAGCCACGCCCATACCGAGAACACTGCAGTTCTCACTCATGGGTGCCCGCGACCTGAGCATCATACAGACTCCCCCACCCAACCGTCAGCCTATACAGACCGAGCTGACACCCTTCAGCGAAGAGGTCATCCGCGACGCTATCATGTTTGAAATGAGCCGCTATGGACAGACTTTCTTCATCAGCAACCGTGTGGAGAACCTCGACGAGATGGCTGCGCTGGTGCAGAGACTTGTGCCCGACGCCCGTGTCGCCGTGGCCCACGGACAGATGGACGGCAAAGAGGTGGAACGCACGCTGATGCGCTTCATCGAAGGCGAACTCGACGTGCTGGTGGCCACCGCCATCATCGAGAACGGCTTGGACATCCCCAACGCCAACACCATGATTATCAACAACGCGCAGCAGTTCGGACTGAGCGACCTGCATCAGATGCGCGGCCGCGTGGGACGCAGCAACAAGAAAGCTTTCTGCTATATGATGGTGCCGTCGTTCACTTCCCTGACCGACGAGGCGCAGAAACGTCTCCGCGCCATCGAGGAGTTTGCCTCCGTGGGTAGCGGATTCAACATCGCCATGCGCGACCTCGACATCCGTGGCGCCGGCAACATCCTTGGTGCCGAACAGAGCGGATTTATCAGCGAGATAGGCTACGACATGTACCACAAGATCCTCAACGAAGCCATCGAAGAGCTGAAAGAGAGCGACTTCAAGGACCTTTTCGAACAAGAACGCAACGAGAGTAACGAATATGTCAAGGAATGCGCCATCGAGACCGACCTCGAGGTGCTGCTGCCCGACGATTATGTGACCAGCATCAGCGAGCGTCTGCTGCTATACAAGGAACTCAACGAACTCAGCGACGACGCCCAGCTGGATGCATACCGCGAGCGGCTCATCGACCGTTTCGGCCCCATACCCATTGCCACTCAAGAACTTATCAAGACCATCACACTGCGCCGCATGGCCAAAGAGTTCGGCATCGAGCGCCTCGTGCTCAAACAGGGCAAGATGGTGTGCTTCTTTGTGAGCAACCCCAGCAACCCGTTCTACCAGTCGCCCAACTTCATGCGCATGATACAATACGCGCAGCAACACCAACGGTCGGTACACCTCAAGGAGAGCACCGACCGCCTGTCACTGACCTGCGACCACGTGGAAAGCATCAGCGAAGCCATCGACAAAATACGTCTGCTGACAGGGTTGGAAACCATTCAGCAACAATAATTTGCAGCGAGCAATAAAAAAAAGGCCCCGAGTCAACTCGAGGCCTTTATCGTTTGACAAATGGCGATCAGAGCATAGCTTCTATCTCCTTCTCAAAGTCCTTGGGCTCGGTGGTGGGGGCGAAACGCAGCACCTTGCTGCCGTCGCGCGAGACAAGAAACTTGGTGAAGTTCCACAGGATGTCGCTCTCCTTCTTGGCCGAAGTACTGATGCTCTTGAGCATGGTATGGGTAGCCTTGGCCTTCATGCCTTTGTACACCTCTGTCGGGGCCTGAGCCTTGAGAAAGGTGAAAATGGGGTGCTCGTCATCACCGTTGACGTCGATTTTCTTCATGATCTGGAACGTCACGCCATAGTTCACTTGGCAGAAGCTCTCAATCTCGCTGTCGGAGCCGGGGTCCTGCTCCTTGAACTGGTTGCATGGAAATCCGATGCAGACGAGTCCGCGGTCGCGATACTTTTCGTTCAGCGCCTCCAGGCCTTCGAACTGAGGCGTAAAACCGCACTTGCTGGCGGTATTGACAATGAGCAGCACCTTGCCTTCAAACTGGCGGAAATCAATCTCTTTGCCATTACTTGCTATGGCCTTGTAATCAAATATTGTCTTCATATCTTACATCATTTTTACAAGCCAGTTCTGAACGCCGATCTTCTCGATGAGATCAAGCTGCTCTTCACTCCAATAAAGATCCTCTTCTTCGTCAGCAAGATAAGCCTTCAGGATGTCGTAGGTGGTAGGGTCATCCCTCAGACACTCCATAGCTTTCAACAGAAACTCCACACCGGGACGTTGGATAGCCATGTCGGTTTTCACATACTCCACAGGGTCGCAGACAAATTCGCGGGCCTTCATGCCCTCGAACTTTACACCAGCGCCAAGGTCAAGGATACGGTCGGTGAATTTCTCCACCCAGCCCATCTCCTCGTTGAAATGGTCGATATACTTCTGTCCGAGCTTATTGAAGCCCTGGGATTTGAATATCATTCCTTGTTGTTTGTGCACCAAGGCTCCTTCTGCCAACCCGGTGACAAATAATTGCAACGTTTCTACAGTTTTCTTACTGTCCATAATTCTGGAAATTATTAGTTTAAAAATAATACCGTCTTTTTTGACAGATTGCAAAAATACTATAAATCTGCACGATACACCAATTTGTCAGAAACAATAATTTGTCCGAAACGAACATTTCGATTTTTCTTCGTATCTTTGCAGCCGAATAAGGAAGAATCGACATGTACAAATTGGACGATATTATCAGGAAGGCACAAGACCCGAAATTAATTACAGATGAATACATTGAACTCTATTGCAATGAAACCAATCTGAAGAGGGCCTTCCTCACCAACCGGATACAGGACACCGTTGACGCCTATAGCTATACGCTGGTGGAGCACGGATGGCTGAACATCCTCTACAATGGTCGTTTGCTGTCGCTGAAGCGTGGCGACCTGTACCTCTACTCTCCAGGTTTTCAACTATCTATCATCGAAGGATCGGAAGACTATGGCGGCTACTGCCTGATTGCCGACGGAGGGATGACGCTCGAAATGCCCACTGTCCACAACTTGATACGCACCTCCTATCTGCCCATAGCCGAATGGGGAGAGCCGATAGTGCATATCCCCGACGGGCATTTCAGCCGATTGGTCGACCGGATGCGCGAAATAATTGACTATCAGTATTCCTCCCACCGTTTCCGTTCCGAGGTATTGCGCAATCTCTATACCGTTTTTCTGCTCGACCTGAACGACTTGCAGGTGCGCGTTGTCGGCTCGAACCAGCACAGCGGACGCTCCACAGAGATATTTGTCGGTTTCATGCGCCTGCTGCCCGTCCACTTCTTAGAGCACCGCGACATCGGGTTCTACGCCTCCGAACTCTGCATCACCACCACCCATCTCTCACGCGTCGTACGCCAAACCACAGGACGCACAGTGATGGACTACATCAACCAGATGCTGCTGATGGAGGCGTTGTGGCTGCTGCAGACCACCACCATGACTTTGGCTGTCATCGCCGACAACTTGCATTTTGCCGACCAGGCATCGTTCTCCAAGTTTTTCACGCGACTCAAAGGCATGCCTCCAACAGCCTACCGCAACAAGAACGGGGACACGCTGAAACAGGACATCACCTGACAGAGCCCATCTTTCCAAAACAGACATACAAAAAGAGCACTGATTTTCAGTGCTCTTTGTTGTCCTACCAGGATTCGAACCTAGACAGACAGAACCAAAATCTGGAGTGCTACCATTACACCATAGGACATCCTTGTTTTGCTTGCAAAAGCGGCTGCAAAAGTACGTCTTTTTTCGGTATTGGCCAAATTTTTTTTGCCGTCATTTACGCAATATGCTGTTTTTCTGTTTTATCAATTGCTCGAACCTCCACCGAAAGGCAGCTTGATGGAGGGCAAATCTATGCTGCGGAACGCCGAGAAAAGATTGTTTTTGCTGTCGTCGTGCAGGTCATAGAGGTCGTTGATTTCGGCCTTATACTTAGCCTGCAGAGGGCCACGGCGCAGTTTGAGCGTCTGCGACAGCAGTCCGTTGGCGGGAGTCCACTCCTCGCTGACCAGACGGAACTTCTTGATTTGCTCGTGCGGGTCGAGGTCTTTGTTGTAGAGTTCAATGATCTCCTTATACTTGGTGAGCACATCAGGCTTGCCGATCAGCTCCAGATTGTCGCGATAGTGCAGGTGGTGCTTCAAAGCCCAGTAGTGCAACGTATTGAAGTTAGGAGCCACAATGGCGGAGGCGAACTTCTGATGTTCGCCGACAACCATCACCTGATCGATGAATTCCGACTCGCGCAGTTTGTTCTCAATCATTTGTGGCGCCACATACTTTCCTGCCGACAGTTTGAAGATATCTTTCTTGCGGTCGGTGATTTTCAGGTATTTGTTGGCCACCATAATGCCGATGTCGCCCGTGTGGAACCAGCCGTCCTCGTCGATGACCTGCTTAGTGTATTCGGGATCTTTGTAGTAGCCCATCATGATATGAGGTCCGCGGGTGAGGATTTCGCCGTCTTCGGCGAAGCGCACCTCGACACCGGAGAGCACCGGGCCTACCGTGCCGATGCGCACCAGATTGTCCACAGGATTGTTCACTGCGATGACCGGCGAACACTCCGACAGGCCGTAGCCTTCATACACCCCGATGCCGGCGGCATGAAACAGGCGCACCAGCCTCTCGGGGATACTGCTGCTGCCCGTGATAACGGTAAGACGGTGACCGCCAAACTTTTCGCGCCAGTGACGATAGACGGCACGGTCGTAGAAACGCTGCGAAATCTGGTAAGGCAGCGACATCTTCTTGATGATGCCCAAATCGTAGCGGTAGCCATGCTTGAAGGCGCGGGTGTATATTTTTTTCTTGATACCTTTGAAGTCCTTGCCTGCGGCCCACAGCTTGTCGTAGAACATCTCGATGACGCGTGGCACGGCACAGAATCCGTCACAGCCTATCTCACACATATTCTGCGCCAAGGTGCCCATATTCTCGGCATAGTAGATGCTGATGCCCAGATACTGGAAATGGTAGTTCATGCTACGCTCATAGAGGTGGTTGAGCGGCAGGAACGAAAGGATGCGACACGAGCTGTCCATGGGCTGCACCTTGCAGTGTGCCAAAAAGTTGCTGCAGAGATTACGATGCGAGAGCATCACACCTTTGGGGTCGCCCGTGGTGCCGGAGGTGTAGGCCAACGTTACCCAGTCGTCGGGTTTGATGTGCTCCTTCAGCAACTCGAGAGTGGCGATATGTTTGTCGCGGTTGGCGATACCCATCTTCAGTATCTCCAGAGTGCGGTGCTGGCCCTCGATGTTGGCCAAGGTGTAGACCATCGGTTTCTGCTCCATCTTGTCCAGTGCAGGCTGGATGCGGCGCAGCAACATATTGCTGCTGACGAGTATCAATTTGGCCTCACTATGGTTGAAGATATAGTAGTAATTTTCAGCGGATAAGGTAGGATATACGGGAACATGGATGGCACCCGTCATAGCCAGGGCCATATCGATAAAGTTCCACTCAGGACAGTTGTTGGAGATTGTTATCACACGGTCGCCGGGCTCAATACCCATCTCGAGTAGGCCGTAGGCCATGAAATGGGCGAATTTGTAGTAATCGTGCGAACTGTAACGCACCCACTCGCCGTTTACTTTTCCGGCAAGGATATCATCCTTAGGATGATTGAGAACAAGATGGTCCAGAAGGTCAAAAGTTCTTCTTATTTCAACGTCCATTGTCTTCGAATATTTGTTTTTTTGGCTCTGAAAAGCGCCCTGTCACAGCGCCCCGGCCATCAATAATTATCTGTATATTACAATATTATGGTAATAATACCAATTGTTAAAAAAACTTAATCCAAGATGCAAATATAGAAAAAAAAGAAAACATGGAAACAGAAAAGCAAAAAAAAGTTTGGCATGGGCCGTTCGCCCTGACTCAAGCCAGACTACAGACAGGGCCGATTGCCTGCGGCAATCGGCCCTGTCACCTCTATAGAAGTATTATTATTTCAGCAAATTGCCAAGGATACCGCGCGTCAGTTCCTTGGTGATGGTGCGCGTGGCAGCAGCTGTGGTGTTCTTCACCACCTTCTCCTTGGTGGAGGTGCGAGACTTGGTCTTCTTGCCACTGACCTTGTTGCTCACCGCGACACCCACGGCAGAGCCCACGGTGGCCGTAGCAGCTGTCAGCGAAGCCCTCAGCACCTTGCTCAAGATGCCGTTGGCCTTGATCTTCTTCTTGCCCTTGTCGGCCTCTTCGTCTTTCTGGTTCTCGGCAGGCTGGTTTTCGGCGGCCTCCTCGGCCTCTACCTGGCGCAGAAGCACCTCGAAAGCACTCTCGTTGTCAACCATCGTGTCGTATTTGCCATAAATGCGGCTGCTGCGGATGATGGCAGAGCGCTGCTGTTCGGTGATGGCGCCGATTTGCGACAAGGGGAAAAGCACACGTGCACGTTGCACCACCGAGGGAGCTCCTTTCTCGTCGAGGAAACTCACCAGTGCCTCGCCGGTCTCCAGATTGGTGATGGCGTCTTCAGTCCTGAAAGCAGGATTGGGACGGAACGTCTCGGCGGCAGTCTTCACGGCACGCTGGTCGCGCGGCGTATAGGCGCGCAAGGCATGCTGCACTCGGTTGCCCAGCTGGCCCAGGATGGTATCGGGGATGTCTGTGGGGTTCTGTGTGACAAAGTAGATGCCCACGCCCTTGCTGCGGATGAGACGAATCACCTGCTCTATCTTGTCCACCAGCGCTTTGGAGGTGTCGTCGAAGAGGGTATGCGCCTCGTCGAAGAAGAACACCAGACGTGGAAGCTCCTGGTCGCCCACCTCGGGCAGCGCGCTGTAGAGCTCCGAAAGCATCCACAGCAGGAAAGTGCTGTACAATTTGGGCTGCAGCATCAGCTTGTCGGCAGCCAGCACATTCATCACACCCTTACCGCCTTCGGTCTGCAGCAGGTCGAAGATGTCAAACGAAGGCTCACCGAAGAAACGGTCGGCACCTTGGGCGTCGAGTTGCAGCAACGAGCGCTGGATGGCGCCCACCGTGGCGGTCGAGATATTACCATAGACGGTGGTATATTCCTTGGCGTTGCGGGCCACAAAGTCAAGCATAGCGCGCAGATCCTTCATATCCAGAAGCTTCAGGCCATTCTCGTCGGCAATACGGAACACGATGTTCAACACACCGTCCTGAGTCTCGTTGAGACCCAGCAGACGCGACAGCAGCTGAGGACCCATCTGTGAGATGGTAGCGCGCACGGGATGTCCCTGCTCTCCGAAGACATCGTAGAAACGGACGGGGCAGCCCTGAAACTGAGGATTGTCGATACCGAACTCCGCCTTGCGCTTCTCGATAAAGCCGCTCATGGCACCCGCTTGGCTGATGCCCGAAAGGTCGCCCTTCATGTCGGCCATGAAACAGGGCACGCCGGCCTGACAGAAAGTCTCTGCCATCACCTGCAGCGTCACCGTCTTGCCAGTGCCTGTGGCGCCGGCAATAAGTCCATGACGGTTAGCCATTCTACCATTCAAACTCAGTGCGCCGTCGGCGCAATGGGCTACGTAGAGCCCGTGTTCATTGTCGTACATAATATGTTAGTTTTCTATTCTCAACTGTTGGAGCATCCCTCCCCACACAAGGCACCCCCTAATAAAAAAAGTCGGGGCGAAAAGACTCGAACTTTCGACCCCTTGCACCCCATGCAAGTGCGCTAGCCAACTGCGCCACGCCCCGATTTTCTGCATTTTCCGTCCTTCACTGTGAAGGCCGTTTTTTCTCTCAAATGCGAGTGCAAAAGTACTACATTTTGCAATACTGACCAAATTTTTTTTACACTTTCTTTGGTCCAGCGGCTCAAAAAAGCAACCCAATCACTTAATTAACAACATCGTACCTCCTCAAACAATCGGCAAATGCAGTCAAGTATTTTTGCCGTATAGCGCACAATAACCATCCCTTTGCCATGGGCTTTTTCGACATTTTGAACCATTTTCTTTCCGCTTTTTATAGCCATTCCGCGGCAGAAAAACCGCCAAGCGAAACAGCTATCTTATCAGCAGCACCGTACCCTTCTGCAGCACCTGGTCGTAGGGGTAGGTGATTTTGTGATACGATATCAGGTACACGTAAGCACCTTGCGGGCATTTCCTGCCGTTCTGCTGGTAGGTGCCATCCCACGGCTGCTCGGGGTCGCGCGATTCGAAAACCAGGCGACCGGCGCGGTCGTAGATGAAGATGTGGTATTCCTGTATATCGTTGTATTTCACAAGGAAAGTCTGGTTGGTGTTCTCGTCGGGAGTAAAGATGTTGGGCGTCCAAAGCGTGGTGTGGTCCACATACACCGTCACTCGTGTCGTGTCGAAACACATGTAGGGGTTGTAGGCCCACAACATCAGTGTCACCGAATCTTCCTCATTGGGCACCACGTATGTGATGGTCTGTTCTGTGCGTATGGAGCCGTCGGGCAGCACCCAGCGGCGCGACGAGGTGTTCTGGCTCAGGTCGTGGAATTCGGCCTCCATATTGCCCAGCGAGACAGTCTGCGGCGTCACCTCGCCGATGGCCACAGGAGAAGGCTCCACAGCCACCGTCGTCGAGTCGCGACTGGTGCAGGTGCCATTGACGGCAGTGAGAATATACTTCGTTGTAACGGCAGGATTCACGACAATAGTGCTGCTGCTGGCCTGGCCTGCCAACGTCGGGTCGGTGGGCGAGGAAGTCCAGGAAATCTGCGGCGCGTCGGTAGTGGCAGTCAACGACACCTCTTCACCGTCGCACACACCGGCACCAGCCGACATGTGGATGACAGGCATGGTGTCCACCGTGACCCACACCGTGTCGCGGCCAAAACATTCGGCCGTGGTGGTCTTGCCATAGATGATGTAGAACCGCGTCGAGTCGGGCACATAGTTATGAGATGTGATGGTGGTATAGGTGGCGCCACCATCCCATGAATAGTTGGCCACGCCCGAGGCATTCACTGTCACCGACTGGCCTTCGCACACCCTGTCGGGACTAATAGTAGCCTGCACATCGGGGGCTGGAACCACATGGACTGTCACCGAGTCGATGTCCTCCCACCACTGGCCATTCCACCACAAGTAGGAGTATGTCTTGTATTTCGTTGTCTCTTCAGGCGCTACGCTTAGCGAGTCGGTACCCGTAGCCATAGGGTCGCGCGAACCGGCGATAAACCACGCCACACTGTCGGCGCCTGTGACACCCAAGTCGAGCGGCTCACCCTGACATATCACCGTGTCGGAGGTCAGCCGTGCAAAGTTGGTGCGCACGCCGACCAGAATTGTATCCTCAGCATAGTTGTAGCAGAAATCCTCCACCAGCGCACAAAAATAGCTGTCGGGACGAGGATTGACATTGATCACCTCACCCGTCAAGTTTTCCATCAGAGCGTTGGTAATGGCGTTGTAGCGTTTCCACGTCACGGTGCGGTTAGGCATACCGCCAGTGATGACGGCACGCATCTGCAATGTTGTCGAGGCTGAATGCAGCGTGTCGCGCTCTATATGCATGTGAAGAGGATCGGTGTCGATGATTGTGAACTCCACCGAGTCGGAACGGGCACAGCCGTTGGCGGGGCTCATGACGAACTTCACAGACTCGTTGCCTTCGGTCTCAAAGTCCTGATAGGGGCAAATCCTGAGCGACATGGTGTCCTGTCCCGAGGGGAAGAAGAAGAAAGGATTGATAGGGTCGAAGTCGCCACCGTTGGTGGCAGTGCCTTCCACCGACACGCCAATCTGTGTACTCTGGTTCAGCACATAGGGACGCTGCAAGTGTATCTCTGCACAGCAGCCCTCGTACAACTGGGTGGGGTTCTGCGGGTTGGCAGGGTTGGTGAACGAGAAACGTATCGGGTTCGAACGCAAGCTGTGCGCCTCCAGAAACACACCCGAATCGTATGCAGCATCGCCCAAGTCAGCGATTACCAACGTCAAATGATATTGCGAACAAGGCAACACTTTTGCCTCAGCAGTCAACACTGTCGTAAAGGCGTCATACTGAATGCTGGTGCCCGTATTGTTGACATAATATTGCGAGTAAGACCCAACGTTGACATTATCAATGGTAATGGGGACGTTGGTGTTGGGAACCAATGCAATGTTCTTGTTGTTGTACATACCTCCATTAGGGTTAATACCTGTCAGGAAAAATGCAAAAGCATCATTAAAACCAGCATTGACATACTCAGGATACTCCTCTGAACCAAATACATAAGAAAACTTGATAGAATCGGAACGAGGGACAAAATTGAATTCCAAGACAGCCACATCGTTGGCATCATTACCATTTTTTATGGTATCCCAACGGCTATTGCCCGTATAGTTATAGGAACTGCATGACGGAGAACCACCAGCACTGCCCGAATTGTTGGGGCCTATTGCATTGGTGACGGGACCGGTTGCCATGACAATACCGGCATCAATGCCCAGATTGGTTGATGTGGAACCTGTGGTGAACCGGCCGATAGCATTGCAGGTGAGAAGGCCAGATGAACCATTGAATTGACAGTTCGACACCTCCACGCCCTCGCCCAAAAGCACATTTCGCACCAGCGAGTCAGCAGTCCACCCCGAGGGCAAAGAGCCCCCTGAAGTCACCTGAAGCTGCGCACGCAACACACTGGGCATCAATACTATAAATACAACAATAAAAGCACACAATATCGACTTGTATGTTCTCATAACCGAGTTATTTTCATTACTAATCAATGTGCAAAAATACACATTTTTTACAAATTAAATGTTAAAAAGGCAAAAAAAGCAAAAAAGTGCCTCTCCCCTGCCCTCGGGTTCTCACTTGGAAAAGACGAAATAGACCGTCTGCGACGAAGCCTGGGTTGCCGTGGTTGCCTGCTGGCTCTGGCCTTCTGCCAGCGCTTGCGGCACCACAGTGGACACCATCACGGCGTCACGACGCACGCCTTTTTCCACCAGATAGTCGACCACCGTTTGGCGACGCGCCTCATTGACCAGTTCGCAGAAGGCGATGTCGCTGCTGTTGCGGAACGCGGAAACTACGGTGAGATGCAGATGAGGATTGTCGGTCAAGTACTTGGCCAAGCTGTCGAGTCTTCGACGTCCGGCCATCGACAGCTCGCTGCTCACCGGCGAATTGAAGAGGTCCATAAAACGGTAACCTTTGCCCATCTCGAAAGAGTGCATCGTAACATCCATGGTACCAGTGGCATAGAAGGTCTCTTCATCCTTGCGCGCAGCAGCCAGATGACGACTCTCCTTGTAGTAGTCGGCAGCCTCAAAAAGCACCTCATAGGGTTGTCCTGGGGACAGCAGCATATAGTAGCGGCCCTGCGCATCGCTATGGGTATTCACCAACTGTTTTCCGCCCGATACCACCTTCACCGTCACCTCACTCAACGGGTTGCCGTCAGCATCGGTCACCTGACCTGCGTAGCGTACCAGATGGATGCTTCCACCAAAAGCCATCAGCTGCGATGTGCCGTCGGCCTTCCGCACCATCCACCATCCGCCGTTGCCGTCGGCATTGACCACCAAGCCCAAGTCGTCGTTGGCCGAGCAGAATGGCACATCGAGGGTGTAGGCGCTACAAAATCCTATGGGATAAGGCGATACAGTGTCGCTCGTCTGCTCGCGCGCCACCAGGCGCGCAGCATAGAGGTCAAGACCGCCGCGGCTGTCGCTACGCCCATTGGAAGCAAACAGAATGAAATCGCCGTATATGAACGGCATCATCTCGTCGCCCTCGCTGTTCAGGCGGCGGCCCAAGTTGCGGGGAGCCTGCCATTCCTCATTGCGTAGCTCGCTGTACCACAAATCTTTGCCACCGAAACCCAACGGACTGTCGGAGACAAAGACCAGTGCACGGCCATCACTGCTGAACACTGGATGTTCTATCGAAGCGTTGAACTTGCCAAGCTTCACCTGCCGTTCGCCATATTTGCCCGGCGCCTTGGTGTAGCGTTCGTAGAGCAGGCTGCGCCCTTTGGAGTCCTTGCGCGTGAAAAACAGCGAGCCCGGCATCTGCGCGCAGCGTACCATATAGTCCACCCCTTTTTCGAGCATCAGGGCCGTGGTGTCGATATCCACACGGTAGTGGCCGTCGTCACCGCTGACGGCATAGAGTGTTCCACCCGAGCTGATGAGCAAGGTCCCGTCACAGTATCCCACATTGTCGATGCCGTCGGGGAACTTTACCTGCTGCACCGCCGTAACGGGCACCACGCTGCCGCCCTGCTGGGCCTGGAGCGGGCTGAGCAGGGCCACCATAGCCAAACAGAGTCCATAACGCATACGCTTCATTATCTTCATATCATTTTAGTTATCAAAACCTTGTCGCCACTAGTCGACCAGCACCAGGGGCAACACTTCCGACATCTCGTCGATGAAATAGAATTCCACACCCTCCAGATAGTGCTGGGGTATATCCTCCACATCGCGACGGTTTTCCGAAGAGAGCACGATGTGCGTGATATTGGCGCGCTTGGCGGCCAGAATCTTCTCGCGGATACCGCCAACGGGTGTCACCGCGCCTCGCAGCGTGATTTCGCCCGACATAGCAAAGTCGGAACGCACCTTGCGCCCCGTGAAAGCGCTGACCATGGCGGTAAACATGGTGATGCCTGCCGACGGTCCGTCCTTCGGCGTGGCACCTTCGGGCACATGGATGTGAATGTTGGTACACTCAAACATCTCAGGGTCGATATCGAAGCGCTGTGCGTTGGCTTTCAGGTATTCGTATGCCAGAGTGGCCGACTCCTTCATCACGTCGCCCAGGTTACCTGTCATCGACAGGTTGCCTTTTCCTTTCGAGGTACATGCCTCAATGAAGAGGATGGTGCCGCCAGTCTGAGTCCATGCCAGACCCGTCACCACTGCCACTGCCGGTTTGCTGCCGGCGCGCTCCGTCTGATGGATGGGCAGACCCAACACAGGTTGCAATTCACTGATTTTTACCTTTTTCACATTCTTCTCACCCAACTCGTGGCGCACGGCGCGGTTGCGCACAACCTTGCCTATCTGCTGTTCCAGCTGTCGAACGCCCGACTCGCGGGTGTAGTTCTCAATGATGTGTGTCAGCACCTCGTCGGTGAAGGTGTAGTCGCTGCGTTTGAAGCCCGACTCTTTCAGCTGTCGCGGAACAAGAAAGCGCTTGGCAATCTCCAGTTTCTCCTCGAGCACATAGCCCGACACCTCGATGATTTCCATACGGTCAAGCAATGCCGGATGGATGCCCTGCAGACTGTTGGCGGTAGCGATGAAAAGCACCTTCGAGAGGTCGTAATCCACATCGAGATAGTTGTCGTGGAAAGCTTTATTTTGCTCGGGGTCAAGGGCTTCCAGCAGCGCCGCCATAGGGTCGCCACTAAAATTGTTGGCCTGCACTTTGTCGATTTCGTCGAGCACGAAGACGGGGTTGTTGACACCCGCCTTGACCATGCCGTTGATGATGCGGCCCGGCATGGCGCCGACATAGGTGCGACGGTGGCCGCGAATCTCGGCCTCGTCGTGTACGCCACCCAGCGCAACGCGCACATACTCACGCTCCAAGGCGTGGGCTATGGACTTGCCCAAAGAGGTCTTGCCGGTGCCCGGAGGACCCACCAGACAGAGCACGGGCGATTTGCGCTGCTGCGTCAGGTTGAGCACCGCCATCATCTCCAGCACACGGTCCTTGATCTTGTCGAGACCGAAATGCTGGCCGTCCATGCTGCGGCGCGCCTTGAGGAGGTCGGTGTTGTAGTTGCCGCTCTTGTCCCAAGGCAAATCGAGCATGAAAACCAAGTAGTTATATTGTACCACATAGTCAGGCATAGAGGTCGGCGTGCGTTGCAGTTTCTGCATCTCGCGCTCGAAATGGTCACGGGCATAGTCGGGCCACTTCATGTGCTCGGCGCGGTCGCGCAGATACTGCGTGTCGAAATCCACAGGCGAGCCGCCCAGTTCCTCCTGGATGACGTGCATCTGCTGGTTGAGGAAATATTCGCGTTGCTGCTTGTCCATCGAGGCGCGCGTCTTCTCCTGAATCTCTTTGCGCAGCACCTCCACGGACGACATCGACTCGATTTCGGCCATCAGCGCGGCGCCGCGGTCGGCATAGGTGGCCATCTCCAAGATTTGCTGTTTGGAGTTGGTGTCCATCTCTATCTGCGAAGCCACCAGGTTGATTTGCATCCGGGGGCCTTTGAGTTCGCGGATCACCTTGATGTTCAAGTCTTTGTTGTTTATCGACTTGATATAGTTGATGTATTTGCGCACCAGCAGCTTGCCCACCTCGATGTCCTGCGGTGTCAGCACTCCGCGGCAGTCGGCGTTGTCGGCAGGCGACTGTTCGCCGTGCAGATAGGGTGAGCGGCTGACGATGCGGCCCAATTTGAAAGAGTCCAAGCCATGGAGGATGCCCAGCGTGTCGCCGTTGGGCATATCGATGACGCGCACCACGCGTGCCAGGGTACCGATGTCGTAGAGTTTGGAACGCGGTGGCAGCGCCGAGGTCTCCTCGCGCTGCACCACGACACCGATGACGCTGTTGGTCTCGGCGTTCTCGCGCAACAGTCGCAGCGAGGTGTCGCGCGTCACGGCGATGGGCGTGATGGTGCCAGGGAAAAGCACATTGCCCGTCATGGGCAAAATAGGCACCACACGGCCACAATTGGGCTTGGGCTCAAACATCATGTCCTCGCCCTCATCGCCGTTGGGCACAGCCACCAGTTCTATCTTGCCAGGCGCGTCGCAACTCATGCCCGCCTCTTGGAAAAACTCGTCAATATATTTATGTTTCATACTTAATAATGCTCATTAAACAATTGGCCGTTATCCACAGCAATGTTTTTTTACGGCAAAGAGGCATGAAATGTTTCGTAGAAGACAAAAAAAAAGCTCTTGTGAAAAGAGCTTTTTTTCCTAACATATAACCTAAAACAAACTACTATTTATTTTTGTTGTATTTCTTGTACTTGCTCATGAACTTATCGACGCGTCCGGCGGTGTCAACCAGTTTCAACTTACCGGTGAAATAGGGGTGCGACGTGTTCGAAATCTCAAGCTTCACAACAGGATACTCGTTGCCGTCGGTGTAGACAACGGTCTCTTTGGTGTTAGCGCAGCTTCTGGTAAGAATCATGTTGTCGTTCGACATATCTTTGAAGACTACCAGTCTGTAATTCTCGGGGTGGATACCTTTTTTCATTTCTTAAATTTTTTTGCCGTTTTAAACAATGGTTTTATAAACGATTGGTAAAAATCTGTTTTTTCTCTCCTAAATGAGAGTGCAAAAGTACTAATATTTTCCTAACCCACAAAGTTTTTTTTCTTTCATGCAGTTATTTTTACCACAAAACACTGATTTACAACAAATACAAAGAACAACTTTTTCCATCCTACCACATCATGGAAGTCTCTTTTTCCCCCTTGGCGGAACAACAAAAATAGCAAAATCGGGCAACTTTTGTTCGCCCCATTCGGGCCCCAAATACGCAAAAAAATGACAGCGACAGACAATAAAAACCAGGGCCGGGCGTTGATAAAAGATATGAACGAAAACAACAGCCACAACAACAAAGACAATCGCCGGACACGCTACCGCATCCTATGGGTCGACGAAGAGCCCGACGCAATAGGATTCGTAGAGACAGGCCGCCGCTTCGACTTGGAGATCGTGCAGTACCGCAGCTGGGACAAGGCGCGCACGCTGCTCAACAACCGTTTCGAGACCTTTGCCGCCGTTGTGCTTGACGGACGCTGTGTCATCAACAGCGGCGAGACGCCCAACCCCGATTTCCTCTATCAGGTGGTGCGCGAACTGGAAGCCATCTTCGCACAGCACGAGGAGCTACTGCCGTGGTACGTGCTCTCGTCGGGGTCGGCACCCGATTTCGACAAGACATTGGAGCGCATCAGCATGGGGACACGCAGTGCCATGACCGACGACTGGGGCCGCCTCTACTACCGCAAAGACAGCGACCTGCAGGACCTCTGCCTCTCCATCCGTCACGCTGTGGCCAAACGCAAAGACAACAAAATCAAGCTGCTATACACCGACACTTTCAAGGTCATGGAGCAGTATTTCCCACCCGACGCACGCCAGACGATGCTCGAGATACTGGTGGCGCTGCACTACCCCGAGGAGAGCCACAACTTCGACCCCGTGCTCTACTATACCCAGTTGCGCCGGGTGCTGGAACATCTCTTCCGCGCCTCAAACCGCATCGGCGTGCTGCCCCTCGAGGTGATGGGAAGCAGCGACAAGATAAACCTCACCAACTCATCGCTTTACCTCTCGGGCCGCGAGGTAAATGTGGGCCAAGGACGCTTTGTACGCTACGGCAAACCTGGCGATGCCGTGTTTCCGCCCGTCATGGCACAGGTGCTGAAAAACATCCTCGTGGTGGCCAACAAAAACTCCCACACGTTAGAAGTGGCCCACCAAGGCCAAGCCGCCGTGCAGGACTACTACAACTCGCTGCATTCCAACAATCTCATCTTCGGCTACACGCTGCACCTCTGCGACGTCATCCTCTGGTTCGGCCGTTTCGCCAAGAAACATACAGCAGCGCAGCACCACAGAAGCTATCCTAGAAAAGAAAATTCATAAAACCACGATATCATGAAATGCAACAAATGTAACACAAACAACGCAGACAACGCAAGATTCTGCCAACAATGCGGTGCACCGCTGCCACCCAAGGTGACTCAATCCATTCCTGGCACGAACGCGAAGGCAGACAAGAAAAGCAGCATTCTCATCACCTGCTGGGCAGGAGCGCTGTTGTTGATAGAAATGATGAACTTAATATTCAGATTTCTATTTGAAAGAGTAGTCGGCAATTACAAAATCTCCATAATCGTTGGGGCCATTATAGCGCTGATGTTTGTTGTCATCAACTATCTCCCGATCTTCGGAATCAAAAACAAGACGCTGAAAATCATTGGTTTTATACTGATAACCATCGTCCTGCTCATAAGCCTCATAACCCAAATAATCCAAATAGTCCAGGCTTTCAGCTACTGGTACTAGAAGGAACTCCAGGGGAATTGCTCAGTCCTCGTAGTAGGTGATTTGGCGTGAGATAATCTGATAGAGATAGCCCTGCGTCGGCGACACATGATAGACGTAGGCCTCTGTCCAGTTGCCCTCTTCGTCATAATAATATGTATAGAGGAATGCCTGGCGCAGTGTGGTGAGGTAATAGGAGCAGTGCTCGGCAAGGTTGCCCTCGGTGTCGTAACGATATTTCTCGGTGCCACGGTAGATGTGGTTGGGGCCATCGGTGAAGGTGGCATACTGGATATTGCCCTGCTTGTCAAACAGATAAATTGTAGAATACAATTCTTTGCCGGCATCGTCGAAGGTGGTGACCGTGTCGATGGCGTTGGCCTTGTTGTAGTGATATACCGTCGTCTCGATGATAGAGTCGCTGATGCCGAAGAAATGCGCCTCAACACGGCTGCGCTTCTTGTCGGAAGTGTAGGTGGTCTGCGAGATCAATTCGCTATAGGGCTCCAGATAGCGCGTATCCTTGACAAGGCGGTTCTTTTTGTCATACTCATACTTCACGGTGATGGCGGGATAGCCCGTCGTGTCGTAATAAGTCACCTGATTGAAGAAGCCATCGCGGTTGTAGAAATTGCGCACAGGCTGTCCCACGACGCGCCCCTGGGGCGTGCGGGTAGTGGTGAGTACGGTCTTGACGTTGCCCTTGAGATGTTCGTATTGGGCATCGGAAAGCGGTTTCTGGGCGAGGCACATGGAGCTAACAGCCAGCATAATAAGCATTAAGAATAGGCGATTGAGTCTCATAATTCATCGGTTTTGAAAGTGCAAAGTTACAAAGAAATCTTCACTCAACAAAAAATAATTGACGACGGAAGCCTTAACTCGCTGGTTAACAAAACAGAAAGTTTTTCTCAATAAGATACATACTTTTTTACAAAGAACATCGTTAAATAGCAATGTTGGGGTTATTACCGATTGTATGTCGGAATAGCTGAAAGAGCCTGACAATCAATAGCTATATATTTGCAAATCAGCTCCAAAAAGTAACAAGGTGCGAAGACTTAAGGTTTTTTAACAATATTGTTTCAACTTTTTTGGCTCTGAGAAGCGACTAAAAGGCAAAGAAAAACAAAAAGAAATATGAAGCATTTGAGCATTTATGTCAAAGCACTGCTGGTAGTCTGCACACTAGTGGGAACCACACTGTCGGCTACCGCAGCCAAGCCCAAGGACGACAAGGGCGGCACTCCCAAAGGATACAAGCTGTCGCTTACCATTGTGGGCAACCAAGACTCGGTGATGTATCTGGGCAACTACTATGCCGGCAACACCTACGCTATCGACACGGCTGTGCGCAACAAGAAGGGCGCTTTCGTTTTCGAACGTAAGGACCGCACACTTATGCCTGGTCTGTATTTCTTCACCAACCCCGACCACGACTACGTGGAGTTCATGATCTACCACGAAACGCCCAACTTCACCTTCACTACGCGCGAAGAAGGCTGGGCCAAATACATGACTGTCAAAGGCTCAAAAGAGAACGAATACTTCTTCGATTTCCAACGCGCCAACCGCGAGGCCTACGAGTCCATCGACGAGGCCCAACGGACGATGGACGTCAAAAGCGATGAATACAAAGCATTCTATCGCAACAAGATACACGAGCTGGACAGCATCAAGGAGAAAATGATTGCCGACCATCCGAAGAGCCTGCTGGCGCTGATGATGAACGCCACGCGCGAACCCTACGTGCCCTCGGAGGACAGCACAGGCCGCAAACTTACTGACCGCGAACGCTGGAACTACTACATGGACCACTACTTCGACTTCATGCGGCTCGACGACGACGCCATTGTCCGCACGCCGGACATGATTTTCCACAAACGCATCATGGACTATATGGACCAGAACCTGAAGAATGCCACCGCGGAAATCGTGTGCGAATATGTGGACAAGATGATCGAGCGTTCACGGCCTTCCAAGGAGACCTTCAAATACCTGGTCCACACCGTCACCGAGAAATACCTGCAGAGCAACATCATGAGCTACGACGCTGTGTATGTGCACCTTGTAAAGAAATACATGGAGACGGGCGACTGCTTCTGGATGAGCCCCTCGGTCATCGACGAGAACGTGAAACGCGCCAACACATGGGACAAGCTGCTCATCGGCAAACCGGCACCACCTCTCATCATGAAAGACGACAAGGGCGAGATCCGCAGCCTCTACGCGCTGAAAAGCCGCTTCACACTGCTGGTGTTCTGGTCGCCGACCTGCGGACACTGCAAGACGATGATTCCTGAATTGTACCAGGCATATGAAAAATACAAGGACCAATATGACATCCAATGCTACGCCATCCTCAGCGAGCCCGACGACGCCACGCGGCCCAAATGGCACAACTTCATCGAACAGAACGGCCTGAACTGGATAAACCTCGACGGCGGCGAAGCCAATATCGACTGGCATGAAGTGTATGACATCGTCTCCACGCCACAGATTTACCTGCTGGACAGGGACAAGAAGATTCTGGCCAAGAAGATGAATGCCAAGAGCTTCGAGAGCATCATCCAGGTGCTGGGCGAGGATAGCCATGAAATGGACGACGCAAAACAACAATAACAATCGACCAATAACTGTCACAGAACATATCATGAAACGCAATCTATTAATCATCAGCCTGATGGCTCTTGTGCTGGCCACCGGCTGCAAAAAGAAAGAGAACATGGAGAATCCCTTCTTCGGCGAGTGGAACACGCCGTACAACATTCCTGACTTTGAAAAGATTAAACCGGAACACTACCTGCCTGCCTTCGAGGAAGGCATCCGCCAGCACGAACAGGAGATAGAGGCCATCGCAAACAATGCCGATGAACCCACCTTCGAGAACACCATCGAGGCGTTGGAATACAGCGGCCAGCTACTGAACGAGGTGAGCAGCGTGTTCTTCAACTTGTCGGAGAGCAACAACACCGACGAGATGGAGGCCATCGCCGAGGAAATAACCCCAAAACTGACAGCCCACGAGGACGACATCATGCTCAACGAGCAGCTTTTCAGCCGTGTGAAGGCAGTCTACGACCAGCGCGAGAGCCTGGGGCTCAACCCCGAACAGATGCGACTGCTGGAAGAGACCTACAAGAACTTTGTCCGCAACGGCGCCAACATTCCCGAAGAGAAGCGTGAACGCTTCCGCGAAATCAATGCCCAACTGGCTTCGCTGACGCTGCGCTTCGGCAACAATGTGCTGAAAGCCACCAACCAAGGACAGATGGTGTTGAGTGGCAAACAGTGGGACATCACCAACATCGGCTTGACCGACGAGCAACTGGCGGCCGCCAAGGAATTGGCCATGTCCGAAGAGAACATGGAAGCACGCAACCAAGTCATCGACAATGCCCACAAGGCCGACGGCAGCGTAGAGAACATCGAATATCCCAACCCCGAGGATCAGTACATCTTCACCCTCGACATACCCACATGGGAACCCTTCATGCAGAATTGCACGAACCGTACGTTGCGTGAAAAGATGTGGAAAGCCTACGCCGAGCGCTGCGCACCGGGCAAAGAATTTGACAACAGCGCCATCATCGACAGCATCGTGAACCTGCGTCTGGAGCGAGCTCAGATACTGGGCTATGAGAGCCATGCCGCCTACACGCTGGACGACTGCCTGGCCAAGACCCCCGAAGCTGTGTACCAATGCCTTATGGACCTCTGGACTCCTGCGCTGAAGAAAGCCAAGCAAGAGCGCGACGAATACCAGAAGATGCTGACAAAAGACGAGCCGGGCGCGAAACTGGAGCCGTGGGATTGGCGCTACTACAGTGAGAAACTGCGCAAGGAACGCTACAGTATTGACGATAGCGAAGTACGCCCCTACTTCTCGCTTGACAATGTGCGCGAAGGAGCCTTCACCGTAGCCAACAAGCTGTACGGCATCACCTTCCGCGAGAACAAAGACCTGCCCAAATACGACCCCGAGACCATCACTTACGAGGTGATGGAAGGCGACAGCGTCATCGCCATACTCTATATGGACTTCTTCCCCCGCGCCAGCAAACGCAGCGGTGCCTGGATGACCAACTTCCGCGAACAATATGTTGACCAAGAGGGCAATAACGTGATACCTGTCATCTCGATGGTCTGCAACTTCTCGAAACCCACCAAGGATGCCCCTGCCCTGCTAAACTTCGACGAGAGCGAGACGCTCTTCCACGAGTTTGGCCACTGCCTGCACAGCATCCTTTCGCGCTGTCACTACCGCTCGCTGAGTGGCACCAACGTGCCGCGCGACTTCGTGGAGATGCCCAGCCAAATCATGGAGAACTGGTGCCGCCACCCCGAGGTAATGAAAGAATATGCACGCCACTACAAAACGGGCGAGCCCATCCCCGACAGTCTGATTGCCAAGATAGCAGCCGCCTCAACATACGGCCAAGGCTTCATCAACACCGAACTGCTGGCCGCCTCGTTGCTCGACATGGACTACCACAGCATCAAACAGCCCACGCATATCACCCTGCCCAACTTTGAAGACCAGGCCATGGGTCGCATCGGCCTTATCCCCGAAATCATCTCGCGCTACAAGAGCCCCTATTTCCAGCACATCTTCAGCGGCGGATATTCGGCCGGCTACTACGCCTACACCTGGACAGCCATCCTCGATGCCGACGCCTTTGAAGCCTTCCGCGAGAGCGGCAACCTGTACAACCCCGTGTTGGCCAAGAAGTTCCGCAACATTCTCGAGCACGGCAACACGGTAGACCCGATGACGCTGTATCTCGAATTCCGCGGCAAAGAGCCGACTGCAGAGGCCTTGAAACGCAACCGTGGCTTGAAATAGTCACAGGCTGATGAAAAACAAAGCGGGAACCGATTGGTTCCCGCTTATTTTTTTGCTAACAGGCCCTGTCAGATGTGGTAATGCTTCTTGGCGGAATTCTTCTCTTCGGCGGGTACGATGTCGGCCCGGCGCACCTTCATCAGGAAACTGATGTGGGTGGAATCGATAGTCACGCAGAAGTTGCCGTCCTTGCAGTCTTTCACGAGATGGCCCTCCATGCCGGCGAATTCTCCTTCGAGCAGTGTCGCCGAGGCACCTTTCACCAACTTGGAGGTCTCGCAGAGGAAAAATTTGCGCTCCGATTCCTCGAACTTGCGCACAGTGTCGATGTCTTTCTGGGGCACAGGGATGATGCCGCCCTCTTTGCTGGAGACGATGTAGACAAGACCGCTGACCATGCGGACAGGATATATCTGCTTGCCCGTCATTTTGGCAAACAGGTAGCATGGAAACATCGGCTTCTCCGGCTGTTTGTTGCGCTTGTAACGCTTGTCGCGGTTGTGAAGCATGGGAAGATAGTATTCGATGTTCAAATCCTCCTGCAGATGCTTGGCAACCTGGGCTTCAGCATTGGGGTAGGTCATGAGCGCCACCCATGTAGGTTCGTCGGAACTTATCATCTTTACTGCGTATCTAAGTAGTAATCAATCAACGTCATCGCCACCTCTTTATTGCCCTGAGTCAAAAAAAAAGTAAGAGACCGGTTCAAAGACTCTGATAGACAGTATCGTAATACAAAGCTACGCGGTTCAGCACCGGACAAGCCAGCGCCTCGTCGATGCTGATGCGCAGGTTTCGCGTGGTGACGGTGGGCGTCAACAGTATACGCTTGTAGCCGATGGTCGTGCCTGTGGCCAGCATCTGCCAAGAGCCGTCGGCGTTTTGATAGTCAACATGGAATTTCGCCACACGCTGTCCTAACGGGATGTATTCCTGCAACACCACGCGGTTCAGCGTCACCGCCTTCTTGAAGCGCAGCACCACAGAGGCCGTCAGCACCGTGTCGTCGGTGGCCCAATAGGTGTTGTATGTTGTATCGAGCAGATGCTCTGGACGATACGCTTTGCTTCTTCCACGGGTATTGGTGGCACTCACGGTGGCCAGCCGGGTCAAATCGTCGGCAAAGATTGTTTCGAGCGCCGCGCGGAACTCAGCAAGCCGCAGCGAGTCCTCCGTGGGTATCAGCCCCCGACGGTCGGGTGGCACATTGAGCAGCAGCAGCGAGTTACGACCAACGCTAGTATAATAAATGTCAAGCAGTTGCTGCACTGTTTTCGGATGTTCGTCGGCATGCCAGAACCAGCCTGGGCGGATGCTCACATCCGTCTCGGCGGGTACCCAGCAGGCACCGCAACGGTTGCCGTGGGTCAAGGTATCCTGGCTTGGGGCGCCGGCTCCAGGGGCGAAGCCCTCGACTTTGAGGGTGCTCCAACAGGTCTCCCCTGCCCTGCCCTCTTCGTTGCCCACCCAGCGGCATCCGGGACCTACGTCGCTGAAAATCACCGCCGCAGGCTGTAAGCGCGCAACAGTGGCGTTGAACCGCGGCCAGTCGTAAACCTGATGTTTGCCATTGGGCCCTTCGCCGTTGGCACCGTCGAACCACTGTTCGAAGATGGGGCCATACGTGTAGGCGCTCTCCAGCGTCTTGCAGAATGTAGCGTTGTAAGCCTCTGTGCCATAGTCCGGTGCATGGCGATCCCATGGCGAGATATAGATACCTGCCTTCAGGCCAGCGGTCTCTGCGGCTGCGAAAAACTCTGCTAGCACATCACCCTTGCCGTCGCGCCAGGCGCTCTCGCGCACCGTGTGCTGGCTTTCGGGGTTGGGCCACAGACAGAAACCGTCGTGATGCTTGGCGGTGATGATTACGCCCTTCATACCGCCCGCTTCAGCTGCCGCCATCCATTGCCGGCAGTCCAAGTCCGTGGGTGCAAAGAGTGACTCACTTTCCGTACCATCGCCCCACTCCACATCCGTGAATGTGTTCGGTCCAAAGTGGCAGAACATATTGACCTCCATGCGCTGCCACGCCACCTGCGCCTCGGTGGGCACCGCCCCGAAAGGCTCCGGCGGAGCCACCTCGGCGTCCCCGCAGGCAGCCACGAACGTGGACAACACAATCGCTGCCAACAGTTTAAGTCTACACATTTGCATAAGTAACCTCGCTTCTCTGCTATCTTTATTTTTGCAAAAATACAACTTTTCATTGGAATGGGAAGAATTATTTTGCCAAACAAGAAAAGATTTGTATCTTTGCAAATAAAAATCAGCTAACAATTACCTGATGACAGACAGCATAACCATACAGAACAGCAATATTATGCCGTTGGTCGACGACCTGCGGCAGATAATCAACCAGACGCGCAACCGCGTCGCCGTCAATGTCAATGCCGAACTCACCTTGATGTATTGGCATATCGGCGAGCGCATCAATCGCGAAGTGCTTGGTAACGAACGCGCTGAATACGGGAAACAAATTGTTGCGACAGTGTCGCAACAATTGCAATTAGAATTCGGCAAAAAGGGATTTGAACCCCGTAGCATCTGGCGGATGATGCAATTCGCTCAAGAGTTTCCAGAGTTTGAAATTGTGTCGACAGTGTCGGCACAATTGACGTGGTCACATATAACAGAGATATTACCCTTA
>JAILAT010000047.1 GCA_024681475.1 Bacteroidales bacterium | reverse complement strand
CCTTGGTCTCGGGAGCGTTGGAGCAAAGGGTGTAGCGCAGCACGTCTTGCTTGCCGGGGAAGTCGCGCAGGTATTCGTGCAGCCATACGGCCCAATTGCGCGAGGTGCTTATCTTGTCGCCCTCGAGGTTGAGGAACTCGTTGGCGGGTACGTTGGCGGGCAGGATGTAGGAGCCGTCGGCGTGGAGCATCGAGGGGAAGATGATGCAGTGGAAGACGATGTTGTCCTTGCCGATGAAGTGCACCAGCTTGGTATCCTTCTCTTTCCACCAGCGTTCCCAGTCGTCGCCTTTGAGCTGCTTGGTGAAGGAGATGTAGCCGATGGGTGCGTCGAACCAGACGTAGAGCACCTTGCCGTCGGTGCCTTCGAGGGGCACCTTGACGCCCCAGTCGAGGTCGCGCGTGACGGCGCGGGGCTGCAGGCCGGCGTCAATCCACGACTTGCACTGGCCGTAGACGTTGGTCTTCCAGTCATCTTTGTGGCTCTCCAGAATCCATTGGCGCAGCCAGGGCTCGTCCTGGTCCAGCGGCAGGAACCAGTGCTTCGTCTCGCGCAGCACGGGCTTGGCGCCGCTGAGGGCGCTCTTGGGGTTGATCAAGTCGGTGGCATTCAGCGAGGTGCCGCAGGCTTCGCACTGGTCGCCATAGGCGCGTTCGTTACCGCAGTGCGGGCAGGTGCCGGTGATGTAGCGATCGGCGAGGAACTGATGGGCCTCCTCGTCGTAGTACTGCATGGAGGTCTTCTCGATGAATTTGCCTTCCTCGTAGAGCTTCTTGAAGTAGGCTGCCGCCGTCTCGTGGTGCTCCTTGCTGGAGGTGCGGCTGTAGATGTCGAACGAGATGCCCAGCTCGGCGAAACTGTCCTTGATGATTTTGTGGTAGCGGTCCACGATGTCCTGCGGAGTGCAGCCCTCATTGCGGGCCTTGATGGTGATGGGCACGCCGTGCTCGTCGCTGCCGCCGATGAACATCACCTCCTCGCCGGCGGCGCGCAGATAGCGCACATAGATGTCGGCAGGCACATAGACGCCAGCCAGATGGCCGATATGTACAGGACCGTTGGCGTAAGGCAACGCCGAAGTGACGGTATATCGTTTGTATTGTTTTTCTTTGTCAGTATAGGTCATAATCGTCTCATTTTTTCGTTCAAACAAATAATAATTTGCGCCCCTGCGCAAGGAGAAAAAGGGCTCGTATCGCACTGTATAACAGCAACATTACCTGGTCCATCCCCAATTTTTCGCCCATTCCTCCAAATGCAAAGGTACGTTTTTTTTACCACATAGCACTATTTGAAGCAATCTTTTGTCATCACCCAATCCGTAACGCCGTGAAACAACCAATAGGGACTTCTATTTATTGCCTCGGAGAGGCCAACTCTCTATAGCCCCACACAAGGAACGCAGTGTGGGATTTGTTATTTTTCCAGTGACTTTTTATAAAATTTACGTCATTTTTCCAACGACTTTTTGCCATAATAACGCTTTTTTCCAACGAATCCTCGCTCAAAAAATATTCTTTTCAAACCATGGTAATAATGCCATTTCTTGAAACACATGATATACCGCTGATAACGATGAGAAAGAACTCATTATGTCACCTAGTTACTTGCAGCTATCAGTGAGCAAAGAACGCTGCTTGTTTCTACTCCACAATTCTCTGTTCCAAACTTTACGGATATGTCTGACTGGAAAGAGATTAAAAAGTACCTTATTGAATTAAAACGTGCCGCCAAACAGCACGGCTTTGATTACGAATTAGAGCAGGTCGAACAAGCTTTCAATTCGCCTTCCTTATGAAGAAACAACACTTGGAGATAAATATGCTCTAAGATACAGAAAAAAGGGAAGTAACGACGAATATTTAGAACACATTGCAATTCTTTATTGTGATAGATTTACGGACGGACATGTTTTGGATATTCCTATGATAAATTGCGATGCTGCAATTGGAGAATGGTTTGAGATAGAAGCAACAAAAATTATCGTTTTAGAACAATAAAACAGACAGAAAGGAGTTGTACGGATATGGAAGCAAATGAAAAAACACGAAAAGCAGCGGAACGGTTTGCAAAGTCAAAAAACCTTGATATTGTCACTTATGTAGGCAAATTTGACGGCTATCCTACATACAATGCTACAAGCGAGGCATTAAAACGGACTATCTATGGATTTCCTATATATATATATGTAAATCAAACAGAAAAAGGCTATGAATGCCGCTTTACCACACTTGAAGAGACACAAAAAATTATGAAAAGAAAAAAATAAATTTGCTGTATCAGAAATATTTTATATTTTTGCAATCGGTTAGAGCCTCACAAGAGACTCCTACCGCCACCAGTCCCACAAGGCTGGTTTTTTAGTATGTGTATAATTTGTTTCCGAACTTTAAATAGACTATGTGTTTATGTTTGCATGATTTCAATTTTCCATAGATAGCACTAACAACCCAGTTGAATGGTATCGTATCCGACACTTCTAACAAAACATCATCTGCTTGTGAAAAAGCGTCACTAAGCCTTTTCTGAATACCATGTTTTGTTTTTTTCATATCCTTAATATCTATATTCATCATGCTCTTAATGTCAACAGTTCTTCCGCGAAAAAACAAGTCGGTCCATCTCCTGGTTGTCGACACAACCGAGAACTTCTGCCATCCAAAAGATAAGTTCACCGCACACGACCGACCGGAATTTGTCGTCGGGATTCTTACTGTCGCAGAAGGTAATCAGGTGCCAGTATTGGGAAGGAGAGCACTTGTGATAATCCACCTCTACACCCTCCCGTTTGGCTCAGTCGATATATCCGCCACTCTGCTGCTGATAGCCAGCACTAACATGCCTGTCGGTCAAAGGGCAAGGTGCCGACTCCATATTGATGAATGTCTGTTATAATTGGCGGATAGTCATAGCGCAGACTTATTCAAGTTTTATAATGAGTAGTAATACTGTCGTATTTTCCCCGCCATCATCTTGCGACGAATATCCAAGAAGTTGTCATAATCCTCAAAACTCATGTCACTGACATTCTCTGGTATGCAGTTGGTTTTTAGGTTTTCTTTTAGTTCATTCATATTGTCAATATTTCCGTAAAGGGGTTCCCCATTTTTGCAAGCCTCCTCTGCTTTATGGAAATATACATTGGGCGCGTCATCAGATATAAGCTTGTTTACGACTGTGTCAAGATATGTAAAGTTGGCTATCTGATTATAACGGTTACGCTCCTTAATATCATTGTGCATAAGATATTTCCTCGGGAAGATATGGTGTACATCTCCTACAATATCTATTAAATCCCCAATTCGAATACCTTTACAGAATAGCGAGTTATCGTTGCCAAATATCTGCGCTGCAAAGAAAACATTTAGGAATGGGCTGCTAACAGACGCTGATTCAAGTCTCTGGGGAAGTTGTGTCACCCAAAACGTCTCTGACAACTCAGCAGGTTCTATTTCATTAAAATATGCCAGGAATCCACGCTCTTTGATACGCTTTATATCATAATCCATCACGCTTTCAGGGGATGTAATATAACGGCTTGTTAGCGTTGAAAGCAGATACCAACGCTGAACATAATGCTTGATTTGAGACTTGTCGATTTGCGGGTCATTGTGCAGGATGAGATATAGCGTATAAGCAAAGTCCAAAGTCATCTGTGAGTTGATGAGTTTTGTGCTTATGAAACCTGCTGATTTGATTGCAAGGATAAAGTTAGTAAAACTATACTGGTTCATAAACTCCAGTACGCTTTCTTGCAATCTTTGAAACGTTTCTTCAGAAATCCATTCTTCATTTTCTCTGGTTTCAAAATTGCGTCCTTCAAGCAACGCAACGAGGTCTTTCATCTTTGCACGCCCAAATTTGTACATGAAAGAAACTCGCAAGATGTCATTGTAGTCGGGATCATAAATTGCCTCCTTGTCATTACGCAACCACGACATCTTTGTTGCAAATGGTGTCTGCATAAATCCCTCATCTTTGCACATATCGTTGTACCAATCCGGAGAGATGGCCAAATGAGAGAAATATTCAATTGCCTTACGTAATGCATTCCCACCATACTTCTCGTTTGCTGCCATACGTGACATGGCGAAATCTGCTTGGTTGAGTTTTGTCCCTTGGCTGTTGATACGTATAAAAATCTCTGTAACTTCATCGATTGTGACATCCTCATTGAGCTTGATGATACCAATTTGTCTGTTTTTGATATCTATCAAACGCATGATGATTTTATTCAACTCCTTGGGGGATATGTCATTGTTTTCAGCACAGTAGTTCTGAACAAATTCAAAACTGTCAAAATCCGTTTTAAACACATCTGCAATATCAGCAATCCATCGCTTATCTTTTATTACTGCAGGTGTTTGCACTTTGAATTTTTCTTCATCATCATCAGGAGCAAGCGGATTGAAGGAAATTATTATTCGATGCTTTTTAAAGTTGGAATCAGACACTTCCGTCCCGACAATGGCAGTCATCAATGCAGTTACACGCTGTTGGCCATCTATCATTATTTGCTTTCCCGATGATGTGGTGCCGTCTTTTAGTTTCATCGATGGGCTTTGAGACACAATAAGATAACCTGTAGGGTAACCCATATATAAGGAGTCAATCAAATCTCGAACTTGTACGGGTTTCCATACAAATGGCCTTTGTATTTCCGGGATGGCAATTTGACCCGATTTGATAAAACCAAGAACTTGCTCTAATGGCTTGTTCTCAACATTATATTTCTCTGCCATATTATTGTTATTTACTTTGTATTTAAAGTGCAAAAATACGAAATATTTTTCAATTGTCGAACCAAAAGACAATTCTTGACGGTTCTCCTGCCTCGTCACCTTCCTTCATATACTGGTAGATGCGCTCGTAATCTGGGCGCGGGTCGAACCGAGGGGAGAAGGTTACCTCGAGTTCCTCCGCAGCTTTGTTAGCGTGGTCGATACATTCACGGAATTCCGAGGTGGTCAGCCAACTGCAAGTATGATAGTCGCTTTCGTCCTCTTTATACTTTCGGAGTGTGGTTTTCGACATATCCTCCGGTAATCCCCATGTCCCTGAAGCCGTCGGCTTAACGTTTCATTGTCTTGATTTTATTTTTGGCTGCAGCAACCTTACTTTTTTATCCATAATAATAACAATACCAATGGATCAGCGGGAGCTCAATGTTTTTGTGCTCAGCAGCTAACTGGCGGTGGCCTCGAAGAGCTGGCGGATGCGGTCGGCCGTCTCGTTTTTCTCCAGGCGGCGCCAATCGGCGCAGAGATTGTGCAGCCCCCACAGATCCTCGAAGGTCTTCCAATCGGTGCGCCCGTTGTTGTTGATGTTCAGCTTCGACAGGCAGTAGGCTATCTCGCCCATCTGTGAGCGCGAACACAGCGGCTGATAGTTCTTGTCGACAATATGCTCGTCGATGAGGGCGTCCCAGAAACGGGTGGCACGCCGAGTTGTGTAGACGGAGTTCAGGCACTTTTTGCGCAGCAGGGCGCGCTCGCTGTCTTCGGGGGTGAGCACACGGTCGGCATGAGGCTTGCGGTAAGTCTTCTTGTAGGCCTTGTCGTCTTGGGCAAAAGGATTGTTGGTGGGGGGCTGGGGGGATGGCAATGTGGCGGATTGCGGAGGAATATAGTACTGGTTTTCAGGATTTCTTTGTGCAGGGGCGTCGACGGGCTGCGACGTTTGATTGCGCAAAGCGTCGATGAGGTCCTGCTGCTTGGCGTTTTTTTTACGCAGCTTCGTGTTTTCGTCTCTTATGGAAGTATTCTCATCTCTCAGCGATGTGTTCTCTTTTCTTATTGAGGTATTCTCTTCTAGTATGACCTGCCTCTCTTTCTGCAGGACTCGCTTGTCGTCTTTCAGTTGCTGGTTTTCTTGTTCCAAGGCCTTCAGACGCACCAGCAAATCGTCTGAGGCCAGATTCGGGAAGGGCTGTGAACAGTTGGGGGGGCCATTGGTGTGGAAGGATGGAGGCACCTCAGGCTGCGGTGGTGCCAACGACGGTGCCGACGGCAACGAAACAGCGGACTGTCCCTTTTCCTGGGCTAGTCCCTCCGTAGAGCTTGGCTGTATATGTTGCTTCGTCGTTGACATGATGGTTATGGTTTTGCATGATATTGTCGGAGCTCTATGTCCACTCCGCAGCGCTCGGGAGTCAGGGTGTCCGCTGTCGCCAACATGGGTCTTGGGCCGAGGGGCGCCGGAAGGGCTAACCCGTTCTCTGTCTGCTCTCGACAGCCGCATGGCGACAGCGTTTTGGGAAGAAAACTTGCTGCAAAGTTACAACATTTCACCGAACCTCCAAAATTTTTTTTCTTAATTTTTTATAAACATAACATCACTATTGATTATCAATTTGTTAATTTAGATATGGCACCCTTTCCTCCCCTATTGTTCATAACTTTCCGGATACCGGAACGGCAGCCTAATGGCGGCAGAAAAACTGCAGAAAAGGGTGCAACACCGATGGGCCGAATCGGAAGTATAAGTCGCGGCGTTCAGTCACTACCCGCGTGCCCGTCGGCACGCCGGGTGGCAGCCGCCGCCCGACGACAAAAGTGACATGGCCGGCATAGAGTTGTGCCTCATAGTAGCGGCGGTTGTGCTGGGGCAGACCATAGCTGCGCAGCTCGTCGGCCAGAAAAGGTCGCAACGTGCCAAAGCATTCGGGCATGGCCATCAGGGCACGCTGCACCTGGCTTTTCGGCGCTCCTTGTGCCACAAGCTCCAGTAGCGGGAAGCTCTGCAGCATCTCGACGCCCACATCCATGGCCACACTCATCAACGCGTCGAAGCGGCACTGCGAGGCAGCGTCGGGGCGCGTCGACACGAAAGCCGGACGCACCACCTCCAGCAACGGCTCGGACTCCTGGGCCAGCAGCAGCGACTGCCATTCCAGCTCCTCGGCACTCTCGGCCAGCGGCGTGAAAGGGTCGTAGGCCATCACCAGCGCCTGGAAATACTTGGTGGGGAAAAATGTTTTCTTGGACATAATATATGGTGGGTTCTATTTATTCTTTGTGAGCGCGTCTCTCCAAGACGCTTATTGTTCCTATCTTGTTACCCCACACTGCGTTCCTTGTGCGGGGCTATTGAGAGTTAGCCTCTCCGAGGCTATTGATAGAAGTCCTCATTATGTATTATACTTATGATTATCTTTTTCTTATGGAAAGCCCCTTGGGGCGGCTGCGCCGCCCCAAGGGGCCGGGAGTTCCCCACCATGGGGGAGTGGAGTGTCAGAGCGTGATGTTGCCAAGGTACACCGACGGCGAGTTGTTGGTGGCGGCGGCGTTGGACATGTAGAAGTAGAGTTCCACCTCGTCGCCGGCCCACGCCGTGGGAAAGGTGTAGGAGAAAGTGGCAGCGGTGCGTGCAGCAGCCTCCATCACGGTCTGTGCGGTGTGCTGCGACTTGTTGTAGATAAGCACGTTGGCCTTGTCGGTGGCGGAAGCGTTGCCCACGCCCGAGTTGTCGGTCCAGGTGAAGGTGATGGCGGTCTCCGACGCCGTGGCGGCGGGGTTGAAGGGGAGGTCGAGCGAGCCTGCGGCGAAGACAAGCTTCGAGTAGGCCAGCGTCAGGTTGGGCCAGGTGCCCGTGAAGACATCGCAGATGTTCTTCGCCATGAAGACGTTGCTCTCGGTCATCTCCTTGGCCTGCTGGTGGAAGCCGGTGTGGATGAAGGTGAGACACGAAGCACCCAGCTGGGTGATGACCTTGAAGCGATAGCGCCACATCTGCTGCGCCTCGGTGTTGGGGTTGAGAACAGAGAGGGCCTTGGTGCGCATGCACGCCTTGCCCTTCCAGGCATAGCCTACCACAGGACCCAGCGGGCCGTTGAAGCCGCCGAGGATACCCGTGTTGATTTTTGCCATTAACGACTGGCTGTCGTTGTCTAAAGTGAACATGGTTGTAAGTATTAAAAGGTTAATAATAATGTGTTGCTGAAAACGCTTCGGCTTTCTGCCTGCCGGCGTGGCATGTTTCCGTCCCGTTTTCGAGTGCAAGTATACAACCATTTTGCCGTATCGCAAGGCCGTTTTGGAGTCCGCTAGGGGAGGTTGCGGGCTAACAGATTGGCCCCAAAGCACCGCACTTGGGGAGACCGTCAGGAAGAGGGCAGGGAGCGGCGAGGAGGCCTTTCTCCGCCGTCCAAGATAAGTTATTGGAAGAATTGGACTTCCGCGTGTTACTTTTTCCCTGGTCTGTCAGGGGCAGAACAAACAGCAGGCGGCGCCCCGATGGGGCGCCGCCTGCAACATTTATCTGCTTTCGCCTCAGGCTATTAACCCAAGCGACGGAACTGGCAGGTGAAGTGGCGCATCAACTCGGCCTCCCAGGTGATCTCCAGACCGCGGGTGATCTGATCGCGACGGTCGAAGACATTCTTCAGGGCAGCGGCGATGACGTCCATGTGGTTGTTGGTGTACACGCGGCGCGGGATGCACAGGCGCACGAAGTCGTTGCCGCCAAAGCGGTTCTCGCGCGTCACGGGGTCGCGGTCGGCCAGCACGTAGCCAATCTCGCAGGCGCGGATACCGGCCTCAAGATACAGCTCGCAAGTCAGCGTCTGGGCAGGAAACTCCTCTTTGGGGATGCGGGTCAACACCTTGTCGGCGTCGACGAAGATGGCGTGGCCACCGGCGGGACGCTGATAGGGGATGCCGTACTCGTCGAGCTTGGAAGCCAGGTAGTGGACCTGTTTGATACGGGTCTCAACCATCTCGAACTCAATGTTCTCCTTCAGACCGACGGCCAGAGCGTCCATGTCGCGGCCGTTCATACCGCCATAGGTCAGGAAGCCCTCGAAGGGGATGCAGAACAGCTTGGCACCTTCGTACCAGTCTTTCTTGTTGGTGGCGATGAAGCCGCCCATGTTCACGAGGCCGTCCTTCTTGGCGCTCATCGTCATGCTGTCGGCATAGCTGAACATCTCCAGGGCTATCTCGCGCAGGGTCTTGTTCTCGTAACCTTTCTCACGGGTCTTGATGAAGTAGGCGTTCTCGATGAAGCGGGCCGAGTCGACGTTGACGGGCACGCCATATTTGTGGCACAGTTCGCAGGTCTCGCGGATGTTCTGCATCGAAACAGGCTGGCCGCCAACGGTGTTGTTGGTCACGGTGAGCACCATGAAAGGCACGTTACCTTTGTTTTCCTGCAGCACCTTCTCCAGTTTCTCGAGGCTGACGTTGCCTTTGAAAGGCACCTCAAGCTGGGTGTCGTAGGCCTCGGGGACCGTCACGTCGATGGCGAAAGCCTTGCGGCTCTCGATATGACCCTTGGTGGTGTCGAAATGGGCATTGCCGGGGATGACATTGCCGGGTTTCACCAGGTAGCTGAACAGCACGTTCTCGGCAGCACGGCCCTGGTGGGTGGGGATAACATACTCGAAACCAGTCAGCTCGGTGATGGTATCCTTCATGTGGTAGAACGAGCGGGCACCGCCGTAGCTCTCGTCGCCCATCATCATGGCAGCCCACTGGCGGTCGCTCTGTGCGCCCGTACCGCTATCGGTCAGCAGGTCGATGTACACATAGTCGCTCTTCAGCATGAACACATTCTGGTGAGCTTCGTTCAGCCATTTCTCACGCTGTTCGCGGGTGGATTTCTTAATGGGTTCCACCATCTTAATTTTCCAAGATTCTGCAAATGGAAGTTCCATAATAATATTGTTTTAGTTATGTAATTAAATTAATTGATTTCGGTCCACACAAACAGAAGAAACACACGGTGTGGGGCCATGTGTCAGTGTCGACGGGCATTCGAAGGAAAGCCTCTAGAGAAGACAATAAACGTCTCTTTTCTTGATGTTCAAGAAAAGGTTACGAACGTTTATGTCGATAGCGTTTTTCACGATATTCTATTGTGTATCAATAACATCGAACCCAAAAAAGACGATTCAACATCGTGGTTTACTTTTGCAAAGATACACAAAAAAATCGGATTGGGGAAATTATTTTTTCGCCAAGTGCATTAATTGGTTCTCCATGAGGCTGTTATCGGGGCGGGACGGTTTCCGACCTCCACACGTCGAAAAAAAAGGTGGCCAAGCTATGACAGTTTGGCCACCTTTATCATGTAATCTATTGGTTTACACCAGCCCCATAGACTTCTTGATTGCTTCTATCTTTCCGTCGAGGGCTGCGTTTGTCTCGTCGAAACGCTCTTTGCAGCACAGGTCGCCCTTCACGCCGAAGTAGAACTTGATTTTCGGCTCCGTGCCGCTGGGGCGCACCGTCACCTTGTTGCCGTCGGCGGTGAAGAACTGCAGCACATTGCTGGCCGGCAGGGTTATCTTCTCCGTGGCACCGGTAGCCATATCCTTGCTTTCGAGGAGCTTGTAGTCCTTGATGCACACCACCTTGCTGCCGTTGATTTCGGCCGGCGGGTTCTCGCGGTAGTCTTTCATCATCTGCTGGATTTCCTCGGCGCCGCTCTTGCCTTTGCGCACCACGCTGAGCAGACCCTCCTTGTAGAAACCGAATTCTTTGTAGAGGTCGACGAGCACGTCGAAGAATGTCTTGCCCTGCGAGGCGGCCCAGGCTGCTATCTCGGCAATCATGGCGCAGGCGCCCACGGCATCCTTGTCGCGCACAAAGTCGCCAATCATGTAGCCGTAGCTCTCTTCGCCGCCACCGATATAGAGTTCCTTGCCTTCCAGCTCACGGATCTTGGCACCGATCCATTTGAAGCCTGTCAGCACATCGTAGACCTTGGCGCCATAGCGCTTGGCGATGTCGGCAGGCAGCTCGCTGGTGACGATGGTTTTGATAATATACTCTTTGCCAGTAAGTTTGCCTTTCTCTTTCCACTCTTTCAGCAGGTAGTAGATGATGACGCTGAGGGTCTGGTTGCCGTTGAGCAGCATCCATTCGCCGTCGGGTTTCTTCACGGCCACACCCACGCGGTCGGCATCGGGGTCGCTGGCAAAGACAATGTCGGCGTCAATCTGCTTGGCCAGGTCTACGGCCATCTTCATGGCGGCGTGCTCCTCGGGGTTGGGCGACGGTGTGGTGGGGAAGTTACCGTCGGGGGTAGCCTGCTCCTTCACCACGTTGACATTGGTGAAGCCCAGACGCTCCAACATCTTCGGAATCATGGTGATACCCGTACCGTGCAGCGGCGTGTAGACGATTTTCAGGTCGTGGTGCTCACGGATGCACTCGGGGTGCAGCACGTTCTTCTCCACTTCGCGCATGAAGGCCTCGTCGACCTCCTGGCCGATGGTGACAATCTTGCCGTTGCCACCCTCCCAGCACACGTCGCTGAGCTCCTTGATTTTCAGCACCTCGTCGATGACGTTGGTGTCGTGCGGCGCCGTCAGTTGGCATCCGTCGTTCCAGTAGGCCTTGTAGCCGTTATACTCCTTGGGGTTGTGCGACGCCGTCAACATAACGCCCGTGTGGCATTTGAAGTAGCGCACGGCATACGAGAGTTCGGGGGTCGGACGCAGGTCCTCAAACAGATAGACCGTGAAGCCGTTGGCGGCCAGCACGTTGGCGGTGATTTCAGCAAACTCGCGGCTGTGGTTGCGGCTGTCGTGCGAGATGGCTGCACGCAGCTCTTTCTCGCCTTGGAAACAGCTCTTTACATAGTTTGCCAGGCCTTGTGTGGCCATGCCCACCGTGTAGCGGTTCATACGGTTGGTGCCCACACCCATGATGCCGCGCAGTCCGCCAGTGCCGAACTCCAGATTGCGATAGAAGCTCTCGTTCAGTTCCTCAGGGTTCTCGGCCTGCATCTTGCGGATGGCCGCTTTGGTATCTTCGTCGTAAGCCCCTTCGAGCCAAGTTTTCACATTCGCCAGCGTCGTGGCGTCGAGTGTCGTTTGTGCCATATCTTTAATACTTTATAAATTATTCATTACATGCAATAACAGCATGATTCAACAGAGCCCTTTGCAGGCTATTTCGAATTGCAAAAATACACATTTTTAGTGAAATGGCAAAATTATTTTGACTTTTTGCCCATTTCGTGCTGTTACAACCGCTTCCGGAGACGGCATTCCAGCGCAAAGAAGGCGTCGCGGAGATTGTTGATGTCGGATATCGGCGTGATTTTGAAACTGAAGGACGGCGCTATCGGGATATTATGCTTACGGCAGAATGCGCCAAGCTCCTCTTCGGCCATGCGGAGGGGAAAGGTCTTCAGGTATTGGAGTATACGGAGTCCGTCGACGCGCTCTTGGCACGCGTGGACGAACAACTCTCTTGTTCTAAAATTTTTACGCAGCGGCTGCCAGAGGTTTTCCGTCTTCAGCTGCTGACGGAGAAAAGCACTCATTGGAGTCTCCACCTCAGCGTCGTACAATTGTGGAAACAGCGCGTAGGTGTCGCGCACCGCAGCGAAACCTTCGGCTGGATAGAAAGGATAGCTATCTTCTATGGAATCAAGGCCTTTGGCGATAGCGGGACCTGTGCCGAAAGGGACTCTGCACGACGGGCGGCCCTGGGGACGGACGCAGCAGGGTGTCGCACCGCTGGAATCGGAAGCGTCTGATAGCCAGAGTCCAATATGCCCCGTCTTGGCGAATTTCTGCATCAGATAGAAGTCCTCGCCTCCCTGCAAGGGGGTGATGCCGCCGACACGGCGGTAAGCCCACACGGGGAAGACCATCGCGCTGCCCAGCGCAGTGAAGCAATAGGGAATGCCTGATTCCATGAGACTTATGGCGTAGTGACGCATATACAGCTCATAGCGCAACATGGCACGGTCAGAAGCCTCGTGGCCACTCAAAGGATGATAGTAGGGCACCGCCAAAGCGGCCAGAGCGGGGTTGCCGCTCATGGTGGCCAGCACAGATTCCAAATAGGAAACAGGGAAAGCCGTGTCGGCATCCATACTGACTATCAGCGTACTGTCGTCGGTCAGGGTTGCCCGGCAATCCTCGCAGACTTGCTCGAAGAGGCGCTTTCGAGCCCAGCCCACGCCGCGCTGCTTGGAAGACTGCCCACAGCCCGGGCTGCTGCAATCCATCACCTTCAGCGTGATGTCGCCCGCGCCGCGCAGCATAGCGAGGGTGTCCTGATTCTGCTCGTAAACATCATGATCCCAGGGGTCTGCGCTATTCGCCCATCCCTCGGGGTTGTTGACACAACAATAGACGGTAAAATGATGGAGCGTCTGACGACGAAGATTGTCGAGCAACGCGGCAATATTGTCGCGCTCGGCCATCATGGGGATGGCCACAGCCAAGTGGCTGTAACGACTCACTGTTTGACGATTTTAGCGGTATGGCCTCCGCAACGCAGCAGGTAGACGCCCTTGTGGAGCGACTGCATATCAACATATTCCGTGCCGGCTGGCAGGCGCTGGACAAGAGCGCCGTTGGCGCTGAAGAGCATCACCTCGTAGGGGGCAGGGGCGCTCAGCCGCACCCAGCTGCTTGTGGGGTTGGGATAGCAGCTAAACGCCATGCTGTCAGAGGGCTGAACGATGTCGACCGTATTGGGCAGCGTGAGAATCTCGCGGATATAATTGACCAGCGAATGCTGCAGGAAACGCCAGTATTCGGGCAACTCGTCGCTCGACAGTTTCTTGTCGACGGAGATTTCCATGGTCATTTCCAGACAGTTGTGCACATAGTTGACGTAATCTTGTCGGCCGTTGGGAATCACATACCAGTCGCCGCCAACGATATAGCCCTCGCTGGTCACGTCGCGGAAATGGGAGTTGCTGAAGCTGCGCGTGGTGTCGATAAAACGCTTGCAGACATCTCTCCACCACTCATGATAGGGGTGTAAATTCTGCGACGACGTGAAGCTGTCCCAAGGATAGTTCATCACCTCGGCGCCGCCGTGGAGGTTGGCCGAGAGGACAAAGTGGCGGGAGGAGAAATAGGCAATCATGTCGGTCACCTCTTTCTGCTGCGCGTCGATGGGCGGCGTGCCGAATGGGTCGGGGAAATTGCGATTCAAGTCGACATAGTTTCCGTTGTAGCGCATGGCGCCGGAAAGGGTATTGTCGCCGCCTCTGTAGGTGCCGTCGGGATTGGCCAGGGGATTGATGGTGATGTCCACGTGGTTCATCAGCTGCGTGTAGTCGGGATTGGTGCCATAGCCTTTGAGCAGGGTGTCGATGAGACGCAGCATCATCACAAAGCCCGTCACCTCGTCGCCATGGATGGTGGAGGAGTAGAAAAACTGCGGACGGACAATGTCGGCATCATCGTGGGGGACGATGTGCATGGCCAGCACCAAACGGCCTTTCGTCGAGGTTCCTATGGTGTCGACCGAACAAAGATTCGGATAGTTCTCGGCCCACTGCTGCATCATGGCCAGATAGGTGCTGTAGGTGGGATAGCGATTCCAATTGGCCATCTGCTCGACGCTTGAGGCCATGTTGACCACCTTGGGTTCAGGCTCCGGCACCCAAGGGAAGGCGTCGGAACGCGGTTTCAGTTGTGCCTGGCTTGCCGTCACCAGGGCGAAAGAGGCAAGAAAAAGTATCAGTCTTTTCATGAAGCAATCTCCAATTATTCTGTTGTTCAATATAATATGCTACGCCACAGCGGCGAAGGTAAAGAAATTGTTGGCGAAGAAGTTCCACAGCATCACCACGCCCGTGGCCAGCACCTTGGAGAAATAGAAGTTGAGCTTCAGCTTCTCGTTGCAAAGCCACAGAATCAACGTGTTGAGACCAAGACCCAGAAGCGACACAATAAAGAATTTGAGATACTCGGTGCCCACATTGGGGTTGTCGGAGTTCCATGTCCAGATGCGGTTGAGGAAATAGTTGCTCGTGGCGGCGCAGACAAAACCGATGGTGTTGGCCAGGAATTTGGGCACTTTGACAATCTCCTTGAAGAACCAGGTGAGGCCAAAATCGACAGCGGTGCCAGAGACTCCGACCACGCAGAAACGCAGGAAGCGCAACAGGAAAGCCTTCTCAAGCAGTGAGGCGGTGGAAAACAGCAGTGGCATCGCAGGTTAGAACTTCTTTTCGTCGGCGTTGTGCATGATGCCCGTCTTGCGGATGCGCTGCACTTTGTAGTCGTTCTTGGGTTTGGAGATGCGGGGACCCGGTTTCTTCTTGCGCGGAATGTACTGGATGTCACCGTCTTCGTTCACTTCCAAGCCATACACCTTCTCGGTGTCGAGGTTCACTTTGATATGCCAATAGTGACCGCAGCCACCCGATGCCAACACCAAGTCCTGCGACAGTTGCTTGCTCATCTTTTCGTCCCACACACCGTTGATCCACACAATCTTATAGCCATGGATGTCGGTGAAGCCTACATACTGGCGGGTGTATTTGGTGAGGTGCTCGTCGATGATGGGGCACATGCCTTCCTGGTTCTCATGCTCGCGGTTCAGATAGGCTATCTTTTTCTGCATCATCTTCTCGGCCTTGGCGATGTCGATGTCGTCGGGCGTGAAGCGGCCGTCCTGGTTTTCCACCAGAATGTCGACCTCCCAATCCTTGTTGAAAACATAGCCGTGGTAGTTACTTCCCATCACTTCGGTGTGGTACCACACCTCTTCGGGAACAACATATTCCTGAGCCATCGCAGCACTGGAAATCAGCATAGTAAGGCCCAGAATAAGGGTTAATTTCTTCATAACAAACGTTCTATTTTGGCATTGCAAAAATACTACATTTTTCCCAATGCACCAAATTAATCTCTCGCCATAACGAAAAAGGGATGAAAATATTATGTAAAAAAAGACAATTACAAAAAAAATGTTATATTTGCAGTCGGCAAACCAGGAGCCGAAAGAGGGGGTTATCTCCTCTCACGTAACTGTATGCCAGTAGATTACAACATTTCGATAAACAATAAAAATAGTGTAAATATGAACAAATTCGTTACTGTACAGCAAGCTGCTGAAAAAATTCACGACGGCATGACCATCATGGTCGGCGGATTTTTGGGTGTAGGCAACCCCATCACCCTCATCGACGCCCTGGTTGAAAAAGGCGTCAAGGATTTGACCATCATCTGCAACGACACCGCCTATCCTGAGGTCGGCGTGGGCAAGCTCATCACCAACCATCAGGTCAAGAACCTGATTGCCACCCACATCGGCACCAACAACAACACCATCGACCAGATGAACGCTGGCGAGCTGAACGTCACGCTGCAGCCCCAGGGCACCTTGGCTGAGCAGATCCGCGCCGCCGGCGCAGGCCTCGGCGGAGTGCTGACCCAGACGGGTCTGGGCACCATCGTGGAGAACGGCAAGGAAAAAGTCACCGTCGACGGCAAGGAGTATCTCCTCGAGAAACCCGTGCATGCCGACGTGGCCATCATCGGCGCCAACATCTGCGACGAGGACGGCAACCTGGTTTACAAAGGCACCTCGCAGAACTTCTGCCCCATGATGGCTACGGCAGCCGACATGGTGATAGTTGAACCTCAGGAGATTGTCCCCACAGGCAGCATTGCTCCCGAGAACGTGAAGACCCCTGCCCTCTTCGTGGACTACATCATCCAGAAAGAGGTGAAAGTGAAATCCATGCTGCGCGTACGCATGAGCGCAAAGGATGCACACTACGGCGGCAACCTCGTTGACGGTGCCCACATGCTGCACCTCTTCGGCGACGTGGCTACCGAGCTGTTGATTATCCAGGACGGCGACGAAGGCCTCTTCTGCGCCTACGACATGGTGGAATTCAAGGCTCCCGTCTACGCCGGCGACTACATCGAGGCTTACGGCGAAATCACCCATGTGGGCAACACGTCGCGCAAGATGTCCTTCGAGGCTTACAAGGTCATCAAGACACGTCCCGACATCAATGCCAGCGCCGCCGACGTGCTCGAGGAGAAAATCCTCGTGTGCCGCGCCACGGGTACCTGCGTAACCCCCAAAGAGTGCCAGCGCAAGAACAAATAAACAGCTAACGCTATAACGCACAGCTATATCAATAACATACGGGGCGGCCAAGCCGCCCCGTATGTTTGTATTATCCCCAGTCTGTAGACATAGAAAAAACATTGCTCTATTCTTAATAAAACATAAAGTTGGCTCATCAGGATTGCCATTCCTCAAAAAAGATATATTTTTGCACCCTGAAAAATGACTGGAGAGACAGGCCTTAATTAGCAGAGATTGAATGTGAAAAAGACAAAAAGAACAGGAACGGGGAGATTCTTTCGAAAGCTAAAAAAGACGCTTCAGCGGCGGTTTTTAACATTTCGGAAGCACAATGTGACCATTAACGACGAGAGATTAGTATTTTTGCAGCCATTTAAGAGCTAATAATAAGAATAAGAGACAAAAATAATAATGGCAATGAGGAAGTTGATTATATTGTTGATCCTGACGGCACTATGTTGGGGAGCAATGGCACAGCAGGTGCTGACGCTGGAGGAATGCCACCAGATGGCGCTCGAGGCTAACTACAGCATGAAGAGAGCCGAGGAGAAAAAGATTGAAACAGAGGCTCTTGAGAAGGTCGCCCTCTGGCAGATGCTGCCCAAAGTGAGTGCCAACGGCGCATACATGTGGATGGACAAGAATATCCATCTGCTGAGTCAGGAGCAGCAAGACCGCATAAACAACTTGGGCACCACGGCCCAAGGCAGCATCAACAATTCGCTGATTGAGCAGCTGTCGGGTCTGGGGCTGCCCAGCGAACTGCTGGAAAGCATCATCAACGGAACATTGAACAATACCCGTCTGGAAACCACGCTCAACGGCGTGGGCCACGACATCACCTCGGCGATGCAGCTGGACATGTCGAACGTGATGGTGGGTACCGTGACGGTGACCCAGCCCATCTATCTCGGCGGCAAGCTGCGCGCGGCATACCGCACCACGCAGATGCTGAACGAACTCAGTGGTATACAATACGATAAGCAACGTGACGACTTGCTGCTACAAGTCGACGAAGCCTACTGGCAGGTGGTGTCGGTGACGCACAAAAAGGCGTTGGCCGAACAATACGCCCAGCTGCTGCGCACACTGAACGGCAACGTGGAGGAGATGGTGGCTGCCGAGATGGCCACGCAAGGCGACTTGGCGCAGGTGCGCGTGAAACTGAACGAAGCGGAGATGCAGCTGACCAACGCCACCAACGGTCTGGTGCTGGCCAAAATGCTGTTGGCACAGCGTTGCGGAATGCCGCTGAACACTGATTTCGAAGTCGTTTCGCTGGCTCGCGACGACATGATGGACGACGCCGGCGAGGTGACCATCCCCCGCGCCAATATGGACTCCGTGTGGGCCCACCGCGCCGAGATGAAGATGCTGCGCATCAGCGACACTATCGCCCAGCAGGGTGTCAGGATGGCGGCTTCGTCGCTGAAACCCAACATCGTAGCCACGGGCGGATACTTGGCGACAAACCCCAATATGTTCGACGGCTTCAAGAACGAGTTCAACGGCACGCTGACAGCAGGCGTGGCGGTGAACATCCCCATCTTCCACCCGGGCGGCGCCTACGCCGTGAAGGCTGCCAAGGCCAAACGGCGCGAGATAGGCTACCAGATGAAGGAGGCCGAAGAGATGATAGAGCTGCAGGTGGAGAAGACTCGCTGCGAACTGGAACTGTCGTACAAGAAGAAAGTGCAGGCCGAGAGCAACTTGGCACACGCCGAGGAAAACCTGCGGCTGGCCGACGAGAGCTACAAATCGGGCATGTGCAGCAGCAGCGACCTGATGGCTGCGCAGACAGCATGGATGAAAGCCGAAGGCGAGGTGATCGACGCCACGATAGAGATAGAGCTGGGCAAAACGACCCTACGCATGATGATGGGCGAATGAAAAAGGAACCCCGAAATTGAAACAACAAACTGATTGATAATAATATAAGAGATAACCGATATGAAAGAAAACATCAAATCGTTAATGGTAGGACTTGCCGTAGTGGTGGCTGCCGTAGTGGTGGTGGCCTTGGTGGGCTTGTTCGCAATACGCCCTGTGCCCGAGATTGTTACCGGCGAAGCCAACGCCACGGAGTATCGCGTGTCGAACAAGGTGCCTGGCCGCATCGACGAACTTTTTGTGCAAGAGGGCGATATGGTACATGCCGGCGATACGCTGGCACACATCAACAGTCCGCAGGTCGACGCCAAGATGCAGCAGGCTGCTGCGGCGCGCAGCGCCGCGGCGGCACAGAGCCGCAAAGCCAACAACGGCGCCCGCAACCAGCAGGTGGAGATGGCCTACCAGGTGTGGCAGAAAGCGCTGGCAGCCCAGGAGGTGTACCGCAAATCGTATGAGCGTGTGAAAGGTCTCTACGAGAAGGGCGTGGTGTCGGCACAGAAGTTCGACGAAGTGGAGGCGCAGTATAAAGTCTCGCAGAGCGACGCGCTGGCCGCCGAGCAGCAGTACCTGATGGCTAAAGAAGGTGCTCAGACTGAGGATATTGCAGCAGCTGCAGCACTGGTAAACCAGGCTGGCGGCGCCGTGGCCGAGGTGCAGAGCTACCTTGACGACAGTTGGCTGATAGCGCCCAGCGACGGCGAGGTGACCGAGGTGTATGCCAAGATGGGTGACCTGATAGGCACGGGCTCGCCGGTGATGTCGATTCTGGACATGAGCGACCAATGGATATCGTTCAGCATCCGCGAGGACAAGCTGAAAGATGTGAAGGTGGGCTCCGAAGTGACAGTGAAAATTCCCGCTTTGGGCGACCAGAAATATCAGTGCACGGTGAAAAAGATACAGGCCATGATGAGCTACGCCACATGGCGCGCCACCAAGACGGCCGGACAATATGACGTGAAAAGCTTCGACGTCAAGGTGGTGCCTGCTGAAGGTATCGAGGGCTTGCGCCCCGGCATGACAGCCATTCTGGACGATTAGCACAAAAAGAGGTAACTGCCGGTACGATAGTCCAAAGCAAACGACATGAATTTCAAGGAACAGATCCTGACCTTCCAACGCGTGATGGTGCGCGAGCTGCGACGTGTAAGACGCCAGCCGCGCTATGTCATCATCCTCACGCTCCTGGCGACACTCATCTTCACCTTCTTCGCCACCATGATGCACGAAGGGATACCCGAGAAGCTGCCCGTGGCGGTGGTGGATCTCGACGGTAGCTACCTGTCGCGCAGGCTGTGCCACGAGCTCAACGCCACACAGTCGGTGGAGGTGGTAGCGATATACAACAACCACACCGAAGCCCGCAAAGCGATGCAACGCGGTGAGATCTTCGCTTTCTACGAGATCCCCGAGGGGATGTACAACGACCTGCTGAACTTCCGCTCACCGCATTTCGGGCTCTACTCCAACACGGCCTATCTTCTGGCCGGTATGCTGAGCTACAAGCAGTTGGCGCGACTGGGAATGCTGGCAGCCGGCGCCGTGCAGCGCGAAGTGCTACGCAAGAAAGGCTACGACGACAACGCGATACAAGGCCTCATACAGCCTGTGAACATGACCACACACCAGATCGGCAACCCCTGGACCAGCTACAGGATATATCTGATGACGACCATCGTTCCCGTTGCCGTATCATTCATAGTGATATTGCTGACAGTCTACCTGATTGGCCGTGAGGTGGAGACCAAGGGCGTGAACCGCCTGATGCGCCACGCACACAACAACGCCGTGGTGGCCCTGGCAGGGAAGCTGTTCCCTTACTGGTTCTGGTTCAGCCTTTTGGCACTCATCTTCAACCTCATCATGTTCGGCCCCATGCACTATCCCATGAACGGCAGCTGGCTGCTGATGATGGCCAACACCATGCTGCTGGTTTTTGCCGCGCAGTGCGCCGGCGTGATGATTGCCGGCTGTCTGCCCGACGCACCCTTCTCGATGGGTGTGGGCGGCATCTATGGCGCCCTGAGCTTCTCGCTCAGCGGATTCTCCTTCCCGGTAGAACATATGCCTCGCATTTTCAACGGCATATCACTGATATACCCCGCACGGCACTACTTCTTGAACTACCGCGACATCGCCTTCTTCGGCAACGGTCTGGAACACTGCTGGCCGTCGATGTGTGCGCTGATAGGCTTCGGCGTGCTGTGGCTGATTGGCGCCTGGCGCTTCCAGCACAATTTCGACCGCGGGCTGCTGGTACCTTCTTCGAAAACACTGGAAAAGAAGGAGAAAGGAGGTGATGAATGAACCGCATCAGGATGTGGCTCCTGGACATCTGGGAGGTGACCACCATGGAGATACGCCGCGTGTTCAGCAACAAGATGACGTTGCTGGTCTTCTATGTGGCCCCCCTCCTCTACCCGATCATTTTCGGCGCCATCTACTCCAAAGAGGTGGTGAACGATGTCCCTGTGGCTGTCATCGACGAGAAGCCTAGCACCATGACACGCAGGATTATCCGCAAACTCGACGCAACACCGGAGATACGGGTGGATTACCGCTGCGACAATATGCGCGAGGCCGAACAGCTGATGCGCGACCACAAGATACACGCCATCTACCTGATTCCAAGAGACTTCACCCAAAGTGTCGAACACATGGAGACTGGCCATATCGAACTATTCTGCGACATGAGCACCTTCCTCTACTACAAGAGTGTTGCCACCGGGGCCAGCAGCGTGCAGGTCGACGAGCTGCACACCATCGAAGAGGAGCGCTATGCCGCCGCAGGCATCACCGGCGAGACGGCAGAGGCGATGGTGAAGCCCGTAGTCTACGACGACATCAGGCTCTTCAACCCCTCGGGCGGATTCTCCAGCTTCTTCATCCAGGCATTGCTGATGGTGGTGATACACCAGACACTCTTCTTCGGCATCGGCATCCTCTGCGGCGAAGCCAACGAAGACCGCAAAGCGCTGCACTACATACCCAAACGACTGAGAAATAAGAGCTTGCACCGCGTCACATTCGGTCGGGCGCTCTGCTATATGCTGCTCTACATACCGGTGACAGGCTACGTGCTGTGGATTGTCCCCCACTGGTTCCGTCTCCCGCAGCTGGGCACCGTCCACGACTTGGTGATGTTTCTGCTGCCGTTCCTGCTGGCTGTCATCTTCTTCGCCCAGACCTTCGGCAACTTCTTCGTGCGCCAGAAGACAACCATCATGCTGTGCTGCCTCTGTTTCAGCGTGGTGCTGTTCTTCCTGTCGGGTGTCGTATGGCCTCAGAGCAACATGCCCCGCTTCTGGCTGGCATTCAGCTACATCTTCCCGTCGACACCTGGCATCCAGGGATTTGTACACATTGCCTCGACAGGCGCCTCGCTGGCCGAAGTGCGCAGCGAATACATGGCGCTATGGATCCAGGCAGCCTTCTATTTCGTCTTCTCCATCTACTCGCTACGCTACATCAGGTGGCATGAAAAAATTTGATTAATAATAGATTAACATTATGAAGATATTGGTCAACCACAAGCGGCTGGAACGTCAGCGCATCATCCATCTGATAGAGACCTACCGCACATCACGCGCCGTTTGGGTAGCTGTGGGCGCCGGCATCGTCGTCTCCATCGTGATGATTATCGGCGCCATAACCCCTGACACCCTCACGCTGGAAAGCAATTTCCATGTGATTTACATCACGTTGACCAACATCCTGCTGTTTCTGGCACTGTTCATCTACAACTTCTGGATCATCCGTACCGCGCTGAAACGCGTGGCCATCATACTCTGCTGTCTCTTCGGCTCTTTTGCCATCTCGTCGCTCTTTACCCTCCTCAGCCACGCCATCGAGCCCCTGTTCTACGGCACCGGCGCCACATCGTTTTCGCTGTCCATCTCGTTCGTGGTGGACAGCACCTTCGCCGTGATCTCGTTTCTCGTGGCCATGCTGCTCTACAATATCATGCAATATCAGCAGCAAGTGATTGAGAACGAACATCTCCAGGCCGAGAATATGCTGATACACTACGAGACGCTGGAGCGCCAGGTGCAACCTCACTTCCTTTTCAACTCGCTGAACACGCTCAACGGACTGATAGGTGTCGACGACGAGAAGGCTCACAACTACTTGCAGCAGCTGGCCACCACATTCCGCTATATCATGCAGAAAGAAAAGGTGGTGACGCTGGAGCAAGAGCTGGAATTCACCAAGGCATACATCTACCTGATGCAGATACGCCACGGCGACTATCTGAAAATCAACCTCAACATCGACAGCGCGCTGCTGCACTATCAGGTGGTGCCCATCAGCCTGCAGCTCTTGGTGGAAAACGCTATAAAACACAACATTATCTCGGCACGCCACCCACTGACCATCGACATCCGCACCACTCCCGAGAAGACCATCATCGTCTCCAACACCATACAGCCCAAATCGGACCAGGAGGAATCGAGCGGCATCGGACTCATCAACTTGGCGCAGCGATACAGCATCGTCTTCTCGAAAGAGATCAACATCGTTCAGACCGAAGAGAATTTCTCGGTTGAGATACCCGTCATATAAAGCATAGAATCATGGCATTACGTACAATACTGATAATAGAGGACGAACAGATAGCAGCCATGCACCTCGAAAGGCTGCTCGGCGAATTGGCTCCCGAAGCCACAGTGATAGGCACCCTGCAAAGTATCGAGGAGAGTGTGGAATATTTCTCCAACAACCCCATGCCCGACCTCTGCATGATGGACATACGCCTCAGCGACGGACTGTCGTTCCGCATCTTCGACCAGGTGGAGGTGAACTGCCCCATCGTCTTCACCACCGCCTACGACCAGTATGCCATCGACGCCTTCAAGGTGAACAGCATTGACTACATCCTGAAACCCATTAGTAAAGAGGATCTTAAGCGAAGCCTGGACAAATATCATTCGCATTTCGACCACAACGGGGCCACGATACCCACAGGCATCGACGCCAACACTCTACGCAACCTGCTCCAGCAACTGAACGCCCAAAAACAATACCGCACCAACTTCCTGATACCCATGGGCGACAAGCTGATACCCATCGTGGTCAGCGACGTGGCATGCCTTTACCTCGAAGACCGTCTGACGCGCATCGTCTTCAACGACGGCCACGAGAAAGTCATCGACCGCCCACTGGACACCATCATGGGCGAGCTGAACCCCAAGCAGTTCTTCCGCGCCAACCGACAGTATATCATTGCACGCCAAGCCATTAAAGAGATAGCCGTATGGCCCATCAGCAAGCTGGCCATCACCCTGACGGTCGACACCCCACAAAAAATCATCGTCAGCCGCGCCAAAGTGGCCGAATTCAAACAGTGGTTTACCACATAAGAAGTAACAATACAGGAACAATTATCTCCACACCAGCACCTTAAAGGCAAAGATGAGCACGAAGAGCGCGATAATCAGCTTCCAGCGACGAGTACGGAGTGCGACATGCTGACGGCCGAACATGATGCCCACGAAGGAGAACAGCAGCGCGCAGACCGCGATAGGGACGACAGCCTCCCATACGTCGGTGCTGAACGAGACATAGAATCCCAGCGCCAAACCAGCCAGAAAAACATTGATACCCAGCACTACGGACAACATCATGGCGGTGCCCCACTGCGAGATGTCATAGGCAGGAGCCTCCTGCTTTTTGGACCATGCAGTGAGAAGTATGCGCAGCGCCACCACAACCATCAAGCCCACATAAATCATCTTGTCGGTCTGCTGCTGCCACGCATTCTGCGCTGCGGTGGTGGGGTCCAGCACATCGGGTGTAAAGCGCATGAAATGACCTAGAAACATCCCCAGGGCAATCATCGCACCGCCAATGAGAGCCACAACTAGCGACTCGGCAAGTCCCTTGGTCAGGGCGACAGGATGTTTGGCCGCACACACTTGCATCACCAGCAAGTATTCGAAAGTCAGCACGATGGCCAGCAGGATGTATTCTACTATTGTCATAATATTCTTATTACATGTTGTTTACGTCGTTCATGGCAGCACGTTGCCTCTCCAGTATCCGGGTGATGTCCACAAAGTCGGCCACCGACAGCTGCTCGGCTCGGGCCTGCAGTATCTCGGCGGGCAACTCATCGAGCGGCAACCCCATGGGACGCAGCGCGTTGCGCAACGTCTTGCGGCGTTGGTTGAAGCCCGTCTTGACGACCTGCACAAAGAGCTTTTCGTCACATTCCAAGGAGGTTACGTCGTTGCGAAGCAGACGGATGACAGCCGATTTCACCTTGGGAGGGGGATTGAAGACATACTCCGGCACGGTGAAGAGATACTCGATATCGTAGAAAGCTGATAACAAGACGCTTAATATACCATAAGTCTTGCTGCCCGGCTTGGCGGCGACACGCTCGGCCACCTCTTTCTGGAACATGCCCACCACCTCGGGGACCTGCTGGCGTGCCTCGAAGACACGGAAGAGAATCTGCGAGGAGATATTGTAGGGGAAATTGCCAATCACTGCAAAGGGCTCCGACGCGCCACAATCATCATGGAACAAAGTGGTTAGGTCCAGTCTGAGGAAGTCGCCCTCTATCACCTCCAGCGAAGGGTAGTAGCGATGGAGATAATCGACTGATTCCATGTCAATTTCCACCACCTTGAAATGATAGCGGCTGTCGTCGACCAGATATTTGGTCAGCACGCCCATGCCAGGGCCTATCTCCAGCAGGTTGGCGGTCGACCCTGTCAGACTCTGGACAATGCGTTGCGCAATGCCTTCATCCTTCAGGAAGTGTTGTCCCAAAAACTTCTTTGCCCTAACCTGCTCCATGGTGGAAATGTATTCGTTTATAGCTTATTGTCAATCATTTTCTCTTTGCCGCGCAGAACCGCCAGCCGCTTGCGTGCGCGGTCGACGTAGAGGCTGGTAGGATAGTCGAGTATCAACTTCTCATAGCATTCGCGCGCCTTGACTGAGTCGTTCAGGGGGCCCTCGTTCAGCTCGGCGAGCATCCACAGCGCGTCGTCGGCAAGGATGTCTTCGGCATAGTGGTCCACGACACGCTGCAACAGGGAGTCAGCTTCGGCGTAACGGCCTTGTTTCAAGCGTATTTTGGCTTTTTGCATCAGTATCTCGTCGAACAGGGCGTGCGACAGCGAGCGCTGGTTGACCGCGTCGTACATGGCCCAGGCGGAATCGAGCTGGTTACGGTAGAGATAGAGGTCGCCGGCAGCATAGAGGGAGAGCATGTCGTAGGTGCTGTCATCCTCCATATTGTCACTGATTATCAGCGACAACTGCATAGCGTCGTTGGCGACAAGCTTGGATGTCGAGGCGCGGAGCACATCGAGCTGCGACTTGGCCCAATCGAAGTCGTTGTTATAATACGAAAGCAGCGCATTCTTGTATTTTGCCTGAGCGCCAATCACCTCGTTCTTGTTGGCCTTCTCCACCTGACTGTAGATGAGTGAGGCGTCCCATATCTCGCCGGAGAACAGCAGCAGGTCGCCCAAGTCGAGCTTCACCTCGCTGACAGTCTTGTTGGGAAGCCGTGGCATCTCGATGATGTCGTAAAGCAGATCAGCGGCTTTCTGCACCTGAGTGTCATAGTAGGCCAGCAGGTGGGCATAGTTGCGCATGATGGGCACCGTCTGCTGTGTCTTGCCCAGCTCGGCGAGGGTCTGTTCGTATTCATTTTCAAGGGTCTGCAGCTCCTTGGTAGTCAACGCATGGTTGCGGTCCACCACTGCCTGCTTCACCAGCAGCGCCCCTACCCTGCTCTCATAGTAGTATTTGCCATCTTTCCCCTTTGCTATCAGATAGTTATAGGCGTCGGAAGCCACCTCATAGTCCTCGTTGTTCTGCGCTATCTGCGCCACATGCAACACCTGCTCCGACCCCTCTTCGGGAAAACGGGCATCGACGGCTTTGGCCTGGGTGAGGGCGAAGCGGAAGTCCTTCTGCTGCAGAGAGAACCATATCATCATATCCAGATTCTGACGATTGTTGGGATTCTGACGGATACGCGCCGCCAGGGTCTTTTTGAGGCCTTCGGCGAGTTTGGGGTTAGAGGTCTCGTTAAGAGCACGTTGCAACGCCAGCTTCACATTGCCCACCTGGCCTGGCTGCTGGTCGATGAGGCCGAAATATTCCGCCGTCATCTTCTCGTAATCGCCCTGCTTCTGGTAGAGCGTGGCCAGTTCCATGACATAGGCATAAGGATTTTGCGTGCGCTCGCGCGCGGTGGTGTAGGTGCGCACGGCGTAGTCCATCCGCCCCACGTTCTCGAAGGCCATTGCCAGATTGTTGACCGCCTTCATGTCATAGGAGACCTTCTCCAGCGCCGAGGCGAAACTCTTCTCGGCCTTCTTTTTGTCGCCTTGCTGCATCTGCACCTCGCCGAGGTCGACATACAGCGCCAGCTCCTTGGGATTCTTTTTCAGCCGCTTCTCGGCCAGCTTTTCGGCATCTTTCAGCCGTCCCAGCTCACGATACGACTTGTAGAGCATCTGATAGTAGAAGAGATTCTGGGTCTTGTTGTAGAGCGGCTCGTAGAGCTCGATGGCTTTGTCGAATTCGCCATGCTGATAGTAATACGAAGCCATCTGCTCGTCGTTCTGCTGAGCCATAGCCGTCGGGGCCCCAGCCAGCAGCAGTAGCGCCACCAAGGCCATCAAACAGCTTCTATATCTTAGCTTCGTCGTCATCATGATCATTATTGTCAACAGCAACAACGCAGAGGAAACAAAAAAATTGTGTGGCGGCAAGCAAAAAAGGCATCGGCGCCGCACCCCTCCGAGCACCTATTGCAACAAAAGAGGGCTGCCATGGCAACCCTCTTTTGTGACCCAGCTGGGGCTCGAACCCAGGACCCCATCCTTAAAAGGGATGTGCTCTACCTGCTGAGCTACTGAGTCTGCAAGCGTTAATATTCGGTGACCCAGCTGGGGCTCGAACCCAGGACCCCATCCTTAAAAGGGATGTGCTCTACCTGCTGAGCTACTGAGTCATTTGTAAGCCTATACGCTCGCAAAATGAGTTTGCAAAAATACAACATTTTCCTTTCTCAACAAAATAATTTTTGAAAAGTATTATCTTACAAAAACACTACTAGCTGTCAATCAACTTATTACACCTAAACACTACATCGTCATTGCTCGTCATTTCTCGTGCAAAAAACCATTGTATTTCATGGCAAAAAACTCAAAATCGGAGCATTTTTCTTCACTCATTCCTGGCGGTTTCGGGTCCCGGCATCCTGGCGGCACCCAAGGATACAAAACAAGGATGCCTACCAATCAAAAAACAGCGAATAATCATGTATTCCACAAAGAGCAGCAAAAATATTTCGCCCTGATAATAAGCAACTTACAAAGAAAAATAAAATATTATTTGCAGGTATCGTATTTTTTGTGTAATTTTGTGACATCGAAAAACAAAATACAACATCATTAAAAAGCATAACCAATGGAATACAATATTGACATCAAAAAAGGTCTGGGAGACATCAACTTCGACATGCCCATCGAAGACATCGTGGCCATCATGGGCCCTCCCGAAGAGATAGAGACCATCGACAACGCCTGCGATGAGATGACCACCGTGCTGCACTATAACGACGGCGAGCTGACCCTTTTCTGCGAAGGCGACAGCCCCAAGCTGCAGTGCATCGACATCTCAGTGGACGAGACGACGCTGTTCGGAAAGGCCATTTTCGACATGGGCGAGAAAGAGATTGTCCAGCTGATGATTGCCGCCAATTATTTCGAAGAGGATGCCGACCAGGAAGACTGGGGCGAGCGCCGCATCACCTTCCCCGAAGGCAATATCGATTTTTACTTCGAAGACGACGACCTGATCTCCGTGGCCTTCGGACAATGAAAACCGAAGAACACCACCCCGAAAACAGCACCATGGCAGAACCTACGGCTATGCAAGCCACGCGCTATCCTATCGCCTATTTCCCGCCCATCGCCTACATGGCATCACTTGTCGCACAGAGCGACGTGGTGCTGGAGCTACACGAAACATTTCCGAAACAGACGCTGCGCAACCGGACAGTAATCGTGACCGCCAACGGGCCGATGACGCTGTCGGTGCCCGTGGTGCGCACAAACGGCAACCATACCATCAGTGGAGACATAGAGATCGCCTACACCGAGCGGTGGAACACCCTCCATCTGCGCGCCATTGAGACCGCCTACAACTCGTCGCCATTCTACCTCTACTATTGCGACAAGATAATAGACATTCTCAATCGCCGATACCAGTATCTTTGGGAACTCGACGAAGCCTGTCTCCTGTTCCTGCTGAAGGCGCTGAAAGCCGATGTCGCCATCAGCTACTCCACCGATTATTTGGCTGCCGAAAACACTTCCAGTGATCATCGTGGAGACTTTTCGTACAAGCACCCCGACGAAACAATCGTCTTTCCAGAATACCAGCAGGTGTTCGCCGACCGTATGGATTTCATCCCCAATGTCAGCTGCCTCGACCTGCTTTTCAATCTCGGTCCCGAAGCCAGCGACTACCTCCGACTGCTGGCTGCTAAAAATCATGGTCTATGATATTTAGACCGCGATGGATTCTTTTCCCTCCCATTTTAGCCTCCAAAAAGGGGGTTATCAACAAAATCAGCACCCAACTATCATAGACCATGATAGTTACAAACATTGTTTCACGTGAAACGAGGGGAATAAAACGGGGGGAAAGGGGCGTCTCCCCTACCCTCTCCTAGAAGCCTAGCGCGATGAGCAGGATCGAGATGTCGGCCGGCGACACGCCGCTGACACGGCTGGCCTGACCGATGGTGACGGGACGCAACGAGGACAGCTTTTCGCGCGCCTCGAACGAGAGCGCCTGGAAATGCTGGTAGTCGAAATGGGCGGGAATGGGCAGCTCCTCGTATTTCAAAATCTTCTCTGCCACGGTACGCTCCTTCTCGATATAGCGGCTATATTTGATCAGTATCTCCGCCTCGTCGCACACCTCCTGGCGTAGGTCGTCAGGAAAATGGTCGACACAATTCTTCACCTCGTCAGAGAGTGGCAACAACATCGCCATATTGAGTTCAGGACGCAGCAGCAGATTGTGCAGACGCAGCTTCTGCTGAATGGGGGCCGACTGGTGCTCATCCAGGAAACCGTTGACTTCCGACGGCAGCACGGAGACTTGGCGGAAAGTCTCTTCAAGCTGTGCAACATAACCTCTCTTCTCGTCGACACGACGCATGCGGGCGTCGGAGGCCAAGCCTATCGCATGAGCAAGGGGCGTCAGGCGCTCGTCGGCATTGTCCTGCCGTAGCAGGATGCGGTATTCAGCACGGGAGGTGAACATGCGGTAGGGCTCGTCGACACCTTTCGTCACCAGGTCGTCAATAAGGACGCCGATGTAGGCATCGGTGCGACGCAACACAAAAGGTTGCTGTCCGCGTAGTTTCAACGCTGCATTGATGCCTGCCATCAAACCTTGGCATGCCGCCTCCTCATAACCTGTAGTGCCATTAATCTGACCTGCAAAATACAGGTTCTCAACCTTCTTGGTCTCAAGGGTATACGTCAGCTGCGTAGGAGGGAAATAGTCATACTCTATGGCGTAGCCGGGCTTGAATATCTGCGCCTGCCCGAAGCCACGAATACTGTTGAGAGCCTCAAGTTGCACCTCCAGCGGCAACGACGAGGAGAATCCGTTGAGATAATAGGAGTTGACCCGGAGTCCTTCCGGCTCCACAAACAGCTGATGGTGGTCCTTGCCGGCAAAACGGTCAATCTTGTCCTCGATGGAAGGGCAGTAGCGTGGACCGCGTCCTTGGATACGGCCAGTGAACATCGGTGATCGCGAGAAACCTGTACGGAGAATGTCGTGGGTCCGCTCGTTGGTGTTGGCGATGTAGCAGGGCACCTGCTCGCTCAGTTTTGGCACTGTCGGGTCGAAAGAAAAATGCATGGGCTCCTCATCGCCAGGCTGCACCTCCAGCTGCGAAAAATCGATGGTACGGCCGTCGATACGTACAGGGGTGCCGGTCTTCAGCTTCTCGACCTCAAAACCCATGTCGCGCAGTCTGTCGGACAATCCAACGGCGGCCCTCTCCCCTATCCTGCCGCCGCCAAAAGAGGTCTCACCGATAAAGATGGTACCATTCAGGAAAGTACCGTTGGTGAGCACCACTGCCTGGGCGGGAATGGTGATGCCCATCCGTGTCACAACGGCGCTGACGGCACCACCCTCGACAAGGAGGTCCACCACCTCGTCCTGCCAGATTGCCAGATTGGGTGTGTTCTGCAGCTGATGAATCCAGTTGCGTGAGAAGAGCGCCTTGTCGCACTGCGCCCTGGGGCTCCACATGGCAGGACCCTTGGAGCGGTTCAGCATGCGAAACTGGATGGTGGCCATATCCGTCATCACACCCGAGACGCCGCCAAGAGCGTCGATCTCGCGGACTATCTGTCCTTTCGCCACGCCACCCATTGCAGGATTGCACGACATCTGACAGATGGTGTCGATATTTTGGGTGACGAGCAGCGTCTTGCAGCCCAGATGGGCGGCAGCAGAAGCCGCTTCCGCTCCTGCATGGCCTCCGCCGACAACGACTATTTCATAAGGTTCAAACTGCATGATTCCTGTTCTCCCAATGTGCAAATTAGCGATGGTAGACAATAGTGTTCCACGTGGAACAATTGGCCTTACGTACTGTTTCCAAGAGCTTTAAGGCCTCTTCTTCCTTGTTTCGCATCGTCGCGGCATCGCGCTTGCTCTTGTCCTTAAAGCCCAGCAGATGGAGCACTCCATGGCTGAGAACACGACACAGCTCCTGCTCAAAAGTAACCCCAAATTGTGCTGCATTATCGGCCACGCGCTCAATGCTAATCAGTATGTCGCCCGAAATGAGATTGTCCTCGACATAGTCGAATGTGATGATGTCGGTGTAAGTGTCGTGGTCAAGATAGGTGCGGTTCACGTCAAGGATGTAATCATCGTCGCAAAACGAATAAGCGACATCACCCATCCGTTTGCCATAACTCTCAACAAGCTGCTTGAGCCATTTTTTGATGAGCATCTTATTTTTCAGTGAAAAATTCACATTTTGGTTGGTGAACGTGATAGCCATATTGCAAGGGGGGGGTTAATTGATTTTTTGGAGTCTTGATATTGTTGTTTGCGTCTAGCTAGTAGAATGATTGATAATCAATGTTTTATAGTTAAAACAGACGATTTATTCCTCAATGAGAATCGAGCGGTTGACGTTTTTTGGATAGGTGGTCGCCGAATTTGGCAGCCATGAGAGGTCAATGATGGTTCGACAACGGACGCGGCAGGTCAGGAAAAGTTGCGATGCGAAACTAGTGGGGCGAACCATTGTCGACAAGGTGATGCTGTCACGCCATGGCATGATGGCGGGCATAAAAGTTGTTGAGGATGACGATGCGCTCCAATGCCTTCGACGGCTCGATGCCGCTGATGACAAAACGCATCCTGACGCGACTGCCGCCGTTCTCGAAAGTGAGCTGGTCGGAAAGGGACTTCATCACGAAGAGGCCCTCTCCCCTGCCCTGCTGGGGAAGTGCGCCAAATTGCTGGTATTCGAACCCTTCACCTTGGTCTTCGACAATAAATTCGATGCCTCCGCGGCAGGTGTCTGCTGTGACAGTCACATTTTTCTGCACATCGCAGCCATTGCCATGAACGATTGCGTTCTCCACAGCCTGAAGGAGCGACATGGAGATGGTGGCAGCATAATTATTAATGTTATAGGTGTCGCAAACGTGGTCCAAGAAGCATTCCACTTCTTGAAGATTAGCCATATCAGATTGTATTACAACTTGTTCCATAAAATCGAGCACTAGGTTCGCAACTACAAAGATACAAAAAAAAGCTGAATGGCAAGACAACAGAGCTAAAAAAAATGCACACAGGGTAGGGGAGAGGAGGCTCCCCACAAAACACACAGCCATGAAAGTAAGGTATTGGCAAAGAAAAGTTTGGCCATGTTGAAGGATATGTGTATTTTTGCAGTGCCGAACAGGGGTACTTGACAACCCCCTTTAACAAAACAAGGACATGATATACAATGAATTATCTGCATCGCCAGAGGCCAAGGACTCGGTGATAATTTACTCAGGTGGCTTAGATTCGACCACGCTGCTCTACGAAGAGCAGCAACGCATTGCGCTGGCAGTGACATTCGACTATGGCAGCAATCATGCACAGCGTGAGATTGCTTGCGCCGAAAAGCATTGCAAACTGCTGGGTATCGAGCAGCTGATCATACAGCTGCCTTTCGTGAAGACACACTTCACCTCGTCGCTCATCGACAGCGCCGAGGCAATACCCGAAGGAGGCTACAACGAAGAGAGCATGCGCTCTACGGTGGTGCCGTTCCGCAACGGCATTATGATGTCCATCGCGTGTGGCATCGCCGAAAGTCGCAATCTGCGCCACGTGCTCATCGCCAACCATGGCGGCGACCACGCCATCTATCCCGACTGCCGCGCGCCGTTCATCGACGCCATGAGCCAGGCCATGCGCGAAGGCACCTACATAGGTGTGGATATCCTGGCTCCCTATACTCACCTGAGCAAGAGCGACATAGTGAAGAGAGGGGCGCAGATGGGCATCGATTACTCCACCACCTATTCCTGCTACAAAGGCGGCGAAAAGCACTGCGGCAAGTGCGGCACCTGCCAGGAGCGCAAAGAGGCTTTTGCCCTCGCAGGGGTGGCAGATCCTACACATTACGCAGATTGAACAACAAATCATCACATCATAAAAATAGACATGTACTACCTCAAGAAAACATTGGAAATATCGGGGGCGCACCGTCTGGAGCTTGACTATCCCAGCAAATGCACCGCCATCCATGGCCACAACTGGACCATCACCGTGTACTGCAAAGCGCAGGAACTGGACCGCAACGGCATGATTGTCGATTTCGCAGAAATCAAGCGCCGTATCGCCGACCCGCTGGATCACAAAGTGCTCAACGACGTGATTCCCGACAACCCCACGGCGGAAAACCTGGCACGCTGGTGCTGCGAACAGATACCCCACTGCTACCGTGTCGACGTGCAGGAGAGCAGCGGCAACATGGCCACCTACGAGCGCGACTGAACGATGAAAATCAACGAGATATTCTATTCGTTGCAAGGCGAAGGCTTCCACACCGGCACCGCCGCTGTCTTTGTGCGTTTCGCAGGCTGCAATCTGCAATGCCCTTTTTGTGACACGAAGCACAACGACGGGCGCACCATGAGCGAGGCGGAGATTGTCGGCGAAGTGATGCAATACCCTGCCAAACACGTCGTCATCACCGGCGGGGAGCCCGCATTGCAGCTGACGGAAAACCTGGTGGATGCACTGCACAGCATCGGCAGGAGGGTGGCCGTGGAAACCAACGGAACCAGGCCACTTCCGGCCAATGTCGACTGGATAACACTATCGCCCAAAGACCTTTTCCTGGGTGCCACCGCCCAGGTCGTTCTGCGCCGCGTCGACGAGATAAAGGTGGTGTTCGACGGACAGCATCAGCCACCAGAATACAGCGAAATCGAGGTGTCGCACGCCCGCTTTCTGCAGCCCTGCGACACTGGAGACCCTCAAAAAAACAGTGCCATCGCTGCCCAAACAGTAGATTACATCAAAGGGCATCCCCAATGGCGACTCTCGCTGCAGACCCACAAAATGCTGCAGATACCATAACATTCATCAGGTAGGGTAGGGGCTAGAACTTGAAGAAATAGCCGTTCACCTTGTTTTTGTAGAAATTATTCATGTTGGGAGGCGTGGTGTGGAAAAGTTCGATGTTCTGCTCCTGCAGACGCTGATATTTTTCCAGATCGCCCTGTGAAGGCTGGTATTGCTCTTGCGCCTCCCGGCTTTCGCGACGTTCCTCCTTCTCACGCTGCATCTCCGCTTTCTCGTGTTGCAGGAGACGGGTGAGTATCTGTTGCTGACGGTTGATGGTCTGCTTGGTGATGGTCTTGTTGACGAGGTCTGTCTCGGTCTGTTCCATCTGCTTCATCATCTCGTCTATCTCCTTGGCCAGCTTGCTGTTTCCGGCGTTCTGCTGCTTCAATTCCTGACCATATTCCTGCATCATGCGGCGAATCTGCTCCTGCTGTGCCGCCATGCGGGCAAACTCGGAACTCATCGTGTTGTGGTCGCCAATCTTCGTGCGTGAGCCTGGCTTGTTACCCTTCTTGTCGAGCTCCTCCTTGAGTTGTTTCATCTGCTTGTTGAGCTCCTCCTGCATCTGCCGCATCGATTTGGGCGACGGCTTGCCTTTGCCGGGATTGCTGCAACTGCCGCTCTTTTTGCCTGTCCGCTTGCAGCTGCCGCTCTTCTTCTGCTGCTGGTTCTGACGCATCTGGTTCTGCATCTGGTCGAGCGACTCGGCCAGCACCAGGGCCAGATTGTTCAGCGAGGTCATGGTGTATTGCATCGAGCGTGCCGACTGTGTGTTCCTGTAGTTGGCATAGAACGACTGGTTGAATTCCAGCAGGCCGGAGAGCGACTTGCTCATGTTGCTGTTCACCTCCCCAAGCTCCTTGTTGACCATGGCGGCCACCTTGATTTGGCGACGTGCCAGGGCGCGCAGCGAGTCCTCGACGTTGCGGAAATCGGACTTGATCTTGTTCTGGTCGACGATAATCTGCTGGTATTTGGGGTCGTTGATGCTGACTGTATTCAGCGTGCCGATGAGCGACTCCTGGTCGATGGAGAGCTGCACAAGGTTTTTCAGCAATCGGCGCACCTCCTCAGCATCCTCAGAGAGTTCCTCCTGTTCCATGTCCATCTGCTCTTGGGCCAGCTGCTCGGAGAGCTGTTCCAGCTTCTCTGCGGCCTCTTTCTGCGACTTGGAGGCGTCTTTCTGCTTGCCTTTGTTCAGCTGGTTCTGGGCGTTCTGCTGATTCTGCTCGATGCTTTTCTGGAGTTCCTCGCTGACTTTGAAATCCTGCGGGTCCGACAAGTTTTTGTAGTCTTTCTGTATCTGGTCGATATCCTTTTTCAGCTCCTGAAACTGCTCGGAGAGCTTCTGCTGTTCCTTCATCAGCTGCTCCTTGTCGGCGCCTTTCTGCTCGCTTTTCTCGGACAGCTCAGCCTGTTTTTTGCCCAGCTCTTCAGCCTTGTTGACAGCCTGTTCCACCTTCTTCTCCAGCTCCAGACGCTTCATCAGCTCGATGTTCTGATCCAGCTGTTTTTCGAGGTCTTCATTCTTCATTTTCAGGTTCTCCAGCTCCTCCTGTACCTTTTTCTTGTCCATCTCGTTCATCAGCTTCTCCATCTCCTTCATCATCTCCTTGATCTCATCGCTCATCACCTGGTCGAAGAGTTTGTCGAGTTCCTTCTGTTTCTCGATTATTTGCTCGCTCTGCTCGCGGTATTTCTCCTCCATGCGGTTGTTTTCCTGCATCTGGTTGCGCATCTGCTGCAGCATCTCCTTCACCTCCTGCTGCTTCTTCTGCAGCTCCTCCAGCTGCTTTTTGTCCTGCCAGGTGAGTTCTTTCTTGTCCACCAGCTTGCGCATCAGGTCGTTGATTTCCTCCTGCAGCTTGCGCAGCTCGTTCATCGACAGTTCGCCCTGCTGGCGTATGTCGTCGGAGCGGCTTTGGATGATGTCGTCAATCTCCTCTTCGGTGGGCACATGGGTGGCGAAACTGTTCGATTCCGTCATCTTGCTGCCGTTCACGCCGTCGTTGTCCCACACGCGGAACCAGTATTTGAATTCGTCACCGGGCTCCTGCTCCAGCGTCGAGAAATCAAGCGAATAGTAGAATTCCTGCGATGCCTCGCCGGTGATGGCTATCTGGCGCAGCTCGCGCGAATGTTGCGACGTGTCGCGGACATTGGTGCGCTCGATGACGAACTCCAGCTTGGCGAAGCCGTAGTCGTCCTTGATATTGCCACGGAAGAAGAGCCTGTCGGGCGCGGTGCTGTCGGTCATGGACATCACCACTATCATCGGATAGGCATCCTCGATGACCGAGACGGCATAGCCTATGGTGTCGGAGTCCACGTAGCGGTTGCTGACGCAGAAGGCATACTGGAACGACGTGTTGGCGCGGAGCGTATGGGTGGTGCGGCCGTTGGCGTTGGGCTGCATTGCCATGGCGCGCCATGCGTTGCTGTCGCCCACCAGAAAGGCCAGCGAGTCGGCATCCTTGGTCTGGAAACTCCAGGCAATACGCGAGCCTTTGGGCACCACCAGGTCGCCGTTGTTGCTGAAGGTTTCGGCGTCGCGGCCTATGTAGGCGGGATAGGTCACCGTGGCTTGGAACGCCACCACGGCGGGCTTGGGGTTGACCTCCACCTCGTACTCTGCTGAGTTGACGCCCACAGCGGAGAAATGGAAACGCTGCGAGCGCTGTATATTCTTGAAAGTGTAGCTGTAGTGCAGCTTGTCGACCTGCTGCATCCGCAGGGTGGTGCCTTCGACGACAATCGACACATCCTTAGGGATGGCGTCGCCTTCGAGCGCCACACGCACCGTGTAGTCGTCCTGCTGCGTAGCCGTCAAGTCGCTGTTCTCCAGCACAAAAGTGAACGGCGCAGGACGCTCATACTGGGTGTTGTGGTTCAGCAGACGCTGCGACGGGTCGGTGATGAGCGACGGCGCTATCAGCAATCCTGCCACCAGCAGCACCAGCGGGATGGCGGCATATTTCACATAGCGGCGGTTCTTCGACAAATCGATGGCTTTCTGGAACGGCACCGGCGAGAGGCTGGCGGTCTTCTGGTCGATGCTGGCGCGCAGCAGCTCGGCGCTGGCGCCGTCGGGTGTGGCGCCACCCGCTTGCGAGCTCTGCAGCTGCAAGAGATTCAGCAGCTTATCCTTCACCTCGGGGAAATGCTCACCGATGATGCGCGCCGCCTCGTCGTAGGAGATACGTCGGCCCAAGCCCCTCATTTTCAACAAAGGGGTGACCACATAGTAGGCCAACACCGCAACGGTGGCGGCGATGAAGCCCCAGAACAGCAGCGTGCGCACCCCCGTGCCAAACCAACCGAAATGCTCCAACAGCACCATCACCAGATAGAGCCCCACCAGCAACGCGACGGCGAGCAAGGCGCCCTTCAGCAGGCGATTCTTGTAGTATTTCCGTATGAAACGGTCCAGTTTATCAACTATGTTACTTTCAGTTGGCATCACAACGGGGTCGTTGAAATAATTTACAAAGATACAATAAATAAATATATCTGGCAGATTATTTTTCTTAATAATTGTGAACTAGGCAACTATGCCGACGAAGAAATGGGGTGGGGGAGTGCCGCGAAAAAAAGAAAAGCGCACAAATGCGGAAAAAATGCTATCTTTGCAAAATCAAAAAAGCATTATCACACAGCCAACAGACTAATAATCATGAAGAAAGTCGTACTTATCACTGGAGCCTCGTCGGGATTTGGCCAAGCCATCGCCCGCCGTCTTGCCGCCAAGGGCTACATCGTCTACGGCACCAGCCGCAAAGCTATCGGACAGAACGACAACGGAATACATTATCTTGTCATGGACGTCCGTCAACGGGCGTCGGTCAAGGCCGCCGTGGCGCAGCTGCTGGCCGAGCAGGGACGCATCGACGTGGTTGTCAACAATGCCGGCATGGGCATCGGCGGCTCCTTGGAGCTGGCTACCGACGAAGAGATTGACATCCAGATGGATACCAACTTCCGTGGCTGTGTCAACGTCTGTCAGGAGGTGCTGCCCACCCTGCGTGCCCAGGGCGGCGGACGCATCGTCAACATCAGCTCCATCGGCGGCGTCATGGGTCTGCCATACCAAGGCTTCTATTCGGCGTCGAAATTTGCCATCGAAGGCTTCACCGAGGCGCTGGCCGCCGAGGTGCGCGGCTTCGGCATCAAGGTATCGATGGTCGAGCCTGGCGATTTTGCCACCGGCTTCACCGCCAGCCGACGCAACTCCGAGGCGACGGCAAAAAGCGACGCCTACGGCGCTAGTTTTGCCCGCTCGCTGTCACTCATCGAGAAAGAGGAGAACGGCGGCCTGAAGCCCGATTTTCTGGCCAAAAAGGTGGTAAAGATCATCGAGTCGAGCCATCCCCATCTGCGCTATGTGGTCGCCAACTTCGAACAACGCCTCTCGGTGCTGCTGAAAAAGCTGATCCCCGGCAACTGGTTCGTCTCCACGCTGCGGAGCTATTACAAGGTGTAAGAAACGGGGCGACAGAAGATATTGACATTCCCATCTCTACCCTTTTTGAATCGCTTTACGCACATTCTCAAACAAAAGCAACTAATTGAATCCAAACAAATAAGATAAAAAACAACAGGACAGATTGATTTGATGCTCTAAAACAACAACGGATGCTATCCAAAGGATAACATCCGTTGTTGTTGTTGGAGCTACTAAGCTTTATTAGAATGTAAAAGTGAACGATTGTGCTTCGGGATACCAGTTGTGGAACACGAATGTGAAGGTACCACGCTCCAGGCAGTAGAAGTCAAACTCGTTGTCCACTTCGCACATACAATCGGCCGGGTTGTTTCCAGTTTCCTCTTCGTAGATATGAATGGTCATACCCTCGCGGATGCATGTGACCATGATGCCGCCCTCCATTTCGGCCGTGCCACAGTTAACCAGTAGGTTATGGTGGGTGACATGAACCGTTCCGTTCTGATACTCCACACTGACACTGTCGGGGGATTCATATCCTTTGGCATCGGCATCAGTATAAGACAGACAAGCAGAATGATGGATATTGAAGATGTTAAAAGGATTAGTATAGTCTTTGCCACATTGGAAAGCCATCATCAGGATAGCAATTCCCACCAGGGCTAACCCTGTTTTCTTGATTCTTTTCATTGCCCGTTATTTATTATTGCATTTGTTGCTTTTCTGCAAAATCACTACGCATACCTATGAATGATAGTTGTACGTAGTGTTCTTCATTTACTTTGCAGCCATATTCTTGACCTCGACCACTGCCAATCGGCCACCAGCGTTCTGGATAGTGACGGCATAGTTGAGATAGGGCGTGGCGATGTAAAGCTTTTGGCGGTGGCCTTCGGGTATCTCGGTGTCAAACGAGAGGTGGATATAGCTGCCTTTCAGGTAGTTCTCGGTGGGCGAAAGTTGTTGTTGCCAGTTGAAAGTGGGATTCAGGAGTATGAGTTCGCGGGGCAGCTCGATGGAGATATAGTTGCGTGTCTTTTTCAGCAAGCCGCTGTCCTTCGACGAGGTGACACGGGTGTTGTGCAAAATGGACTGACGGAATGTCTCGTCGCTCTTCTTGATGGCGGAGAGATAGGCGTCGCGCGAGCGCATGGCGTTGCTGTCCAAAGCCTTTGAGAGCTGTGCAAAATCGATCTGGTGTGCCGGGTTGTAGTCGATATTGTCGGTGGAGTTGTAGACGTTGTCGATCCAGCAGATGCTATTGTCGGTCATCGCAATGGCGCGGACACTGGAAATATGGTCGAAGTTCTTGTCCATATAGTTCAGATCAATGTTGCTGACATCAGCCTTGGAGCGCACAGTGATGCGGTTGAAGGTGGGCAGCTTGACGACATGGTAGTCATCGGCATACATATCGGTGAAATGGATGCAAAGGAACACGCGCAGGTTCTCCAAATCGTGGTCGGAACGGTTCTCGACGGTGACCTTGATTTGCTGGTCGTCGGACGACAGGCCCAGCAGCTTGTCCTGTTTGCCGAAGGTGACATCGATGTAGCAGCGCTCGGGCAGCAGACGGTTGAAGCTGATGGGCAGAGTCTCCTCGCAGAGGCGCATGTCGGCCAGCAGGCAGTCGTAGGAGGTCTGGTTGCTGCGGCGGAAGAAGTGGTTGTATATCTCCTTGCTGCAGTTGTCGTAGTCGCCCACCTGGTCGTAGTAGGCCGCCTTGATGAGGTTGGGGCTGAAGAAGCCGAAGCCTTCCATGGTGGACTTGTAGAGCGTCAGCAGGTAGAGGCCTTCACGACTGTTGTTGAGGTAGGTACGGGAGCGATAGCAATTGAGAAGGTCGGTGAGCTGCTCCGACTGGCGAGGGTACTCCACGGCAGCCTGCTCGTAGTGTGAGAAGGCCTGCTGGTGGTCGCCCTGATAGTCGAGCAACAAGCCCTGTACCACCAGCGCCGGTGCCGATTGCGCAGGGTAGAGATCCATATAATAGTTGAGGGTCTGCTGTGCTTCGGTGAGCATGATGTCGCGCTGGGTGAGGATGTTGGTGTCGGAGATACCCGCAAAGTTGAACATCTCCTGGCTGTCGTGCTGCTTGCTGGAGAGGATGAGGCCCAAAGCTCTGAGCAGCAGGGCTTCGCGGTTGGTGGGATAGTTGGCCAGAATCTTCTCGCAGTCCTTCACCACTGCGTCGGGCTGGTTGGTGTAGAGGTCGATATAGGCTTTGTCCTTGTCGATGCAGAGCTTGTCCCATTCTGTCATATATTTCACATAGACAGGGGTGAATTCCTCGACATAGGCCAGATAGTCCTTGCGGATTTCCTGTATCTTTCGCTTCAGCTCACCCTTGAGCTCCTGCTCTTTCTTGTACTGCTCGAAAATCTGGTTGGCCACAACGTTGAACTGCAGCATGGCGCCGATGCCCTGACCTGTGAAGGCGTCGCGGACCATGTTGCTGGCTGCCGGGTCGGTACACAGCTGCTGCACCAGCGGCGTCCAGAAGTTCAGCTCGTCGTGCTCTTTCTGCAGCAGATAGATCTCCTGCAGCACAGGCATCATCTTCTTCTTGGCCTCAAGGACTTCGGGGGCTACGCCCTCATAGTCCTGACGAGCCAGATATTCAAGAAACTGGTCGAAGTCTTTGGACTGACTCTGAGCCACTTCCATACTATTGATGACACGAATGGTCTTCTCCAAGTCGTAGTCGGGAGCCTTCTGCTTGGTCTCCAACGCCTCGTAGGCTTCCTTGAACTCTTCTATTGGCTGATAGTCTTCGGTGCTGACTTTATTAGGCCGTAGCCAAAACCACAGACCGGTGCCAATGGCTGCTACCAACACCACGGCAATCAAGACAATGACAAGCTTTTTTTTCTTTCGTGTACCCATAGTTAAGTGGTTTTATATTTCTAACAATAACGCCAGAGCGCCATATTTATTGTACAAAGGGTCATGACAAACTCGCAGGGTGAAGGCCTCAGATGCTTTTCCCGAATACCGCACGGGTCATCAGCGGGGTGACATCGTATGTGGTGCCCCACAACTTTTCTGCCTCGTTGCCAATGATTTGCGGGTTGGTGTAGGCCCACGTCACATGGTTCTTGATGGCGTTGCGGTTCATCTCGGCATAGTAGATGGAGTGTACGCCACGTTTCTGCCAGTCGGGGTGCACACCGTTGAGCAGCAAGTCGATAGTGTCGTAATGTTTCAAAGCACGTAGCAGATGATACCATCCGAAGGGGAAGAGGCGTCCGTTGGCTTTCTTGTATGCCTCGGTGAGGCTCGGAATGCTGAGGCCAAAGGCCACCAGGTTGTCGTCCTTGTCGACCACAAAATTGGCAAATTCGAGGTTCACAAAGGGGAAATATTCCTTGATGTAGACATCTATCTCCTTCTCCGTCAGGGGTACGAAGTCGTAGAGGTCCTTGAAAGCGCCGTTCAGCGTGTTGAAAAATTTGTGAGCATAGGGGTATATCTCTTTGCGCGACTTGAAGTGCAGCAGCTTGAGATCGTATTTCTTCATGATAAGGCCGTTGAGCCTTTCCACCTTGTCGGGGATGGGCTGGCTGGCCGGCATACGGTACTGCTGCCAGCGGCATTTGATGGTGCAGCCCAGCTTCTGGATGAAGTCGATGTAGTATTCGGGATTGTAGAGTGTGCTCATGTTCTGGCGCTCGTTGAAGCCCTCGATGACCCAGCACTCCTTGTCCATATCGGTGAAGCCGAAGGGACCCTCTATCTCCGTCATGCCTTTGGCTTTGCCCCACTCCACCACGGTGTCGAACAGCGCCTTGCACACCTCGAAATCATCGATGAAATCGAACCAGCCGAAACGCACCGCCTTCTTCTCCCAGCGCTCGTTGACCGAGTAGTTGATGATGGCGGCCACACGGCCCACCACCTTGCCGTCGCGCAACGCCAAGAAAGTCTGGCAGTCGGCATGCTCCAGCGATGGATTCTTCTTGGTCAGCAGCTTGCGTTCGTCGGAATTCAGGGGAGGAACGTAGGTGGGGGCATTCTTGAACAACTTGTTGGGAAAAGCAATGAACTTGTTGAGGTCGCGCCGGCTTTGCACAGGCTTGATTACGATGGTGTTCATGTGGAAATATTATTATTTGCGGAGGTAAGGCTCGCACCTTCCTCCGCTATCATTTTACTACAATAAGTTGAGTTTCTTGAAGCACTTTACCGTCTTCTCCACGGCGAAGTCCACCTGCTCCATGGTGTGTGTTGCCATCCATGCCAGGCGGATGAGGGTGTCCTCGGGTGGCACCGCGGGAGCGATGACGGGATTGACGAACACGCCCTCTTCGAGGAGCATGTGGGTCACAATGAAGGTCTTCTCGTTGTCGCGCACATAGAGCGGGATGATAGGCGTCTCGGTGTTGCCGATCTCGAAGCCGGCCTCACGGAACGACTTGAGGGCATAACGCGTCACCTTCCACAGATTCTCCTGGCGTTCGGGTTCGGAACGCATAATCTCGAGGGCGGCGAGCACCGATGCGGTAGCCGACGGCAGGATACTGGCCGTGAAGATATAGGGACGCACGTTGTGGCGCATCCAGTTGATGGTGTCGCTGTCGGCGGCGATGAAACCGCCCACCGATGCCAGCGACTTGGAGAAGGTGCCCATGATGAGTTCTGTCTTGTCGAGCAGGCCGAAATGGTCGGTCACTCCGCGGCCTTCGCGGCCAAAGACGCCGAGGCCATGGGCTTCGTCGACCATGAGGGTGGCCTGATATTTGTCGCACAGCGCCTGCATCTCAGGCAGTTTGGCCACGTCGCCTTCCATGCTGAATACACCGTCGGTGACCACCAGCTTGGCGGCATCGATAGGACACTTCTGCAGCACACGCTCCAGGTCGGCCATATCGCTGTGTTTGTATTTCAACGTAGTAGCAAAGGTGAGACGACGTCCCTCGATGATGGAGGCGTGGTCCAGTTCGTCGTAGATGACATAATCGTTGCGTCCTGTGATACAGGGGATAACACCGGAGTTGGCCTGGAAGCCTGCGGAGAACAGCATGACGCCGTCCTTGCCCAAAAAATCGGCCAGCACTGCCTCGAGCTGCTGGTGCAGGTCGAGAGTGCCGTTGAGAAACGGCGAGCCGGCGCAGCCGGTACCATATTTGTCGATGGCAGCCTTGGCGGCCTCTTTGATTTTTGGATGGTTAGTAAGTCCCAGATAACTGTTGGAACCGAGCATCAGTACCTTCTTGCCATTCATCAGCACCTCTGTGTCCTGGTCGCTCGATATGGTGCGGAAATAGGGATACACACCTTTGGCCTTGACCATCTGAGGTTCACGATATTTGGCTAGTTTTTGTTGGAGCGGTTTCATAAAATTACGATGTTTTATTATTCAGCAGGGCTTGACCCGAATTATATTAAATTATATTAAATTGCAAAAATAGAAAAAAAGTGTGATATGCGTAAAAAAAAATTATGTTAATAATTCGAAGATCCGCTTGGTGAGGCGGCTGGCACCTATTCTAAAAACCTCATTACTAATGTGTTCACCTGGGAGATACTTTTCGAAGAGATTGTAATAAAAAAGTGCGTCATGGGCCGTGGATATGCCTCCTGCGGCTTTGAAACCAACCTTTTTTACGCTTTTTTTATGAAAATCGGACAATGCGCGGAGCATAGCCTCGGCCGCTTCGGGCGTGGCACCCTGGAGCCCCTTGCCGGTGGAGGTCTTGATGAAATCGGCACTGGCCTCCAGCGCCGCCATGGAAGCCTGATAGATGGCGTCGGATGAGGGCAAATCGCAGGTTTCCAGTATCACCTTGAGTGTCGCCGCGCCGCAGGCATGCCTGCAGTGCACCACCTCGTCGTAGACGGCATCGGGGCCTTCGGCCAAAAAGCGGCCACGGTCTATCACCATATCCACCTCGTCGGCGCCATGCTCCACAACATAGCGTATTTCGTGGTATTTCAACTCCAGCGGCAGTTTTCCCGAGGGGAAGGCACCGGCCACGCTGGCCACTCGGATGCCGGTGCCCGAGAGCCGTTGCTTGGCCTGCTCGACGAATGGGGGGTAGACACACACCGACGCCACATGGGGTATGCCCTGCGCTCCACCTTGCATGGCTACCGAGGCGTCGCACAGCGCCGCGATAGTCTGCGGCGTGTCGGTGGTGCCGAGCGATGTGTTGTCAATGCAGCCGAACAGTCTTTTGAGTTTGTCTATATCGTTGGTCGTGAAATCCATAATCGTGGTGTTTTTAGTCTACCGTTCCTCGCCGGCATACATCTTGGCAAAAGGTATCTTGGCGAACTGCGGCATCTTGCGGCGGTGACGCAGCTCCTTGAGCTGGTGTTTGCGCATGATGTAGCCTTTTGTGCGGCGTCCCTTGTTCATCTTGGCGCGGCTGGTGAGCAGCTTGCGGAGGCTGAGCAGCGACTTGCGGTCTTTTTTGTCCATCGTCTTGCTGACGAAGGCTGTCTGGCGCGCATCGACAATCATGTCGCGGATGGGCAGCGCGATGGGGCAAACCTCTTCGCAGCGGCCACAGAGCGTGCAGGCATGGATGACATGACCGTCGGTCTCCTGACTCTCCAGATAGGGCAACATGATGTTGGCCACAGGGCCGACGAAGACATTGTTGTAAGGCTCTTCGCCGATGCTCTGCAGCACAGGGCATACGTCGTTGCAACGGCCGCAATGCAGACAGGCCAGCACACGGCGCTGCGACTTGGCAGCCATCAGGGCGGTGCGCTGGTTGTCGACGACGAAGAGATAGCTCTCACAGTTGGGCGACCCTTTGAAGAGCAGAAAGTCCTGACTGCCGGCGCCGTACTTGTAGGCCAGCAGCTGACGGTAGGTGTCCACCAAGTCGCTGTTGGCCAGGACACGGTCAATGCTGGAGATGAAAATATTGGTGCGGCTGTTGGAGAGCTTTTCCTGCGCGCGGCTGCCGCTGTTGAGCAGCAGTAGCGACCCTGCGTCGGCCAGCATCAGGTCGACATAGAAAAACTGCAAGTCTCCATCGTCGCTGAGACTGATGTTTTCGTCACGCAAAAAAAATTTCATGCCCAACTCGCGGAAGATGAAGGAATTCTCCATCTTGGGCAGACGTGCTGTCTTGGCTTTTTGCTTCTTGGCTATTTTGCGGATGCCGTCGAAGACATCGTTGTAGTCGCGGGCCCAGAATAGCTGGTTGTGGCTGCCGGCAAAATGTTGCTCGAAGCGGCTCAGCTCGGCATCCAGATTCTCGATAGTCCTGTCGAGAGTAGTGCGCAACACTGCCAGTTCGCGCACATCGGGCATCGGCATCTGCGAATCTTCAGCCTTGAGGGCGAAAGTGGCACTGCGACGGTTGGCATCAATGGCCTCCTCGGCGGTGTCCAGAAAGTTATAGTAATGTTTTGTATCCATGGCCCACGACGGTGTTGTTTTTAGGAGAGCAGTTTGTTGATTTTCTCCACACGGCGCTGGTGACGGCCGCCCTCGAAAGAGGTGGTGAAGAAAGCGTCGACGATGCACATGGCGGTAGCCTCGTCGATGAAGCGGGCAGGCATCGAAAGGATGTTGGCGTCGTTATGCTGGCGGGCCAGCTTGGCGATCTCTTCGCACCAGCAGAGCGCGCAGCGCACATTGGGGTATTTGTTCACGGTCATCTGCACGCCGTTGCCCGAGCCGCAGATCACGATACCCAATGGATACTCGCCTTTGTTGATAACAGTGCCCACCTGATGGGCAAAATCGGGGTAGTCAACACTGTCTGACGTGAAGGTGCCGAAATCGCGCATCTCATAGCCCTTGGCAGCCAAATGTTCTTTCACCTTCTCTTTCAGCTCATATCCGGCATGGTCGGAAGCGATGGGAATTATCTGTTTTTCCATGATGTTTAGCTTTGATTTTACAACAAAAACATGTGCAAAAATACAATAAATAATAAAAAGAGGGCTCACTTCACCGCAAAAATTATCAAATAGTTATCACCAATTGTAACAAATACACCATAGTCGACTGATATTCATACTTTTGATAACATACAAGTCCTCTTTTTACTACCCATAGTTTTTAGAATTGTAAAATTGTGGACAACCTTCGGGGTGGGGGAGAGAACCCAAATTCACAATCCTAACGCAGACAAAAAAGAGAAAAAGAGGGTAATGACAACCCTTCTCGGGAATGTATTCCCTAGCGGAAAAATTAGAACTGTGAAATCTTACAGAAGTAAAACTTATCAACAATAGGAGAAAAAATTATATATTATAAATCAAACTGTTACTTTAATTACAATTGTATAATCAAGGCAAATTGTTAATTACTTGGTTGAAATGGAACTGATAACTGAGTGGAGAAAATGGGGATAAAAAAACGGAGTTGTTGAGAGTGAAAAAAGGCCAAAAATTTCAGCCGTTTTTACACAGAAAAATGGAAGTTTTCAGTCGTGGAAAGGCTATCAACAAAAGCGTGTTCAATGGACAATTCACTATATGTTGATAACATTGGAAAATGGTGAAAGGGATGGTTTTAGACGGTGATAAAGGGGGTGATTGACGTGAATAAAATTATTCCAAACTGCAGTGAAAACAAGGGTTATCAACAAATGAACACGCATTAAAATTAAGAAAAAGAATTTTATTAAAATAAAGGAATAGAAATAATAATTTGAATGTTGAAAACAGTCGGGCAACCGGCAACAATCAAATTCTGGAATTATGCTTTGCATAATTGGTGGATTTGTTGTATCTTTGCATTTTGTAAGGTATTAGTTTAATAGTCGGTAACTCTCTTATTTCCAGTAGTTAAACTGTAATGGGCGATTTACTGGCCACAATCTTTGATAACCAAATAAACAAAGCGATGACAAATACAGAGCTGATAAATGAAATAAAGCGTCTCAAAGCTGAGAAGAACGCTATCATATTGGGCCATTACTATCAGATTGACGAGATACAGGCCCTCTCCGACCATATAGGCGACAGTTTGGAGTTGGCCCAGAAGGCGCAACAGGCCGACGCGCCTATCATTGTCTTCTGTGGCGTGCATTTTATGGCTGAGACTGCCAAGATCCTGAATCCTACGCGTAAAGTTCTGCTGCCCGACCTGGAGGCTTCCTGCTCGCTGGCAGAATCGTGTGCCGGCCCGGACTTGGCGCGTTTCAAAGCCGAGCATCCTGACCATATCGTGGTAAGCTACATCAATTGCACCGCCGAGGTGAAGGCTCTGTCTGACCTCATCTGCACGTCGGGCAATGCCGAGCAGCTCATCAACGCCTTGCCCAAGGATCAGAAAATCATCTTCGCTCCCGACAAGAATCTCGGTGGCTATATCAACAACAAGACCGGGCGTGAGATGTTGCTGTGGAACGGTGTCTGCACTGTGCACGACGCCATGGAGGCCGACACCATCCTCAACCTCAAGATGGAAAATCCCGACGCGCTGGTAGTGGCGCATCCCGAGTGCAATGCCGCTGTGCTGCAGGTGGCCGATTTTGTCGGCTCCACCAAGGCGATGTTGAAATTCATCAACGCCTCGGATAAGAAACGTTTCATCGTGGCCACAGAGACGGGCATACTTTACGAGATGCGCAACAACAATCCCGACAAGGAGTTCATCGCCGTGCCCAATAATGGCGAATGTGCCTGCTCGGACTGCGCTTTCATGAAGATGAACACGCTTGAGAAGTTGTACCGCTGTCTGCGCGACGAGACGCCCGAGATTACGCTGAGCGACGAAGTGATTGAAAAGGCGCGCAAGCCGATAGTGAGGATGCTGGACATGTCGCGCGAACTGGGCATCATCAAATGAGCAGCATGATTGGACAGCAGCGTGTTTACGACACCTTGGCTGCGATGGACATCGCCTTCGACTACTATGAGCATCCCGAGGCACCGACCATCGAGATTGCCGCACAGTTCTATCGTGGCGAGGGCACTACCCTCTGCAAGAATCTCTTCTTTCGCAACCACAAAGGCAATCGGCACTATCTGGTCATCATGGACAGCCGTCACGAGATGGATATTCATTCGCTGGAGAAGATGCTGCACCAAGGCAAGCTCAGCTTCGCCTCGCCCGAGCGCATGATGCGTTATCTGGGTGTGAAACCCGGCTCGGTGAGTCTCTTCTGCCTGGTCAATGACGAGCAGCACGAGGTGACGCTCTTCGTCGACGAGCAGCTGATGAAAGCCGGGAAGGTCAGTTTCCACCCCAACGACAACCGCGCCTCGCTGGTAATCAGCGGTGATGACATGCGCCGCTTCATCGAACAGATTGGCAACCCCTACGAGGTGTTGAAAATCTATTGAAAGGTTGATAAAACGACCGAGACTGTTGAAAGCAGAAAAATACCCGTCGACCGCTGTTGATAACCTCGCCGACGATGTTGATAATAAAAAATATTTAGAGAATTGATTTATAATATTATATAGCATTGTTTCACGTGTAACATTCCCGTGTTGATAATGTCCTTGAAGCAACGACATAGCACCATCCCGATTTTCATGCCCGAAATGGCCTGTCCGTTCCGATGCATCTACTGTAACCAGACGGTCATTACTGGCAGTAGCCAGCAGCTGAGCGACGCGGCGGTGATGAAAACTATCGAGACCTACCTGGCTACGCAGCGCGATGGCAGCGTTGTGCAGGTAGGCTTTTTCGGCGGTACCTTCACAGGGTTGCCATTGGCGGAACAGGAACGGCTGCTGCGTGTGGTGTCCGAATATGTGGAGCGTGGCCTGGTGGAAGGTGTAACCCTCTCGACGCGGCCCGACTATATCGATGCGGAGCGTGTGGCCTTGTTGCGACGTTACCATGTGGGCAACGTGGAGTTGGGCGTACAGTCGCTGGACGACGAGGTGCTGCAGCAGACGCGGCGTGGCTACACAGCCCGGCAGGTCTATGCCGCCGCGGAGCTCATACAACACAGCGGTATGGAGGTGGGAATGCAGATGATGATAGGCCTGCCGGGCGACACTAGCAACAAGGCGCTGCAGACAGCACAGAAAATCGTTGCCGCCGGCGCCACCAACACCCGTATCTATCCTACGCTGGTGGTGAAAGACACAGCACTGGAGGCCCTGTGGCGACGTGGCGAATACACCCCCCTGTCGTTGGACGAGGCGGTGCAGTGGACTAAACGTCTGCTGCCGGTTTTCGAAGCTGGTGGTGTAAGGGTGTTGCGTGTGGGTCTGCATCCAACGGAAGGATTCATCAGTGGCGCCGACTATTTGGCGGGACCCTTCCATGTGTCGTTTCGTGAATTGGTGGAGAGTGCCATGGCACACGACGCACTGGAGGCCGCCGCAAACCAGTTGCCGAAAGACATCCATGCTGTGGAGGTCCGCACCTCGCGCGAAAACATGAACGCTGCTGTAGGCTACGGAGGCAGCAACAAACGCTGGCTGCAGGAACGCTACAGCACGGTGCGTTTCACCGTCGACGACAGCCTTGCCGGACGAAATATGAGTCTGGCACCGATACAATAAACAAGAAAACAACAAGAGAGATGAAAACGATAGAAAAGACCGTAGAGCAAGAAATGACGCTGATGGAACTGATAGGGCAGCTGTTCCCCGACAGCAGCCGCACCAGCCAGAAAGAGATATTGGCACATCGTGTGGTGATACAGTCTCGCCGAGTGACACAGTACGACTACCCGCTGAAGCCCGGCATGAAGGTGACCATCGAAGGCGACGAAAACCGCGGCAAGCCGGCACGTGGCAAGATGCCCATCGTCTTCGAAGACCGCTACCTTATGGTTGTCAACAAGCCTTCGGGTTTGCTGAGCAACAGCACCGAAGAACGCGACATCACCGTCATCTCGGAGATCAACGAATATCTGATAAAACGCCGTTCGCGCCAACGCGCCCATATCGTGCACCGCCTGGACCGCGACACATCGGGTCTGCTGCTGGTGGCGAAAAGCAAAGAGGTGGCCCGGGCGCTGGAGCGCGACTGGAAAGGGCAGGTGACGGAACGCATCTATGTCGGTGTTACCTGGGGCACACCGGTGCCACGCCAGGGCACCATCGTGTCGTGGCTGAAGGATGGTGAATACAGCGTCGTGTCGTCGCCTACCGACAACGGCGGCAAGAAAGCCATCACCCACTACAAGACTTTGAAGAACAACAGAAAATATGCCCTTGTGCAGTTCTCACTGGAGACAGGGCGCCGTAACCAGATACGAGTGCACATGCGCGAAAACGGGCATCCCATACTGAAGGACCCCATGTATGGCTACGACGACGACCGCTCGCCCATGAAGCGGCTGGCGCTGCATGCCATGCGGCTCTGTTTCATTCACCCAGTGACCGGCAAGGAGATGCGCTTCGACACGGGCATCCCAGAAGAGTTCGATCTGGTGGTGAGCTGAATAAAAAACGGGGGCTGCAGCCCCCGTTTCTGTTTGTTGCCCATCAGCTGAGCAGTTATCTCCAGACATTATACCAATTCATTCCAGAATGATTTGGGCAACCAGATGTTCGCCACGTCGACAGCTTTGATGAACAGCGGCGCCACCTCGCGGGGAGTGTAGCCTGCTATGCCGCAGCCGATGGCGGTGACGAGGAATGTTTTCTCGGGGTGTTCCTGGGCATAGAGGATGAAGCGAGTGGCCTGCGCGTCGAGTTCCTCCAAACCATCCATCGAATTGATGGCGTAGCTCTGGCCTTGCATGCCCTCGGCTTGTCCCATGATGGCACCGAAATGCTCAAGCGCCTGACGTGCGGCGCCGCCACCGTGAGCACCGTAGCCATTGCTGCCGAAGACAAAGACCTGGCCGGGCTTCAGCTCCCTGATATGATCTGGTGTCATGCGGTGCGCGATCTCGCTGGGGTTCAGATAATTCTTGTTATTAGCCATAACTATTGATTTTTCTTTTGTGTAATGATGACGCAAAATTACAACACAATACCGAATTGGCAAAACTTTTTTTGCGTAATGATCAATCAAAATGCCACAGCTGTCTGTTTCTCAACTTTATAGATTAGGTTGTTTTCCTTGCCCCATTGATTATTTGTGTAAATTTTACTCATTTCTGGGTGCAAAAAACAGAAAATGGACACCGCCATATGCACGAGAAAGCCAAAATGATATCATGAGGTTCCTTCTTGGTGGTTTTCAAGGAATTGTATTTTTTTTGTTTTCTATATACTATTCTACGAGCTTGTGCGTTATATGCATATATGCGCGCTTGCGCGAGGACACTATTCTACTCGACAGTAACCGTTCATACAAATATTGTGAATACTCTCCAATTTGGCTCTTCCTGCCTGTATTGATTAATACAGACCGTCGTTCATAAATCAGAAATAAACATAAGAAAATACAATATGAAAGCAACCCAATATTCATCAGCGAAGATACACCGTGCATTGCTATTGTCAGTATTGCTGGTGAGCTGTATATTCGTCGGAATAGCAAACGGTCTCCAAGCCCAGAACACCCAGATAGTGGTGAACTATGGTGAAAGCAACCGCTACCTATTCTATGACAAGATACCTTGCGAGACAACACTAGGGTGTTTCCCTTATGGTGTTTTTTGGAAATATCGATATGACAACTATAAACTAAAGGTGTATGGCGTTGCCGTTGCACTTTCAGCCAATCGTTTTTCTCCCTACAACCCACTTATCCCTTATGGCCAATGGAATTTTGATCTCTATCAACATACCACTGATTCTACAATTCACTTGGTAGACAGAAAGATTGTTGTCTTCGATACCAACACCCCCTACACACCCGACAACAGTTCGTTGCTGGTGTACACCACCCCGACGGGAGACACCTTTCAATTTAATGTGTTGGAGGTGTTTTTTGATACCCCCCACGATTTCAGTGGGGAGGATTTCTATGTTAGGTACGGAGTCAATACTAATTATGTTGATTTTCAATATTTCGGCTCTTATTTCTTCTATCCCACAATTCTAGTTAATGGTTCATGGGATCCATGGGAAAATGGTGATTCATGCTTTGTGGACGGCTGCAGAAGAATAGGAATGTGGGAATATAGTGATTCGATAGTAACACTGAGTCCTGAGGATAGTATTCCTTCCATTGTACATGGATACGAATTCAATAGAGTATCGGAAGTGCCTGCGATATGGCCCATCATGGTGCCTGACACACGGATGGTGCCTGACGACACGGTGCCGCCATGCCCTGTAATGTATCCATTCAACATTGTATATCAGGGCCACGACACGGTGGTGCTGGACTGGATACACTTGGGCGACGGGGACTTCCAGGCATCGCTGGACCATCCGGGCGGATTGAATTTCGAGGCGGGCACGCTGATAGACTTCACCGACTCGCTGAGCACGCTGGTGCTCACGGGTCTGGCGAAGGGCGACCACACCATCTGTTTCCGCCGCCACTGCTATCACGAGTGCGACTACCACGGCGAGATGGACTACTACAGCAACTGGTGCAACTGCCTGTTCTTCTACTCTGACGGTCCCGAAGAGGGTGGCGGCGAGACTGGTATCGTCGTGGCGGAGAACAGCGGCGTGCGGCTGCAGCCCAACCCGGCGCACAAGGAGGTGAGCATCGTGGCCGACGAGCCACTGATTGCCATTGAGTTGTGCGACATGGCAGGGCGCACAGTGCTGCAAGCATCGCCGACGGAGACCAACGCCCACACGCTGAAACTGGAGGACATCCCGAGAGGCACCTATATGGTGCGCGTGCAGACCGCCCGCGGCACAACAGTGCGCAAGCTGGTGGTGCAATAGAAAACACGATGCTCTATAAAACAATAAAACCAAGAAAAAAAATTATACTACTAGCCGTTCTGACACCTGTTTTATGACGGGAACAGTGAGTTTGGTATGGAACCTACAATAACGATAGTCTGCTTTTCACCCTTGACGCTACCCATAATATCCAAAGACTCGACTCGCCATTGGTTGCGAGAGGCGCTGGACTGACAAGTTTTTGCACCACAACAGGCCATCACTACACGGCTTTGGACTCCCGCCAGTTGGAGGTTCCCTGCATGCCCAGATTCTTCCTGCTGGCAGGTGTAGAGGGTTGATTCTTATTGGGTTGAAAAATGTTTTGCGTCCCATATACTATTGCGCGCGCTTGTGCGTTATATATGTATGTGCGCGCTGGCGCGCGGACAGGTATTGCAATAGTTAACAGAATATAGAGCAAAACATGGAATATAATACACAACGTGAGGAGTTGCAGTTCCGCGAATACGGGCGTAATGTGCAACGGATAGTGAAATACATCTGCGATTTGCCGGACGGCGAGGAGAAGAAGCAGATGGTGGAGATATTGGTGAAGATGATGGGCCACGTGTCGGGAGCGGGGAAGAAAGACGAGGTGGCGCAGCGCAAGCTGTGGGACCATCTGATGCTGATATCGCTGTTTTCGTTGGAGAAATACTGGCCCTACAGTCCTGGCGATTTGCAGGCATTGAAGATGCGTGCCATGAACAGCGAGAATACCGCTAGCGCCGAGTTGGGCTACAAGAATGTTAACATCGAGCACCGCCACTTCGGAGAGCACCTGGAGGCGATGCTGCGGAAACTGAAAGATGTGCCCGACGGGCCCGAATACAACGAGCTGTTGAAGCTGCTGGCGCAGCAGTCGAAGCGCACCTACATGATTTGGAACGGCGACACGCCCGACGACCGCCTGGTGGTGGAGCAGATGTTTGAGGTGTCGAAGGACCCGCGGGTGCGCCAAGTGATGGACGGCCCCGGCATCCACATCAACCAGAACAGTCTGCCTGCCGAGATGACCAAGCAGAAAAAGAAGAAAGACAAGAAAAAAAACAAAATGGTGTAGCGCCGTCTTTGTGCAAGTAGAAAACAAGGAGGTAATATGGCTAGTTTTGAAATAGAAGGTGGCTACCGGCTGCAGGGCACCATTGCTCCGCAGGGCGCCAAGAACGAGGCGTTGCAGGTGCTGTGTGCTGTGCTGCTGACGTCGGAGCCCGTAGTGATAGAGAATGTGCCGGACATCAGGGATATCAACCACCTGATAGATATGTTGCGCCTGCTGGGTGTGAAGGTCGAGGAACTGTCGTGGGACGGTGTGGGCAAGAGCTACCGTTTCCAGGCCGACGCGGTGAACGTGGAGAAGATAGGTTCGCCTGAATACTGTGCGCTGGCGTCGAGTCTGCGAGGCAGTATCATGTTGGCGGGTCCACTGCTGGCCCGTTTTGGCATGGCCGTGGTGCCGCAGCCTGGCGGCGACAAGATCGGCCGCCGTCGCATCGACACACACCTGATAGGCCTCGAGGCACTGGGTGTGAAGATTGAAGATTTCACGCTGCGGTCGCCGCGTACCGAAGAGAGCAAGGGCTACTCCTATGGCGGCTACCGTCTGACAGTCCCCGAGGGGGGCATGAAGGGCTGCTATATGCTGCTGGAAGAGGCCAGTGTGACAGGTACGGCCAACATTGTGATGGCCGCCGTGATGGCCCGGGGCCGCACCACGATCATGAATGCAGCCTGTGAGCCTTACGTGTACCAGCTGTGCGAGATGCTGAACCGCATGGGTGCCAAAATCAGCGGCGTGCGCAGCAACCTGCTGACCATCGAAGGGGTGGACACGCTTGGCGGCACCACACACCGGCTGCTGCCCGACATGATCGAGGTGGGCAGTTTCATCGGCATGGCGGCGATGACGCAGAGCGACCTCACCATCAGCAATGTGGCGCTGGAGCATCTGGGTCTGATTCCGAAGATGTTCCGACGTCTGGGTATAGAGATATGGCAGCAGGGCGACAACCTTTGTGTGCCAAGCAAGAAAGTGTACGAGATAGAGCGCTATATGGACGGCTCCATCCTGACCATCAGCGACGCGCCGTGGCCAGGCTTCACTCCCGACCTTATCAGCATCGCGCTGGTGACAGCCATCCAGGCGCGCGGCAGCGTGTTGATACACCAGAAGATGTTCGAGAGCCGTCTGTTCTTTGTCGACAAGTTGATAGACATGGGAGCGCAAATCATCCTCTGCGACCCGCACCGCGCCACGGTGATAGGTCTGGGCCGCGAGCATCCGCTGCGCGCCGTACGCATGACGTCGCCCGACATCCGCGCCGGTGTGGCACTGCTCATCGCAGCTATGGCCGCCCAAGGCACCAGCCGCATCGACAACATCGAGCAGATTGACCGCGGATACCAGCAGATTGAGGTGCGCCTCAACGCGCTGGGTGCAAGAATAAAGAGAATCAATAACGAATAACCTCTTCGTTCAGCACGACTGAACCGGAGCGATTGTAGAAATAAGAGATATGTTCAATTTCCTGAAAAAGAAACCCCAAGTGCTGCCGACCTTCGCGCCGCTGGTGACGGACATGCACAGCCATCTGCTGCCACGTGTCGACGACGGCAGCAATTCGTTGGAGATGTCCATGGAGGTGTTGGCAATGATGAAGCAAGTGGGCTTCGAAGAGGCACGGCTAACGCCACACTACCAGTATCCGCGCTTCCCCAACGAGGAGCAGGACATCCTGCGCCGTTTTGAATCTTTCTGCGCCGAAGTCGACCAGCACCGCGGTGAGCGCGCGATGCCGCTGCTGAAGGGTGTGTCGGGCGAATACCGTGTGGACAGCGGTTTCGACGACCGTGCCCGTAGCAAGGAGCTGCTGACGTTCCACTTTGCCGACCCCGACGAGGGGGCGCCCAAAGGGCTGCTTTTGGTGGAGTTCTCGCTGCACCAGCCCATGCTGGGCGTGGAGAATGTGCTTTTCGACCGCCAGATGGAAGGCTACGACCTGATATTGGCGCACCCCGAGCGCTATCCCTATTACGACAGCAACTCGAAGATGATGGAGCAGCTGAAGGAGGCCGGCGTCTACTTCCAGGTGAACATCTTGTCGCTGGAAGGCTTCTATGGCGACGCGGCGCGCAAGAAAGCGTTCACCATGATAGAGAACGGCTGGGTGGAATTCTTGGGCACCGATATGCACAACACCACCTACAGCGAAGGACTACGGCGCGCCTCGGTGAACAAAAGCATCATCAAGCTGATGGAGAAAGAAGAATTCCTGAACGCGAAATTGGTAAGATAAATAAACACAAGAATATGAATACGTTAGAAGCAATATCGCCTATCGACGGGCGTTACAGGGGCAAGGCTGAAGGCCTGGCTGAATATTTTTCGGAATCGGCGCTGATACGCTACCGCGTACGCGTGGAGGTGGAATACTACATCGCACTGATGGCACAGCTGGGTGTCGGCGGCTGCGACGAGGCCACAGCGCAGAAGCTGCGCGGCATCTACGAGGAATGGACCCTGACGGCCGCAGAGCGTGTGAAAGAGATTGAACGCACCACGAACCACGACGTGAAGGCCGTGGAGTATTACATCAAAGAGCAGCTTGAAGCCCGCGGCATCACGACGCCACGCGAACTGGTGCACTTCGGCCTGACGTCGCAGGACATCAACAACACTGCTTTCCCGATGATGATGCGCGAATCGTACCTTGCCGTGATGCGTCCCGCCTATGTGGCGCTGATCGAGAAACTGGAGTCGTTGGCCGAAGAGTGGCGCAACATCCCCATGCTGGCGCACACCCATGGGCAGCCGGCATCGCCCACCGGACTGGGCAAGGAGGTGATGGTCTTCGTGTATCGTCTGCGTCAGCAGCTCGAGACCGTCGACGCGGTGCCTTTCACTGGCAAATTCGGTGGCGCCACGGGCAACTACAATGCCCATAAAGTGGCTTATCCTCAGATAGATTGGCGCAAGTTTGGCGATATGTTCCTCGTGGAACATCTGGGGCTGCAACGCCAGCAGCTGACGACACAGATTGAGAACTACGACTATTTGGCGGCCTACATGGACGGTATGCGAAGGATGAACACCATCCTCATAGACCTGTGCCGCGACGTGTGGACCTATGTGTCGATGAACTACTTCCGCCAGCGCATCAAGGCCGGCGAGGTGGGAAGCTCGGCCATGCCGCACAAGGTGAATCCCATAGACTTCGAGAACGCCGAAGGCAACTTGGGTGTGGCCGACGCGCTGTTTACCCATTTCTCGATGAAGCTGCCCATCTCGCGTATGCAACGCGACCTGACCGACTCGACGGTGATACGCAACCTCGGTGTGCCGCTGGCGCACTCGCTGGTGGCCTTGCAGTCGTTGCAGAAAGGCTTGGGCAAACTGCTGCTGAACGAGGCGAAGCTGCACGCCGACCTGGAGGACAACTGGGCGGTGACCGCCGAGGCCATCCAGACGGTGCTGCGCAGCGTGGACTATCCGAATCCCTATGAGGCGCTGAAACAGCTGACGCGCACCAACGAGACGGTGACGGCAGCAACGATGGCAGCCTTCATCGACGGCCTGGAGGTCGACGCGGCGGTGAAAGAGCGCCTGCGCGCCATCACGCCACACAACTATCTTGGCTACGCCGAAGAATTCTAATGAACCAATAGGAGAGGGGTGACGCTATGGCACGACTGACACGCGAAGCGATGGGACGCCGCAAAGGGTTGCTGGGGGTCTTTGTGATCTCCTCGGCGGCTTCCGCGCTGCTCACCATGGCGTGTGCGCTGAGTGTCACCGATTTCCTGCAACTGATATTCCCTTCAGCGCTTGAGAGTGCCGGGGGTGGCGTGCAGCTGCATGTCAACCCCATGGAGCATCTGCTGGGCCGTGTGTACGAGTGGCTGGCGTCGTTTGGACAGATGCGTGCCCTGGTGCTCTACGCATTGCTGCTGCTGGTGCTGTATGGCTCCAAAAATGTGTGCTCCTACCTGTCGTCGGTCTCTTTTGCCGGCGTGAGTGTGGGAGTGCTGAGCGACGTGCGCAACGCGCTGCACCGTGCCGTGCTGGGACGCCCCTTCAGCGAATGGGGCCGCGACCAGCAGGGACAGTGGCTGTCGCGCATGAGCAACGATATGGCAGAATATGAGGCCAATGTGCTGGAGAGCGTGAAATTGATAGTGCAGTCGCTGCTGACGATACTCATCTTTGTGGTGATGCTGTTCTACATCGACTGGAAACTGACGCTGCTGGTGGTGGCGGTGATGGGCTTGGGCACATGGCTACTGTCGGTGAGCCGCCGGCTGAAGCGGCAGTCGAAGAAGCTGCAGTCGCTCAACGGCGAGCTGATGAGCACCACGCAGGAGACCCTGGAGTCGCTGAAAGAGATCAAGGCGGCGACGGCCATCGACTATGTCAACGAGCGGCAGCGCAACCAGAACAAGCTGTTTACGCGGCGCCGCATCGGTTTGTACCGACGCATCTATGCCGCCTCGCCGCTGAGCGACTTTGTGGGCAACTGCATCGTCGTGGCCATCCTGCTGCTGGGAGCACACCGTGTGCTGGGCGATGCGGCCACGCTGTCGCCGGCGTTGTTTGTCTCCTACCTGATGATCTATGTGCTTCTGCTCACACCCATCAAGGATTTGAGCAACGGCATCGCGCAGCTGAAGAAAGGGCGCGGCATCGAGGAGCGTCTGGCCGAGAGCCTGAGTGGCGAATATGAGCCGATGGCTGCGGACACCATTGAACAAGAACCCATTGAAAATATCGAGCTGCAAGATGTGTGCTTCGCCTATGGCGAGCATCGTGTGCTGCAGCACCTCACATGGCCGCTGCCCATGCACCGCCAGACGGCGCTGACAGGCGTGAGCGGCTCGGGCAAATCGACGCTGGGACGCATGCTGGTGGGCCTGCTGGATGCCCAGGAGGGCGCCGTGCTGGTGAATGGCGTGCGCAGCGTAGGCAGCGAGCGCCGTGGCCGCATAGCCTACATCCCGCAAGAGCCCATGCTTTTCAACGCCACCATAGAAGAAAACATCCGTCTGGGGCGTCCGTGGGTGAGCCACGACGACATTGCCGCTGCGGTGCGCATGGCGCAGGTGGAGCCCTTGCTGGCCACGAAACCGGAAGGTCTGGCCACCAATATCGGCGACGGCGGTAGCCTGCTGTCGGGCGGCGAGCGGCAACGTGTGAGCATAGCACGCGCCTTGGTGGGCAACCCCGAGGTGGTGGTGATGGACGAAGCCACGGCGGCGTTGGATGCCGCCACAGAGCAGCATTTCATGGACGCCGTCCACGAGGCGCTGAGCGGACGCACGATGGTGGTGATAGCCCACCGCGCCGCAACGATAGCGCGTTGCGAACATGTCTTCAACGTCGAAGAGGGGAGGATGGTGCGATGAGAGCGACAATGCTGAAGTGCATGCTGGCTGTGGCGTTGCTGCTGACGACGCTGACGGCGGCACGCGCCGACACGATACCGATGCAGGCCACCGTGCTCGACGGCCGCACCGTGCAGCTGGACTGGACCGCCATGGGCGGCGGCACGGCGACACTCTTTCGGCAATATCCTTCTTCCACAGCCGTCTCGCTGGGCACCGTGACAGGAGGCCACTACACCGACCACCTGGCACGTTGCGTGTGCGGCGACACGGTGCGCTACAAGGTGGTGCAAGGCATCGATAGCGGGAATGTGGCTGTCTACGTCGACGACAATGAACCCACGGCGCCCGCCGAATGGGGCGTGGTGACCGTCGACGAGGTCTCGCAGACCATCCTGCTGCACTGGGAGGCCAGCGCGGACACCGACATTATGGGTTATCTGGTGTGCGAAGGCACGCCGAGCATGGCTATCGACACGGTGTTCGGGCGTGAGATTACCCACTATTCGCCAGCAAACTACGACGTGACGACAGAATACCATTTCCGCATCTGCGCCTTCGACTCGTGCCGGCAGACCAGCGCGCTGACTGAGTCGTGCAACAACATCGTGGTGCACTGCCAGAACGAGACGTGCAGCCACCATGTGACGGTGCAATGGAATGTCTACCACGAGATGCCTGGCGGTGTGTTGCGCTACGACGTGTGGGCCAGCGAAGATGGCGGCGCCGCAGTGCGTGTGGCGCAGGTGAACGCTGGCGATGAACTGCATGCCGAATTCGACGCCGGCAGCCAGTCGCAGCGTGTGGCGGTGACTGTCGAGGCCATCCCCGTGGGTGGCCCTATGCCGCGGGTACTCTCAAACCGTGCCGAGGTGGTGTTCTCCACCATCGCGGGTCCCGACTATCTCTATATGCGCAAAGTGTCGGTGGACGACGACGCCACAGCGGTGACGCTCGTGGCGCAGACCGACCCTGCTTTTGCCCAGAACGACTATAGGATCTACCGCCAGACCGACGCCAGCGGCACCGCCGTGGTGACCAACGTGCATGCCTCGGGCGACGGCACAATTGCCTGGACCGACCACAGCGCGACGCCGCGCGAGCATGGCTACACCTATTGGATCGGCGTGGACGACGGCTGTGGCGGCGACGGACGCCAAAGCCAACGGGCCTCCACGCTGCGTGCCGAGATTGAGGGCATGGGCAGCGACGCTGTGCTGCACTGGAATGCCTACGACGGATGGAGTGGCACGACAAGCTACACCGTGCTGAGCCGCGGTATTGAAGAGCCGTTCTGGCAGGCAGAAGGCATCACGGCGACGACAGAGCTGCCGCTGGTCATCGACGCTTTGGGCGGTGCCCGCCTCTACAAGGTGGTGGCCAGGGAAGCCGCCAACTCGCAGTGGCAGCGCGACGACACGCTGCAGAGTGCGGCAGTGACCTTCAGCCCCCGCACCAACATGTGGCTGCCCAACGTCTTCACCCCAGCGGAAAGTGCCAACAACAGTTTTGGCCCCGTCTTCGCCTATGTCGACGCGGTGGACTACCGCTTCATGGTCTATGACCGTCGCGGCAATCAGCTGTTTTCCACCAGCGACCCCATGGCCTCGTGGGATGGCACGGCAGGAGGGCACCCCATGCCGCAAGGAGTATACGTATACCAGATAACATACCGTCAGAACGACGGCACCACGCAGAAGACGACCGGCACAGTGCTGCTGCTGCGCTGACATGTAATAAAACCAGTGACAATGAGAACCGCAATACACACACGACACCAGACCACCGAACACATGACCGGCAAAGAATTGCTGGTCAAGGCCCTGCAGGCACGTGGCATCGAGGTGGTCGACGATTGGCAACATGAGCCCATCGACATCCTTATCTCCATTGGCGGCGACGGCACGCTGCTCAATGCCGTACATCTCATCGGACAGCGCGGCATCCCCGTGGTGGGCATCAATTTTGGCCATCTGGGATTCCTCACTACTGCCGGCCGCGACGACATCGGAAAGCTGGCCGACTGCCTGCGCGACAAGCGCTACACCATCGAGCAGCGCACCATGCTGGAGGTGACGGCGCGTCTGGGGCAGAAAGGCAGCGTGTCCGACGAGGGCAACGCCATGCGTCTCTCGGCGCTCAACGAGGTGTATCTGCACCGCACCGACAGCAGCCCCTTGCTGCACACGCAGGTGGAGGTGGATGGCGACGCCGTGGCCACCTATGCCGCCGACGGCCTCATCGTGGCTACGCCCACGGGCTCCACGGCCTATTCGCTGAGCTGTGGCGGCCCCATCTTGGCACCGGGCTCCGGCGGTCTGGTGCTGACGCCCATCGCAGCCCACACCCTCACACAGCGCCCTGTGGTGCTCAGCGACAGTGTGCACATCATCTTGCGTGTCGAGGAGAGCGGCGTGCCGTTCACGCTGGGTGTCGACTCCAGCACATTCACGCTCACCGGCGGTTGCGAGATAGGCATCACCAAGGCTTCCTACCACACTCAGCTGGTGCGTATCGAGCACCAGAACTTCTTCTCCGCCATCCGCGAGAAACTGATGTGGGGTATGTAGAGCAGACAGGTTATTGATAACATAAAAAAAACAGAAATATATGGATTTAAGCGCATATTTTCAGCCAGTAGGCCCCGAAGCACTGAACTTCGGCAACGACGACTACTGCGAAACCATAGGTTCCCACACCAACATCTATAGCCATGAAGGCGACTTTCCCTCGCTCGAGGGTGCCACGCTGGCACTCATCGGTGTCTGCGACGACTCGGGCTGCGGCGCCAACCAGGGCTGCCGCGAAGCTCCCGACGAGATACGCCACTACCTCTATCGTTTGGCGCGTCCCGTCAAGCAGTTCAAGATGGTGGACCTCGGCAACCTCACAGCCGGCGCTACGCCCGACGACACCCTTTTTGCTGTCACCGAGGTGATGTACAAGTTGATGGAACGCAACATCACTGTCATCGTCCTGGGCGGCGGGCAGCACCTCTCGCTGGCTTGCTACAAGGCTTATGAGGTGTTGGGACGTGTCATCAATATCGCCAGCATCGACTCGCGTTTCGACATCGGTGGCGGCGACCGGCTCACCTCCACCAACTGGCTCAGCCATGTCGTGCAGCAGCAGCCCAACTATCTTTTCTATTTCTCCAACATCGGCTATCAGACCTATTTTTGTGGCGAAGAGCTGGTGAAACTCATGGACGAACTCAATTTCGACACCTATCGTCTGGGTGTCATCCAGAGCGATATGGAGCGTGCCGAAACCCTGGTGCGTGCCGCCGACATGGTCTCCGTCGACATCGGCAGTGTGCGTCTCACCGATGCCCCTGGCCAGGCCGAAGGCTCGCCCCACGGCTTCTATGGCGAGGAGCTATGCCGTCTGGCACGCTTCGCCGGCGTCAGCGACAAGCTCAGCACCATAGGTTTCTATGAGTACAACCCCCTCTATGACCACCGTGGCCAGACGGCGCACCTCATTGCCCACGCCATCTGGTACTTCATCGAGGGATTCTTCTTCCGCATGGCCGACTTCCCCTACCGCGACAAGCAGAACTACAACCGTTTCATTGTCAGTCTATCCGACGGGCACAGCGGCGACACCCTCATGGAGATATCTTTCTACAAAAGCAAGAAGAGCGACCGCTGGTGGATGGAGGTGCCCTATTTCGGCGAGCAGCGCGAGCAGTACCAGCGCCACATGCTGGTGCCCTGCACCTATGCCGACTATCAACAAGCCGCCCGTAACGAAGTCCCCGAACTCTGGCAGAAATACTATCAGCGAGTGAACTGAAGCGCTTGCCGACAACGAAAACAGGGCCGCCCCATGGGGCGGCCCTGTTCATTATTTCAATTAAACAACGTTTTGACTATTGGTTGACACGGTTGTAAATCAAGGGGAAGTTGATTACGTTTGCGGTGTCCTCGGCCAGATAGAGGGGGATTACGAAGGTGATGGCGTCGGCGTTGTCGTCATAGGTGAAGGTGAGGTTTGCAGGGTTACCGTCATCGTCCTGACCTACGAGATAACCGGTATGTGTGGTGCCGTCGTATGAATAATCATAGTTAATGCCCTGCATCTGCTGCATCTGGTTGTTGTTGTCCATACCCCAGATTTCGACATTCTGCGAGAAGGTGAAGTGGGCATAGGTGCCGTCAAAGTTCAGGTAGGATTCAATAATGGCATCGTCGATGCTGTCGACGCATCCCACGTTGAAGCCGGTTATGGTGAGGAAGTCGGCCAGGCTGACGCTGCTGTTCCAGTCGGTGTTGTGCAGGTCGGAGGTGGTCTATACTCTCGGGTTGGTAGTTTCGTTGCCAGGGGTAACGATGTTTTCCTCTTTCTGACAAGCGTTCATTGCGATTGCTAAGGTTGCGATGGCAACAATAATGATGTTTTTCTTCATTTTAGTGATTGTTTAAATTTTATTAGTTTTGATTTGATTGTTTTCACTTATAAGAGCGTAAGAAGACGTCAAAAAACTACAAGGAGTGGAAATTTTTTTTTAGTTGTTGTGTCTTTCGAACTGAATTACAGTATAGTTAGTGTTGTCTATCTGAGAGATGATCATTGTCTGGGGCGAGACCCAGTTGATGCTCCAGCATCCCTCTCCGGGGAGCAGGGTGCAGCAAAGGATGCCGTCGGCATCGATGCTCCAGGTGCCGCTTTCGGTGGTGCCATCACTGGTACGGGTCGCGGTGCCATCGTCGCTAAAATTATAGACGTCACCAGTGTTCTGTGTAGAGTTAAGAGAGCTCTGGATATAGGTCAGTTCCCATACGTTGGCTATAGCACTCTCGCTGACCGACGTCAGGTTGAGCACAAGATACTCAGTGCCGTCGTCCAGCTGGCGTGTCTCTATGGTGCCGCAGAGGGTCATAGTGTCACCGCTTTCATAATTGCTGCCGCACAGCATAGTATATCCGTTTTTTTCGAGCACCAGCAGCGTGTCGTCGCTGATTTGCAGCGCCGGCACAAGGGCTGTGGTCACCATGCCGTAATCGCCGATAGGCATCTCTACGCAGGTAAGCAGGCCGGTATAGCAATTGTAGTCCTCGTGCGCAATCGGTATGGTCATGTATGCTACGCCGTTCCACGTGCCTGTACGGTCGTCATAGCTCACGCTGACAGTCTTTCCCTCTTTCTCCATAGCCTTCATCCAGCGCTTCAGTTCGTTACGGTCGGAGGTGCTGATCGACGGAGCCTCCTTCGACGCCACAGCGTTGTGGTTGCCGAGGCTATAGAAGGCCACTTGTTCGCCCGACATTGCATAGTCGCAGAAACTCTCGAGTAGGGCGTCCCATTCGTTGTCGTCATTCACGGTGCGATGTGCTTCTTGGTCGCCGACGGCATAGATTATTGTACGTTCTGCAGTATTATTTTGTATCGGTTTGTTATCTTTTTCCTCGCAGGCGACGAGGCCGGCAACGGCCAGCACCAAAGCGAATAATTTGAATATCCTGTTCATCTCTTTTATTATTTATTTGTGTAAGTTGTTCAATTGGTAATCCACAAGGGCATCGTACTGCTCTTCATTGTCGATACGGTATATGCCCACCGTGTGGCGCTCGGGCATAGCCACCACGCGCAGCACCGGGTTGTCGTCCCACGACGTGTGTGTCGACGGTTGGTCGATCGGTGCCAGCCACGATGTCGAGCCACTGTCGCTTCGTATGTCGAACTCGGCGACTATCTGCTGCCATGCGCTGTCGTTGTCGGCAATGAGCATCACCACATCGACGCTCACCGTGTCGCACAACTCGAAATCGGTCACCTGTGCGACTGCCAGGCCGGGCCACGAAGCATACTTGCGGTATATCTCTCCGGGCTGTTCCTCTGCCTTCGACGAGCATCCGACGAACATCGCCACTTGCAGAAGAGCTGTTAATATCAGTAGAAAACGTTTCATATACATTCTTTTAAACAGTCATCAGTATTTCCGATGTGAGGCTGACCCATTCTGCTTCGGCAGTGTTGCTGCGGTTACAGTACACCTTGCCGTAGCCGTCGTGGTGGGGCATAAGCATCGGTATCGCCACAACCATCATCACGGCCACGACAACCGCAAAACCCGAATTGCGGCGTTGCTTAGCGCGCCATGCAGGGTATTCCTGCGACAACTTGGCGGCGTAGCCTTCCACCTCGGCGCGCTGCCATAGTCGGTCAAACTCATCATTGGTCATTGTTCGTTTCATATTGTGTCTTTTATAAAAAGTAACTTCTCAAACTATTTTTCACTCGCACCAGTCGCACACTTACATTCTTCACCATCAAGCCGGTCCTCTCGGCAATCTCCTCGTAGTTGTAGCCCTCGAGCTGCAGTTTTACAATTGAACGGTCAGGCTCGTCGAGGAGCTCTATTCGTTCGTGCAACTCGTTGATCAAGTTGCGGTCGTCGGCTTCCCTGTCATACTCATCCGACAGGGAGTCGAGTTCGCGGGTGCGCCGAAGTGTATCAATCATAGCAATGCGGCTTATGCGCCCACCAGCGCAGCCTGCTGCGGGCCTGCCGACAAGGACAGTAGTCGCTCGCTGTCGCGCCACAATGCCACACTCGCATCCTGCAACAAATCATCAACCTCAACGCCTTTCCGGCTAAAATGACGGCAAAGCGTGAACAGAAGTCCGTTGTAGCGGTGCAACAATATTTCAAAAGGATCCTTCAGTTTCACAATTATAATAACGCATAATTATTCCCAAAAACTACATCAAGGTGTATTTTTTTGCCAACCAAGGTGACAACTAATGATTAAATGTCAAATATTCAACAATATAAATACAGAAACCGAGTTGTATAGAGCATGAGATGGCAGCTCCAATCAGCAGGTGCAAGGCCACAGGCAAACAGCAGAGGGACTCAAGCGCTTGCCGACAACGAAAATAGGGCCGCCCCGCGGGGCGGCCCTATTCATTTCTGTCTCTTGGACAATTATTTCACCTGTTTGAAAACCAGGGTGATCTGATTTGCGCCGAAAATAGCGGTGTCGTCGGGATCGTCGCCAAGGTCAATGATGGTGGTGATGGTCTTGTTCTTCTCGTTGTAGGTGAAGAGCTGCTCGTCGTCGAACATGCCGTTGACACCGTCGAAAGTGTAGGTGCCTTCAGTGGTATCCTCTTCCATGTTTTGGGTCTGATCCATGATGGTCACCTCACCGGTGGCGGTAATGGTGTAGTTGCTGACATCCTTGAAGGTCAAAGTCATGTTCATGGCGATGGTACCAGGATAATCCATATAGTTGAAGGTGTTGTTGTAGTTGGCTTCCCATTTGGTTCCCGACAATTCAAATTCTTTGCTGCAGCCCGAAAAGATCATCGTCACGACGGCGACAAGGGCTAATAAAATGTTTTTCTTCATGTTATAAGTTTTTTTAATGATTTGATTATTGTTTAATTACGATGCAAAACTACGACTTTTTTTCCAATCGTCGCCCAATTAGTTGTTATTTTGGCTATTTTTAACATGGCGTCACCGCGCGGAGTGGCGCCAATCGGCGTTTCCCGGGCGGCTATGCACGCCATGGGGGATGTGGCGGGCAATGTCGTTGGTGTTGATGGGGGTCAATCTTTTTTGTTAAAAAATCTGGGGCTTCAATTTTTTTTCGTATCTTTGAAATCGGGTAAGAAATGCCCAATGTTATGTAAACAAATAATAATCATATAAATAGATAATAAAAATGAAAATATTAGTGTTGAATTGCGGCAGTTCGTCCATCAAGTATCAGCTGATTGACATGGATAACAACGCGCAAGTGATGGCCAAGGGCCTTTTGGAACGTATCGGTTTGGAGATGGGAGAATTCACCCACAAGTACAGAGGTGAGAAGCACTACGAGCAGCTTCCCATTCCTGACCATACGGCTGGTATCAAGATTGTTCTCCGCGCTTTGACCGACCCGAAAATCGGCGTCATCTCCGACATCAAAGAGGTGTCGGCTGTCGGCAACCGCGTGGCCCACGGCGGCGAGCTGTTCAAAGCCAGCTGTCTGGTGACCGACGAGGTCATCGAGAAAATCAAGAGTCTTGAGCATCTGGCTCCGCTCCACACTCCTGGCAACCTGGCAGGTATCTACGCCATGCGCGAAGTGCTCCCCGGCGTGCCCCAGTCTGTCGTCTTCGACACGGCTTTCCACGCCACCATGCCCCCCAAGAGCTATCTCTATGGTCTTCCCTACGAGATGTATGAGAAATACGGCATCCGTCGCTACGGCTTCCACGGCACCAGCCATAAGTTCGTTGCCGAGAAGGCTGCCAAGATGATAGGCCGCGACTGGAACGACCTGAAAATCATCTCCTGCCACCTCGGCAGCGGTGCCTCTATCGCCGCCATCGACCATGGCAAGAGTTTCGACACCACCATGGGTATGACCGCCCTCGAAGGCCTCCTGATGGGTAGCCGCTGCGGTGATGTGGACCCCGGCGTGATTCTCTATCTCATGGATCAGGGCTTCACCTCCAAGGAGCTCACCAAGCTGCTTTACAAGCAGAGCGGCCTCATCGGCATCAGCGGCGACAAGCAGGATATGCGCGACATCCGTGCCGGCCGCGACGCTGGCGACGAGCGTGCCACCTACGCTTTCGACATGTTCGCCCAGCGCGTGAAACGCTACATCGGTGGCTATATGGCTGAGATGGGCGGCTGCGACCTGCTGCTCTTCACCGGCGGCATCGGCGAGAACGCCTGGTTCATGCGCCATCCTATCCTCGAAGGCCTCGAGTGCCTCGGCATCAAGGTCGACATGGCACTGCAGGATACCGTCATGGGCGACGACAAGATTATCTCCACGCCCGACTCTAAGGTCGCTACCGTCGTGGTCACCACCGACGAGGAGTATGTCATTGCCAGCGACACCTACAACCTGGTGAACGGCAAGTAATACAATACGAATCCTTTATAATGCAGGCGGGCACCCAATTGGGTGCCCGCCTGTTCTTTGTGACCCTGCTGCGATTCGAACGCAGGACCTACTGCTTAGAAGGCAGTTGCTCTATCCAGCTGAGCTACAAGGCCATCTTTTACTCTTCTTCGTCGCTGCCATCACTTGCGGTAGCGGCTGTTGCAAAAAAAAAGCTTACTTTCGTAAGCTCCTGCGTCGGGATAGCAAGATTCGAACTTGCGACCTCCTGCTCCCAAAGCAGGCGCGATAACCGGACTACGCTATATCCCGGATTGCTTTTTTTTTGGCGGAGAAGGGGGGATTCGAACCCCCGGTACCCTAATCGAGTACGACAGTTTAGCAAACTGTTGGTTTCAGCCACTCACCCACCTCTCCGTAGCTTTGCGATTTCTAGGCACTGTTACACGCAGTGTGCCTCACAGAAATCGGGTGCAAAAGTACTAACTTTTTGCCAACCAGCCAAATTTTTTTTGTTTTCGGGCATTATTTTTCGCCCGCTCATTTCTTTTTTGCCTGATTTGCAACACCTTCTATTTTTTTCCGAATAACCTCGGGATCGCCCAGATAGAAGTCTTTTTGGAGCTTCATCTGGTCGTCAAATTCAAAAATGTAGGGCACCGCGGTAGGGATATTGAACTCCGTAATTTCATCGTTGCCCATCCCTTTCAGCTCCTTGACGATGCCGCGCAGGCTGTTGCCGTGGGCCACTATCATCACCGTTTCGTGCTCTTCCATGGCCTGACGGATACGGCCCTGATAATAAGGCATGAGGCGCGCAATGGTGTCCTTCAGCGACTCGGTGAGGGGGAGCTCCTTGTCGCTCACCTCGGCGTAGCGTGCATCCCTGCGGGGGCTGCGCGGGTCGTCGATAGCCAGCGCCGGTGGCTGCACGTCGAAGCTGCGGCGCCACAGTTTCACCTGCGCGTCGCCATACTTCTCGGCGGTCTCCACTTTGTTGAGACCCTGGATGGCTCCGTAGCTCTTCTCGTTCAGGCGCCAGCTCTTCTCCACAGGCAGCCAGTCCATGTCCATGGCGTCGAGGATTTCGTTCAGCGTCTTCACGGCACGTTTCAGGTAGGAGGTAAAGCATATTTCGGGTTTATAGCCCTCGCTTTTAAGTAGTTTGCCAGCTTCGTAGGCCTCCTTGATGCCTGCCTCGGTGAGGTCTACATCGGTCCAGCCCGTAAAAAGATTCAGCTTATTCCATTGGCTTTCGCCATGACGTACTAAAATCAGTTTTTTCATAAGATTATTACTTTTTATATTGTGTTGGTTTCACTATGTTATCGCTGCCAGGCCGTCAATGGCTTGGCAGTCAGGAGCGTAACGCTCCTGGCGATGCCTCTGGCATAGGCCGTGGGCATCACTGTTGCTGCTTGCCTTTGCCTTTTTTGTCGGGCAGTGGCTGGTGGTCGGGAGTCAGGAAGATGTGGCGGGGCAGCTTGTTCTTGTAGGCCAGCACCACGAGGACCACGCCGAACAGGATGAAGGGAATGCTCAACACCTGTCCCATCTTCAGGCTGTGGTCGGCGATGATGCCGTTGCTCTTCACAAACTCAATCAGGAAGCGCATCCCAAAGAGTGCGATGAGCCACCAGCCAAACAGCAGGCCAGTGCGCAGATGCCCTTTTTTCTTGATGTAGAAGAAGAGGCAGACGCAGAAAATCAGGAAGTAGCTGATAGATTCGTAGAGCTGTGTGGGGTGCTTGGGCACCGTCTCGCCACGCTGCTCGAACACCACGCCCCACGGCAACGTGGTCTCCACGCCGTAGATCTCCGAATTGAAGAAATTGCCCATACGCACAAAGGCGCCGCCCAGCGCGATGACTATCACCAGCCGGTCCACCAGCCACCACGGGTTCATCTTGTAGCGTACCTTGTACAGCCACAGGGCTATCAGGATGGCTATGGCTGCGCCGTGGCTTGCCAGGCCTTGATAGCCAGTGAAATACCATCCCTGAGGACCTTTGTTGAAGGGCAGGATTATCTCCATCCAGTGGGCTTTGGAGAAATAGTAGCCGAAATCGTAGAACAGGCAGTGGCCGAGACGTGCGCCGATGAGCACCGCCAGAAAGATATAGATGACCAGCGAGTCGAGATACTTGGTGTCAACTTTCTCATTCTTGAAGAATCTGACAAACATGTAGTATCCGCACACGAAAGCCAGCAGAAAGCCCAGCGAGTACCAGCGGAGCCCGAAGGAGCCCACCTGGAATATCATCGGGTTCATGTTCCAATGTATCTCAGCCAAGGTGTTGAGTAGCATACTGTCGAATATTGTTTATCTCCTCCAGGGGCGAGGGTTTTGCCTCGCCTTGGAGGAATGTTTTTTTTATTTTGCGTAGTTCACGGCGCGGGTTTCGCGGATGACCGTCACCTTGATTTGACCCGGGTAGGTCATCTCGTTCTGGATCTGGCGCGACAGGTCGTAGCTCAGTTTGTTGGCTTCCACGTCGTTAATCTTGTCGGCACCCACAATGACGCGCAGCTCGCGGCCGGCCTGGATGGCATAGGTCTTCACCACGCCGGGGTATGTCATGGCCATCTCTTCCAGTTTGTTGAGACGGTTGATGTAGGCCTCCACCACCTCGCGGCGTGCGCCGGGACGTGCACCGCTGATGGCGTCGCACACCTGGATGATGGGAGCGATGAGGCTCGTCATCTCCATCTCGTCGTGGTGCGAACCGATGGCGTTGCAGATGTCGGGATGCTCTTTGTACTTCTCTGCCAGCTTCATACCCAGGATGGCGTGCGGCAGTTCGGGTTCGCTGTCGGGCACCTTGCCGATGTCGTGCAGCAGGCCGGCGCGCTTGGCCAGTTTGGGATTCAGGCCCAGCTCCGATGCCATCGTTGCGGCAAGATTGGCCACCTCGCGGCTGTGCTGCAGCAGGTTCTGGCCATACGACGAACGGTATTTCATGCGGCCCACCATACGCATCAGCTCGTGGTTCATGTTCAGTATTCCCAAGTCGATGCAGGTGCGTTTGCCTACCTCAATAATCTCTTGCTCAATCTGTTTGCGTGTCTTGGCCACCACCTCTTCGATGCGGGCGGGGTGGATGCGGCCGTCGGTCACCAGCTTGTGCAGCGACAGGCGGGCTATCTCACGGCGTATGGGGTCGAAGCCCGAGATGATGATGGCGTCGGGCGAGTCGTCGATGATGACCTCCACGCCGGTGAGCGACTCCAAGGTGCGGATGTTGCGGCCCTCGCGGCCGATGATACGACCTTTAACCTCTTCGTTCTCAAGGTTGAAGACGCTGACGGTGTTCTCAATGGCGCTCTCTGTGGCGGTGCGCTGTATCGACTGGATGACGATTTTCTTGGCCTGCTCGTTGGCGGTCATCTTGGCCTCTTCCACGATGTCCATGATGGTGTTCGACGCTTCGGCCTTGGCCTCGTCGGTAATCATCTCAATCATCTGCTGCTTGGCCTCGTCGGCGGTAAGACCGGCGATATGTTCCAGTTTTTCAAGACTTTCCTTGTAGATTTTTTCCGTCTCGGCTTGACGTTTGTGCAGCACCTCGATTTGGGCGTTGAGGTTTTCGCTGGCCGTTTTCAGCTCGTTGCTCTTCTTCTGCAGGTCTTCCACCTTCTGGGCCAGCGACTGCTCGCGCTGTTTCAGTTTCTGCTCCACGTTCTGCAGCTTGTTGTTGCGCTCGTTGCATTGTTTGTCGTGTTCGCTTTTCAGCTGCAGGAAGCGCTCTTTGGCCTTCAGTTCCTTCTCTTTCAGCAGCAGCTCGCCTTTCTCTTCGGCGTCCTTCAAGATTTGCTGGCTCTTGGCCAACAGTTTGTTTCTGAGTATCTTGGTGGCGCACAATATGCCTATTCCCGCCCCAAGTACCAGTCCGATGATAATTCCAATAGTTATCTCCATGGTTGTTAAGTGTTTTTGGGTTGGAAATCGCTGTGTTGTGGTGTCTGCCGTCTGGTAAAAGAACCTGCACCTTGCCCGCCGGGAGTTTTGGTAAACTCTGGTCTATTAAGGATTTGAGCGCCGGATGTCTCAGCCATACAACCTACCCACCCATGAGCAGACTCGGTTTGTAAATGATGTTGAGTTTACAAACTGTTTTGGGTCGGGTGCAGGTTTTGCTCCAAAAGTGAGTCTATCTCTGTCAGTTTCTTAATCAGTTCGTTGTCTTTATATTGCTGGTTTTCTTGCATCTTCACAAGTTCTGTTATTTGCGAGAGTGCCACCATGGCTACCAGGTCCTGGTGGTCGCGATAGCTGTATTGCTTGCCGAACAGACGCGCCTGGGCGTCAATCAGCGATGCTGCGGTGCGCAGGTATCGCTCTTCGGCGGCGGCTATCTGTAGCTTGTAGCTGCGCTCTAGTATTGTGACCGTAACAGACTGTGTCTCCATGGTTTAGTTAACCTTCATCAATAATTCCAAACTTTTGTCAATATTTCGGATCAACTGGTTGATCTTGAGCTTTATTTCGGCAGAATCCCCCTTCTGTTCAAGCGAATTCCTCAGTTTTAATATATTGGTTTCTTCTTTTAATTGTTTTATTTCTTCCTTTTGGTGGTTAATTGTTTCTGTTAGTTCCTCATCGTGTTCCTGCAACTCCAAGACTCTAGCTTTCAGCCGATTGTTGTCGTCTATCAGCTGGCGTATCTTGTAGTCTATCCCGCTTAGCGAGGTCTCGAAGTCATACATTTTGTCACACAATTAGCGAATGCAAAATTACGAAGTTTTTTTGATATGGCAAAAAATTATTTCTCGCCACCTTGTTTTGTCACTCCGTTTTTTGCGCGGGACACTACTTCAGGTTGAGCAGGTGCCCCATGCGTTCTTGCTTGGTTTTAAGGTACTTCTCGTTGTATTTGTTGGGCTCCACCACAATGGGGACGGTCTCCACCACTTCGAGTCCGTAGCCTTCCAGGCCGCTGCGTTTCACGGGGTTGTTGGTCAGCAGACGCATTTTGGAGACTCCCAGGTCGCGCAGTATCTGTGCGCCGCTGCCGTAGTCGCGCTCGTCGGCCTTGAAGCCCAGTTTCAGGTTGGCGTCCACGGTGTCCAGCCCCTCTTCCTGCAAGTGGTAGGCTTTCAGTTTGTTGACCAGTCCGATGCCGCGGCCTTCCTGGCTCATGTACAGCACCAGGCCTTTGCCCTCTTTCTCCACCATCTCCATGGAGCGGTGCAGCTGCTTGCCGCAGTCGCACTTGCACGATCCGAAGATGTCGCCTGTGGCGCAGCTCGAATGGACGCGCACCAGCACTGGCTCGCCGGCATCCCACTCGCCCTTTTTCAGCACCAGGTGTGTGTTGCCGTTGTCCAGCTGCGTGTAGGCTATCAGCTTGAAGGAGCCCCACTCGGTGGGCATGAAGACCTCTTCTTCTTTACGTATCATGGTCTCGTGGGCCACGCGGTAGGATATCAAGTCCTTGATAGTGACTATCTTGAGGCCGAAACGTTTGGCCACCTCCTGCAGTTGTGGCATACGTGCCATGGTGCCGTCCTCGTTGATGATTTCTATCAGCGCTGCAACGGGTTTCAGCCCTGCCAGACGTGCCAGGTCGATGGAGGCCTCGGTGTGGCCGGCGCGCACCAGTACGCCGCCGTTGCGGGCGCGCAAAGGGTTGACATGGCCGGGGCGCCCCAGGTCGTCGGCAGCGGTACTGTCGTCGGCCAAGGCCTTGATAGTCATGGCTCTGTCGTACATCGACACGCCCGTGGTGCAGCCGTGGCCCAGCAGGTCGACGGTGACGGTGAACGGGGTGCCCAGCAGCGACGTGTTGTCGTGAACCTGCATATCGAGGTTCAGCTGGTGGCAGCGTTCCTCGGTGATGGGGGCGCACAGCACGCCGCGGCCGTTTTTGAGCATGAAGTTCACCTTGTCGGGCGTGATTTTTTCCGCCGCAATGATGAAGTCACCCTCGTTTTCGCGGTCCTCGTCGTCTACCACGATGACGAATTTGCCCTCGCGGATATCCTCTATGGCCTCTTCTATTGTGTTGACTTTAAATTCCATAATGTAATAAATTATATTTTTATATATAGTGTTTACGGTTGCAAAGGTACACAAAATTCTCGATATGGTTCGTTTTAAAACGTATTCCTGTCGAATAAACAAAAAAAAGCTCCCCGAACATCATTTTTTTGTATTTTTGCAAAGCAAACGACACCTCCCAGCAGGTTGATAAATGTCACATTATGAACGATGTAAAGATTACTGCCGTGCGTCAGACGGTCTATGCCGACCTCATGGAGCGCTACGAAAACCCCATCGAGCATGCCTGCACGGTACACGAGGGGCAGAGTTGGATTGCCCGTCAGGGCCAGCAGCCCGAGGGGCTATGCGACAGTGCCTGGGAGTCGATGCAATGGTTTGTGCATCAGCTCGCCGAAGGGCATGGCAATTTCTATGACGGCTGGATGCGCAACCCCATGTCGGCCATGATCAGCTGCAACGACGGCTTCCGCCCCGTCAGTTTTCTGCTCGAGTGTGTCGAATGATGCTGCCGCACCGCCCTAGTGCGCTGTGCCTTAGCCCTTTTGACCATATCTCCGAAAATAAATTTGCTGCATTGGAGCATTTTGCGTATCTTTGTCCGATTTTTCAAAACGATACATTAATAGTTAAATATCTGTAATTATGTACACTAAATTCCAAGAACATCTTAAAAAAGAGTTGGCCGACATCCAGGCCGCCGGTTTGTACAAGAACGAGCGCATCATCGAGTCGCCCCAGGGTGCCGAGATTATGGTGGGCGGCAAGAAGTGCCTGAACTTCTGCGCCAACAACTATCTGGGTCTGGCCGACAATCCCGAGCTCATCGAGGCCGCCAAGAAGGGCATGGATGCCCGTGGCTTCGGTATGGCATCGGTGCGTTTCATCTGCGGTTGCCAGGATCTCCACAAGCAGCTGGAGCGTAAGATTGCCGACTTCTTCGGCACCGAGGACACCATCCTCTACGCTGCCTGCTTCGACGCCAACGGCGGTGTCTTCGAACCTCTGCTCACCGAAGAGGATGCCATCATCAGCGACGCCCTCAACCACGCCTCCATCATCGATGGCGTGCGCCTCTGCAAAGCACAGCGCTACCGCTATGCCAATGCCGATATGGCCGACCTCGAGGAACAGCTCAAGGCTGCCCAAAAGAACCGCTTCCGCATCATTGTCACCGACGGCGTCTTCTCCATGGACGGCAACGTTTGCCCCCTCGACAAAATCTACGAGCTGGCACAGAAATACGATGCCATGGTCATGGTCGACGAGAGCCATTCCGCCGGCGTGGTCGGCAAGACAGGCCGCGGCGTGACCGAGCGTTACAACCTGCGTGGCCAAATCGAGATTCTCACCGGCACACTGGGCAAAGCCTTCGGCGGTGCCATGGGTGGCTTCACCACTGGCCGCAAGGAGATTATCGACATGCTCCGTCAGCGCAGCCGTCCCTATCTTTTCTCCAACTCCATGGCTCCCGGCCTCGTCGCTGCCGGCATCCGCATGTTCGACATGATGAGCGAGACCAACGCCCTGCAGGACAAGCTGCACGCCAACACCGACTACTTCCTGCGCCGCATGAAAGAGGAAGGTTTCGACTGCAAGCCCAGCGAGAGCGCCATCTGCGCCGTCATGATCTACGACGCCGCCAAGAGCCAGCAGTATGCCGCCAAGATGCAGGAGCAGGGCATCTTCGTCACCGGCTTCTACTATCCTGTGGTGCCCAAAGGACAGGCACGTATCCGTGTACAGGTCAGCGCAGCCCACGAGAAAGAGCATCTCGACAAGTGCATCGAGGCCTTCAAGAAAGTCCGCAAGGAGATAGAGGGATAATACGACAATCCTGTTATCTCTAACAACGAGGCTCCCGACAACCGCCCACAATAAGGCGAAGCCGGGAGCCTCTGCTATTCATATCCTCTCTATCCCAGCTATTCACTCTATCCCTCGCCTGCCGTTTCACCACCTTGCGCATACCGCGCGCAACAAGCCCCGAAAGGGCGGCAGAAGACTGACAGACCGATTCTTCCGCCCCTTCAGGGCTACATGGGAATGACTCTTAAAGCAGGGGTTCCGGCCTTCGGCCTCCGCCCCTGCCTATTTTCCTACAGACCTTCGGCCTTTTGAGACACCCACAATCCACAGCATCAGCAAGAAGCGTGTCGAAGACACGCGTTCTCAAAAACCCCGCACTAAGCCAAAGGCGCAGTGTGGGGGTACTACATGACAAGCAGCATGCGTGTCGAAGACACGCGTTCTCAATAACCCCACACTAAGGCAAAGGCGCAGTGTGGGGGTGCTACATGGCAAGCAAGATGCGTGTCGGCGACACGCGTTCTCAATAACCCCACACTAAGCCAAAGGCGCAGTGTGGGGTACTACATGACTAGCAGCATGCGTGTCGAAGACACGCGTTCTCAATAACCCCATACTAAGCCAAAGGCGCAGTGTGGGGGTACAACGTGACAAGCAAGAAGCGTGTCGAAGACACGCGCTCTCAATAACCCCACACTAAGGCAAAGGCGCAGTGTGGGGGTGCTACATGGCAAGCAGCATGCGTGTCGAAGACACGCGCTCTCAATAACCCCGCACTAAGCCAAAGGCGCAGTGTGGGGGTACAGCGTGACAAGCAAGAAGCGTGTCGAAGACACGCGTTCTCAATAACCCCACACTAAGGCAAAGGCGCAGTGAGGGGTACTACATGGCAAGCAAGATGCGTGTCGGCGACACGCGTTCTCAATAACCCCATACTAAGCCAAAGGCGCAGTGTGGGGTACAACGTGACAAGCAAGAAGCGTGTCGAAAACACGCCACAAGATTGAAAAGTCCCGTAACGGGACGACAGCACATAGACAGGGGGCAAGCCATGCGCACCCCCTGCACAAGGCACACCGCACGCAACAAGCCCCGAAAGGGCGTCAGAATATTGACAGACAGACTCTTCCGCCCGCCGATTCGAACACGACGGCAAAATAAGGAAAGAGCCTTTTCACAAAGGCTCTTTCCTGAATATAGTAGCAGATTTAGGCTGCTCAGCTCAGGGATTAGCGCGTGATAATGCCAAGGTATTCCAAGCCATCACGGCGAAACAAAACCCCTACTGTTTCACCACCCTGCGTGTGACGATACCGAAGAGGGTGTGCACCACGGCGACGTAGGTGCCTCTCGTCAGCTGGCTGACGTCCATTGTCACGCTCATGTTCTCGTAGGTGTCGGTCATCTCCTTGCCGTAGCGGTATTCCTTCACCAGGCGACCCTGCATGTCGTAAAGCCCCACACGCTCAATGCCATAGTAGGAGCTCAGCGTGATCCTGTCGTCGGCGGGGTTGGGGGTCACGTAGACCTTGCCGTTGCCCTCGGCCGTGGCGATGCCCGCCGTGTAGTTCACGTCGATGCCCTGGCTCCAGAAGCTGTAAATCAGGCTGTCATCCTCCTGGCACAGCGCACGCACGTAGGCACGGTTGTGCACCTGCGGCGAGAGGCCGCCGAGCATGATGAAAGGTGTGTTGCAGAGCGTGTCCGTCGCCGCGGCGGTGGAGTCGTCGGCGTTGACCAGGCGCAGCTGCCACTGGCTGTGCGCCGCCTCGCTGTTCCACGACAGGGTGACGGTGCCCTCGCCGTCGTAGTCCAGCACGCTGAGGTTGGTGGGCGGCGGACAGGTGCGCTGGATGGTATCCTGATTCATATTGAGGCGCCGAATGCGGGGGAAGAGACCTCCCCACCATGAGTAATCACCAGTATTGAATTCCTCAAAAGCGCCGTTGGTCCATTTATGTGAAATCCAGTAGATACGCGGTTCGTACTTTGCGACAGTTAAATGTACACTAGCTGGAAATCGGAAAGCCCTATTAGGATTTTGCCAGCCACCATAACCTATGTATATAGTATCGGGACCCGTCAATTCTGTTTGCATGCCATAATAATAGGTCCGATGTTTGTTGAAAGTAGCCTCCAACAGTGGATAAACGCCTTGTCCTAGTTGATCGCTGGGAATATAATAGAACTCATGTTTGGGGTTGTAGATGGTGTCTATCAAGATGGAGTCAACAGCCCTGATGACCCCGTTTTTCTCCTCATACAAGAAGAAGTGGACATGTTCCAATCTAGGTAGATTGGCCAGATTAGGGCTATTCTTGTTATACCAACGTAAAAGTGTGTCGTTTGCAGCCGTTCCAGAAATACCCCATATTTCAGTAGGTTCATCAATAATAAAACGCTGCAGAAGATTACCTAATACAGGTGTTTTCCCAAAATAATCCTCGACACCTTGGCGAATAATTCGCGGCTGATAAAGCATCACATGTGACGAATCGGGATATCCTATCGTGTCAACTATGGAGGGAAATGTATACGATTGGGCACGATTTGCCAAAGCTATGATACAAAAAACAAATACTAATGTTATCTTTTTCATGACTTAACTTGCTTTCAATTTGTTGGATTAATAATTAAGAATTTTTTTTAAATACAAACTACGACATAACAAAAATACATTCAATGCTCTTTCACCCACTTAGGATTTATGTTATAGTTATAATTTTTTACTCCTTTGAAAATCCGTCACCGTTTCACCACCTTGCGTGTGGTTATGCCGAAAAGGGTGTGCACCACGGCGACGTAGGTGCCTTTCGACAGCTGGCTGACGTCCATCGTCACGCTCATGTTCTCATAGGTGTCGGTCATCTCCTTGCCGTAGCGGTATTCCTTCATCAGGCGGCCCTGCATATCGTAAAGCCCCACACGCTCAATGCCATAGTAGGAGCTCAGCATGATCCTGTCGTCGGCGGGGTTGGGGGTCACGTAGACCTTGCCGTTCTCGCTGGCCGTGGCGATGCCCGCCGAGTAGTTCACGTCGATGCCCTGGCTCCAGAAGCTGTAAATCAGGCTGTCATCCTCCTGGCACAGCGCACGCACATAGGCACGGTAGTGCACCTGTGGCGAGAGGCCGCCGAGCATGATGAAGGGCGTGGCGCAGAGCGTGTCCATCGCCGCGGCGGTGGAGTCGTCGACATTGACCAGGTGCAGCTGCCACTGGCTGTGCGCCGCCTCGCTGTTCCACGACAGGGTGACGGTGCCCTCGCCGTCATAGTCCAGCACGCTGAGGTTGGTGGGCGGCGGACAGGTGCGCTGGATGGTGTCCTGATTCATATTGAGGCGCCGAATCCTGGGGAAGAGGCCACCCCACCATGAATAGTCTCCAGTATTGATTTCCTCGAAAGAACCGTTGTTCCATTTATGACGTAACCAATAAATACGAGGCTCGTATTTTGCTACTGCCTTCCAAATATCGGCAGGGAATCTTATGGGACGATTGGGGTTTTGCCAGCCACCATAGCCAATGTATATGGTGTCAGGTCCCGTCAGTCCAGTCTGCATACCGTAGTAATAGGTTTGGCGCTTGTTAAAGGTGGCCTCCAGCAATGGCCATGAACCCCAATTCGGATCAGTTTCATTGTTTGGAACATAATAAAACAAATGTTTGGGGTTATATATGGTGTCTATCAGGATGGAATCGACAGCCCTGATGACACCGTTCTTCTCCTCATATAGAAAGAAGTAGACATATTCCAACTTAGGAGGGTTGAGTATGTGATAATACCATTGCAAAATAGTATCGTTGTTTACAGTGCCTGAAATGCCCCATAGCTCAGTGGGTTCATTGATGATATAACGCTGTAATAGGTTGCCTAATATAAGGCTCTGACCGACATCCTCTACCCCCTGACGAATATTTCGCGGCTGATAAAGCATCACATGAGCTGAATCGGGATATCCTATCGTGTCAACTATGGAGGGAAATGTATACGATTGAGCCCGTACGGCCAACGCGACGATACAGAGAAAAATAATTAATGTTATCTTTTTCATGACCTTACTTGTTATCTGTTTGTAAATTAATAATTAAGGATTATTACTCAACTTCATCGGAATACTGTGAGTTGCGATATGGTGAATAACAATTAATTTGTAATTCCTTTTTTACTGGTTTTAAACTGTTATCCACCCAATAAACATTCCGACTGGTAGCAACTAGACATTCATCATCAAACTCGTATGTCATCGGCTTAGTCGGCCAAACAGATATAGGAATTAGAACATCATCGAAACAACTGACGGCAGTAGCACCCATCGGGGTGATATCTTGATAGATTTCCTCATATCCATTACCCAGCACATAAAAGTGATTTGATCTAGAGCTGATATTGTTAAACGCCATAGCGTTAAGTTCAGTCTCCATATCCATATAATTGGCAGAGGCAAAAACATCCACGAATCGCACCGACCCACCGCTGAGCCATCTTCGCAAAAGCAACGCTGCACGCGGCGCTCCAGCAATGTATGTGATATCGACAAAGACGTCATTCTCTTCTAGTTGAGTCCGTAACGTATTGAGATGACTCTTGGTGGCTAGATTATAGGTTTGAACGGTGAGCGGTTGGGTCTCTGCCTTTTCCAAATAGAAAGCTATGGCGATACGGTTTTCTTGAATGTCGGTGGCAGCCATTAGCGTAGTCACCTCAACCATATTGGGGTTGGTGAAATAGTAATAACGACACGACAATGTCTGAGCATCCAATATATAACGTTTAGTACTGATGTTCAATGTAGTGGCGCCCATTCGTTGGTCATAACCCACAAAGGCCACAGTGGAGTCGGAACATACCACATCCAACAATTCCGCGTAAGGATGAATGTCGTAAACATTATATGCGCATTTCCAGTCCGTATAGGCAGGTCTGTATACTATCTGCGCCGCAATTCGATATTGTGTCTGCCAACGATAAACGCCTAATGCTGCAACCATAGTCGTATCGCCATAAGGGGAGTTATAGGCTGACAAATGCGTGACTGATTCGGTCTCAATGATATCCCTCGTATTCAGCCACAGCCATTCTAAAGGAGGTGTGTCTTGATCTGAATAGAATGTTACCAGACCGATAAAACCCACACGGTTTCCATCTGCTGTCAAACGCTCGCCGCATACCACTGCCGAAGTGTCGTCGCCAGGAGCAATATCAAGGACAAACAGACTGTCGTTGATATGCAAGGCTTTGGTTTTCATTTCACCGAATGCAACTGAATAGTAGGACAACGTTATGTAATGTTTCCCTAGATTTGAGACGGCATAAGTGACGGTATATTTGTTGTCGACATTTGTCGAAATGCCGTCACTCAACGCCTCGCTCATTGAAAGATAACCAGTTGTATACTGAATAGCCAAACTGGGGTCAATCTGCGCTTTGAGGGTGTTGCCATGCAACATCGGGAAAAGCACCGCGAATAATAACACTCCAAAATTGATGATCTTTGTTTTCATTATTTGCATTTTTTAATGTTTGACATTTTATAGTTTATTATTTTATTAATTAATATCCAACACTTTACATCCTACTCTTATCAATCATCATTCTACCAAAGCATATTGCAAATATAGTAATTTTTAAATACAAACTACGACATAACAAAAATACATTCAATGCTCTTTCACCCACTTAGGATTTATGTTATAGTTTTAATTTTTTACTCCTTTGAAAATCTATCACCGTTTCACCACCCTGCGTGTGACGATGCCAAAGAGGGTGTGCACCACGGCGATATAGGTGCCGCGTGACAGCTGGCTGATGTCCATCGTCACGCGCATGTTCTCATACGTGTTGACCAGTTCCCTGCCGTAGTGGTATTCCTTCATCAAGCGGCCCCGCATGTCGTAGAGCTCCACGCTTTCAATGCCATAGTAGGAGCTCAGCTGCAGCCTGTCGTCGGCGGGGTTGGGGGCGATATACACCTTGCCACTTTCGCTGGCCGTGCCGATGCCCACGGTGTAGCTCACGTCCACGCCTCGGCTCCAAAAGCTGTAGACAACGCTGTCGTCGTCCTCGCACAACGCGCGCACATAGGCTCTGTATTCCACCTGTGGCGCGAGACCTTCGAGGGTGACGAAGGGAACCGACACAGTGGTGTCGATGGCCGCCTCGGTGGAGTCGGTGACGGAGACAATATGCAGCTGCCACCGGCTGTGTGCCGCCTCGCTGTTCCACGACAGGGTGACGCTGCCCTCGCCGTCGTAGTCCAGCACACTGAGGTTTGTCGGCGGCGGGCAGGAGTGGTGGATGGTGTCGCGGCTCATGTCAAGACGCCGTATCATCGGGAAGAGGCCTCCCCACCACGAGTATTCGCCGGTGGGAATATCCTCCAGACCTCCCCTCCATAGGTCCATTTTCCATACTATTCGTGGATTATATTGTGCGCTGGCCATGAACATCATAGCAGGAAAACGGATGGCTTGGTTGGTGGGTTGCCAACCACCATAACCTATGTATATGGTGTCGGGACCCGTCAGTTCCGTTTTCATGCCATAGTAATAGGTCTGATGCTTGTTGAATGTGCCCTCCAATAAAGGAAACGGAGGTATCTGATCCACTCCAGGCATATAATCGTAGGCGTGCTTGGGGTTGCGTATGGTGTCAATGGGGATGGAGTCCACCGCTGTGATTACCCCGTTCTTCTCTTCATATAAGAAGAATTGGGCATTCAACAGATGATTTTCATCATAGTTTTGTTCAGGGTAATAATAATAGAGAATCTGGTTTTTCCATCTGCGAACGGTATCGTTAAGCACAGTTCCTGCAATGCCCCATAGTTCAGTGGGCTCGTCAATAATGAACCGTTGTATCAGATTTCCTCGATCAGGGGCGGTGTAACCCTCATGCTCAACACCTTGCCCCACAATGCGAGGTTGGTAGAGAAACCTTTGAGCCGAATCAGGATAACTCAATGTATCCACGATGGAGGGGTAAGGGGCAAATACAGGAGGGTCGCTCTGCGAATGCCCTGCCAATACAACAATGCAGAATACAAACAATATAGCTATTTTTCTCATGATATTCTTTTATTATAAAACATTGTTACTATACATCAATCCTTATCTTCAGGGCTTGAACGATACTCCGAATGGCATTCCATATCAGGTATTATTGATAACCATTTATGTTCTTCTTTCATCCAATAGACATGTCGACTGGTAGCGACAAGACACTCCTCCTCAAACTCGTAGGTCATCGGCTTGGTGGGCCAGAGGGTGATAGGTACCTCCGTCGAGTGGAGGCACTGATAGGCTGCCAATCCTGCGGAGGTGATGTCTTGATACGCTTCTTTGTTTCCGTTGTCCAACACCCAAAAGTTGTTCGCTCGCGAACAGATATTTCGAAACAGCATTGATGGGAGCGAATACTCTTTGTCAATATAATTTGCTGTAGCAAAAACATCTATATTCCGTACCGCCATGCCACCATCCATTTTACTCAAAAGCAACGTAGCGCGTGTTGAACCCGAAACATAGGCCACATCTATAAAAACGCCTGAATACAATTCAGACCTCAGTGTCCTCAAATGTTTCTTGGTGGCCAGATTGTATGTCTGCACCGCCAATCTCTCCGTCTCCGCATGGTCCAGAACCAACGCCACAGCAATGCGATTGGCACCAATGTCCGTGGCCGCCATCCTCGTTGTGGTTTCTAACAGGTTGGGATTGGTGAAATAGTAGTATCTGTATGACAAGGTCTGCGCATCCAACACATAACGTTTCTTACTGATGTTCAACACCGTTGCACCCGTTTCCATATTGTATCCCACAAAGGCTACCGTGGTGTCCGAAGAGACCACATCCATCAAGCGATTACCTTCTAGAACACTGTACACGTTATAGGCACATTTCCAGTCGGCAATCAAATCCGGAGTTATCTGTGCTGCAATACGATACTGAATGCCCTCAGTTGTTCCAAAGGCAGCTATCATCGTCGTGTCGCCGTCGGGGGAAGTGTAGGCTGTCAAATGCAGTGGAGTCACAACCTCAGGCACATCCCTCGTGTTCAGCCACATCCATTGCGCCGGGGCAGCATCCTGGTTGGCACAGAATGTTATCATACCGATGAATCCCACTCTTTCGCCAGTGTTGCTAATCCGCCGGCCGCATACCACAGCCGAGGTGTCACCGGCAGGGGCAATGTCATTGATATACAGGCTGTCGTTGATTTTCAACGCTTTGGTTTTCGTGATATTGTCGTTAGCCGAGAAATATGACAACGTGATGTAATGATTGTCCTGACTGGTGACGGCATAGGTGACAGTGTACTTGTTGTTGACATTGGTTGTAAGGCCATCTTTTAACACTACGCCAGAAGCAAACATGCTTGTTGCCATCCAACTGGCATAACTAGTGTTGATCTGCGCCTTGAGTGTGTTGCAATGCAGCAACATAAATAGCGCTACAAGCAATAATACCCCGAGTCTGTTATTCTTTGTTTTCATTTCTTGTATTATTTATCGTTTGACATCTGTGAAAAATCTACATAATAATATATTATCCAATTTTTTACACTGTATTCACATCCATTATTGACCTGTCAAACCACATTGCAAATATACATAATTCTTCATTACCTTTTCGCCTCCTGTCATCGACTATCTCTTGTCGGAGCAGTCCCGCCGATAAGAACACGGCGGGACAACTCTCCTATTGCACCACCAGCTTGCGCACTGTGGTGCCGCGGGCGGTCTGCACACGCACCATATAGGTGCCTCCCGGGATGTCCTTCAGGTTCAGCGTGTGGGCGTTGGTCTCCGTCGGCGATGCTTGCAGCACTGTGCGCCCCGCCATGTCGCACAACTCGATGGCAATCAGTGCCTCGTCGGCCACAATGCTCACCTCCTTGTGCGCAGGGTTGGGCTGCAGGCGCACACTTGCGCCGTCGGCCTGCGCGATGCCCGCCTCTGCGCCTTCGACGTAGAAGAACAGGCAGTTGCCCCAGTTGCTGTAGTAGTCCATCTGGCCGTGGTAGTCGCACTCGTGCTGGCAGTGGCGGCGGAAGCAGAGGGTGTGGTCACCCTGCTCCAGCCCTGTGAGGACCAGCCTG
>JAILAT010000027.1 GCA_024681475.1 Bacteroidales bacterium | reverse complement strand
ACCAGCATCGCACCCCTCCCCCGCGCCGGAGAATAATGAAGAGAATATAATAAAGTAATTCAATAATTAATAACTAAATATTTATTTATCATGTCAGGACATAACAAATGGTCTAAAATCAAAAGAGCTAAAGGAGCAGCTGATGCCAAGCGCTCGAAACAGTATTCGAAAATCTTGAAAGAGGTCTCTATCGCCGTGCGCGAGAGTGGTCCCGACCCCGACAGCAACCCCCGTCTGCGCCTGCTGATGCAGAATGCCCGTGGATGCAACATGCCTAAGGACACGCTGATGCGCGCCATCAACAAGGCATCGGACAAGGACGCCGCCGTGCTGCAGGAGATGACCTTCGAATGCCATGTGAACCACGGCATCGCCCTCTTCATCGAGTGTCTGTCCGACAACAATATGCGTACCGTCGCCAACATCCGTTCCATCATGAACAAGAACGGTGGCACGCTGGAGACCAACGGCAGCCTCGCTTTCCTCTTCGACCGCAAGGGTGTCTTCGTCATTCCGCGCAAGCCCGATATGAACCTCGAAGAGCTGGAAATGACGCTCATCGATGGCGGCTTGGAGGAGATGGAAGTCGACGACGAATACCTGACGCTCTACACTGCCTATGAGGACTACGGCAACATGGTGAAGATGCTTGAAGAGCTGAAGATTGAATTCGAGAGCGCCGAGCTGCAACGCATTCCCAACTCGACCCGCGAAATCGACGAAGAGTCGATGCGCAAGGTACTGAAAGTCATCGGTATGCTGGAGGAAGACGACGACGTCACCGCCGTGTACCACGACATGGAGATTCCCGACGACTTCGAGGAGGAATGAAACTCTACCTCGTACCGACCCCAGTAGGCAATCTGGGAGATATGACATTTCGCGCCGTGGAGGTGCTGAAAAGCGTGGATCTTATTCTAGCGGAAGACACGCGCACCTCCGCGGTGTTGATGAAACATTATGGTATCGCCACGCCGCTGCAATCCTATCACATCTTCAACGAACACAAAGTGTTGGAGGGCATCATCGCCAAACTGGAGAGCGGCATGGCGATAGCTATTGTCACCGATGCCGGCACCCCCGGCATCAGCGACCCCGGCTTTCTTTTGGTGCGCGAAGCCGTACGCCACGGCGTGGAGGTGGAATGCCTGCCTGGAGCCACAGCCTTTGTCCCTGCGCTGATTGACAGCGGATTGCCGTGCGACAAATTTGTCTTCGAAGGCTTCCTGCCACACAAGAAAGGTCGCCAGACACGTCTGGCCGCCGTCGCCGCCGAGGAGCGCACCTGCATCATCTACGAGTCGCCCTACCGCCTGGTGAAGCTGCTAGAGCAGCTGATGGAGGTGTGTGGCGAAGAACGTGCGGCGAGCGTCAGCCGTGAAATCAGCAAGTTGCACGCCGAAACGGTGCGCGGCACGCTGCGCGAGGTCCACACCCATTTTGCCGCCAAAGAGGTAAAAGGCGAGATTGTGGTGGTCCTCAGCGGAAAAGAGGGGTGACAAAATGTCACCTCTTGTCAGTTTGGCACTGATATTGTAGAATTGTCTTCATTGAGAATAATAAAAACACTATCATATGAAAGGCAATTTGAACGTACAGACTGAGAACATCTTTCCAGTCATCAAGAAATTCTTGTATTCCGACCACGAAATCTTCCTTCGCGAGTTGGTGGCCAACGCCATCGACGCCACACAGAAGCTGAAAGCGCTGTCGTCGCGTGGCGAATATCAGGGCGAGCTGGGCGACCTCACCATTGATGTCAAGATCGACAAGAAGAAGCTGATAATCAGCGACCATGGTGTAGGTATGAGCGCCGAAGAAATCGAGAAATACATCAACCAGATCGCTTTCTCGGGAGCCAACGACTTCCTCGACAAATACAAAGATGTGCAGGAGAACCTGATCGGCCACTTCGGCCTGGGCTTCTACTCTGCTTTCATGGTGGCCGACAAGGTGGAGATAGAGACCAAGTCGTACACCGACGCGCCGGCGGCACACTGGAGCTGCGACGGCTCGCCGGAGTTCTCGATGACCAAGGGCAAACGCACCAGCCATGGCACCGATATTATCCTCCACATTGCCGACGACTGCAGTGAGTTCCTCGAAGAGCACCGCGTGCTCGAACTGCTGCGCAAATACTGCCGCTTCATGCCTATCGCCATCCGCTTCGGCGAAGAGAGCGTGTGGGAAGACAGCGAGACGGAGAAGGACAAGGACGGCAACCCCAAGCGTGTGGAAAAGAAGCAGCCGCGCATCATCAACGACACCGACCCTGCTTGGAAGAAAACGCCCTCGTCGCTGACCGACGAAGACTACAAGAAGTTCTACCACGAGCTGTATCCCATGAACTTCGAAGACCCGCTGTTCCAGATACACCTCAACGTTGACTACCCCTTCAATCTGACGGGCATCCTCTATTTCCCCAAGGTGCGCCGCACCATCGACCCCAACCGCAACAAGATACAGCTGTACTGCAACCAGGTCTTCGTCACCGACAGCGTGGAAGGTGTGGTGCCCGACTACCTGATGCTGCTGCACGGCGTGCTTGACTCGCCCGACATCCCGCTGAACGTCAGCCGCAGCTATCTGCAGAGCGACAGCAATGTGAAGAAGATTTCACAGCACATCAGCAAGAAGGTGGCCGACAAGCTCGAAGAGATCTACAAGAACAACCGTGAGGATTTCGAGAAGAAGTGGGACGACATCAAGATATTCGTGGAATACGGCATGCTGACCGAGGAGAAATTCTGCGAGAAAGCCATGAAGTTCGCTCTGCTGAAGAACAGCGAAGGCCAATATTCCAACCTCGACGAATATCGCGAGAAAATCAAGGCGCTGCAGACCGACAAGGACAAAAACGTCGTATACCTCTACGCCACCGATGCCGAGGAGCAGCACGCCTACATCTCCAAGGCGAAGGCCAAGGGCTACGATGTGCTCATCATGGACTCTCCGCTCAACGCACACTATATCAACTTGCTGGAGCAGAAGATAGAGCATACGCGCTTCGTGCGCGTCGACAGCGACACCGTCGAGAAGCTTATCGCCCACGAAGACACCATCCCCGAGAAACTGACACAAGAAGAAAAAGACAAGCTGAAACCCATCATCGAAGGCGAAGTCGACAAACAGCGCTTCACCGTCATGCTTGAGAGCATGGAGAGCGACGACGCCCCCATGGTCATCACGCAGAATGAATTTATGCGCCGTTACAAAGAAATGAGCGAAACCACAGGCGGCGGCATGGGTTTCTATGGCGAAATGCCCGAGAGCTACAACCTCGTCGTCAACATCAACCACCCACTCATCGAACAGGTGCTGAAGACCGAGGATGCCGACAAACAGAAACAGCTCGTCCACCAGCTCACAGACCTGGCGCTCCTCAGCAACGGACTGCTGAAAGGCGAAGCTCTGACAGAATTCCTGAAACGCAGCGTGGCGATGATAGGCTGAGTAATCTGATACCCTCAACATAGCAGGGCGCCCCGACGGGGCGCCCTGCTTCTTTATTCAAGATAATAATGCTCTCAACTGATTGCTTATTTTGCCTGTTATCTCTCCCTGCGGATGATGACTTTCCTCAAGCGATAGCGGTCGCCTGTGGCTGGGGCGATGGCGTCGATGAAGGGCTGGCTGTAGCCTGGGGTGTCGTAGCCCCAGCGCTGGAAGGTGCCGTCGGGATTCTCACGCTTGACAATCTGGTCGTTATATTTGACGATGAGATGCTTGGCCAGACGGTTCCAACGCTGCATCATGCGTTCTGCATAGGCTATGCTTTTCTTGTTCAGAAAACTCTGACGTTCGGCAGGAGTCATCGCGGCAATGGCGGTGAGGACTCTGTCCTGGTCGGCGAAATAATAGTCCTCCAGCTCGCGCTGCGCCACGCGCAGGTCGCCAATCATCATGGAATAGCGGGGATAGATCATGTTGGCCACCCAGTTGTTCATCCAGAAAGCCGACTGAGTGCTGAACTCGTTGCGCACGTTGTTTTCAGGGCGGAACGGATCGGGCACCTGGGTGATGCAGCAATAGAGAGGGACGTAGGCCACCATGTCGGCATCGTCGCAGTTGAACCATGTCACGCCGCCCACATCGTTGGGCAGCCATGAACGCATGTGGCACACCATGGTGAAACCACTCTGCTGTGTGGCGATGGGGCGCTCGCGGAAGAAATCGATGCTGTCACTGGAGCGGAAATGCATGGGCAACGGACGAATGGGCATGCCCCAAGGGCCCGCAGTCATGTCGGCAGTCATATCCAGCGGGGTGCCCTCGAAATGGTCGCGCATGTCCTGCTGCAAGTCGCGTAAGGAGAGCGGCTTTTCGGGTTTGACCCAGAGAGGCAGATGGTCCACCTGGTCAAAAGCGCCATTGATATAGGGAAGATAGCTATCCATGTCGGAGCGATGGTGACGGAAGAAGCTCCACACGCGGGCATCGGCATAGCGCACATTCTCGAAGTCGATGGGGCAATAGGCGTCGCGGAAAGAGAAATCGCTGTCGGGACCTTCGAAATAGCCTTTCTCGCGTGCGAAGGTGACGACATCCCAAGCATATACGCACTCCACCTGAGGCTGGGTGATATACTGGAGATGCTTGCTGCTGATGCTTGTGAAGTCTTTCAGTTTCTTTCCTTTCTGCTTGGCGATGATACCGTTATCCCAGCATTCGCCCTCTTTCGGAAAGTGGCGTATGCGGCTGAGGTTGGCGTGGGCGCAGATGCAGTCGTCGGGGATGCGCAGCGCCACCCACACGGCGCCATTGCGGCCAGGTCCTTTGCCCACAATCTCCATAATCCACGCCTCGTTGGGGTCGCAGATGGTGATACTCTCTCCGCTGCTGTTGTAGCCGTATTTTTCCACCAGTTCGGCCATACAACGGATAGCCTCGCGCGCCGTTGCCGAACGCTGCAACGCCAGACGCATCAGGCTGAAATAGTCCAGCAGGCCGTCGTTGTTCTGCAGATCCAGACGGCCGTCGAAGGTACGCCACACCTGCATATCGGCACCGACAAACCCGAAGGCATGCGCTCCCACCTTTCCAGAACGGCGATGCTGGCTCTTGCCGTCACCATC
>JAILAT010000024.1 GCA_024681475.1 Bacteroidales bacterium | reverse complement strand
CGAACACGCCCACGTTGTTGCGGACGTTGTTGTGCTCCTCAATGAGGGTCGTGTACTGGATAGGCATGTTGTAGCCCGCAAATTCGGCCATCTTGGCACCCAAACTGATGTGTAAATCGGTGTACGGTGTTGTTTTCATTGATATTAAGTATTTGATTTATTATTATTTATACGTTTTTTCGCTCAAATAACGCGACTACAAATGTACGAAAAAAATCCTAACCCGAAGTTGAAAATTGAAAAAAACGAATATTTTTTGTACTTTTGCAATATCGTAGCCGCAAGGCGGTTATGTGATAGTGTATTTAAATTCAACAGTATACAATATGTTCATTATAGGTCTGATGTCGGGCACCAGCCTTGACGGCGTCGATTTGGCATACTGCGAGTTCCGCGATACGGGCCATTACACCCTGCTCGCTGCCGAAACGGTGCCCTATCCGCCGCTATGGCGCAATCGTCTCGCTACGCTTCATCGGGCATCGGCGGTGGAGTATGCATTGGCTGACAGCGAGTTGGGACACTATCTGGGCGCTCTGGTTGTCGATTTCCGTCGGCGGCATCCAGGGCCAGTGGATTGTATTGCCTCGCATGGCCACACTGTTTTCCATCAGCCACAGCGGCACATGACAGCCCAGATCGGCGACGGCAGTGCCATCCATGCCGTCACGGGCTTGCCGGTGGTCTATGACTTCCGTCGCCTCGATGTGGCCTTGGGTGGCCAAGGCGCTCCGCTCGTCCCCATCGGCGACAGGCTGCTCTTTGCCGACTATTCCGCATGTCTCAATCTCGGCGGTTTCGCCAACATATCCTACCAGTCGGGCGACCGCCGTCTGGCTTTCGACATCTCGCCTTGCAATATGGCTCTCAATGCCTTGGCTGGCGAGGCGGGCATGGCTTATGATGCCGATGGCGCTTTGGCAAGGCAAGGTGCACTGATTGGGCCGCTCTATGATGAGCTGGAGTCGTTGCCATACTATCGCATGCAGCCCCCCAAGTCGCTGGGTAAGGAATGGTATGAGTCAGAATTTCAGCCTCTCATGCAGCGTTATGAACGGCGGCCCTTGGAAGACCGTGTCCACACGGTCGCACTCCATATTGCCAGTCGCATCGGTGCGGTGCTGCACGATGTGCCTCCATCGGAGGCGTCGTCTCGTGTGCTGGTCACAGGTGGCGGCGCTCACAACAGCTATTTGATTCAATGTATTCAGAAACAGACTCCTGGCATGGAGATTGTGGTGCCTGATCCGCTAGTTGTGGACTACAAGGAGGCCATCATTTTCGCCTTGCTGGGCTATCTGCGTATCACGGGACAGGACAACACGCTGGCCTCCGTGACCGACGCTAGGCGCGACAGTTGCGGTGGCGTGCTGGTGGGCCGGCTACGCGTCGGCAAAGAGTGCGGCAGCGATGCCGTCGGCCTGTAGAAGGCCTTGTCGTGTAGGACGATAGCGCTCTTCTGTCATCTCGATGAGGCCGTGTTCGACATAGGGGATGATGGCCTTGTCGAGATGGGTGGAGTAGGTCTCGTCAATGCGGCTGCGGTCGATGCCCACCGTGGTTCGCAAAGCCGTCATCACATATTCATTGTAAGCATCTTTGGCTGTCAGGGTCTCTTCTTCAAAGGGGATGTCGCCTTTCTGAGCGCCAGAGACATAACTGCTCACGTTGGCGATGTTCCAGCGCCGGTGTGTCCCGTCGAACGAGTGTGCCGCGGCTCCGCATCCGATGTAAGGGGTGCGGTCCCAGTAGTGGCTGTTGTGGCGCGAATGGAATCCTGGCAGGCAGAAGTTCGACACCTCGTATTGTTCGAAGCCATGGGCTGCGCACCATTCGAGCAGTGTGTCGTAGAAGGTGGCGATGGTGCCCTCGTCGGGCAGCGCGGTACCTTTGTCGGCACAGAGCGCCCCGCTGGCTATTTGCCGCTGGATAATGGTGTCTGGCTCGATGGTGAGTTCATAGCACGACAGATGCTTGATGACGCCCAGTGCCATCAGCTCTTCGAGCCGCCGCAGTGTGAACCTCCAAGAGGAAAGAGTCTGGCTGGGCAGGCCATAGATGAGGTCCACAGAGACATTCTCGAAGCCGGCAGCTTTGGCATTCCTGATGGCGTCGGCGGCCTGCGCGGAGCTGTGCGGGCGTAGCAGCAGCCGCAACTCCCAATCGGAGAAGCTCTGCACGCCGAGGCTGATGCGGTTGAAGAAATGTAGCGACTGCAGCGACTGTGCGAAAGGTGCGGTGAAACTCTCGGGATTGCATTCCAGCGTAACCTCTTCAACCTCGGAAAGATTGTAGTGCTTGCGGATGGTGTCCACCAAGGTGCGCATCTGTGTGGGCATCAGCAACGACGGAGTGCCGCCGCCGATGTATATGCTTTTCAGCGGTTCGCCGACGGCGCGATGTGATAATTCTTTGCATAGTGCCGGCAGATAGCTCTCCAGGAGCGCTTTTTGTGGCACCGAGTAGAATGCGCAATAGCTGCATTTCTGCTGGCAGAAGGGGATATGTATGTATAGCATCATGGCGTCAGGCCAATAAAAATGTTCCTGATAAAAATAAAGGGTCTCTTGTGGAGACCCTCTTGGTAGCGGGGATGAGAATTGAACTCATGACCTCCGGGTTATGAATCCGACGCTCTAACCAGCTGAGCTACCCCGCCGCGAAATCGGGTGCAAAAGTACACAAATTTTCGAATGTGGCCAAATTTTTTTTAAAATATTGCTATCTTTGTAGTCTCAAACAATAGTTGAACTGCTGTAAAATTATTTGAAATACATTCTGTTATGGAAAACGATGGTGCACAAAACCCCTATTCAAATTTTGTTTATGACAGCGCGCTCAGCGTGCAAGAAGGGGTGGCGCAGCCCGAGCAAGTTAGCAATTTTTACCTCGAAAAGATGCGCCAAAAACGGGCACAGATGCCCTCGCCCGACGAGTTGGTCGACGGCATTCTGCAGGGCAACCGTGTGATGCTTTCGCGAGCCATCACCATGGTGGAGAGCTCGCGTCCCGAGCATCATCGCCTGGCGGCGCAGATCATCGAGCAATGCCTGCCGCACTCGGGGAAATCGGTACGTCTGGGTATCACCGGAGTGCCTGGCGCCGGAAAGAGCACTACCATCGAGGCCCTCGGCAAGATGCTTACGGCGCTGAACCACAAGGTGGCAGTGTTGGCCATCGATCCCAGCAGTGAGCGCTCGAAAGGCAGCATCCTGGGCGACAAGACGCGTATGGAGGAGCTGTCGACCGACCCCAACGCCTTTATCCGTCCTTCCCCTTCGGCTGGCTCGTTGGGAGGCGTGGCACGCAAAACGCGCGAAATCATTCTTTTATGCGAAGCGGCAGGGTTCGATGTCATCATCGTGGAAACCGTTGGTGTGGGCCAGTCGGAAGTGGCGGCACATTCGATGGTCGACTTTTTCTTGCTGCTGCAGCTGGCCAACCAGGGCGATGAGTTGCAGGGCATCAAACGCGGCATCATGGAGATGGCCGACATGATTTGTATCAACAAGGCCGATTTGGACAGCACCAAGGCGGAACTCTCGGCACAGCAGTATCGCAACGCCTTGCATCTGTTTCCCATGCCCGAGTCGGGATGGACGGTACCAGTTATACTCAGCTCGGCCTATACACATTTGGGTATCAAGGAAATATGGAACAAGGTGAACGAATATGTCGCTTTCACCAAAGCCAACGGCTATTTCTATCACCATCGCCAGCAGCAGGCGCTGCGCATTCTTGACGAGACCATCGAGCAGACCTTGAAAGACCGTTTTTTCAACCAGCCCGGCATGGAGGATCGCCTGGAAGCCGCACGGGAAGCCATTTTAGACAACCGCATGAGCGCCTATGCCGCCGCCGAACAGCTGGTGGGCGAAGAGTGACAATCATCATCGAAAACTGATGACACGCTGCAGCATCGACGCGGATGATGTGACTTTTTGACGCTGGATTGATTAAACGATACTTGTGATAAAAAAACTCCTGCAGTATGAGATGATTGGTCTCCTGCAGGAGTATGCTTTTGGGGGAATGTCGAGTCGGGCTCTTCCGGCTTCAGATCAATCGTCGCCGCTGTCGTCGGTCTCGGGGACCAGATCCGACCAGTCGAGATGGATAGGGTAGACGTTCTCCTTGACGATAAGCGTGCTGCGGTATTTCTCCTTGATTTTCTGTGCAAAAACGTAGGCCTCCAGCTTGGAGGTGAAGTCGCCCACCTTCACGCGGAAATTGGGCTCCGTGAAATGGATATATACCTCCACCTCAGGGTAGTCGCTCTTGAACTGGTTCTTCAGCTCGAAGGCCTGGTTACGGGAATTGGCACCCGAAAAGGCGGCTATCTGCACGCGGAAGCCGGGCACTGTGCGCAGGTGCTCGTTGAACTCAATATGTTTCTTTACCAGCTTGCTGACATCGGTGTCGCCTGTGATCTCCACACTGCCGCGGCGATGGTTCTGTCCCATGGTGGCACCGCAGGCGATGAGCAGGAGCAGCAGGCAAGTCAACGTTCTTCTCATCATCTATTGATTGTTCTGTTTAAATTGGTTGTCAAATAGTTAGCGCGACTCGGAGCCTATCTGTTCAGGACGGACCGACAGCACGGGGCAGGTGGACAAGTGCAACATCTGCTGCGCATAGCTGCCTATCAGCCAGCTGTTCATGGATTTCTCCTGTTCGGTCATGATGACGATAAGGTCGGCATTGGTCTTTTCGGCATACTCCAAGGTGGTGACCGTCAGGTTTTTGCGTGCATCGAGGCAGACGGTGGTGTGCGGGATGCCATACTGGTCGAGGTATTTTTCCACCTGGCTCACATAGTTGTTCACCAAAATGCGGATGTCGTTCGATTCGGAGGTGTAGAGACCCAGCAGGTGCACCTGGGCGCCGAAGGTCTTGGCCATACGTGCTGCGAAAGGCACTTTCTGGCGTGTCGCGGTCGTGCTGTCGAGCGGTATGATGATGTGTTTCAGGTCTTTGTGGAAGTCGTAGCCTTCGCGGATGGAGAGCACGGGTACCGGCGACTCGGTGATGGTGCGATAGGTGTTTTTGCCTATCCAGTTCTTCTCGTAGCCGCTCATACCGTTGGTACCGACGATGACCATGAGTGCATCATGTTGTTTGGCCTGCTCGGCAAGCTGCTCGTGAACTTTGCCTTCGCAGATGACGTAGTCCATCTTGATGCCTTTCAGCAGCGGGGCTACAGCTTCGTTGCGGCGCTCTATCTCGGCACGAATAGGCGCCTCGTCTTCGTTCTTGTCTTTCACGTATACTAGACAGATGTCGCTGTGCCAGCGGTTGGCGATGTCTATTGTCAAATCCACGGCGTTGGCGGACCCTGTTGAGAAGTCAAAACCTACAATAATCGTGCTCATAACTCGGTGTTTTTGTTGTTCATTTTCGACTACAAAGATACGCACATTTTTTGGAATGGCCAAAAAAAAAGTGAAAAAAAGTCGTAATCCTCTTCTAATTAGCCTCTTTTTGTTGGCGAAAGAGGGGAGTGATGAAAAAAAATGTTACCCTTTTTGTCGCTGATATTTAGTGTTTTGCAGATAATAATTGTAAAAGTGTTCACAAAATACTGCGCTGTGAGAAAAAAAATGTGTAAATTTGCATTTTAATAATAATAATCCAAAAAACTAATAACAACATGTCAGGAATCTGGACAGCAGTACTGATTTTAAGTATCATCGGCGCCATTTTCGCCGTCGTACTTTACTTTGTGGCACAGAAATTCAAGGTTGTGGAAGACCCCCTTATCGACGAAATCGCCGAGGTGCTCCCGGGCGCCAACTGCGGCGGTTGCGGCAAGGCTGGTTGCCGTGCCATGGCCGAAGCTTTTGTGAAACAGGGCAATATGGACGGTCTGAAATGTCCCGCCGGTGGTGAGACGGTGGCCAAGAAAGTGGCTGAACTTCTGGGGTGCACCCCCGAGGAAACTGAGCCTCAGGTGGCTGTGGTGCGCTGCAACGGCACCTGCGCCAACGCCCCTGCCAAGACTCACTACGACGGTATGCAGGATTGCGCCTTTGCCAACTCGCTCTACACGGGTGAGAGCGGCTGTGTTTTTGGCTGCCTCGGTCTGGGCAACTGTGCCCGTGCCTGCCAGTTCGACGCCCTGAAGGTCGACCCCGAGACGGGTCTGCCGGTGGTCGACGAGAGCAAGTGTGTGGCCTGTGGCGCCTGTGTTAAGGCTTGCCCCCGCGGCATTATCGAGTTGCGCAACAAGGGTATGAAAGACCGTCGCGTCTTTGTGGCTTGCCGCAACAAGGAGAAAGGCGGCGACGCCCGCAAGGCATGCTTTGCTGCATGCATCGGCTGCGGCAAGTGTGCCAAGACCTGCCCCTTCGGCGCCATCACCGTTGAGAACAATTTGGCTTACATCGATTTCAACATCTGCAAGCTGTGCCGCAAGTGCGTCAGCGAGTGCCCCACGGGTGCCATCCACGCCGTCAACTTCCCACCGAAGGTGGAGAAGCCGGCAGCCCCTGCCACCGCTCCCGAGGCCACAGCCGAGAAAGTGGAGGTCAAGGCCTGAAGGTGCTGATGCCGCCAGGTGCACGTGTGCGCCAGCGGCGACGCGCGAAGCCATGAGCAAAAACCATTATTCATTTTAAAGAGTGATTATGAAGACTTTCGCAATGGGTGGTGTCCACCCCGAAGAAAACAAAATATCTACCGAGGCTGTCATTGAGCAATTTCCGCTGCCCAAGACAGCTGTTGTGCTGATGACCCAGCATCTGGGCGCCCCCGCCACACCGTGTGTGGCCAAGGGCGACAAGGTGAAGGTCGGTCAGCTGATTGGCAAGGCCGAGGCATTCATGTGCGCCAACGTCCATTCGCCCTACAGCGGCACTGTGGCCAAGATTGAAGGCTGCAAGGACGCTTTCGGCATCGTGAAGCCGGCCATCTACATTAATGTCGAAGGCGACGAGTGGGAGCCCACCATCGACCGTTCGGCCACCATCGTGCGCGAGTGCACGCTGGAGCCCAAAGCCATCACCGAAAAACTGAAAGAGATGGGTATCGTGGGCCTGGGCGGCGCCACGTTTCCTGCACACATCAAATACTCCATAGCCCCCGACAAGAAGGCAGAGTATTTGATCATCAATGCTGTGGAGTGCGAGCCCTACCTTACCTCCGACCATCGTGTCATGATGGAGCATGCCGAAGAGATATGTATAGGCGTCAGTATCCTGCGCAAGGCGCTGGGAGTGCCCAATGCCTACATCGGCATCGAGAACAACAAGCCGGGTCCCATTGCCACCATGAAGGCCATGGCAGCACAGTTCGAAGGCATCATCGTGCAACCGTTGAAGGTGAAATATCCCCAAGGTGCTGAGAAACAGCTTATCAATGCCATCACCGGACGCCGCGTCCCCTCGGGCAAGCTGCCTATCGACGTGGGATGCGTGGTGAGCAACGTGGGTACCGCTTTCGCTGTCTACGAGGCAATACAGAAAAACAAACCTCTGATTCAGAACATCCTCACCGTCACCGGCAAGAAGCTGCCGTCGCAGCACAACTACCAGGTGCGAGTGGGAACAACCTATGCCGACCTGATAGCCCATTCCATCGGCACCTTGCCCCCGACCACGGGTAAGATCATCAGCGGCGGTCCCATGATGGGTAAGGCGGTGAGCAACCTCGACGCCCCCACCACGAAGGGTGCCTCCAGCGTGCTGGTCATCGACGAGAGCGAGGCATCGCGCGCCCCGGAGAGCAACTGCATCCGTTGCGGCAAGTGCATGAACGCATGCCCCATGGGCCTGGAGCCTTATCTCTTCTCGGCCTTGGTGAAGAATGACCGTATCGAGGAGGCCGGTGCCCACAACATTCTCGATTGCATCGAGTGTGGCTGCTGTTTCTTCTCGTGCCCTGCCAACAAGCCGCTGCTTGACGAGATACGTCTGGGCAAGAACAAATACCGCGCCATCATGATGGCCAAGAAAAAATAGTTGGCGGCCTTGATGAGGCTTCCAGCTACAGTTGTTAATAATAAAATAGTATTCTATATATATTATAGTTTATAGCATGAAACTGTTAAATGTATCGGGTTCACCCCACGTCCATAGCGACGAATCGACCAAACGAATCATGTGGCGAGTCAATCTGGCTCTCACCCCCATGCTTCTTGTGGCTATTGCTTTCTTCGGCCTCAACGCGCTGCTCATCGCCTGTGTGTCGGTGCTTTGCTGCGTGCTCTTCCAGTGGCTGATAGAGAAATTCTTGATGAAGGTGCCCAGCACCATCTGCGACGGCTCGGCTGTGGTAACGGGCTTGCTGCTGGCATTCAACGTACCTGCCACGCGCGAGATGATTTGGCTGGTGGCCATCGGTGCCCTGGTAGCCATCGGCATCGGCAAGATGAGCTTCGGCGGCCTGGGCAAGAATCCTTTCAACCCCGCACTGGTGGGCCGTGTATTCATGCTTATTTCGTTCCCCGTGCAGATGACCACATGGCCGCGTCCGTTGCAAGGCTTGCTCAGCATTCCGACCACTGACGCCACCACAGGTGCCACGCCGTTGGCCTTGTTCAAAGAGAACCAGCTGGGTGCCACCAACGACATCATGCACTATTTCTTGGGACAGATGGGCGGCTCGCTCGGCGAGGTGTCGGCTTTGGCCATCCTCCTCGGCGCCATCTATCTGCTGTGCCGCAAGATCATCACCTGGCATATCCCCGTATCGTTCATCGGCACGGCTTTGATATTCAGCGGCATCCTGTGGCTCTGCGACAGTACCCACTTTATGGACCCGCTGACCACCATCCTCACCGGCGGCATCATGCTTGGCGCCTGCTTCATGGCTACCGATATGGTCACCTCGCCGATGACCAGGAAGGGACAGCTCATCTTCGGCTTCGGCTGTGGTGCGCTGACCATCATCATCCGCAACTGGGGCAACTACCCCGAGGGCGTCTCCTTCGCCATCCTGCTGATGAATGCGGCCACCCCGCTGATTAACCGCTGGTGCAAGCCCAAACGCTTCGCCAAGTAAAATAATGGTATAACGCAATTGTAGAATCATACAATAGAACAATAGATTATGGCAAAAAAAGCAGCTTCCAATCTAGTGAATATGCTCCTGGCGCTGACGCTGATAGCCTTTGTGGCATCGCTGGCATTGGCATTGATGAACAATGCTACCAAGGAGACCATTGAAATCAACAAGCAGAAAAAAGTGGATGAGGCCGTGCAGAAAGTGTTGCCGCACTATCGCGACATGGAGGCCAAAGCCGACACCATCATCGTGGCCAAGACCGACATCGACACCGTGCAATTCAAGCGCGAGGTGAAGGGCAAGGAGGTGGAATACATCCTGACCCGTTACACCGCATACGACGAGGCTGGCACGCTGGTGGGCAAAGCCATCGAGTCGTTCGACAACAACGGTTTCGGCGGCAAGCTCCGCGCCATGGTGGGCTTCGATGCTGAGGGCAACATCACGGGCTATGCCATTCTGGAGTCCAACGAGACCCCGGGCTTGGGCGCCAAGGCCGACAAGTGGTTCCAGACCAAGGAGAACGGCGGCAAAGGCGGCGGAGCCCAGGTGATAGGGTTGAACCCCTCCGTCAACAAAATCATGGTCTCCAACGGCAAGGGCGACGAGAAAGGCGATGTGGATGCCATCACAGGTTCCACCATCACCTCCAAGGCTTTCTGCCGTCTGGTGAGCATAGCCTACGAGGCATTCTGCTATGGCAATGACGCTGAGGCCGAGGCTGAGGAACCTGCCGAAGGCGAGAACGTCGAAGGCACTGACGAGGCTCAGGCTGATGGCGACACCGAGGCACAGCCTGCCGAGGCAACAAAATAACTCATTTGTAGAATAATAGAAATGCTTAAGATATGAAAACCACTGATATCATCAAAAACGGTCTTATCAAAGAAAACCCCACATGGGTGCTGATATTGGGTATGTGTCCTACGTTGGCTACGACAACGTCGGCAGTCAACGGCATGAGCATGGGCTTGGCCACGACATTTGTGCTGATGTGCTCCAATGTGGTTATCTCGTTGCTCAAATCGCTTATCCCCGACAAGGTGCGCATACCTTGTTTCATCGTGGTCATCGCCACCTTCGTCACCATTGTCCAGATGGTCATGCAAGGTTATGTGCCTGACATCTACGACAAGTTGGGTCTCTTCATCCCCCTGATTGTGGTGAACTGCATCGTGCTGGGCCGTGCCGAGGCTTTCGCGTCGAAGAACAATATGTTCCACTCGCTCCTCGATGGTCTCTTCATGGGCTTGGGCTTCACCTGGGCACTGACGTTGCTGGGCATGGTCCGCGAAGCGCTGGGCTCGGGCACCTTCTTCGGCCACTCTTTCATCGGCGGCAACGACGGCATGCTGCTCTTCATCTTGGCCCCTGGCGGATTTATCTGCCTCGGATTGCTGATGGCAGCCATCAATGCAATACGCAGAAAAACAGCTAAATAAATAGTATTTAAGATTATTTAACAATTTTTATTGAACTTTTTGGGCGCGAGAAGCGACTACAAGGGTAGAAATAAATAAAAAACGATACTAATATGAAAAAATTAATGATTCTTGGAGTGCTGGCACTCCTGTTCGCAGGAGGTCGGGCAGTGGCGCAAAACTGCAACTACATCGTCTATCCTTGCTATGGAACAGACGAGTCATGCTTGGCCTATGTGGCTCCGGAAAAAGTGCAGTGGCGCTGCAATTTTTCGCACAGTTGCTTCTTTGTCACCGACGAGATCCCCAGCAATGCCGAGGTGTATCCTATCACGGTGGTGCGCAACCTGCTGACCAACGAGATGCTTACCGAGTCATTCGTGGTTGACCTCGATTCGCTGAGCGTGTATCGCTACTCGTTCAGGGAATTACAGAAACCTAACGGGGTGGGCAACAACGTCTATTTTTCCACGCCCAATTCGTCGCATGCCTATCTGGGTCTTCGCTCGGCGGTCGAAGCAATGATGCGCGCCGATGAGGAAACAAGTAATTGAACCCATAATCCATAATAAATATTGTAAAATAATTAAATAGGAATAGTTATGAGAAAGTTAGCCTTATTTCTTGCAGTGATGGCACTGGCTGCGTGCGGCAATGTGCTTATGGCACAGGGTGGCGCTCCGCAGTATTATCTCAACGGCCAGACTCACAACACCACCATTCAGGTGGGTGGCGACGGCTGTGTGCTGTATGATGACGGTAACGGTCCCAACGCCAACTACTCTGCCGGCCAGGACTATTGGGTTACCTTGGAGAAAGAGTGTCAGGCACCGAACAGATTCTGTTTGACGTTCAACGATTTTGATATTGCGCCAACCGATACGATGTATATCTATGACGGTGCCGATATCAACGCCCCCGTGCTTAAAATCAGTAACAATACTTTCAATAGCCTGTTGTATGCCAAGGTGTACACCTCGTTGCTGAACACGTCGAACAAGCTGACGATACGTCTGGTGACCCATTCGTCAAATGGCCGTGGCTTCACGTTGAGAGCCGATTGCGCTTTCCCCTGCGAGACGGCGGTGCCCCATATCAGCGACCAGTTCTACAAACTGCGCAACGGTGTGGTCTACGATACGGGTTATGCCCGCATGGTGACTGTCTACGACACGGCATGGTATGTCAACGATGCCGGCGACTCTGTCTACCGTTTGGATACCAATACGTTCCGTGGCATTCACCTCTGCTTGGGTGACGAACTGATGGTGGTGGGCCACGGTGAATATTCGCATCAGTACGGTCTCTACAATCCTTCAGACTATACGACAGAATTCCGCTGGAACTATGGTAACGGCGACACGCTCTATCAGGTCGCTGCCACCCAGACGACTATCACCTACCGCGAGTTGGACTGCTACGACTTGACGCTGGGTCTGGTCGACGAACAGGGATGTAATTCGACGGCATACGAATCAGTGGTGGTCCGCTTGGCACAGAATCCCATCAAGACAATCTATGATTTGGCAACCATTTGCAATGTCGACTCGCTGTTGGTTAACGTGGGCTATGAGGGTGAGAACGGTACCATTACGCTTAAGCATATCTCCTTCGACAAGCAAAAATCGCGTACCTACGCTGTGCGTACCTTCCTTCCCGACGGACCGCACTGCGAGACGACCTGTTTCCAGGCTCCTGTGATGTTCGACGATTTCCCCTCGGGCCGTCAGGTGAACGACAAGGGCGATATCTGCTCGATCTGCGTTAACTTTGAGCATGAGTTTATGGGTGACTACGAGATGAAGATCCGTTGTCCGAGCAATGCTGAGGCTACACTGAAATACAAGAATGCTCCCCAAGGTGCCAAGCAATGGGCCGGCGGTGGTGGCGGTGTGTATACTGGTTATCCTTATGGTGGAGATTCTCACCATACTTATGATGGCTCCGGTTCCGATGCTATTATTTGCGATAGCCTTTTCAGCTACTATGGCGTTGGCCTTGACTATTGTTTCTCGCGCAATGCCACCTACACACTCGTCAGTGGCGACCAAGCGGGTGTGAGCGACGATGCTATCAACAATCCCAATTCCTCGGTATGCGAACGCTATATAGCTTGTACCAGTCTTCCTCAGGATCAAGTGACCTATACGTTCCCTGTTATTCCTGCTCCTTTCGTCAATGCAGGCCAGACTGCCGGTACCAAAACATTTAACACACGCCACCCCAGTGACCATGAAAACAAACTGGACTATTATTTGCCGGTTTCCGACTTCGCGTCGCTGGTGGGCTGCCCGCTGAACGGTGTGTGGGAGATTGAGGTGTGCGACACATGGGGTTCCGATAACGGCTGGATTTTCAACTGGTCGCTTGATATCTGCGGTATCAGCTCTGGTGCCGGCTGTGACTATCAGGTGGGTCTCGACTCCATCACTTGGAAGCCCGACTCGGCCTATGCCGACTATGATTTGGGCCACTATAGAGGTGTGGTAATCAACCAGCACGATGCGGTCAATGCCTATATCTCTTCGCCCGATACAGCCGGTCTGTTCCCCATCCATGTGACGCTGTACGACGAGTTCCAGTGCGTTTGGGACACCATTACACGTATCCGTACCGTCTGGACGCCGACTCCCGACTTGGGCAACGATACGCTGATTTGCGATGTCCGCACCATCCTGGTAGACGCCAAGGACCGTCACGCTCTCGATCATAACTACTCCTATATGTGGGAGCCCTATGGCCAGACGACCGATACCATCTCGTCGACTGCCAATGTGGGAACTTCTACGCTCTATCTGGTTGAGGTGGAGAATTCTGAATATGACGTTCACTGTCGCGCCCGCGACTCGATTCGCGTCAACGTGAGCCGTACTCCTTCGCCCAACTTCGACCCGGGCATCTATCCTCTCGAGGGCTGCGAACCTTTCACCATCAAGTTTGAGAACACTTCGGTGGGCGGCGACAAGTATGTGTGGGTCTTCGGCGACGGCGACTCGTCGACGGCGGTGAGCCCTGTGCATACCTACGCTACGGGTCAGTATCCCTTCAAATACTATATCCAAAGCGATTTCGGCTGCCGCGACTCGCTGGTGTACGAAGACCTGATCACTGTCTATTCTAGCCCTGTCGCCAAATTCTCGTGGGAACCTGTCAATCCGACAGTGCTGCATCCTGAAGTGCAGTTCATCAACATGACGGTGCCCCAGAGCGAGGAAAACAAGTATTACTGGGAGATTCAGTATGACCGCGACAACAACGTGTCGTATCATACCCTTACGGATGTCAACCCCACATTCCAGTGGACCACCAGCGGCGAGGACATCTCGGGTACCTATGTTGCCCGTCTGATCGCCAAGACACAGAATATGGGTCCCAGTGGCCAGGTGGTGGAGTGCCGCGACACCATTGAGAATACTATCCTGCTGGTGAACGATTTCCTGCAGTTCCCCAATGTGGTGACGCCCAACGGCGACGGCTACAACGATATCTTCGAGATCAAGAACCTTGTGGACGGCATGGGCTACCCCAACAACTCGTTGGCAATCTACGACCGCTGGGGCAAGCGTGTATACTACAAGGAAAATATCTCCAAGGTTGAGGACTTCTGGGATCCCGCCAAGGATAACACTCCCGCAGGTACCTACTTCTGGCGCTTCGTGGGCAAGGGCTACCTCGGCGACATCCAGCGCAACGGCGCAGTGGAGGTGCTGAAGTAACTGCTGAATAACATTATTAACCCTTAATACAACAAATTATGAAAAAAACAGCATTATTAATCTTTAGCTTCATTACGCTGGGATTCCTTTGCGCAGCCTCCTGCGAGAAAGAAGATGACAATACACCTGATGACAACATCAATGCAGAGATGATTGTCGGTGCATGGCAAGTGGATATGGTGACCTTCAATGGTGAGCAGGTTACCCCTGAAAATATGTTGATAATCATGAACGATGACGGTTCTGGAATGATCAACAACAATGGCGTTGTCGAGAACAACGATTTCACTTGGAGCCTGAATGGTGATAAGCTGACTATCAATCACCATAACGGACAAGCAGAATACACTATCAAAGACATGACGGAGAACGACTGTTCTCTCGTCGGCACCACGATTCCTGCCACGGATATGGTGGGCGATGTCACCATGCATCTGCAACGTGTTCGTTGATGACAGCAAATCCACGATACGATAGCGGGTGCCCAATAATCCATTGGGCACCCGCTTTTTTTTCCAATACTTTGTGTCTTAGTCGCAGATGACGTAGAGGTCGTCGCGGGGATTGAGATAGAGAATAGGAATGTTGTATTCGTTGACGATGGTGCGCCCCTCCTGAACGCCGAGAAGATACTCCACGGCGTCGCGTTCTTTGGTGGTGACGCTGACCAGTAGGCCATAACCTTGGGCGGCGGCATAGCGCAAGGCGTTGACATCGCCGAAGGTGGATTTCGACTCCATGATGTGGGGCTGGAAGGTGACTTCCACGCTCGTGAGGAATTTGTGGAGAAATATCATGTTGCTGTACCATTTCTTGTGGATGAACTCATCCTTGTAGTCGTAGTAGAGCACATGCAGGTTGCTGCGATGGAAACGGGCAAAATAGCTGGCCCATATCATCTTTTCTTTGCTCTCTTTGCTATAATCGATGCTGACGGCGATGTTGTCCAGCGCAGAAGCGTCAGCAAGTGGCTGTTGGGCCACAAGCCAGGCCACTTTGCACTCGGCAAAGTTCTTCAAGATGCTCTTCTTGGCCAAAGGGCTTTTGCGGCCTGCTTTGGCGTCGACCTGCGCCACGATGGCCACAGCGCCCAGCAGGGTAGGCATGGCGTTGATGAGCTCTTTGGTGTCGCCTTTGAGGGCCGCGTAACTGATGGACAGCTGCTGGTACTGCGTCGCCAGTCTGTCACGCAGGGCTTGCAGCTTAGCCTCGGCCTGTTCGGTCGAGGTGGTTGTGTAGCGCGGGTCGCTGATGTGGGCGAGTATCAACCCCTTGTTGATCATGTCGGCCAGGAAGAGCGAGTAGGAGATAACCACGTCGGTCCTGTCGAGGTCGGCGAGATAAGCTATGACAAATTGGTCTTTCTTTTTCTTCTGAGTTGTGGCCATGATGCTGTTTATCTGATGAGGGTTATGTCGCCCTTGAAGGTGGTCTCGATGTTGCCTTCACAGACGATGCGGCAGGTGTAGACATATACGCCGGGCATACACCAGTTGTTTTTGTAGCGGCCATCCCAGCAGGCGTTGATGTCGTCCGACTCGTAGAGCAACTCTCCCCAGCGGGTGAAGATGGATATGTGGAATTCGCGGATGTATTCGCCACGAAAGCACAGTTGGTCGTTCTTGCCGTCGCCGTTAGGGGTGAATGCATTGGGGATGAGTATATTGGGCTTGCCGCAGTTGACGGTGATGCAGTTGATTTTCAGTGAGTCGACATAGACGCATCCTGCCGAGTCGGTGACCGTGAGCACGAAGACAGTGGTGTCGGTCAGTGTGGCGTTGGGGTCGGGGGCGTCGGGATTGTCGAGGGGCTGTGAGGGCTCCCAGTGGTAGCTGGCGCCAGGGATATGTGTGGCGTGCAGCGTGGTGCTCTCGCCGTTGAAGAGCGTGTATTCGTCGGCCCAGAGCTGTAGGCTGTCGAACGAATGGAGCCGATCGATGTTCACCGAGTCGGTGACGATGCATCCTGTGGCGTCGGTGGCGCTGACCAGCACCATTCCTTCACAAAGGGCGTGTGCCGTGGCGGTGACTTCGCCGTTGCTCCACTGGTATGCGTAGGGCGCCGTGCCGCCAGTGGCCAGCGCGGTGGCGCTGCCGCTGCACAGGTCGGGGCAGGTGAGGCTCTGCTCCACAATGTTGATGTCGATATCGACATTCTCCAATATCTGTGTGGTGTCCAGGACGATACATCCGTTGGTGTCGGTAATCTGAAGGACATAGCTGCCGGGGCAGAGGTTGCTGCGTGTGTCGGCTGTGGAGTTGTCGTCCAGCCACAGCAGGCTGTATTGCGAAGGTCCTGTGACGGTGACGGCTATGGTGCCTGTGCAGGTCTCATGGCAATGGATGTGCCCCACGGTTTTGCCTATGGTCGGAGTCTGCGGCGCCACGACGGTGTAGTCGCTCTGCACGCTACAGCCGTTGGCATCGATGAAATTCACGGTGTAGCTGCCGTCGCAGAGGCCGTTGTGAGTGCTGGCGTTGTTCCAGCCGTTGCCCCAGTTGAAGGAGAAGGGCGGCATGGCATAGCTGGTGACCAGCAGCTCGGCGCTGCCGTTGCAGTCGTCGGGGCAGATGGGGTCGGTCACCGCGATACTGTCCACCACCTTGTAGAAGTGCAGATGTATGCTGTCGTTCTTGGTGCAGCCGAGATAGTCCACGGTGTGGATGTAGTACCACGCCGACGAGTCGGGCGCGAAGGAGAATACGCTGTTGTCGGTGTGGACATTCAGCGTGTCGCTGAAATCGCGGTTGGAGGACCACACGAAGCTGACGATGTTGTTGTCCGACGTGATGGTGAATTGCGTAGGGATGGAGCAGCTTGCCGTGTCGCCTATGATATGGAATCGTCCTTCGCCGACAACCACCTCCTGCCACACGGTGTCGGTGCAGGTGCCGTTGGACACCAGGCATCCGTAAGTGCCTATAGCGCTGACGTAGGGGTTGGCGACACTGCTGTCGCTCACAGCACCTTGGAACCAGCGGTAGCTGCATCCTAGCGTGGGCAGCAGCCCTATCTGTAGCGACACTCCCGGACAGGTGGAGAGGGTGTCGAGCCAGTAGCTGGTGTCGCCCAACACGGTGATTTGCTTGACGATAGTGTCCGCCTCGGTGCATCCGCCCGGCATGGTGGCCACCAGACTCACACTGTACACGCCCGGTTGGGTGAATGTATGTGACGGCTCGACAGCGGTGCTGGTGTTTTGGCTGCTGTTGGGGTCGCCGAAGTCCCAAGCGTATGCTGTGCCGCGGCCTGCGTTGTGGAACTGCACGGTGTAGGGTGCACAGCCCGCCGTGTCGCTCAGGAAATCGGCCACGGGGAAGTCGTTGGAGAGACCCAGGCGGAAGATGGCGTTGTTGCAGTTGTTGCTGTTGTTGTCCGACGACCAGGCTCCCAGCGTGGTGGGGAAAGCGTTGTTGGCGCCGCAGCTGGCGCAGACCGACTGGTAGAGTGTGGCCATACGGTCGAAGCGGCTGGTGCCACCGTCCACATGGTCGTGGCCTTCGGTGCCGCTGCCGTGGGGCTCGCCGAAAAAGGTGGCGTATACCAGGCCCGACGCGTTGGCATCCATCGACATGATGTAGAAATCCTGTGCGTCGGTGGTGCCCTGGTATGCGTCGCTGGTGACGGCCATGCCGAAGGTGCCGTTCTGGTTCCAGGGCTGCGTCATGCCGTTGAGGTAATAGCCGCAGAATATGCGTCCCCAGCCGGCCAGATAGACGCGGTTGCAGATGTCGGCGGCGAAGGCGGTGGGCGAGATGTTGGGCTGTCCGTTGCCGGTGCCGAAGACGGTGCTCCACCTCAGCGAGTCGAGGTTCGGCTTGAAGCGCGCCAGGAATTGGCCGCTGTTGGGCGTGTTGTAGTTGGCGTTGTATATCAGCGTGCTGCCCGATGCTTTGGTCTGTCCGAAGAGGAACACGTCGTCGCTTTTCCCGCAGCGCACAAAGTAGCATTGGTCGTAGGCCGCCGAGCCGAAGAAGGTGCTGGCCATGAGTGTGACGCCGTGGTAGTCGATCTTGGCCACGAAGCCGTCGGCGCTGCCGCCGTTGTAGTAGGTGCGGTAGGCTCCGGGTGTGACGGGAAAATTCATGGAGTTGGTGCCGCCGCAGACCAGCAGGTTGTATTCCGAGTCGCAGTCTATGGAGTAGATGGCGTCGTCGAAGTAGCCGCCCAGATAGGTGCTCCACAGTATGTTGGAGAGGTTGTAGTCAATCTTGAACACGATGCCGTCCTGACGGCCGAGATGCTGGTTCTGCACACAGTTGGCTGTCACGGGGAAGTTCAGCGAGGTGGTGGTGCTGCCGACATACACATTGTTGAGGTCGTCGGTGATGATCTCGCCGCGGGCACCGTCGCCATAGTTGTAGTACAGCGAGTCGTTGCCAAGCATGATGGTGTTGTAGTCGAATGAGTTACGGTAGTTGAGGCCGTCGTTGCCCGCGCCGCCGACGAAGGTCGAGGCCTGCAGCTGTGTGCCGTCGGCGCTGAAACGTGTGATGAACAGGTCCGACCCGTTGGGGAAATTGATGGTGGAGGAGCCCTCATATTGTAGCGGGGTGCCTCCATTGAAGGTGGTGTCGAACGCGTTGGGTGTCACAGGAAAATTGGACGAGCCTGTGGTGCCGAAGATGAGCAGCTCGTCGAGCGAGTTGACATACATGCTGTGGGGCATATCGGCCAGCGAACCACCCAGATAGGTGGCGAAAAGGCGTTGCGTGCCGCCAGTGTCGAACTTGAAGATGCCCACGTCGGCGTTGCCGTTGTAGGTGCCGTCGTAGGCACCCAGCGACACGGGGTATCCGGTGCCGAACACCAGGCCGGCGGTGTAGGTCTGCTTATAGGAGTCGAAGGAACTCGTTGTGCCCCAGTTGTCTGCGGTCGAGCCAGTATAGGTGGAGAAATGCAGATAGGGGTCAATGACCAGCGGCAGGCTCTTGTCGTAGCCGCCCAGCTCGAAGGTGACGAGGTATTCGCCTTTGGCGTTCTTTGCCAGACGGAAACGGGCTTCCACCTCACGTTCCTCGCCGTCGACAAACTGGTAGGCGTAGGGCGCCAGCTCCACCAGGTCGGTTACGGAGGTCTGTATCAGGAGGTTGCCGTTCTGAAGGCGGGCACCCTCTATGGCTTCGTAGCGCAGCACGATTTGCGACGGGTCGCCGCCGGCCTGCACCACAAAGTCATATTTCATCGCGTTGCGGGCAGTGTACACCTTCATGTCCACGCCAGGGTAGAGGCGGTGGTAGTATACCGACAGGAATGTGCCCACACGGGTTGCCCAGCGCGAGCGGTCGCGGCCCAGATAGTAGTTCTCGTAGCCCGCTTCGCGCTCCTGTCCTTCCACCAGGCTGGGATCAGCGCCTTCGAAATGAAGACGATAGGAGTGCTGGCGATAGCGCCCGTTCTGGGTGAAGTCGGGGGCGAAATGTTTCAGGTTGTCGTTGTCGGGATGCTGCACGACGAAGGTGAAAGCGTCGTGCTCCACAAAGAGCGTGGTGGTGCGCATCTGCGAGCGGAAAAGCACATTGGGCTCCCATTGCCCTCTGTTTTCGGAGAAGTGCACCGTGGCGCCCTGACCCAGCGTGTCGCGCACATGGCGCGCTGCCACTGTCGGCGCCAGCAGGCAAAGCACAAGGAGCAATATGAACGATCGGCTTTTCATGTCGCTATACTAGCTAGTATAAATACATCATTATAACGCGCGCAAACATTATTTATTGCCCCGATGGCGAAAAAAAAGTAATACGGAGGTCTGTCTCAACCACTTCCGTTCCGTCGGCTGACATTTTGTCATATTGTTGACAAATTTTTTCGCACATTTCATTTTTTCTTTGTATTTTTGCAAAGTAATTCGACATTGGACATATTTCGCTAATGAAAATGTAATTGTCGGAAAGTAATGATGTTATAGTGTGATAAACCAAGAAACCATACAACGCATCAAAGATGCCGTGCGCATCGAGGAGATGATTGGCGAGTTTGTGCAACTCAAGCGGCGCGGCGCCAACTACATCGGCTGCTGCCCGTTCCACAACGAGAAGACGCCCTCCTTCAACGTGTCGCCGGCAAGGGGTATCTTCAAGTGCTTCGGCTGTGGGGAGAGCGGCGACGCCGTCAGCTTCCTGATGAAGCATGAGCACTACACCTACCCCGAGGCGCTGCGTTGGCTGGCCGAGAAGTATCACATTGACATTGAGGAAGAAGAGCTTACCCAGGAACAGCGCGAGAAGAACAACGAGCGCGACGCTTTGTTCCACGTCTCCGAGTTCGCCCAGAAGTATTTTGCCGACCTGCTCTACAACGACGAGATGGGCCAGGCGGTGGGTCTCAGCTATTTCCACAGCCGCGGCCTTTCCGACTCCGTCATCAAGACCTTCGGACTGGGCTATTGCCTCGACCAGTGGTCAGCATTCACCGACCATGCCCACAAGAACGGCTATTCCGACAATGTGCTGGAAAAGACAGGCTTGACCATCTTCCGCGAGGATGGCAAGTACTACGACCGTTTTCGCGGCCGTGTAATGTTCCCCATCTTCAGCGTGAGCGGCCGTGTGTTGGGGTTCTCGGGGCGTGTGCTCTCCAAGGAGAAACAGGCGGCCAAGTATGTCAACTCGCCCGACTCGGAGATATACAACAAGAGCCGCATCCTCTATGGCCTCTATCAGGCGCGCAGCGCCATTGCCAAGGCCGACAAATGCTACCTCGTGGAGGGCAACATCGACGTCATCTCCATGTACCAGTCGGGAGTGGAGAACACAGTGGCATCATGTGGCACCTCGCTCACCGTCGAGCAGGTGCGTCTCATCAGACGCTACACCAAGAACGTCACGGTGCTCTACGATGGCGACAAGGCGGGCATCAAGGCGGCTTTCCGTGCGGTGAACATCCTTTTTGAGGAGGGATTCCACGTGCGTCTGGTGCTCTTCCCCGACGGCGACGACCCCGACAGCTACGCCCAGAAGCACGGCTCCGAGGAGCTGCAACGCTATCTGCAAGAGAATGAGACCAACTTCATCCTCTTCAAAACCAAGGTGCTGCTGGAGGATGTGAAGAACGACCCCATCCGCAAGGTGGAGGTGTTGCGCGAGATGGTGCACACCATCGCGCTGGTCCCCGACATTATGGAGCGCACGGAGTATGTGGCGCTGTGTGCCTCAATCCTGCAGATGCCCGAGCAGACGCTGCAGACCGAGCTGGCCAAGGAGCTGGCACGGCGTGCCACCGAAGGCAACAAGCGGGAGCCGGAATCCGTCCCCGCTGGGGCACGGGTAGAGACACCTTCAGCATCTGGCGACACGTCGGTGGCGCAGATGCTGAACGACAACGGTTTGCAGGGCATTGCCCCTTCGCAGACCGTCACGCCGCAGGAGCCGAGGGAGAAGCCTATAGAGGTGTCGCCGGTGATGGTCAACCCGGCTGAATATCAGGAACGTAAGATTATCCGTCTGCTGGTGCACGACGGCAATGAAATGCTGGCCATTGACGAGCCTGACGCCGAAGCGACCACAGAAAATGAGGCCGGTGCGGCTGCCCAAACCCCAGCCGAACCTAAAACGCACAAGGTCTCCTACACGGTGGCGCAAATCATTGTCGGCGACATACTGAACGACCAGTTGACTTTTGTCAATCCATTGTATCAGCTGATATTCAATGAGTTCGCTACACGTTTGCAGCAGGGCGAGACGACGGTGGACATGCAGCTGTTTGTGGAACATGAGAATCCCCAGGTGCGCGATCTGGCCGTGTCGCTGATGATGGACACCTACCACTCGAGCGAGACATGGAGGAGCAAGTCCATCTATGTGCCGCAGCCCGAAGACTGCATCGAGGAAGATGTCCGCGAGTCGCTCATGGCTTTCAAAATGAAGAAGCTCGACGCCCGCATCGACAACCTGGACCGCCAGTTCGCGCTGACGCAGAACGACGAGGATCGTATGCTGCTGCTACAAGAGAAAATGGACTATATACGTCTGCGCCAGCAACTGGGCACAGCGCTGAACCGTGTGATTACCTGACGGCATCATTGCCTGACAACAATAATAAACGAGCGATAGTAAAAATGGATCTGCAACAGATAAAAAACAAATACGATATCATCGGCAATGCGCCGCTGTTCCTGAACGCCATCAACAAGGCGGTGCAGGTGGCGCCGACCGACTTGAGCATCCTGGTGACCGGCGAAAGCGGCGCCGGCAAGGAGGTCTTTGCGCGGATGGTGCACGACAATAGCCCGCGGCGCACCAAACGGCTGGTGTCGGTGAACTGCGGCGCCATCCCCGAGGGAACGATTGAGAGCGAGCTCTTTGGCCATCTGAAAGGCTCTTTCACGGGCGCCGACCGCGACCGCAAGGGCTACTTCGAGGAGGCCGACAAGAGCACCATCTTCCTCGACGAGGTGGGCGAGTTGCCTTTGGCCATGCAAGTCAAGCTGCTGCGTGTGCTGGAAAACGGCGAAATCATCCCGGTGGGCTCTTCGTCGGCCCGCAAGGTGGATGTGCGCATTGTGGCGGCTACCAACGTCGATTTGTCCGAGGCCATACGCAAAGGACGCTTCCGCGAGGACCTCTACTACCGTCTGAACCAGATATCGATAGCCATACCGCCGCTGCGCGAGCGCAAGGAGGACATACCGCTGCTGTTTCTGAAGTTTGCCACCGACGTGGCCGAGAAATACCAGATGCGCCCCATCTCGCTCGATGAGGAGGCTAAAGCCTATCTGATGGCCTATCCCTGGTATGGCAATGTGCGCGAGCTGAAGAACATCACCGAGCAGCTGGCCATCGTCGAGAAGGACCGTGTCATCACCAAGGAGGTGCTGCAGCGCTACATCCACGTCACCCCCGATTCGCACCTGCCGGTGCTTTTCCAAGGCGAGGATGGCGCGGGTGCCAGCATCTCGGACCGCGAGTTGCTGCTGAAGGCGCTGTCGATGGGGCAGATGATCAACGATATGCGCGGCGAAATCAACCAGCTGAAGCAGATGGTGACCGCTCTGGCAGGCCAGGGCGGCGGTCAGCCCCAGGCGTTGCCGAACGGCGCATACTACAACCAGGATTACTACCCGCTGGAGCATCACACCGGTGTGTCGCCGATGGATGTCACCACGATGCCGTCCGGCGACGACGAGGAGTTCCAGGAGTCGGAAGTCATCGAGGACGAGCCTGTCTCCCTGGTGGAACGCGAGAAACTGGCTATCCGCAAGGCGCTGGAGCATCACCGGGGCCGCCGCCGGCCAGCTGCACGCGAGCTGGGCATATCGGAGCGTACGCTATATCGTAAAATAAAGGAATACAAGCTGGAGGAGATATAAGCTGTAGGCTTGTAACACATTGATTATGAATAAAACTGAAACAACTTTAGAGAATACAATGGACAAAACAGTTGAAACTATCCAAATCACTTTGCCATCGTCGAAAAGTCTGTCAAACCGCTGGCTTGTGCTTGACTACCTGTCGCGCATGGGTATAAAAATTAAGAATATCTCTTCTTCCGAGGACACGCAGCAGCTGTCACGACTGCTGCGGCAGCTGAAGCAGGGACGTCGCCATAATTTCGACTGCCACGATGCCGGCACTGCCGCGCGTTTCTTGTTGGCATTGTTGTCTGTGACCCCTGGAAGCCATGTGCTTACAGGCTCTGAGCAACTCTGCAGAAGACCCATGGGACAGCTCATCGAAGCGTTACGCTCGGTGGGATGCCAGATTACCTGCACGGGCGAAGAGGGCCATCTGCCTTGCAAGATTGAAGGCGTGGCGTTGCCGTCGCCGCGCATCAGCATCGACTGCAGCGTGAGCAGCCAGTTCGCATCGTCGCTGCTCCTGGCGGCAGCCTGCATGCCTCAGGGCGGCGTGATAGAACTGCAGGGGGCTCCGGCATCGGAACCCTATATCGATATGACTATCAATGTGATGGAGCAGGCCAAGGTGGAATGTCTGTTGAAAGGTAATCCGCCTGCCTACCATGTGCGCCACATCATTCCGCAGTGCGACGTGGTGGTGATTGAAAAGGATTGGTCTTCAGCTTCCTACTTCTTCGAGGCGGCATCGCTGCTGCCCAATGTGCCCATCCGTCTGCCGGGTCTGCTGAGTCAGAGTCTGCAGGGCGACCACGTGGTGAAGGAGATCTTCTCCCAGCTCGGTCTGACGGTGAACCAGATGGAGCAGTCTGTGGAGCTTATCTGTGACCACACTGCTGCAGAAAGTATTGAATATGACTTTACTAACTGTCCCGACTTGGTGCCCGCCGTGGCTGTGGCCTGCGCCGCACTGGGTGTGGAAGCACATTTCACGGGAGTCAAAAACCTGCGCTACAAAGAGAGCGACCGTCTGGTGAGCATCGTTGACGAGCTGGCTCGCCTGGGACGCAACGCAAGCTTCGACGACAATACGTTGACGATTGAGAAGGGGACACCCATGACCGCCGAGTCGCTGGCGAAGATGAAAGAGCCCATCTGCACACATCAGGACCATCGCATCGCCATGGCGTTTGGCGTGCTGAAGGTCATACAGCCCAAACTGACTGTCGACCAGCCTGATGTCGTCGCCAAGTCGTTCCCCGACTTCTGGAAGATGCTCGACAGATTGGTGTTTGTCGAATAGCCTGACAAGTCTTCTCTCTGGTTGTGGTAAGTTTTTAGGATAACCTATAATGTGCTAATTATGAGAAGAATAGTATTGCTTTTTGCCTTGCTGCTGACGTTGACCGCCGCCGCGCAGCCTCGGCGTGTGCTCTTCGTGGGTAACAGCTACACCGAGGTGAACAATCTGCCGCAGATGATCGCCAACGTGGCGCATAGCATGGGCGACGAGATTACCTATTCCAGCAACACTCCTGGCGGTTGCACCTTCATGCAGCATTGCCAGAACGCCTCGATGGAGATGATTGTACAGGGCGGATGGGATGTTGTGGTCTTGCAGGAGCAGAGCCAGTATCCGTCGTTTCCGCAGAACCAGGTGGAAAACGAGGTGTTCCCCTATGCGCAACAGCTGGTGACGGCCGTGTATACCCACAACCCTTGCGCCGAACCTATGTTCTACATGACGTGGGGTCGCAAGAACGGCGACAGCCACAACGCGCAGTTCTTTCCTGTGTTGGGTACCTATGAGGGCATGGACAGCATGCTCTGTCTGCGCTATCAGCAGATGGCTGCCGACAACGACGCGGCACTGTGTCCCGTGGGGCGCGTGTGGCGTATGCTGCGGACGGAACATTCTGAAATAGAGCTGTATCAAAGCGACGGGAGCCATCCTTCGGTGGCGGGAAGCTATGCCGCAGCGTGTGCCTTCTATGTGATGCTTTTTCATCGTGACCCCAATGGCATCGGCTATGACGCCGGTCTGGACGCCACCGATGCCGACAACATCCGTCAGGCAGTGAGATCGGTGGTCTTCGAACGGCTGACGGAATGGCAGCGGCCGCAGCCGGAAGCGCAGCTCACGGCGCAGCATGTGGGCAACGGCGACACGGTCTGGTTCTCCTACCATTGCGACCACGCCGACACGCTGTTGTGGCAGTTTGGCGACGGCACCGAGGAGGCTGAGCCTTACGTGGCCGGCACCACCAAGATGCACGTCTATGCCGACACGGGCGACTTTGTGGTCCGTCTTGCTGCACGGCGCCACTGCATGGAGGCTGTGGACAGCACAACAATACACGTCGCCGCCTCGGGCACCGACCCCGTCGGCATCTCCGTTGCCGACAAGAACAGGGTTGTTGTCTATCCCAATCCCACTGGCGACAACGCCACGGTCGTGCTCGATGCTCCAGCCCTCCTCACCCTCCTGACGCTCGAGGGACGCCAGCTCTGGCGCTCTCACGCTCCAGCAGGACTGACGACGATACCGCTGCAGCTGTGCCCGTCAGGCATCTACTGCCTCCGTATCGACAACCCCGCCGGAACACGGACAGTCACGCTAGTGAAGGTCGACTGAAGCAAGGGCAGGATATGAAAAATATAAGGGCCAGCGGCGAAGCCGCTGGCCCTTGTTTTGTTCGATGGGGTCTCACATTTAGTCCAGCACGAGGCTCGGGGCGCTGTAGGTGCGGGTGGAGAGCTCCTGGTTGAGCATATAGAGGCTGCGGGGGTCGCTGCCGAAGAGCTCCATCTTGGAGATCATCTCGCGGGCGTTGGTCTCCTCTTCGCCTTGCTCTTTGACGAACCAGTCGAGGAACTGCATGGTGCGGAAGTCTTTCACCTTGTTGGCGGCCTCATAGATGTTGTGGATGCTGTCGGTGACATACTCCTCATGAGCCAGGCCGGCTTTCAGCACATCGATGTCTCTTTTGTATTTCTTGTCGGGCATGGCAATGGCGTTCAGCTTGATGAGGCAGTCGTTGTTCTGCATATATTTGTAGATGAGCATGGCGTGGTCACGCTCTTCCTGGGCCTGAATCATATACCAGTTGGCGAAGCCGTTGAGGCCGCGTTTGTCGAAGTAGTTGTTCATGTCCAGATAAAGGTAAGCCGAATAGAGCTCCTTGTTGATTTGCTCATTGAGCAGGTCGGATACTTTTTTGTTAAGCATTGCGTCTATTGTTTTAAGGTTAATATTTGATTGATTTATATTTCTTTACAATGTTTCTTCATAACGCTATTGTTAGCGCAAAGGTACGAAGAATATTCATAATCTCCAAATCTTTTTGTGCCCGCTGTGGGCAATTCTCAAAAAAAATATGCTCTGGACTTGGCAGTGTGGTGGTTTTTGCCTATCTTTGCAATGTCGACAAGTCGGTTACGGCGGATTTATTGTATTGAAATGTAGCGCGTTATTCGTACTGTGGCACGACTTCGGCGACAGGAAGCAAAGCGTGCGGGTCCCACTAATGTCGGGATGCCCAAAGATATATTACTCATTTAATAATCTGATTAGCAATGAAGGAAAAAGTATTGAAAGCCATGCGTGAAGCAGGTAAACCTGTATTGGCTGGCGATGTGGCCAAAACGTTGGGTGCCGACCGCAAAGAGGTCGACAAGGCCTTTGCCGAGTTGAAGAAAGAAGGTGCCATCGTGTCGCCTGTGCGTTGCAAATGGGAGCCTGCCAAATAGGCTCCCGACGTCTGTATTCGTCTGACAATGGACATCGAAGCATTTCGCGACTATTGCTTGTCGTTGCCCGGTGCGACAGAGAAAATGCCCTTTCAAGCTTTCAATGGCGCACGTTCGGTGCTGGTGTTCTATGTGGGTGGGAAGATGTTCTGCCTGCTCGACATCGATCGTTTCGACACCATAACCATCAAGCATCCTGCCGAATGTATCGATGAGCTGAAAGCCACCAATCCCGCCGTGCACGACCCCTTCAATCTGAGCAACAAATATTGGATTGGCGTGCAGGTCCACGAAGTCGACGACGCCACCCTCCGCGAATGGGTCCGCCAATCCTATGAGCTGGTGAGAGATGGCTCAAAAAAACGTGTCAGAAAATGAAAGAGCCAAAACCGGCACCCGTCGAGCGCCATCCGTTGCAGCCATTCCTGCCGCCCAGGGCGCGGCTGCTGATGCTCGGCAGCTTCCCGCCGCCGCGGAAACGTTGGTGTATGGATTTCTTTTATCCCAACCGCACCAATCAGATGTGGAACATTTTCGGCCTGGTGCTCTTCGGCGATGCGCTGAGGCTTGTGGATGAGGAGAATAAGACCTTCCTGCAGGCCGACATCGAGGCACTGCTCACTGAGCGCGGCATTGCCATCTACGACACCGCCACTGCCGTGTGTCGTCTCTCGGGCAACGCGTCGGACAAAGACTTGCAGATTGTGGAGAAGACCGATATTTCCATGCTGCTGAGCAAGATACCGTTGTGTCATGACCTGGTATGCACGGGTCAGAAAAGTTTCTCGGTGCTGACCGAGGACTATGGCGTGGACATGCCCAGGATGGGCGAATACAATGCTTTCCGCTTGGGTGACAGAACGATGCGTCTGTGGCGTATGACCTCGTCGTCGCGCGCCTACCCGATGCCATTGGCCGAAAAAGCCGAATACTACCGTCGGATGATGCAGAGCGTGACAATCATATAGGCTTTCAAGTCCACTTTTTTGTGCCGCGGAGGCAATAAAACAAGAATAATGACGTTAAAAATTTAATTCATAGTGAATATATAGTTGGATACATATTATTAACATCATTTAAAAAATAAAAGACAATGAAAAAAGCACTTATTATCCTGGCAGTAGCAACGATGTTTTTCGTCGGTAAATCCAATGCACAGGTGAGTTTCAATTTTGGTTATGCACCCGAGACTTTGACCACCAAGACAACTGCGGGCAACACCACCACAACAACCACATCCGAGATGAACGGATTTTTTGCTGGGGTAAACTACAACTATGGCCTGTCGGATGCCTTTGGCGTGTCGGTAGGACTGCAAGCACGATACAACACAAAGACCTCGACGGGTAGCGCCAACTTTGTAGTGGTCAGCGGCAACGACAAGACCACCACGACACAGATCCTGCTCGACGTCCCCGTTCTGCTCAACTATGGCCTTGAACTTGGCAGCAATGCGAAACTGTCCGCTTTCGCCGGCCCCACTTTCAGCTATGCTGTCTACGGCAACACCCATGTTACCGCCTCCGCCACCATCCTCGGCACGACCACTACCACCGAGACCGACTACGCCATGTATGACGACAACAGCAATTACGAGCGCTTCGACATCGGCGCCGCCATCGGCTTGCAGTTCCAGTACAGCGACTTCCGTCTCTTCGGCGGCTATCGTGTCGGCCTGCTGGACCAGAACAAGAACGACAATGTGAAGACGACGGCTTCCGGCATCTTCGTAGGTGTTGGTTACGCACTCTAAATCGTCTCATTACCATTTGCATAATCGTGACGGTTGACCTTCGCCCTGCGGACAATACCTCAGGACCGATCCGAAACAATCATCATCCCAACCGTCACATAAAAAAAATCACGAAAAAACGGCTGCCATCCGCAAGGATGGCAGCCGTTACTGTTTTAGAGTGCCGATGCAGGATTACAACTCGCTCGGGTTCTTTTCATTCTCCGATTCGCTGCATTGGATATGCCATAAGTATCTCATTTTTCAATTTCCACTGCCGGCCAGCCGTAGTCCTGGTAGTAGTGGACATCGAGGTTATGTCTCTTCACGTATTCTTTCAGCTGCATATTGCGTACGGTTTCGCGCAGCCGCTCGCTGGCGTGGACATTCTCGTAGATGTCGTAGTGGCTTCCGAAGATGCGCTTGGCGCTGGCCACATTGTCGGCACCGTCGACGGTTTGCTCGAAGGAGGTCACTCTGTACTGGCCATTCATCCCGTTCAAAGATATTAGACCGCTATGGTTGCCGCCAGAGACACATTTAAGTGTGTCTCCTGCAATGTTGTACCAGAACACCCAGCAGTCGCACAGCATCGGAACATAATCGGAGTCGGCCAGCTCGGAGGCTACAACTAGAAGGGTAGGGATACAGAGCTCTCCCTGCTGGTATTGCGGGCCAATCTCCTTGATGAGGTAGTCTTTGATGGCGTCGCGCTGTGCCTGTTCGTCGCGGGCGATGGTGATGTGGCGTATGCAGTCGGCCTTGTGCCCGTCGAAGTCGGCAATCAGCCATTCCCCGTCCACCTTCTCCATTGCGAGTTTGTGTTCCTCCACGTCGGTGTCGGGGTCGAACGAGCCGTCCTCCCATTTCTGCCGCACGCTGATGGTGGCCACGGCGTGGGTCTTGTCGATCAGTTCGACGCCGTTCACCGTGAAGTCGGCTATCGTGCCGCCGTTGCCGGTGACAAAGTAGTAGAGCCACTCGTGATCCATCGCCTCAATTTCCGGCAGGTAGTTGAACATCGTGTCGAGCACGTTGTAGAAGTCAGCCGTCATGTATTCTTCCGACTGCGTTGAGAGTTCGTGGTCGGGAATGTACCGGCAAAGGACTTCGGCCCGTTTTTTCAGTTGTTCTTCGTTGTTTGTGCATGCTGCCAGCAGAACGACAGCAAAGATAATAGATGTTAGTTTCTTCATGAGTATGTGTTTTACTGTTAGTTATCGTATTGGTCAGCTCGTCGGATAAGGATTATTGCATTACGGATTGCAAACTTCGATGTGTCTGTTGTGTCTGTTGTGTCGGATTTGCAATCCGACACTTATTATTATCAGGATTTGTAATCCGTTTTGACATGATCATTCATAAATTTATAACGACAACATCCAACAAGCCTTTCTCCCCGGCATAGTCTATCGCTGAGCTGTATTTGTATTGCTCTGGAAAAATGACAATCTCTTGTCTGACAGGATTTTGATGGATGTAGTTGATTTTCTGACGCAAAAATTCCTCCGAGAATATCTCCTCTGGACAGTAACCTTCTTGCCAGAATCGATTGTTTTTTATTTTTTTATCGTTGGCTCCTGCGTACCAAAACCTGTTCATCATCCAATCCTTTCTACTTTCCTGCACATTGTCCTCGATGCTGTTTACCAATTTCTTGCTTGTGAACTTTTTGAAATCCCTAATTATATTTGACAGCTCAAGTCGTTCCTGTTCGTATGGCATTATGTCGTTGACATC
>JAILAT010000003.1 GCA_024681475.1 Bacteroidales bacterium | reverse complement strand
GTTATCATTGTTTTTGCAATGCAAAAGTACAACTTTTTTCGCTATTAGGGGCCAAAACATAATATTTTTTTTCAGCGTGCGTTATTCATTATAATTCATGCAAGACACAGCTTACAGCAAATCAGTATGAAACGTTGGTTCCGGCTTTTCATCGTCTCCGTTTTCGCCATAGCGGCAGTCAGCCTGGTGGTGATACAACTCATTCAGACGCAGCGCACCTTCTCCATCAGCGATAATATGTTCAACGTGAGTGTGAACAATGCGATGGACGAGGTCATCAGCCAGATTGGGAGCGAAGTGGTGCAGACCGACGCACACCGCGCTTCGGCCTTCAGCTACCAGGAGCTTGACTCGCTGATTGCCGAAGAGTTGCTCATCAACGGCATCGACATGCACCCTGTGGTGGGGTTGTACGACGGCTCGGAGGGGTCGTTCCTCTACAGTTCCGACCCGCGGCGCGAGGAAGACCTGGAGCTGTCGCCCTACCGCTACAGCTTCCAGCCTGTGGGCATTGTCTCATCCAATCAGTTCTATATCATTCTTTATTTCCCCTACAACGACATCTTCCTGCAACCGGGCACGAGGGTATACACCTACATGAGCATCTTCCTCATCGTGGTGATTGCCGCTATGTTCTTCATTTCGCTGCGCACCATCTCGAACCAGCGCAAGCTGGATCAGATGAAGAGCGAATTCATCAACAACATGACGCACGAAATCAAGACGCCGCTCTCGACCATCAGCCTGGCATGTGAGATGCTGAGCGACAACAGCATCTCGCAGGACCCCGAGACGCGCGCCAACTTCATCGCTATTGTGGCCGACGAGAACCAGCGGATGCGGGTGCTGGTGGAGACCATCCTGCAGAGTGCGAAGATGTCAAACAAGAACTTCCGCATCAACCCCAAGCCGGTGGATATCAACTCTCTTATCGAGAAGGTGCAGCAGAGTTTCCGCTTGACGCTGAGCAACCGCAGCGGCTGCATCGAAACACATCTGGAGGCCGACCCCTCGGTCATCGAGGCCGATGAGCTACACCTGACCAACCTGATTTACAACCTCATCGACAACGGCATCAAGTATTCCACCGATGCACCCCACATCGTGGTGAGCACCGCCACCGACGGGCACCACCTGCTGCTACGGGTGCAGGACCACGGCATCGGCATCTCCAAGTCGGACCAGAAGCACGTCTTCGAGAAGTTCTACCGCGTCTCGACGGGCAATGTGCACAACGTAAAGGGGTTCGGTATCGGACTAAACTATGTGGCGCAGGTGGTGCGTCTGCACCATGGCCACATCTCGCTGGAGAGCGAGCCCGGCCACGGCTCCACGTTCACCGTCAGTCTTCCTATGCGCGGCTAATACAGCCCAAGTATCCAGTCAGCGACGGCCTGCATGGCCTCGGGGACGAAAGTCTCCTCGATGAGCATGTACTCGTCGGGGCTGCCCGTAGTGCAATGCTGGAAGAGGTGGTTGAGTCCGGGAAACTCGCGGCAGTCGGCCTGTGGGCATAGCGTCTTGACGCGCTCCAAGTTGGGTTTGGCGAGCACCTGGCTGTCTTTCGTGCCGTTGAGCGCCAGCACAGGACATTTCACCTTCGGCAGGTAGTCGGCGGGGTCGAGGGTGAGGAAACTCTGCATCCAGCGGCTTTCCATCTGCTGCTTCAACGTGTACGCCATGCCCTTGGTGAAGCCGATGCTGTCGGTCTGCTCCTTGCTGAGGCCGTCGGTGTGGCGGGCGATAACGGCCTTGTATTCCTTCTGGCTGCTGCCGGCAGGCATCTGGAACAATTCGCGCATGCAGGCCATGCGGACAGCCAGCAGGCTCTCACTGACGCCGGCAGCGCGGAAGATGGCCTCGTTCTGCTGTAGGAGTACGTCGAGGCCCGTGCAGCCTTGTCCGGCCAACATCACCACAAACATCACATCTTTGTTTCTCGCCGCCACCATGGGTGCTATGGCGCCGCCCTCGCTGTGGCCGCCCATACCCAGACGCTTGGCGTCCACATGCTTGTTCTTGCGCACAGCCTTGAGCATAGCTTCGGCGTCCTCGCTGAAGAGGCGCGTGTCGGCCTTCTCCACCTCGCCAGTGCTGGCGCCCATGCCGCGGTCGTCGTAGCGCAACACGGCGATGCCGCGTAAGGCAAGGTAGTCGGCCAGCACCAGGAAGGGCTTGTGCTGCATGATTTCTTCGTCGCGGTTCTGCTGCCCGCTGCCGCTGACAATGACCATCGTCGGGTATTGCCCGCCGCCCTTGGGATAGGTCAGCGTCCCTTCGAGGTGCACCTTGTTGCCCTGACTGTCGGTGTAGTCGGTCGCGATAGTCTCCTCGTCAAAACGGTAAGGCGCTTGCGGAGTCTGCGGACGGCGCAGCTGGAAGATGGTGTCGGTGGGATAAAAGGTGATATCCTCCTTGAAGAGGCCCTGTTTCCAGTAGCCCACAAAGGTGCTGTCGCGGCGTGTCAGGACCGTCTTAAAGCCAAGCTTCTTACACTCAATCGTCAGTTTGCCATCCTCCAGGCTCCAGGAACTCACCGGCAGTGGCTCCATGGTCTGCATGGGACTGTAGAGGCCGGCCGCGGTGTCGGTCAGATGGATACAGAGCGCCAGGCCGGTCTTCTGGCTCATGCCGGTAAACCACTGTGCGTGGGCGGTCAGACCCACGCACAGCAGCAGAAATGCTATTGCAATCTTTTTCATTTATCTTAACTCCTTATCTTCTGTCTCCTTAACTCCTTTTTTCGGATACCGTTTGGCCTTCTTGAGGGCCTCAGCCAGTATCCATTCTATCTGGCCGTTGGCACTGCGGAACTCGTCCGCGGCCCATTTCTCAATGGCGT
>JAILAT010000025.1 GCA_024681475.1 Bacteroidales bacterium | reverse complement strand
TGCCTATTATGACTATTTACATTATTTCGGTGAATATTTTTGTAACATTTACATTTGTGTATGCATTTGTACTGTTTACTTATGTAAATTACAATTGTATTTCACATAAGTAAATCTTAGGATTTGGCTTATTTTGCACGAATTACATTCTTGTCGTAAAATAACACACCTAAATGACGATAGGGGCTTAGAGGGCATTTTTTCCATTTTGGGATTATGGCACTCTGGAGAAATTGCGGTGGAGATTTTTGTCAAGGTATTCTAGGATGAGTTTTCGGAGGGTGGAGCATCACGCTTTTTGAATATGAGATTCTCGTCGAGGAAAGGAACTACTCCCCTACCCTTGGATGCAAGGTTTTATGACGAGGTTTGATGGTTTGCGACGATAACCAATTTGACACGCTAAAAAATGGACAACGATTATGACCGTCTTGGCTGTTGCCATTAGGGGGCAATTGTTGACCAAATGGTGGAGAATAAAAATAAAATGAATTTTTTTTGTTCTGCCACATACGATTATATTTTTTTTGTCGTTAATGACAAGAAATTGAGACTGACAATATATACGGCCTGCTATATATAATATAATAAGAACATATTATTATAACAGTCTCACAGAACGGAAACAACAATAAACTGAAATATCATGAAGAAAAGCATCATTACACTCTTCGCCATTCTGGTCGTCGCCATGGTTGCTGTATCGTGCTCGCACAAGACCTGCCCTGCCTACCGTGGTTCTATCTCGGAGAATGTTGTTCTGAGCGAATAACTTTTGACGCAGGATGGCTTCCCGAAAAGGTCCTCTCCTACTGGATAGGCTTTTGGGGTAACAATGTTAAAGAAAACAAGGCCCACCGTTGGTGGGCCTTGTTTTCTTTTTTTGTTCTAGTTGGACTAGTTGTTCTAGTTGGACTAGTTGGACTAGTAATACTAGTTTCTAGTATTACTAGTTGTTCTGGTGGTTTAGAGGCCGATTTTTTCGTTGACGATAGCCAGGATTTCGGCTTCCTCTTTGATGGCAGCGGCTTCGATGGCGGCGGCACGGGCGAGGATGTCGTTCTTGAAGGCTTCGTCTTTCAAGCTGCTGGCGTTGATTTTCACGTTGAGGTGAGCACCCATGACGGCGCTACGTGCTGCAAGAGCGCCGACACCGCCGTCGGTGACGCTGGCAGGGTTGCCCCACTCCACCATGGCGCGGCAGACCTCGAAAGCCTCGAAGGATTTCTGCATGGTGTGGAACGGCACCTCGGTGGCGAACTTGGTGGCCTCCTGGATGGCTGTGGTGCGTGCGGTCTTCTCCTCGTCGGTCTTCTTGGGCAGGCCGAAAGCATTCATAATCTTGTTGAAGGCGTTGGTGTCCTCGTCGACAAGGTGAAGGAGCTCGTTCTTCAGCTGCTGGCCGTGGACGGCGACATCGCTGAACTTCTCCCACTCGTCGTCGTAGGCAGCCTTGCCGCCGGTGAGGTTGGCAACCATGGTGCCCAGCGAAGCGGCGAGGGCTCCCATGTATGCGCTGACAGAGCCGCCGCCAGGTGCGGGGCTCTCGCTGGCTGTCTCCTCGCAGAAGCCAGTGCAGGTGAGGTCGACGAGCTTCTTCTGGCTGTTGTCCTCGATGAGGAATTCGATGACTTTCTCTTTGGGATTGAAGGGCTTAAGATCATCAAGACCCATGGACTTGATGGCCACCTTCATAATTTCGTCCTCGCTGACACCGAGGGAGCGTTTCTGTTTGGCCAGATAGTACTTGCCGGCATCGATGAGCACGCTCTTGGGGATGAGGCCAACAATCTCGCAGCCCGTCACACGGATGCCGCGGTTGGCGGCGCAACGGCACACCTCGTCGAAGCAAAGATGCACGGGAGCCACCTTGATGGAGGTGATGTTCATGGAGACCTGGGCAATGCCATAGTCCTCTATGTACCAACCTATTGCCTTGGTGCCTTTCAGCGTGCCGGGAATCATAATGGGCTTGCCGTTCTCATCCTTCATCGGTTTGCCAGAGGGTTTGCCGCCCTCGCGCATCGGGCGACCCTTCTCGCGAACGTCGAAAGCGATGGCGTTGGCACGACGGGTGCTCGTGGTGTTGAGGTTATAGTTGATAGCCACAAGGAAATCGCGGGCGCCCACCTGTGTTGCGCCGGTGTGAGCTACATGGTCGTTCCACTCGTTGGGGCCGAAGTCGGGCTTCCACTGCTGGGTGCCGAGGCGGCTCGAGAGGCTCTCGTATTCGCCGGTGCGGCAGTAGGCGAGATTGCGACGCTCGGGGATGCGGGCGGCGTTCTCATAGCAGTAGATAGGGATGTTCAGCTCGGTGCCGATGCGTTCTGCCAGCTTGTGGGCATAGACCACCACCTCTTCCATGGTGATGCCGGCCACGGGGATGAGGGGGCAGACATCGGTGGCACCCTGACGGGGGTGAGCGCCGTGATGCTGGCTCATGTCGATGAGCTCGGCAGCCTTCTTGACTACACGGTAAGCGGCCTCGCAAGCCTGCTCGGGTTCGCCGACAAAGGTAATGACGGTACGGTTAGTCGTTGCGCCGGGGTCGACATCCAGGAGTTTTACACCCTCCACCTTCTCAATCTCGGCTGTGACCTGATTGATGATATTCATGTCGCGTCCTTCGGAGATATTGGGGACGCATTCAATCAGCTGTTTCATATCTAATATGTTTATTTATAATGTTATATCTTTAATGAATTATTTCAAACGCGGATACAAAGATAGGGAAATAATCCGTTACTGCAAAATAATGAAGCGCATTTTCATTCCTGTGCAGGCTCTTCGACAGCGTTATCCTGCTCCTCGATGGCGTGCTTGACACCCTGCTCGAATAATTCCCAGTCCACGTCATCGGTATCAACGCCGAAGTCCCAGAAAGCAATGCATTTCTCCACGTTGAAATAGAGAGTCTCGATACCTGCGTCGTTGGGCTGGAGCTCAAAGATGTCGCAGAGCTCGCCGCTGGCGCTGGTGCCCAAAGCCTGTGATGTCGGGGTCAAGTCGCTGATACCCATAAGGAAATAGGAATGGCCCACTGTGGTGAGGTGGATGGGTGCGTATTGCGAGCCGTCGCCGGTGGACAGGATGGCCGCCAACAAGGACTGCAGCTGCCAGAACACCTTCTCAGAGCGCTTGTCGTTCTCGCCATAGAGCATTGCGCAGGCCAGATACTTCCAATAATACATCGAAAGCTCGGTGGGCTTCTCCTTCAGCGCCTTGTCGGCCAGCTTGATAACCTTCTTCCAGTCGGGGTTGTCCATGTTGACCAGTCGGTTTATCTCGTCGCTCTGAGGGAGAGTAGCATAAGGGTTGAACGACTTCTGGAAGCAGTAGCCGTAATAGATGGCGGACATCTGCCTGAGAGTCAGCGTCGTGTCGGCCTTCTGGAGCCGTTTGAGCAGCTTGGGGTAATAGAAGTCGCTCTTCTTGGAAGAGACAGCCTCCTCAATCCACTCATAGTCAGGCTTGTTGGCATTTTCGTAGAGTGCCGTGGTGTCGATGTCGTACTGTGCCCGGACGAGCAGCGGGGCCAGGAAGAGCAGCGCCAGGAGCAGCGCCTTTTTCGTCGTATTCATATTGTTGACAGGTTGTTGGTGACAGACAGAGAGTTAGAGCACCTTGATCAGCTCGACATCGAAGATGAGCGCTGCGTAAGGCGGTATGTCGCGGCCGGCGCCCCGCTCGCCGTAGGCGAGGTTGTAGGGAATGTAGAAGCGGAACTTGGCGCCCTCCTTCATGAGCTGGACACCCTCGGTCCATCCGGCGATGACCTGGTTGAGGCCGAACTCGGCAGGGGTGCCGCGGCGATAGGAGGAGTCGAAGACGGTGCCGTCAATGAGTCGACCCTCGTAGTGGCAGCGCACCGTCTGCGTAGCCTTGGGCTGACGGCCAGTGCCCTGTGCCAGCACCTCGTACTGCAGGCCGCTGGGCGTGGTGACCACGCCGTTGCGCTTGGCGTTCTGTGCCAGGAACTGCTCGCCCTCGGCCTTGGCGCGCTGGCCTTGGGCAGCAGCCTGTTGCTGCTGGCGCTGATCGACCTCCTCGAAGAAAGCCTCGAGCACAGCATGGGTCTCGTCGTGGGAGAGCTTGGGTTCGGCGCCGGTGAAGAGGTCGTGGATGGCGGCGGCGAAATCGTCGACATTGAGTTGTGTTTCCAGCCCCATATCCATGAGCTGGTGGGCGATGTTGTGGCCCAGAGCGTAACTTAATTTATCCATGTTATTAATGTTTTGTGATTCGTTATTGGTGGTTTATTATTAATCGTTTAAAAATCTATCGCAAGAGGGTTACCGTTCCTACTTGTTTCTTCTTGTTGCTGGGGGCGGTATTGTCGGTGTATACCAGCACCCACACGTAGGCGGCCTGAGGCATCTCGACACCGTCGCAGCGGCCATCCCACCCCTCATCCATATCGATGGAATGGTAGACCAGAGCGCCTCCACGTGTGTATATATTTATCTCGTAATCAATAATATCCGTTCCGTATACATAGAAGCGGTTGTTCACATCCTCGCCCGGAGTGAAGGCGTTAGCCGCCCAGATGCTGGCCTTGCGGAAAGGAACGACGCGGTATGTCGTATCGCTGCAGAGACCGTTGACAGCCACCAGCAGGAGTGACACCGAATCGTCGTGGGCATCGGCGATGTAGCTGATGCGGTTAGCGTCGCTGTACCAGTCTCCGTTGAGATACCAGTCGTGGCGTGCCTCATTGGTGCTGCGGTTGATGGCTATGAGCTTCGGCTCGTCGCCTGAGAGAAAATCGGGTGTGGTCTCCATCACAGCATGGGGCTTGAGCAGCGGCGAGAGATAGAGCTCGCGGGTGTTGGGGCAGGTTGGCACATCGTAGTAGTCGGCGAAGAAGGTATACGTCTCGTGGGTCATAGGCTTCACGCGGATAGTGCTCGACGCCTCCTGTCCTACCAACATCGGGTCGTCAGGGAAAGATGACCAGCGGTAGTAAGGCACGTTGGTGGTGGCCGTCACCGTATAGTAGCGCGTTTCACAGTTGTAGTCCGTGTCGAAAGATATTTCAGGCAACAGCAGCACCGTGAGATCCTCGCGGTAGACACTGTCGCAGTTGTATGCCGAACGCAGCGAGTCGAAGTAGACACCCTCGGTGCGCAGCTCCATGCCGTTGAAATCGAACGCCGTGCCGATGCAGATGGTGTCTACACTGTTATGGAAAAACGAACTATGGACAGCGAGGTTGAGGACAATGACGCTGTCGCAGCCGTAGACGGTCTGCTGATGGAATCGCACCCCGACGGTGTCGGCAGTGTAGGTGATGCCGTCCATCCACACAAAAGTGTCGCAAGCGCTGACCACATCGGAGAGCTCCACGCTGTGATGCAGGGTGAGATGCAGGTCGATAATACTGTCGCATCCATGCTGCGAAGCAAGGTGCAGCGAGGGTAATGTGGTCGAAGTCGTGTAGGTTATGCCGTCCATCCATGTGAAGCTGTCGCAAGTCTCGGCCGTATCGGTCCAATGGAAAACTGGCCAAGTGTGCAGCGTCACCACATTGATACTGTCGACACCGTTGCTGCCGATGTGGCTGTATTGCCCAGTACCTGCCGCGGAGAAGATCACTCCATGGATGACAATCGGGAGATACTGCTCGCACAGCGAAGTGTCATAGTAGGTCGTATCGCTGCGATAGACGTGCATCGTATAGGTCACCACACTGTCGCAGCTATGGAAGTTGGTAATTGTCAACACTGTGTCGCTCACATCGTTGTCAAAAATATAGCCGTGGTAGTTGTATGGCAATTCGCCCTGAGGAATGGTGTCGACCACCGTTGACGACGTCGGTGCGTATACCGTCAGGTGCAGCCACACCGTGCTGTCGCAGCTATTGACAGCGGTGTAATGGGCACTGTCTGTCGTGGTGGCATAGTACACGCTGTCGAAAAAGTAGAAAGCCGTGTTGCTACACGAAGTGTCGTAGACATGCGTCACAAAATCCTGCGCCACATGTAACGTGCGCGTCACAATGCTGTCGGCGCCCGTGGAGGCAAAGAGCGAGTCGACAAGCGAGCCCGCCTGGGTGAATGTGCAGCCGCCCCAAACTAGCGGCAGACGGTCGGGACAGATCGTAGAGTCGTCGCTGCCGTACAGCGTCGGAAACACCGACAGCGAGAAGTTCACGATACTGTCGCAAAGGTATTGGTTAGTGAGAATGCGCTGCACGCCTGCCACTTCTCCGTTGTATACCACACCATTATATGTATAGGGCAGCTGGCTGGCAGCAATTGTGTCGTGCACCGTAGTGTAACTCACAGGGTTGGCCCACAGGTGGCGCGTCTCAAGGCTGTCACAGCCGTGGATAGTGACTGTTGGAAACAACGTGATATACTCCAGACCCGGAATCATCATGCCCGAATAGTCACAGATGGTGTCATAGCGGTCGGTGGTGTAGGTGGGCCATACCGAGAATGTGATGTGGATGATACTGTCGGCGCCGTGGGTGGTAAGCATCGAGTCATATTGGATGTCGTCGGTCGTGAAAGTATGTCCCCATAGCGTGAATGGCAGATTGTTGACACACTCGCCTGTGTCGACGATGTGGATGACATTCCACCACACATGCAGCGAGAAGTGCGTGATGCTGTCGCAACCGTTGGCAGCAGGGATAATGACATGGCTGTCCGTCACACTGTCGAAAAAGAGCGAATCCAAGAAGCTGTAAGGCAGTGCGTTCTCTATCACCGTATCGGCAAAAGCCGTGTGGCTGTTCATCTTGACGGTGACATTCATCGTCAGCACGCTGTCAGCACCCGTCCATGCTGTCAGCGTATCCCTCAGCGTTCCTGTGGCCAGCGCTTCTCCTGGAGTCAGCGTCAAATCGCTCCAAGTGAAGATGCGTGCATTCCATTGGAATGGTACGCTGTTCTCGCAGATGACGCTGTCAACAGTGCTGAACACATTCCAGTGCACCCAGAGCGAATAGTCAATGATGCTGTCGCAGCCGTGGTGGTTGAGTGTGTGCAGCGTCGTGTGGCTAATGCTGTCAGCGAAACTATATGTCAAATAGCTATGTGGCAAATCGTTCTCCACCACCGTATCCAGATAGGTGGCGTAGGTCACCGGCCACACTTGCAAATGCAATGTCTCCACACTGTCGCAACCCAGCGAACTGGTCAGTAGATGCGGATAAATGCCTGTCGCCGTGTACGTTGTGCCTTGGAATGTATAGCTAGCATCATTGCAGATGGTATCGTAGCGATGAAAGTCGTATGTAGGATGCACCGTCAGTGTCAGCGTTGTGATGCTGTCGGCGCCCGAGGCGGCTGGCAACGTATCGGTGCGCACGCCGGCAGCCGTGAAACTCTCCAGACCCCACGCCAGCGGCAAGAAGTTGTCGCATATGATGCTGTCGTAGTTCACATGGATGTTCCAATGCACATGCAGCGAATAGTCAATGACGCTGTCGCAGCCATGGGTGTTGGCAACAATCACAGGCCTGTGGCTGACAGCAGTTGTGAAGAGACTGTCGTTGAAAGCGTGCGGCAGATTGTTCTCCACCACTGTATCAAGATAGGTGGAATAGGTGTTCCACCAGGTGTCCACATTCATAGTCAGCAGACTGTCGGCGCCATGTGTAGTGACTAGGAGAGCTTGCTGCGTGGCAGCTGAGTCGAAGACGATGTTGTTCCACGTGAAGGGATAGCGCCCCTCACAGAGTGTACTGTCGGCCGACGCCGTGCGGTTCCACCAGACAAAAAGGTGCAACGTCACCAAACTGTCACAGCCGTGTACATTCACCAGTGTATCAAGCATCTGCGCTTCACGGTAACGTACATCGCCGCCCTGCATATCCTGCAAAGTGAAGGTGCGGTGATGCCAAGTGAATGGCAGCGCGTTCTGCACCACCGTGTCGGTCAACACTGCATGCGTGTTGGTGTCCACCGTCACGCGCATCACTACTAGACTGTCCACCCCATTGGCGCCCACCAGCAGGGTGCTGTCGCTGCCCGTCGCGTTGAAAGTCTTGCCGTTCCACAGCAGCGGCGCGCTGTTCTCGCAGAGTGTGCTGTCGACCACAGTACGCTGATTGCGATACACATACAACGAATAGGTGATCACGCTGTCGCAGCCGCGGTCGTTGGGAATGTTCACCTGCGCCGCCGTCACGCTGTCGGCAAACCATTGGCCGTTGAAGAGGTGCGGCAAAGCATTCTGCAACACCGTGTCGTACACCACACTGTGCGTGTTGGTGTCAACGGTGAGGTTCATCACCACCACGCTGTCGGCACCTGTCCATGCCAGCAGTGTATCGCGCTGAGTGCCAGCGGATGTAAAGGTACGGGCATTCCAATGCAGGGGTAGATTGTTCTCGCAGATGGTGCTGTCTACCGAGTGACTCACATTCCAATGCACCCAGAGAGAATAGGTCACCACGCTGTCACATCCATGTACGTTGGTGGTGTGCAATGTGCTGTCGGTCACGGGACCAGTAAAAGAGACACCCAAATAGCTGTGCGGCAGCGCGTTCTCCACGACGGTGTCCAGCATCGTGGCGTAGGTCACCGCCCAAACTTGCAGATGCAGCGTCTGCACACTGTCGCAACTTCTATAGGTCTGCAACGAGTCGGTGTAAACGCCTGTCTGTGTGAAGGTATGGGTAGCAAACGAGTATTGCGCATCGTTGCAAATGGTATCATAATAATGGAGGTCGTAGGTAGGATTTACCGTCAAGTGCATGGTGATGACGCTGTCGGCACCATTCGCAGCCGTCAGCGTATCGTTCTGAGTACCCGTGGCCATAAAGGTTCGTGCGTTCCAATGGTAGGGCAAAAGGTCGTCACAGACGGTGCGGCTGGCGGTGTCGTAAATGTTCCACAGCACATGCAGCGTAAAGTCGATGATGCTGTCGCAGCCTGCGACGTTGTTGATAACTACCGTCTGATTGCTGACGTCGCCATTGAAGGTGACGCCATTAAAGGTGTAAGGCAGCTGGCGTTGTAGCACGGTCTGCTCGACTGTACTGTATGTCACCACGTTGACGGTGAGATTGAGTGTCACGGTGCTGTCGCAGCCCGCCGCACTTGTGAACTGGTGGGGATAGCAGCCCGGCGTAGTATAATTGGTGCCATTGTATGTGAAACTGGCGTCGTTGCAGATGGTATGGTAGATGTTGTGTGCGTATGTCGGATTCACCTTCAGTTGAAGTGTTGCCAAACTGTCGCACCCCGCAACACTTTGCAGATGAACAGGATAGCTTCCTGCTTGCGTCAGTGTACTGCCATGCCAGGTGTAGCTCTGGTTGTCGCAGATAGCAGCGGTGGCAGTGGTGGAGTATGTGGGGTTCACCGTCAGCGTCATGGTCACGATACTGTCGGCACCAGTCCGAGCCTGCAAGGTTGCCGTCTTCGTGCCTGCAGCGGTGAAGGTCTTGCCATTCCAACTGTAGGGCAACTGGTTGGCACAGATTGTGCGGTTCTCGCTGCTGGTCACATTCCAATGCACCGTCAACCAATAGTGCAACATGCTGTCGCAGCCGTGACTGTTGCCCAGATGGAAGACCGTGTCGCTCACAGCATGGTTGAACATTACCCCGTTGAAGAACACTGGCAGTGCGTTTTCCACCACTGTGTCATAGACCGAATGGGTCGTCTGGGGCCACACACGCAACACCAACAGCAGGATGCTGTCGCAGCCCGATGGGTCACTGACGGTATAGTTATAATTAAATGTTCCAGGAGTCTGCGTGTCTGACGAAGGAATATAAAAGTGGTGTCCCACGTAGGTGCCGCCACGACAGATGTCGACTATGAACGTATCGCGCGGAAAGTCGACAGATATCAGATTGAGATTCAATGTACTGTCGCAACCCGTAGGCAGATGGAAGGTATATTGGTGCGCCCCCAGCGAGGGGAAAACAGTGTCGGCATAAGTGTATTGTGTGATGCTTTCGCAATAGGCCACTGTGGCCGAATGGTGATAGGACTGATTCACATGGAGATGAAGATGAACTGTACTGTCGCAACCATACTGAGCGGTCTGGCGGTTGTAAGTATAGTTGTTGGTTGAAGCCCAAGTGTTAAAGTATTGGTCTCGCCATGATATGGGCAGGTCGTCGGTACACACCGTCAGCGTATCATATTCATTATAAGTCGGATGCACCACTACCTGATAGTGCACCGTGTCACGGCATTGGTTGCTGTCCTCCATGTGACAGGTGACCCAGAATGACTCCGTCAGTTCTCCTTGCTCAATCTCCAACGATGTGTAGCTGTGGGGGAACGTCTGGCCGCCCATCTCGATGTAGTACATGCAGCTGGTGGTGTTGTAGGCATTGAAATTGACAGCGTCGAGCGGGCAGATGCTCGTGTCGCCCACCAGGTATCCGCGCGGATAGAGCCAGTCCAGACGGATGGTGTCGCGAATGGTGTCCGTACACTGTCCGCCGGCGATACCCACCACCAGTGTCACCACGTAGGTGCCTGTGTCAGAATAGACGGCCTCGGCGTTGTATGTCGTCGCAGTCTGTCCGTTGCCGAAGTTCCACAGTGCGCTCTCACAGTCTTCGTTGGTCCACAGCGGCACCCCTTGCGCGTCCACCACCTTGCTGCGGTTGGTGAATTTCACGCGGAACGAGCAACGTCCCGCTATGATGGAGTCGGTGAAGGCTGCCTGCGGATAGTGCGGAGCTGCCAACGCATTGATTACAAATCCACAAAGCGTATCCGTAGCCAGCCGACCCGTGGAGCCCACATAGCATTGGTAGAGGCCAACAGCCGTCACAGACAGCGAGTCGGTTGTCGACAGTATCGTTCCTGGCGCATTGGCGGCATACCAACGATAGTAGTCATAGCCACCAGGGGCATAGAAAGTGTTGGCAATGCTGCCGCCGCAATGACTCATACGCTCCACCTGCTTGCGGCCGCAATGCAACGTGAAGTAGCCAAAGGCGGCACCGGAGCTGGCACCGTCGCGTGTGGTCAGCTGCAGATACAGCGTCTTACCATGATAATCACTCAGGTCTATGGCCCGCTTCTGCCAATCTATCCATTTACATGTGTTCGAGCCTTCCGTCGTCGTCGTCCAACCGTCGCCATTGCCGGGTATCACCTCAATGTGATAGCACAGCGGCTCGATGGGGATGCAGTTTTGGTCGTAGAGCGACACCGTCATGCGCGGGAACTGGCTTTCCAAGTTACCCGAAGGCATCAGAAAAGCTGCGGCATATCGCAGCGTCAGCAAGTTGTAATCGTTGGTGTCCACCAGTATCTCGTACACGATGCTTTCACCCTCATGGCCGCTGTTCCAGTTGCCTAGACGCACCGACGTGGAGTCGCCCAAAGGTACCGTGCGCAGCCCATTGTTCGTATACGGCGCAAAAAGGCCTTCGGTGCTGTTCTTCACATGGCGTGCATCGGCTGAGGTCTCCCCGTAGCCACCCACAGTACACTCCATTGAGTCGGGATGGACCGTGCTGCCTTTGTAGCACTTCACACGCTCGGAACCCGACAGGTCTGTATAGTCGATACACTCCCTGAAATGGTCGCAGGTGTGGCAGACGTTGACATTCGGCGTACGGAGTTTATGCATAGGGGCCCTGCATGTGCTGCTGGTGTCATAATTAGGGTAATAGCGGTTTGAAGTGACATAGTAGCCGTAGCGAGCACCGCGGCCGAGGGAGGTGGAGGTATAAGTGCGGCCAGACAAATTGGTACTAGTGGTCGTCACTCGGCTGGGATCGTCGAGGAGAAAGTAGTGCACGCGCCAGCGTGTAGAGTACCCATAGTCGGCATCCTGCCAAGCGAAGGTGGCACTAGTAGTCGTCACCTGTGAAGCCTCTACATCATAGATGCTCGGAAAGCAGATATTGAAGCTAAATCCGGGGGCGTGGTTGAACTGGTTGCTGTAGAAATAGAGTGTCACAGCTCCCGAGTAGCAATATATCTCGATGGAGCCGTTGCCCGTGTTGTAGTAGTTTTCAATAGGATAGTCCAGCGACGGACCCTGGCAGATTTTCAGATAATCACCAGCACCGATATTGTAGCTCCCGTGAAGCACAAAGGGGCGATTGCCCACCGATTGCAACGTCAAAGTGTCGCTGCAGTTGGAGTTGTAGTTGTTCGAACCTCCTGGGTCGAGAATCGTGTATGTAGTGCCCACGGCCAGTGTGTGCTGCTCGCTGCCGTGATGCTGCATGGTGATGGTGGTCTGCCCTACTGTCGCCATCGGCAACAGCAACA
>JAILAT010000045.1 GCA_024681475.1 Bacteroidales bacterium | reverse complement strand
TTCAAGTGTGGCGAAGGTGCGCTCCATCACAGCCACCTTTTATCGCCGCCACCACCGCGTCGCTTATATTGTTCCCCATCTGGCGGCAGACATCCTGACTCCAGTACTGCGCCATCTCGACACGCGCAGCCAGGCTATCGCAGCCCTGCATCATGGCGTAGATGTAACCGGCGTTGAAGTTGTCACCGGCTCCCACGGTGCTTACCGTCTCCACGGGATACACGGGGAATGTCTTGCAACCATCTGGCGTATAGACTCGGATGGGGTCAGCCCCGTCGGTCAGTATCAAGGTGTTGCAGAAACGGCTCACGTGCTCCTGTATGGCATCCGCATTTGTGAGGTTATAGAGGTAAAGGAAATCCTCAACCGAGCCTCGCACCACATCGGCCAGACGCATATTCTCCTCGACATTGGCCAGCACATCCTGCAGGTCGGCGATATGATTCTTGCGGAAGTTGACATCATAGTAGAGCCATGCGCCGGCCTCCCGTGCCGACCGCAGCAGACCTCCCACCACGGGACGGATGGCGGGATTGATGGCGAAGAAGGAACCGAACAGCACCACGTCATCCTTGGTTATCGTCGGAAGCTCTCCGTCCAGCGAAACCGAGGCATGATCCTTGTAGAAGATGTACTGCGCGTCGTTGTTCTCATTGAGGAAGGCCAGCGAGATGTGCGACTTGACTCTTTCATGGCGGCATACATAATCCGAAGAGACTCCGTTGTCCTGGAGGTATTGGCAGATGATGTCGCCGATATGGTCGCCGCCGGCTTCCGTCACCATGGCGCACGGCACACCGGCACGTCCGAGAGAGACGATGCTGTTGAAGGTCGAGCCTCCGGGGACGGCCTTCTGCGGCTGGTCTTCCTTGAAGAGGATGTCCAGTACCGTTTCTCCTATGCCTATTACACGCCTCTTCGTCATACGGGTAACTGTTTGATTTTATATCTGTTATTTCTCCCTGACGCGCTTGCCGCTCATGTGCGTGATTGTCATATCGAGGACAGCAGCGCGTGGAGCGTTCTGCCGCATGTCGGTGTCCATGTCGTAGCCTTCCGGGAAGTATTTGCCTCCCAGCTGCCGCAGGCGTGCCATCCGCTCCTTGTCGTCGTCGACTACCGCAATCCTCCCGAAACAGATCACGCTCCGCACATGATACCACCAATCTCCCGGCTCCTGAACCGGCTGGTCGATGACAGCGAAGCATACTTTGTCGTTGGCCTTCACGGCATCCATCTTGTGACCCTCCAGAGCACAATGGAAGTATATGTGGCCGTCGCTGTACAGGAAGTTGATGGGGATGGCATACGGATAGCCGTTCTCACCTATGACGGAGAGAAAGCCCCGGTAGGCTTCGTTCAGCACAGCCACGCATTCCTCGTCGGGAAGCTGCTGCTTGAATCTGCGCATGGGGCGGAAATCCTCTGATATGGTATCGTTCATAGTGTCATCGTGTTTCATTGTCTGACTATGCCGACCATCGGCATCAGGATGCGACAAGTTCGGTTATTTCTTCTTGGCCGCAACCTTCTTCACAGCCGATTTTTTGGCAGGGGCCTTCTTGAATGCCTCGACAATATATTATTGGAGGCTAGCGATTTGCGCTTTGATGGCGGCGATTTTCTGCTCGGCGTCGGCTTTCTTCTGGCGCTCGACGGCCACCACCTTCTCGGGGGCGCCATTGACGAACTTCTCGTTGGAGAGTTTCTTCATCACGCTGGCCAAAAAGCCTTCGGCATACTTCAGTTTTTCTTCCAGCTTCTTGATTTCGGCCTCTTTGTCGATGTTGGTGCTGACGGGGACAAAGCATTCCGTGGTACCTATCATGAAACTGATGGCGCCATCCACCTTGTCGTCGACATAGCTGATCTGCTTTACGTTAGCCAGCTTGATGACGATGCCGTCGAAACGGGTGTCGGGCGTATGGCCGCTTTCGGGCTTCACAAAGAGTTCGAGACTTTCCTTGGGAGACAAGCCTTTGCTGTTGCGCAGGTTACGCACACCGGCAATCATCTCGCGAGCCACATCGAAGGCTTCGAGTGTGCGCGGGTCGTAGAAGACGCTGACAGGCATGTGCTGAATCATGATGCTCTGCTGGGCGTTGAGTGCCAGGACGGCCTGCAGCTTGGCTGCATCGTTCTTGAAGTCGACATTCTCGGCACGGCAGTCGATAAGGGCATGCCATATCTCTTCGGTGACGAAAGGCATGAAGGGGTGCAGCATGCACATGAGTCGTTCGAAGATGGCAAGTGTGGAGCCGTAGGTCTCGCTGTCGATGGGGGTGCCGTAGGCCGGCTTCAGCATCTCGAGGAACCAGGAGCAGAAATCGTCCCACACCAACTTGTAAGTCTTCATCAGCGCTTCGCTAAGACGATAGTTCTCAAAGTCTTTTTCGATGCTTTCCAGCACACAGGCCATGCGCTGCTCCATCCATTCCACACTGACGCGGTTGTCGTCGTTCTGCGCCAGTTCATCGCTGACGCTCCAGCCCTTGACGAGACGCAGCGCATTCCAGATCTTGTTGGCAAAGTTGCGCCCCTGCTCGCAGATGCTTTCGTCGAAAGGCAGGTCGTTGCCGGCCGGGGCGGTGAGCAGCATGCCCATACGCACGCCGTCGGCGCCGTACTGTTCGATGAGCGAGATGGGGTCGGGCGAGTTGCCCAGCGACTTGGACATCTTGCGACCCAGCTTGTCGCGCACAATGCCAGTGAAATAGACATGACGGAACGGTACCGCCTTGCGATATTCCTCGCCAGCCATAATCATGCGCGCCACCCAGAAGAAGATGATGTCGGGGGCCGTGATGAGGTCGTCGGTGGGATAATAGTATCTGATCTCCTCATTGTCGGGGTTGCGTATGCCGTCGAAGAGACTGATGGGCCACAGCCAGCTGCTGAACCAGGTGTCGAGCACATCTTCGTCCTGCTCCAGCTGGTCGGGATTGGTGACGACGCCAGGAAACTGCTTGCAAGCCTGCTCGTAGGCCTCTTCGCGGGTAACAGCCACGATGGTTTCGCGCTTGCCGTCGACGGTGAGATAGTAGGCCGGAATGCGCTGGCCCCACCACAGCTGGCGACTGATGCACCAGTCCTTGATATTCTCGAGCCAGTGGCGGTAGATATTCTTGAACTTCTCGGGATGGAACTGGATGTCGTTGTCCTCTACCACCTTGAGTGCACGGGGTGCCAAGTCGCTCATCTTCAAGAACCACTGTGCGCTCAGTTTGGGCTCGATGACTGCATCGGTGCGCTCGGAGTGGCCCACTTTGTTGACATAGTCTTCCACCTTCTCCACCAATCCGGCCTCGTCGAGGTCTTTCATGATGGCCTTGCGGCAGGCGAAACGGTCCATGCCGGCATACTGCATGCCTCTCTCGTTCAGGGTGCCGTCGTCGTTGAAGATGTCGATGCTCTCCAGTCCATATTTCATGCCCAGATTGTAGTCGTTGATGTCGTGGGCCGGCGTGATTTTCAACGCGCCGGTACCGAACTCTCGGTCCACATACTCGTCCATGATGATGGGCACCGGGCGGTTCACGCCAGGCACGACGACACGTTTACCCTTGAGCCATTGGTAGCGCTCGTCTTCGGGATGTACACACACGGCGGTGTCGCCAAGAATGGTCTCCGGTCGTGTCGTGGCGACCACGATGTATTTATCTTCGCCCTCCACAAAGTAGCGGAGATAGAAGAGTTTGGAGTGGCTCTCCTTGTAGATGACCTCTTCGTCGCTGACAGCCGTCAAGGCTTTGGGGTCCCAGTTGACCATACGCACACCACGGTAGATAAGTCCCTTGTTGTAGAGGTCGACGAACACGCGGATAACGCTCTCGTAACGAATGGGGTCCATGGTGAAAGCGGTGCGGTCCCAATCGCAGCTGGCGCCCAGTTTGCGCAGCTGTTTGAGGATGATGCCGCCATGCTCCTCTTTCCACTCCCAGGCATACTTCATAAACTCGTCACGCTCCAAGTCGCGTTTGTCTATTCCACGCTCTTTCAGCATGTTGACAACTTTCGCTTCCGTAGCAATGCTGGCATGGTCGGTGCCAGGCACCCAGCAGGCGTTCTTGCCCATCATGCGTGCACGACGCACGAGGACATCTTGGATGGTGTTGTTGAGCATGTGTCCCATATGGAGCACGCCGGTCACATTGGGAGGCGGGATGACCACCGTGTAGGGATGACGGTTGTCGGGCTCGGAATGGAACAATTTTTTCTCCAACCAGAATCTATACCACTTGTCTTCGACACTGCGAGGATCGTACTTTGAAGCAATTTCCATGGTGTAACGATAATATTATTATACTATATCTTATTAATTATCAACTATTTCTGTAATCAGCAGCGACACAACTCGCCACATTACAGTCTGCAAAATTACGAAAAAAAGTCCGTAGTTGCGATTTTTTTAGTAATTTTGCATTTTTAATTAATTATGTAGAACAATATTTATAAACTGAGAAACAAAGATTAACAATACATTATTTCAAAATGAGAAAGATTATCATCGCAATGACTTCGTTGGCACTCTTGGCCGGATGTTCCAAGCAGGCTGCCGACACCGACAGTAAAGTAATTGGCAAGCCTGAGATACAGGTTGGCAACGGACAGTTCACACCCGAGGTGATGTGGGCGCTGGGCAAGATGGGCGAATTCGCTGTGTCGCCCGACGGCACACAGATAGCCTATGCCCTCACCTACTACGATGTGGAGGAGAACAAGGGCAACGCCGAGCTCTACCTGATGCCCGCCGACGGTGGCGAGGCCACACGTCTGACCACCACCGCCCAAAGCGAATGGAACCCTGTGTGGCAAGACGACAACACGCTGCTCTATTGCCGTGGAAACCAAATGTTTTCGATGACCCTCAAAAACCGTGCCGAGAAGGAAATCGGCACCTTTGACAACGGCATCGAGGGCTTCAAACTGTCGCCCGACGGCAAACAGGTGTGTTACATCACCGACCTGCCTGTGGAGCGTGCCGAGGATGTCGCCCCGCTTTTCGAGGGTCTTGACAAGACAACGGGTCGCATCAACGAAGACCTCATGTATCGCCACTGGGACAACTGGGTGGACGAATATCCCCAAATCTATGTCGCCAACTTCGACGGCAAGGTGGATGTGGCCAATGCCAAGGCCGTCATCACCGACGGTCCGTTTGAGTGTCCTATGCGTACTTGGGGCGGCGTGGAACAGTACAACTTCTCGCCCGACGGCAGCCAGATTGTTTACACTTGCCGCAAAAAGACGGGCAAGGATTATGCCCTCTCCACCAACAGCGACATCTATCTTTACTCCATTGCCGACGGCAAGACCGTAAACCTTTCCTCTGGCATCATGGGCTACGACCAGAACCCTGTCTTCTCACACACCGGCAACTACATCGCTTGGGAGAGCATGGAACACGACGGCTACGAGAGCGACAAGCTGCGCCTGATGGTTTATGACATAGCCAGCGACAAACGCACCGACTACACTGAAGATTTCGACTACGGCGTGGCCAACATTGTGTGGACCGACGACGACGCGGAGATTCTGGCCGTTGTCATGTATCGCGGCATGAACGAGATTTTTGCTTTCAACATGGCTGACAAGAACGTGCGCCGCCAGATTTCGCACGGCTATCACGATGTCAACGGCTTCCAGCTGGCTGGCAACAAGATTTACGCCAACCAGGTGTCCATGTCGTATCCCGCCACCATCTACACTTACAACCTCAGCGACAGTATCGTGGAAGGCACCAAGCTCTCCACCTTCAACGACGACATCCTCTCGCAGGTGCGTATGGGCAAGACAGAAGAACGCTGGATCAAGACGGTGGACGGCAAGGAGATGCTCACCTGGCTCATCTATCCCTACGACTACGACTCGACCAAGGTCTACCCTGCCCTGCTGTTCTGCGAAGGCGGACCTCAGAGCATGGTGTCACAGTTCTGGAGCACACGCTGGAACTTCCAGGTGATGAGCGGCGCCGGCTACTTCGTCATCGCCCCCAACCGTCGCGGATGCCCCGGTTTCGGCACGGCTTGGTGCGAGGAGATTTCCGGCGACTACGGCGGACTCTGCATGAAGGACTACATCCAGGCCACCGAAGTGCTGGCTCGCGACGTGAAACAGATTGACGCCAATCGCATCGGTGCCTGCGGTGCATCGTTCGGCGCCTACAGCATCTATTGGCTGGCCGGCCACAACGAGAAGAAGCTCTTCAAAGCCTTCCTGGCTCACAACGGTATGTTCAATTTCGAACAGCAATGCCTTGAAACCGAGGAATATTGGTTCACCAACTGGGACCTCGGCGGACCCTACTGGGAGAAAAATGCCAAGACACAACACAGCTACGCCAACTCGCCCCACCTGTTCGTGGAGAAATGGAACACGCCTATCTGCGTGGTTCACAGCGAGTATGACTTCCGCATCGTGGCATCGCAAGGCATGGCGGCCTACAATGCTGCCAAGCTGCGCGGCCTTGATGCACGTTACCTCTACTTCCCCGATGAGACCCACTGGGTGCTGAAACCGCAGAACAGCCTGCTGTGGCATCGCAACTTCATCGACTGGTTTGACAAATACTTGAAGTAATAACATTTAATGACAACAATATGAAACTGATAAAATGTAATCATTGCCAACGGCCCTACTACGACAGCGAAGCCAAATGCCCCTATTGCGGACACGACACCGCCAAGTCGATTGACAATGTGGTGACTCACGCCATCAGCGACCCGGAGGCTCACCATCGCATGGAACGCATGCTCTCGCCCGACTACGACCCTCGCCAGAATCAGCCCGTCGTACACCCTGCAAAACCCGTTGAGCAGCCTCAGCCTGAGCCCGAGAAGTCGGAGGTGCATGAGCCTGTCGCCGAACCTGTTGTGACTGCCGTGTCCGAAACGGCCCAAAACCGCGCCGACGCCATTGCCGCCATCAAAAGCGTAGCCGTCGACCAGCACGACGAGCATGTCGCCACCGATGTATCGGATGTCGAGACCACTCCGCTGCCCAAGAAACGCCATAAAGGCTTGGTAGTTGTCATCATCATGGTGGTAATCCTCCTGTTGGCTGCCGCTGCGGCATTCTGCTATCTGAAGTGGGATTTCGTCAAGGAGAAGGTGCCGTTCCTCAACAAGTCCGAGCAGGTGTCCGCCCAGCAAGAGCCCGCACCCGCCGCTGAGACAACGACGGCCCATGCCGACGAGATTCTCAACGAGAACATGGAGACCATTGAGGACGAAGCTATCGACACGGAAGTGAGCGATGACCCGACCGAGGAGGTTTTGGAAGACCTGTCGCTCATCTGATACCAGACAGGCATTCTAATGACAAACGGGCGTTTCTTCTGAAACGCCCGTTTGTTGTTTTTACTTGTTAGTGTGCCTCCAGCCAATTCTTGCCCACATCGACACTCACCTCTATGGGGATGCTTAGCGGCAGTGCCGTCAACATCTCTGTGCGAACAATGTCGGCGACAGTCTCCAGCTCGCTGTTGAGGACATCGAACACCAGTTCGTCATGCACCTGCAGCGTCATTTTCGACTGCAGGCCAAGCTGTTGGAATCGTTTCCAGATGCGTATCATGGCAATCTTAATCATGTCCGCCGAGGTCCCTTGGATAGGCATATTCACCGCGTTGCGTTCCGCGAAACTACGCAGGCTGGCGTTGCGGCTGTTGATGTCGTAGAGATAGCGTCTTCGGCCCAGCAGTGTGCAAGCATAGCCATGTTCGTGTGCAAAAGCCACATTTTCATCGATATAGCGTTTGATAGCCGGGTATTGCTGGAAATATTCCTCAATGAGCGCCGCAGCCTCTTTGCGCGGTATCTGGAGCTGCTCCGAGAGACCGAAAGCACTGATGCCGTACACGATGCCGAAGTTCACCGACTTGGCGTTGCGGCGCTGCTCTTTGGTGACGTCGGCAATGTCCAGATGGTATATCTTCGCCGCTGTGGCCGCATGGATGTCGTAGTGATGGGCAAAAGCATCTATCATATGCTCGTCGTTGGCTAGCGATGCGATGATACGCAGCTCTATTTGCGAATAGTCGGCCGCCAGGATGCTATGGTTCTCGTCGGCGGGCACAAATGCCTTGCGGATCTCACGGCCACGTTCGGTGCGAATGGGGATATTCTGCAAGTTGGGGTTCGACGAACTGAGACGGCCTGTTGCCGTGACGGTCTGGTTGTAGATGGTATGCAGCCGCCCCGTCTGCGGGTTGATGAGCTTCGGGAAAGTATCCAAATAGGTGGATATCAGCTTGTTCAATGAGCGGTATTCCAATATCATGGGAATAATAGGATGTCGCTCACGCAGTTTCTGCAGCACATCCTCGGCCGTGGAGTATTGTTTGGTGGCCGTCAGCGGAGGCTTGTCGGTCACTTTCAATTGCTCATAGAGCACTTCGCCGAGTTGGCGCGGCGAGCTGATATTGAAGGGCTTACCGGCAAGCTCATAGATATTGTTTTCAATCTCGTCGCGCTGCTGCGAAAGGTCTGTGGAATACTGCCGGATTGCGTCCACATCGATGCGCACTCCCACATTCTCCATGTCCACCAGCACGTCTACCAGCGGTATCTCCACTTCGTTGTATAGCGCCAGCATATCATTCTCTATCAGCTGCTTGCGCATGGGCTCATAGAGCCGCAGCAAGGCCTCGGCAACGCGATAGGGATATTCCTCGCTCTGCTCGTCGAGTGTCTCACCCAGCACGTTGGAGACGATGAAATCTATCAGATGTCGTGCCTCAGGGTCCATCAGGTAGTGGGCAAGCTGCACGTCGAACACTTCGCCGCGTATCTGCACGCCATGGTCCAAGAAGATGTGTTTCAACTGTTTGAGGTTGTAGCACACCTTGCGGGTCGACTCGTTTTCCAATGCGCTCTGCAGGAACGAATAGTAGTCGTTACCCGCAAAAGGAAGATAGCTGACATGCGTCTCGTCGGTGGCGAAAGCGATGCCCAGCACATTGCTTGTCTTGGGGTCGGTGTGGAGATACAGGGCAAAGTCACGGTCCTGCAGTTCGGCTATCGACTCCATGGTAGCCTCCTGGTAATGGGCGTGTTTTGTTTCCGTGGTTTCCGTTTGCGGCTTTTCGGCTTCCTGCTGGGCAGGCATGTCGAACAGCGAGAATTGCTGTGGGTCGGCAGGTTTGGCCGTCTTGCGCTGTGCTGTGCGCTTGGACTCTGCAGGCTCCTCGGTAACGCCCGGTTTCACTTTGTGCCTCAGGTTCAGCTTCATAGCCAGGTCGGGATCGCTGACGCTGAGGTCTGTATATAGTTTCTTGGCAAAGTTGCGGAATTCCAGCTCGGTGAAAAGTGCCGACAAGCCCTCATAGTCGGGAGTGCCCAGAACGAATGCGGGCTCATCGAAAGTTACAGGGGCATCGACAGTGATGGTGGCCAACTCCTTGGAAAGCAGCGCCTGGTCGGCATATTCCTTCACAAGAATGCGCAATTTCTCGTTGCGTATCTCGTCGCTATGCTGCACCAGGTTCTCCACCGTATCGAACTGTTCTATAAGCTGTTTGGCTTTCTTCTCCCCCACTCCGGGAATGCCTGGGATATTGTCGATGGCATCGCCCCAGAGACCCAACAGGTCGGCCACCTGGTCGGGTCGCACCACACCAAACTTCTCGCACACTTCGGCAGGCCCGTAAATCATGTCGGGCTTGCCCATGCGACCGAAACGATAAAGGTGGATGTTGTCGGTAACCAGCTGAGCAAAGTCTTTGTCGGGTGTAATCATCAGCACTTCGTCGAAGCCCGCTTGCTCGGCCTGATGGGCCAAGGTGCCTATCACATCGTCAGCCTCATAACCCTCGGCTGTCACGACAGGAATGGAGAAACCGTTGATAACCCGATGGATATATGGCAACGCCTGCTGGATGGCTTCGGGCATGGCCTCCCGGTTGGCCTTGTATTCCTCGAAACGTTCGTGGCGGAATGTCGGCGCCGAAACGTCGAAAGCCACAGCGCAGTGGGTAGGATGTTGCTGACGGAGAAGGTCGTAGAGTGTTGTAGTAAAGCCCAGCACCGCCGAGGTGTTCATGCCACGGCTGTTCATGCGGGGATTGTGGTTCAAGGCATAGTAGGCACGATAAGTCATGGCCATGCCGTCGAGCAACATCAGTTTCTTCATGGTCTCAGTATTGGAGTGCTGGTTGAGATAGAATATTCTATCTGATTTTATTTCAATTGATTGGCAGTCAACTCATCGTATTCGCGACGGTGGCGCAGGATGTCGCAGGCCAGTCGCACAGCGGCACGGAACGACTGTTCGCTGGCGACATTCTTGCCGGCGATGTCGTAGGCGGTGCCGTGGGCCGGCGAGGTGCGGATAATGGGCAGACCGGCGGTATAGTTGACACCTTCTGTGAACGACATCAGCTTGAACGGTATCAGGCCCTGGTCGTGGTAGAGAGCCAGTACACCGTCGAACTTGTTGAACTCGCTGGAGCCGAAGAAGCCGTCGGAAGGATAAGGTCCATAGACCAGGATGCCGTTATTGTAAGCCTCGTCGATAGCCGGCTTCACGACTGTAATATCCTTATTGCCAATCACTCCGTTGTCGCCAGCATGCGGATCGAGAGCCAGCACGGCAATCTTGGGCATGGGCACGCCAAAGTCACGCTTCAGCGATTCGTGCATCAGGCTAATCTTTTCGATCAGCAGGTCGTGGGTGATGGCGTTAGGCACCTCTTCCAGAGCCAAGTGGTTGGTCATGATGCCTATACGGATGCGGTCGCAGACCATCATCATCAGCGACTTGCCCTGGAATTTACTCGACAGATACTCCGTGTGCCCAGGAAAATCGAAGTCGGGCGACTGGATGTTTTTCTTGTTGATAGGAGCTGTCACCAGAACATCCACATTGCCGTTTTTCAAATCGTTGCAGGCACTCTCCAACGCCATGCGCGACAGTGTGCCGGCCATCTCTGTCGACTTGCCGATGTCTATTTTCACCTCGTCGGGCACCAAGTTGATGACATTGAACTTCTTGTCCTGTGCTTGACGTGCATCATGGATGGCGGTGAAGTTCAACTCCTGGTGATGCTGCGAGAGCAGCTTCTTGTGGTACGACGCCACCTTGGTGGAGCCGTAAAGTATCGGGGTGCAGTGCTCAAACATTCGCGCATCGGAGAAGGTCTTCAGTATCACCTCGTAGCCGATGCCGTTGATGTCGCCGTGGGTGATGGCGAGTCTGATTTTGCTATTGGTGTCTTGTTTTGTCATAACAATGTTGTTTTTCTCGAATTATCTATCTATAATTGGCCTTTGAGCCTTTTGATTGTCAAGCCGTAAGATACTCACGCTCGGTGCGCATCTGCAAGAAAGCGTAGAGCAATCGGATGCCGAATCCCGAAGCGCCCACACCGTAGAAACTCTCCTGCTGCGCATAGTAGGCCACGCCGGCGATGTCGAGATGGATGTAGGGATGGTGGGCGAAGTGTGCCAGGAAGCGGCCTGCCGTGATGCATCCTGCCTCGGGCTTTGAGCCGCAGTTGCGCAAGTCGGCCAATTCACTCTTTATCAGCTCGTCATATTCTTTCCAGAAAGGCATCGGTGCGATGCGCTCATACACCTGGTTGCCCACGATGGTCATCAGCGAGAAGGGGCTGGCGGCATCCTGCTGCATGCCGGCGATGGCGTGCGAGCCAATGGCACGCACTGCGGCGCCCGTCAGCGTGGCGGCATCGATGATGAGCTCAGGATTCTGCTTGTCGGCATAGGCGATGGCATCGGCCAGAATCAGGCGGCCTTCGGCGTCGGTGTTCACCACCTCCACCGTCGTGCCGTCGTACATCCGCAGGATGTCGTCGGCAGCATAGGCGTTCTTGCCCGGACGGTTGTCGGTCAACGGCAGAAAAGCCATCAGATACACCGGCAGCTTGTTCTCGGCAGCGGTCAGCAGCACCGAAGCCATCGTGGCGGCGCCCGCCATGTCCGACTTCATCTCCTGCATATAGTCGTCGGGCTTGATGTTCAGTCCGCCAGTGTCATACATAATGCCTTTACCCACCAGGGCCACAGGCTGTTTGTTGACGGCTCCTTTGGGTTTGTATTCCAGCACCACAAAGCGCGCTTCGTCCTCGCTGCCACGGTTCACTGCCAGCAGGCCGCCCATGCCGAGGCTCTCTATCTTCTTCTGTCCCAGAATGGTGCATTTCACATTGGCTATCTTTTCGGCCTCAGCCTTGAGGATGTCGGCGAACTGCGGTGCGTTGAGATACATGATGGGCTCGTTGACCCAGTCGCGGCAGGTGTCGATGCGGCGCCACAGCACACGATTCTCTTCCAGCGTTTTGGCATCGAGGAAGAGCTTGTCGACCGTCACCTTGTTGAGCATCGTCTCTTTCTTGGAGCGATATTTGTCGAAGCGGTAGTTGGCCATGTGAAGACCTTCGACGAAGGCCACCAGCTCTTCGGGGATGATACCCAAGCCGCTGACTGCCACCTCCTGGACCTTTTCCTTCACAAGCATCTTCTGTATTTCGCATGCTGCGCGGCGCAGTTTCTCCAGAGCCTCTTCGCTGTTCAGGTCGCTGTCGAAATTCTGCACATAAAGCTTGTGGGGCAATCGGTTCAACACCACCAATGCGTTGGCATCGTCGGCCCGGCGTGCATTGATGTAGGCCACCTCGTCGCGTTTGAAAGGCAAAGTGCGCGTCGCCACTTCGCTGCCGTATATCACAACTGCGCTTTGCTGCAAGTTGTTGAAATCTATTCTGTCAAGAACAATATTCATAATAAGTATACTTTATATTTATTTTTGCAAAAATACACATTATTTCCGACACTGCCAAATGTTTTTTCCACAGCCGGTGGCATGCCCGGGTGTCCGCCTCAGGGAACACGTTTCATCTCCCACGTATCTTTGCGACCGTTGGGATAGGTGTACGACCAGATGAACCACTCATCGTCGAGGCGTTCGAAATCGAAGGCGAACCAGCGATTGCTGTGGGGTGTGGAATGAGCCACTATCTGTTGACCATACCCCCTACTCCATTGTGTTGCAACCACATCGTCCATAGAATCCATCGAGAAGCCTTCCTCCATCTCGTTGAAGAGGAACTTGCCTTTTTCCACACGCCAACGGCCTTCGCAATGATAGACAAAACGGAATACCCAATTTTTCAGCCAGCGTGTCTCGTTGCCGTCGGAACCCCACTGCACATTGATGCTGTCCTTCATGGTCAGGCTGTGATACTGGATTGCGTCGTCCACGTAGGTGCCGTCGGCATTGAACACCAGCTTGCCTGTTTCCGAACAGTGGATTGTGCCGTTGCCGTCGGGTGCAGCATAATCCCACGAGTGCTCATACTCATACTCGCCAGGGATATACTTGGCTTCAGGCGTGAGCACCTGCTGTGCCAAGCAGATCATCGCCACCGACACTGCCAGCAGGCACAAGAGATGATGGAATAATGTTTTCATTGCTTCATGGTTTTATGACAAGGGGAGAGCGCAAACTCTCCCCCCCTCCTATTGTCTTGCAGGCTCACGACCTGCTGTTTGTGGCTCTTATTCCTCAGCCGGCCATACGGGCTGCAGATTGCGGTCGCCATAGGCGTCGTCAATCTTGCTGATTGTGGGCCAGTATTTGTCGCCATGCTCCTGCGGGAAGGCGGCCACCTTGCGGCTGTAGGGATAGTTCCACTCGTCGGCGCAGACCACCTGCATGGTGTGGGGTGCGTTGGCGATGGGGTTGTTGTGCTCGTCGTACTTGCCGGTCATCACGTCGTCGATTTCCTGACGGATGGCTATCATCGCATCGCAGAAACGGTCCAGCTCGCTCAGTGGCTCGCTCTCCGTAGGCTCTACCATCAACGTGTTGTGCACGGGGAATGCCACCGTGGGAGCGTGGAAGCCATAGTCGTCCAGACGGCGGGCGATGTCGCCCACGCTGACCTTCAGGCTGAACTCGGCAAAGTCCACAATCATCTCGTGACCGCACATGCCGTTCTTGTTGGTATAGAGAATCTTATAGTATTTCTGCAGTCGGGCGCGCAGATAGTTGGCATTGAGAATGGCATGGCGTGTAGCTTCGGTGAGGCCGTTGCCACCCAGCATCAGCAGGTAGCCATAGGTGATAGGGAACAGCAGGAAGTTGCCGAACGGTGCGGCAGCCATGGCGTTGCCCTTCTTGCCGCCGACCTCATAGATGCAGTGCTTGGGCAGGAAGTCCAGCAGCTTGGCGCTGACAGCGATGGGGCCGACACCGGCACCGCCACCACCGTGAGGTCCTGCGAAGGTCTTGTGCAGATTCAGGTGGCACACATCGGCACCCATTCGGCCGGGCGAGGTGATGCCCACCTGGGCGTTCATGTTGGCACCGTCCATATACACCAGGCCGCCAGCCTCGTGGATGATGTCCACTATTTCAAGGATACCCTCCTCGAAGGCCCCGTGCGTCGAAGGATAGGTTATCATGATGCAGCTCAGTGTATCTTTATACTGGGCCACCTTCTCTTTCAGGTCGTCGATGTCCACATCGCCGCGGTCGTTGCATTTCACCACCACCACTGTCATGCCGGCCTTGGCTGCCGAGGCGGGGTTGGTGCCGTGGGCCGATGCGGGAATGAGACACACATTGCGCTGCGGGTTGCCACTGTCGATGTGGTAGTTGCGGATCACCGTCAGCCCGCTGTACTCGCCTGCCGATCCCGAGTTGGGCTGCAGCGACACGCCAGCAAAGCCGGTGATGATGGCCAACATGTCCTCCATCTCGTTAATCATCTCCAACGATCCTTCGGCCTGGTCGGCAGGTGCGAAGGGGTGCATGCCGGCAAAGCGGCTCCAGCTCAGCGGCAGCATCTCGGCGGCGGCATTCAGCTTCATGGTGCAGCTTCCCAGCGGTATCATGGCGCGGTTCAGGCTCAGGTCCTTCACCTCCAGCTTCTTCATGTAGCGCATCATCTCTGTCTCGCTGTGATACTTGTTGAACACGCTGTGGGTCAGATATTGGCTGGTGCGCAGCAGATTTTCGGGAATGTCGCTGAAGCTCGTGCAGCAACCCTTGCCGTTGCACTGCAGCAGTTCGGGCTCCTTGCCGGCAGCCTTGGCCAGCACGGTGATGATGGCGTCGATGTCCTCCTTCGAGGTGGTCTCGTCGAGGCTGATGCCTATGCACTCCTCGCAGATGTAGCGGAAGTTAATCCTCTGCTCCTCAGCCACTTTGCGCACCACGTCCGTCTTCACGGGGCACTGCAGCGCCAGCGTGTCGAAGAATACACGGTTATGCTGCTTGTAGCCATATTTCTCCAGCTCTTTGGCCAGCACACCAGCCATGGCGTGGATGTTGGCGGCGATGTTGCGGATGCCTTCCGCTCCATGCCAGGCGGCGTAGAAGCCGCTCATGATGGCCTGCAGCGCCGAGGCCGTGCAGATGTTCGAGGTCGCCTTCTCGCGTTTGATATGCTGCTCGCGCATTCCCAACGCCATACGCAAGGCCGGGTTGCCCTTCACGTCGACGCTCCAGCCGATGATACGGCCGGGGAAGCTGCGCTTGAAAGCCTCGCCGACAGCAAAGAAACCGGCATGAGGACCGCCGAAGCCCATCGGCAGGCCGAAACGCTGGTTGCTGCCGAAAGCGCAGTCGGCACCCATCTCGCCGGGAGTCTTTAGCAGTGCCAACGCCATCAGGTCGGTGGCCACGCCGACAAAGATGCCCATCTCATGAGCCTTGGCGATGAACTCGGTGTAGTCCCTCACCTCGCCGAACTGGTTGGGATACTGCACTATGGCGCCGAAGAAAGTGTTGTCCAGCTCCATCTCGGCCGCCTTGCCAACCACAATCTCGATGCCGCGAGGTGCGGCGTTGGTGCGCATCACATCGAGTGTCTGCGGCAAGATGCCCTCGTCCACAAACATTTTGCGCACGTTGTCCTTCACCTGCCCACGGCTGCGGCTGTTGTAGAACATGATCATGCACTCCCCACCGGCGGTAGCCTCGTCGAGCAACGAAGCGTTGGCCAACGGCAGTCCCGTCATGTCGCTCACCATGGTCTGGTAGGTCATCAGCGCCTCCAGGCGGCCCTGGCTGATTTCGGTCTGATAGGGCGTGTATGCGGTATACCAGCCTGCATTCTCAAACACATTGCGCTGGATGACGGCGGGCGTGATGGTACCATAATAGCCCATACCGATATAGCTCTTGAACATCTTGTTCTTCTGCGCCAGCGCGCGGCAGCGGTTCAGGAATTCATACTCATTGATACCGTCGGCGATGGGCATAGGCTCCTTCAATCGGATGCTGGCGGGCACAGCCCTCTCAATCAGCTCCTCCATGGAAGCCACACCAATCGTCTTCAGCATTTTTTCCTCGTCTTGGGCATTCGAGACACCATTGTGACGAACAGCAAAATTATTGGTAATCATATTTTTAATATTGTTTTAGTATTTTATTTGCAGTCTGTTTGAATTTACAAAGATACAAACATTTTTCAATATATCAATATAAAAAATATCAACAGCACAATGCTTGACGGATAAAAAGTATTCCCCGTATGTATCATTTTTCCACCTTCGTACGTTATTGATTACAAATCTTCACCCCGACGCCCCCATCCCTCAGCCACCACAATTACATTCCACCATGCAAAACACCGAAATGAAATACTATATCGTTGACGCCTTCACCGACAAAGCCTTCGGAGGCAATCCTGCAGGCGTGGTCCTGCTCCCTGGCAACGCCTGTCCCGACGAGACGCTGATGCTGCAGGTCGCTGCTGAGCTGCGCTACAGCGAGACTGCCTTTGTGAGAAAGGTCGCCGAGCGAGAATACGCTTTGCGCTATTTCACACCTGGCGCCGAGGTGGAGCTGTGCGGCCACGCCACTATCGCCACTTTTGGCCTGCTGCGTTGGCTGGGGCTGCCCGATGGCGACTGTCTCTGCCACACTGCCGCCGGCGACTTGCGCATCGTGGTCGGAAGCCACGTGCTCATGCAGATGGCTACGCCCCGCATCGTCGATGGCCTCACTGCCGAAGATGCCGCCGAGGCATACCGTGCTGTCGGCGCCAACGCCGCCACACTGCAGCCTCAGATAGTCTATGCTGGTCTGCCCGACATCATGCTGCCTGTGGCCGACCTGGCGACACTCCATGGCCTGCAGCCCGACATGGAAGCCGTCAAAGCGTTGACTAGCAGACTCAACGTGGTAAGCATCCATGCCTTTGTGCTGGCTGGTGACGAGTTCACAGCCCATGTCCGCGACTTTGCGCCGCTCTATGATATTTCTGAGGAGTCGGCCACCGGCACCGCCAACGCGTCCCTGGCCTATTATCTTTCGCGGCAAGGCCTGATTGAGGGGCCCGATTGCCGCATCCTGCAAGGCGAGGCCATGGGACGGCCCTCGACAGTGGCCGTGCACTTCGGTGACGACGGCAATGTCTATGTCGGCGGCTCTACTGCCATCGTGGCAAAAGGCAAGCTGCTGCTATAGCCTCACCATTCTTCAACAAATTCTTGCTTGATGCGCTTTGCCGCAATGGCATTCGTGCTCGGTGCAGTGGCTTGAATTGGTCTCCAGCTCCAGCGTGCTGTGGTGGATGCCTTCGGCGTCGAGCAGCTCTTTCAGGCGGTTGGTGACAGTCTCCAGCAGACTGCTTTCGCTGATGACGATATGGGCCGTCAGCGCCGTCTCCGTGGTGCTGATGGGCCAGATGTGGACATGATGGACGTTCAGCACGTCGGGCACCTGTTCCATTTTGTGCACCACCTCGTCGGGGTCCACACTCTCGGGCACCGCGTCGATGCTCATGCGGAAACTCTCCGTCAGCAGCCGCGTGGTGCTGACCAGTATGACACCAGCTATCACCAACCCGATGATGGGGTCAATCAAATACCAGCCTGTCAGCGAGATAACGATGCCTGCCACCACCACACCCAGCGAAACCAGCGTGTCGGCAAGCATGTGCAGATAGGCGCCTCGTGTGTTGATGTCGTGCTTCTGCTGACGCGACAAGGCCAAGGCCGTCGCGCCATTGATGACGATGCCCACGGCCGCTGTCCAGGTGATTAGTGTGCCGTTGACCTCCACGGGATGGCCTATCTTTGCGACACTTTCCACCACGATGGCCCCCACTGCCACCAACAGGATGATGGCGTTGAGCAACGAGATGAGTACCGATGTCTTGCGATAGCCATAGGTGAAGCGTTTGGTGGCCGCCGTCGAGGCCAACTTGAATGCCACCATGGCCAGCAGCAGACTGAAGACATCGGAGAGATTGTGGCCCGCGTCGGACAGCAGACCCAACGAATGGCTGAAGAGACCCGCCAATGCCTCGACTATGACAAACAGCAGGTTGAGTACCACCGCCACCACGTAGATGGTGTTGAGTTTCTCAATAGAATGGTTGTGATGATGATGGTGACCATGATGGTCGTGGCCATGATGGTGATGATGGCCATGGTGTCCGTGGACTACCACTTGCTCCTTTTCGCCATGCCCCGATGCCGTCCCGGCACCACCAGCAAGCATTTCATTATCTTGATTTTTAACAGGTTCCATTGCTATTGTATCTTTTGATTTCACATTGCAAAAGTACACACATCTGCCCCATCCTGCAATCCCTAATACTAGTGATTTTATGGCGATAACTTCACTATTTGTTCTGAAAAACAGAGCGATGGACACCGCACGAAGCATCTGTCCATCGCTCGTATGTATCCTTGAGACGTAGGCATGGCGCCTACTGCCAAGACGATAGTTTCTACACTTATTTCTTGGGGCCTGCAGCAACCAGTGCCTTGGCAGCCTCGTTATGGGTGAACTTCTCGAAGTTCTTCACGAAGCGCGAAGCCAGGTCTTGAGCTTTCTCTTCCCAAGCGGCGGCATCGGCGTAGGTGTCGCGCGGGTCGAGGATGTTGGGATCCACGCCGGGCAGTGCCGTAGGCACCTCCAAGTTGAAGTGAGGAATAATCTTGGTGGGAGCCTTCTCGATGGAGCCGTCGAGGATGGCGTCGATGATGCCACGCGTATCCTTGATGCTGATGCGCTTGCCAGTGCCGTTCCAGCCGGTGTTGACCAGATAAGCCTTGGCGCCGCTGCGCTCCATACGTTTCACCAGCTCCTCAGCATACTTGATGGGATGCAGCTCGAGGAATGCTTGGCCGAAGCAGGCGCTGAAAGTCGGCGTAGGCTCGGTGATGCCGCGCTCGGTGCCGGCCAGCTTGGCGGTGAAGCCGCTGAGGAAGTAGTATTTGCACTGCTCGGAGGTGAGGATGCTCACGGGAGGCAGCACGCCGAAAGCGTCGGCGCTGAGGAAGATGACATTCTTGGCGGCGGGGCCTGCGCTGATGGGGCGCACAATCTTCTCGATGTGATCGATGGGATAGCTCACGCGGGTGTTCTCCGTGACGCTCTTGTCGGCGAAGTCTATTTTGCCGTTGGCGTCGACCGTGACATTCTCCAGCAGGGCGTTGCGACGGATGGCGTTGTAGATATCGGGCTCGCTGTCCTTGTCGAGGTTGATGACCTTGGCGTAGCAGCCACCTTCGAAATTGAAGACGCCGTCATCGTCCCAGCCGTGCTCGTCGTCACCGAGAAGCAAACGCTTCGGATCGGTGCTCAGCGTGGTCTTGCCGGTGCCGCTCAGGCCGAAGAAGATGGCGGTGTTCTTGCCTTCCATGTCGGTGTTGGCCGAGCAGTGCATCGAGGCGATGCCCTGCAGCGGCAGGTAGTAGTTCATCATGCTGAACATACCCTTCTTCATCTCGCCGCCGTACCAGGTGTTGAGGATCACTTGCTCACGGCTGCTGACGTT
>JAILAT010000008.1 GCA_024681475.1 Bacteroidales bacterium | reverse complement strand
AATCTCGATAAAATTGGGAAAAGCTGCACGACCCTCGTGCCTGACGATGTACGATTTACCAACCTGACGTGCACCATCGACAATAAGGATCTTGTCTCTATCTGAGTTAAAATACTCTTTAAGTGTCTGTTGTATCTTTCTATTTAGCATAGTACGATTGTATTTTGTGATGCAAAAATACAACTTTTTCCAAAATTACAAAACAAAATTTACAACTTTTTCCGAAAAATCACATACTATTATCACAACTTTTTCCATTTTTCCACCCCCTGTTTTTACAACTATTCACTATTCACCATTCACTTTTCACTATTCAATTCGTATTCATCGTCCTTTCCTCGCCATACACCGTTCCGGTGGCGTTGGTGGCGTAGGCTCTATAGTAGTAGGTGGTGCCAGACGTCAAGCCCGTGAGGTTGCTGACGAAGCTCCCAGTACCACTGCCGTCGGTGGTACGCATACCGCCGGTGGTGGGGTTGGGCGTGGTGCTGTAACAGACGCCACGCTGGATGACGGTATAGCCGCCATCGTATGTGACATTGCCGCCACAGACGGCACTGTTCGTGGTGATGCTGGTGGCCGTTGTGGTGGTGACGGTCGGGAGTCCGCTGGGTGTGGTAACGGTGCGCTGAGCGCCATAGACGGTGCCATTGGCATTGGTGGCATAAGCACGCACATAATAAGTGGTAGAAGGCTGCAAACCAGTGAGGGTGCTGACGAAGGTACCTATGCCGCTGCCGTCAACGCTGTGCAGGTTGCTCGTCGTAGGTTCTGGCGACATACTCCAGCAGACACCGCGTGCGGTGACGGCGAAGCCTCCATCATCCGTGACAGTGCCTCCACACTGCGCTGTGCCGCTGCCTGTCAGCGTCACCTCCGTTGCCGTCTGCACGGTCGGCAAACCACTGGGTGTGGAAAAGGTCTGTTGCTCACCATAGGCTGTACCCACACCATTGGTAGCGTATGCTCGCACATAATAGGTGGTACCGGGCTGCAAACCCGTAACGGTGGCGGTGAAGTCGCCCAAAGTGCCACCCACACTCACACTGCCGTCGGCAAGGGTAGGATACTGCAGGATGCTGTAGGCAAAACCGCGGCTCGTGATAGTGGAACGGGCATCATCTGTCACCGTACCAGAGAATGTTACTGACGTGGCACTGATGGCTGCGTCAGGAACAGCATGCGTATGCACCTCGGGTAGGCCTGGGCCGTCGACATAGAGCACGCCAAGGTCGTATACCTCATGGCCAAAGCCGCCAGTAGGCACATCGGCGGTGCAGCCGATATACAGCGAATCGGCACTAACCACCACACGACAGCCATCGGCCTGTTGCTCAGCCGTTAAGGTCAGGGAAAATGCGCCGTCATTGGCAGAGGTGGTGGTGCTCAAGGTGGCCTCTCCACAGACAAGCTGCACGGTGAGACCTCCGACGGGCTGCTGCGAGGTGCGCTCCACGATACGACCTGTCACAGTGGACTCGGTGTAAACTCCCTCCTGCTCCAAGTCCTTGATACAGGCAGCCACTAGCAGCATCAGAACTCCTGTCATCCCTATGAGACCTATTCTGTGTAGTTTCATGGTTTTAGAGGTTAATAGTTAATGAAAGACCTGGGGTAAGCCCTGTGGGAGAAAGCATCAATGCTGGTGCATAGGCAACGCCACTGACACGTTTGGGCTGCATGGCGTAAGCACGGTAGAGGTTGAAAGCATAGAGCACCGCAGCACTGCCCCAAGCGATATAGGAGACCGTCTGCAATGTGTTGTAGTCATTGCGGGCAGCATTCCAATCGACATAACGTGTGGTAGGGTCATTCATCACATCCAGCTTCTGTTGCGCCATAAAATAGCATCCCAGTCCAGTACCCACAAGCAATACTTCGCCGCCGAGGGTCATCACCCCTTCGGCGACATAGCCTTTGCCCATCTGTCCCAAACCAGGCACCACGGCACTCTTGGCAAGGGAGGTCCAATTGTTTACCTCTCCTTCCCGCCGCAACTCTTCCCACTGCGGCTGCACGTTGCCGCTGACAGCCACCTGACAGAGCACCCACACACGATAGGTGCCATCTTTCAGTTGCTCGTCGTACTGGTCTACCTTGTTGACAGGTATATTGTACTGTCGGCTAAGGGTTTGGAAATCATTGCCTCCAGCGAGTGCTTTGTCAACCTCGTTGATGTCGAAAGGTCGTCCGAGGCGGTTGGCTGTACTCTGGAAGACCCGCAACATGGCCTGGTTGTAGGCTTCGGTAAGTGTGGTTCCTTCACCTGCTTCGCGCACATAGAGGATGGTGCTGTTGCCCGCCTTAGGCAACTCGTTCATCCACGACGGTAGCCGCTTGGCTCCCCAAGCGACTACACTTGTCAGTAATAATATGATGATGAAGAAAGTGCGTTTCATCCGTCTATTCTATTATCACTCACCTAAATATTCCTTCATATACTCTTCGACCCACTTGCGGAACTGGTCGCGATGGAACATACCCTCCAACTTCTGGTCGTCGCTAAGAGCGGTAGCCATGTTTTTGGCCAACTCTTTCTTGGAGATACGGATGGCAATATGGCTCTGATAGGTGCCATTGGGCGTTTGATACATCTTCTCGCAGGTCTGCTCGGCATCGTTAAGCATACGCTCGATAACAGCAGTGATTTCGCGCTCGGCAATACGTTGTACGTCATCCTGTTGCGCAGCGCCAGCCTGGGTGCGTACATAATCGGTGGAGATTCCTTTGGCCAACCCGCCGAGTTTAGCATTGATCATACTCTTGGCGGCATTGATGGCGGCGAGACGAGCATTCTGCATGTTAACATTTTCTGCCACACCCATGCCACCAAAGTATTCTTCACTGTCTTGGGCATATTTGGCACACGGCAACTCTACCTCTTTGTTTCCCAGCTGTTCCTGCGTTACGACGTTCTTGTTTGATTTGCAACCCGTAAGGGCGAGTGTGGCGACGACCGTCGCCAAAAGGATAATTTTTGCTTTCATAATTTTATTATTTTTGATGATTTGTTTCTGTATTTACGGCCTAGGTGTCCCACTGTAGCTCCTAAGCAGGTGGGATCGCAAACAATATATCTATCACCCTTGATATCAATATGATATCCCCGTATCTTGCCCTCCGGGACATGAACGGCGGTGACTACATGGTCGGGATATTCTAACAACACCGCATCGTAGCCAAGCAGCAGTCTCACCATACGGGCAAAGAGGACCGCTCGGTCTTCACAGTCGTTGGCAGCGTAGTAGAAATTTTCCTCGCAGAAGAAATTCTTCTCACAGCCAAACTGCTTTTTATCTGTCTGGTATTCAAAATCTTTCTGCATGAATTCCAGCAGCATATTCAATGCCTTCTCAGGACTTTGTCCTTCGACGAAGGGGCGCATCTCGCGTTCGATGGCAGCTGCGAAAGCCTCCTCCATCGCTGCGGTGGCATAGACGGAAAGCTCCGTCTGTGGATATCGGGCATAGAAATCCATGAGCGGCTGGTTGACACGGATGGCCACACAACAGCCATGAAATGTACAACCGAATGTACGGGATGACAAAGCACCACCCAAACGAGGTGAGTAGGCAAGGTGCATGTCGATGGGATGGTCGGCACTCTTCAGTTGACGATCATAGGTGTGGAGTCGTCCTTTGCGTGGTATGTCGCCAAAAGCATAGTAACGCACTGTGTCAATCTCGACATAGGGAATATCATAGAGTTTGCTGCCTGTGTTGACAAGCATCACAAGACGATCATCCATGCGACCCACACGGGCATCATAATGCAACGCATCCAAGAGATAGACGACGAACACGGCCTGTTGGTCAACTTGGTTGGGATAGACGCTTGCGGCAAAATGACGTATCAGGTCGAAGAGACCCCAGTCGCTCAGATATAGATTACGGCGACACTGATCAAGGCCAACAACACATTGGTCTGCATGGTTTTCATTGAGCTGTTTCCAGTAACGCGCCACCTGACGCTCACGAGTACCTGACAGTTGGATTTCGGCGACCTTTTCAGGCAATGCGATACTCAACTCTCTCCCATAGAATAGCACCGTGTAGTTCCGCTTGTGAACCGTGGCTACACTTGCAGGGGAGACAAAGTCCACAGGTTCAAGCCTATGCGCTTCGGTCATCTCGCTATAAGGTATCTGTCGGTCAATCTTTAAAGTATCACCCTCTTGAGAAACAGTGTCTACTTGGGGCTGTTCCTCCGGTTTGATACTTCGTGGTGAAAGTTCGCCTTCAAACAGCTGGTATTCAGTCCACAAGTGTTCAAGATAGCGTACAAACTCATCGTGTATCGAGTCTTTGTAGTTGGCCATCTCCTGCTGCTTCTGCTGACGATATCTTTCGATGACATCTTGAGCCTGAACAGAATTGATGCTAACTAGTACCATACCTATGAATAGGATAGTTGCTCTATATCCATTGCACCTCATAAGGCTTCCTCCTTGTCTATACTGTCCAGCACAGCAAAGGTTGGTGCGGGGTCAATGCCAATATTTTCACCAATCATATGATTGTGCCAGAGGGTAATACCTAATCCAATAAGCAGTGCGACGCTCGCCACTGCCGAAATTACCGGCCAAAGTGGACGCACATGCTTTTGGTGGGAAACCTCGTTGTTAATCTCTATGGCTGCCGACATGGCAAGAAAGTCGTCAAGATGCTCCTCGCTCTCAGAGAGATATGCGAGCACTGCGGCCTCCTCATCGGGAGTCGCTTTGCCGCTAAGATAACGGGTAATCATCTCATCTGTAACTTTACTTTGCATAGTCTATCAAATGTTTCTGTATCAGTTTCGCCACTGCTCGGCGCTTAATGTTGTAGAGGTTATCGACAGTCACTCCGAACCGCTTCGCCACTTCTTGTGGCTCTTCGTCGTGGAGGATGAGTGCGGTAAGCATTTCTCGGTCACGAGGCGGATCCAAATGACTCAATCCTTGTTTTATGTCCATCATTATCGTGTTCATCATCGTCGTGCCGGAATCAAGCAACTGTTGGTCCTCTATATTGGTAATAGGGATTTGGCGACGAGAATCTATCATCGAACGTGAAAAATCTTTGAAAAACCGATAGGAAACAACTGATAGCCAGCGTTCAAATGGTAATGATGAGTCGTACTTCCTCAGCCGCTCCCAATCGTTGGCAGAGAGATGAAGGTATAATTCCTGTATCAAATCATCGACAGGAACATTGGGGGCTGCCTTCATGGCATTGAAACGCAACAGACGACAAAAACGGTCATAGAGAAGGCACTCCAAAGCTTTGCCGTCGCCAGCGAGAATATCGGCGACAAACTGGGAATCAGATACGTAATTATATTTGGCAGAGCGTTTCATCGGGCGTGGAGTGCAAAAAAATAGCGTGGAACTGGCTTTGTCTGACCTTCAGGGTTTCCACGCCCTCCACAATCCAACAAGTCATTCCACGCCGATGAACGGCGTTTCGATGACTATTCTTGATTGTGGTATCCCGAGCTGGGATATAGTGGAAATTTGAAGGTCAAGAATAGCACGAATCGCTATATGTTATTAGTAATATTTCTTATTATTACATATATTTCTTAATTAGTTCTTATCAATATTTTCATCCATCTATTTACAAAAACTATAGATTTGAGATTGCAAAAATACAAATAATATTCTAAATGCACAAAAAAATACAATTATTACATAACATTGTACAATCAACATCACAATCTCAAGTCAAGCAACAAATTGATTTTCAAATTATTTATGTCAAACTTCAAAAACTATACTTCACCGTGCCTAACAGGCGGTGGTTGACCACTGTACGGAAATGGTCGTTGTTGGCGATGGTGGCATCGGGACGGATATCGCCATAGGTGCAGGCGGTCAGCTCATATTCTATGCCCATGCTGAAACTGCGTGTGTTGAAGCTCAGCGAGGGGGCTACACGAAAGATGCTGTTGAGGTTGTTGATGCCTTTTTTGATGTAGAGTACATCGCCGTAGGTATCGGGCATACCGCTGGCCGACAGCGTCTTGCCTCCTGCCAACCCCAGGTTTTTCTGATAGCCCACAAAGAGGTTGCCACGCCAACGATGTCCATAGCATAGGTTGAGATAGCTGACGCTGGCTGTCGTCGGCGCCAACGAATAGCCACCCGCCGACGAGGCGTCGGACACCATGCCATAGCCGCTGAGCATGTTGAGATGTCCCAGATTTTCAGCATATACGGTACGGTACTTGAGCGAGAATTTATCTTCGAGATATTGGAAATAGAGCGTCGGGGAAAACGACGACAAACGCTTGGTGTAGCGCACATCGCACAAGTGGTTGGCACTGGCATCGTACAGCGGCAGCTCGTGGCGCACTGTCAGCAGGGTGTAGTCGCATCCCATCTGCGCATAAACGCCATGGCCAGTGTTGCCTACCTGGACACCTACAAAGAGTTCAGGAACAATGGATTGGTTGGCATACTTGGCACTCTCGCCGTCGGGACCGGGCGAGGTGTACTGAAACTGATAGAGTGCCGTCATGTTGAAGCCGAGCCATCGGGCTTGCGGCATCAGCAGCGTGTAGCTCACCTGCGGCGTGCGGCTGTGCGGACGGAAGGGTGCACCGGCGGCGAAACCCAGCACGTCGGGCATGATGGTGCCGCTCAGCGGATGGTAGAACTGACCCACCAACAGCTTGTGGCTGAAGCGTGTAGACCAGTCGTAGCGCAGATATGCAAAGCGGATACGCAGCACGGAGTTGGTGGTGCCGAAGCCGGCAAAGTCGCCCTCTATCTTGCCGCTCAGCTGGCCACAGCCCCATGGTGTCTCGCTGATTTCCACGCCCATACGTGTCGTCAGCGCCATGAGCTGCATCTGCCCCACGGCATTGCGGTCATAGCGGGCAGCAACACCCGTTTCGTCGCCAGGATATCCGCCAGGAAAGAGCGAATCGAAAGCAGCCGCCGAGATGTTCCAGTCCTCGTCGTAGGGTATCATGCTGTATTCACCTCCGCAGACTGTCATCTGCTGGCGCGAGTCGTAGGCCACGTCGGTACGCACAAAACCATAGAAACGAAAACGTTTCACCACTCTGCTATTATTGCTGTCAATGACATTGTTGCTCGGCATCACAGATTGTGCCTCAACGAGAGTTGCACAGGCCATAAGCAGCGCCATCATTAGAATACGTATCTTCATCGCTATCAATATTTTGTATCACATCACCGCAGCAATAGCACCGACCCTTTCTCGGTCTTCTTCTGTCGCGGCATGGTCTGGTCGGTGTATTTTATCACGTAGACATAAACACCTTGCTGACAAGGTTTTCCGTTCAAATCGCATCCATCCCATCCCTCTTCCATCTGGCTCGTGGAAAAGAGCAGATTGCCGCCACGGTTGTAGATGTACATCTCGAAACTATCTATGCCTGAGCCGAATGCTCGGAAGCGGTTGTTCTCGGCTTCACCAGGAGAGAAAGCGTTGGGCACGTAAAGCATATTGTGGCGCACATAGAGCGTGTGGTAGGCCGTGTCGAGGCAGGTCGACGAGCCCGATTTTAGCATAACTACCACTGAATCAGCTTTCATCGAGGCCGTAACCCAAATAGAGGAGCCACCGCCATAGTAGTCGCCGTCGACATACCAGCTCCGCCACGTGGCGTTGCTGCTGCGGTCGAAAGCCTCGAAAGAGAGATGGTCGGCAGTGAGATACTCGGGAGTCACCTCGATCCTGGCCTGGGGATGGACGACGGGCTCAAACAACAGGGATGTCCTGTTGGGACAGAAATGGAAGTCGGAGGTGTAATCGGTGACGACAGTGTATTGCGTCGGCACCACAGGCCGCACATTGATGACAGCATTGTTCTCCTGGCCCGACAGCGTCGGGTCGTTGGGCTCGGCGCTCCACAGGCAGAGTCCCGAAGAGGAGAAGGCCTGTACGGTATAGACACCTGTATTACAATTATATATGCGTTGAGTGGACAAATCGGGGGGAGCCAGTATTTTCAGCCGTAGCACGATGTTGCTGTCGCAGCCGAAGCGGGTGTGGTTGCGGAAGAAATAGGTGCCTCCCACGTGATACTCGCCACCGTTGAAATAGTAGAGGGTTCCCTCGCATACAGAGTCCTTGATTTCTAACTCATAGGAGGGGTTCACGGTGAGGTGGAGATGCACCACCGAGTCGCAGCCCTCTCTCGTATGCAGCGTATAGTCAATCCATTGCGTCTCGTAATAGAAATGTTGTGTCGGCACCCAATAGATCGAGTCGCATACCGTCGTGGCGGTGTTGGTCGACTTGCTGTGGTATACCGTCAGCCGGAGCGTCCGCGACGAGTCGCAGCCATGGACTGTCGACCCGGGGACCTCCACTTCTGTGCTTTGCGTGTAGGTCTGTCCCGTCACTGTCCAATAGAAGCTGTCGCACACCACAGGGGTGACATACTGGTGCATGGAGGGATAGATGGTCAGATGGAGGCTCACCGACGAGTCGCAGCCGTCATTCTTAACTGTCAACGAATTGTATTGTGTATTAGAGGTATAGGTGTGTCCATTGATGGGCCAGGTGTAGTTCTCGCAGGCTCCCACGGTGTCATGTTGTCCGAAGGTGTGACCCAGAAAGAGATGCAGAGAAAGCACCGAATCGCAGCCTTCCACAGAGGTCAGATGTTCGGAAGTCACGGTGTCGTTCCAATAGACGACCGCCGTGGTGGGCCAGTAGAAACTGTCGCACGACGTCGCATTAACAACCTGATAGTAAGAATGGTTCACGGTCAGCGAGAGGACACGCAGCGAGTCGCAGCCATGCTGGGTGGCCAACAGCGCAGAGACCATCGTGTCGGCATGGTAGGTGATGCCATCAATCCATGTCAATGTGTCGCAGACAGTAAGGGTGTCACCTCCGACAACAGAATGGTTTACAACCAGATGCAAGGTCAGCACACTGTCGCAGCCGTTGGCGGCGGCACCAGCGAAGGTGACGCTCGGCGCCAGGGTGCTCTGCACATAGAGCGAGTCGTCCTGCCAGCGGAGACTGTCGCAAACAATCTGATTGTCAACAGCTTGAACGGCATGATTAATGAGCACCTGTACATCGATGATGCTGTCGCATTCGCCAGGCACAACATCCTGCAAGGTGTCGGCATAGGTAAACGAAGTCGTGTAGGTCTGGCCTGTGAACGTCAGCAGGTAGCTCTCACACACGGTGTCGCGCAGTACCCAGTACTGGTCCTCGCAGTTGCTCTGCCACACGGCGTAAAGGTCCAGCGTGGTGGCCATCAATATATTCCACTGGGTACCAATGGGATAATCGACACTTCCGGTGTCGGTGCGCGACCAGCCGAGGAAGTCGTAGCCCTCGCGCGTAGCGGCAAAAGTATCGACGACAAAATGATAGAGTGTGTTGCGTTCCACACAGGTGTCCTGCAGGCCAGCACCCACGCCGCCACGGAGGTGATAGACAACCTCGCGGCAATCGCCAGTCTGCGCCTTTGCCATGCCGTTTGCAAAAAACAGCACGAGCAACAGACACCCTATCTTTTGCTTTACACTCATTTCTAAAATATTACACGACCCCACCGAGCCACAGCACGGTGGAAAAAGCGCTGCAAAGATAAGCAAAATATCGGAATACTACAGCAAAAAAGCAGCTATACCGCCATCAGCACCAGCAGCTGCGCCGTAAAGATGCGCAGGAACATCGTCAGTGGGTATACCGTGGCGTAGCCCAAATTGGGCTGCTTGCTGCCTTCGGGGGCCACATTGTTGGCAAAAGCCAGCGTCGGCGGGTCGGTATGCATGCCACCAATGACACCCATCAGGGTATAGATCTCGGTTTTCAGCACCAGTCGGCAGAATGTACCGACCAGCAGCGGCGGCACCATGGTAATAATCAAGCCGTAGAGTATCCACATATAGCCTCCATTCTGGACGGTGTCGATGAAGCTTCCGCCGGCACCCAGGCCCACAGCGGCAAGGAAGAGGGCGATACCCACCTCGCGCAACATCGCTACACCCTGACTTTCAGTGAACTCGGTGGTAAACCATCCGCGTTTCACACCCAGCCAGCTGCCGATGAGTGCCACCACCAGCGGACCGCCGGCAAGACCCAGCTTCAGCGGTGCCTGCATTCCTACCGGGATGGGAATGCTGCCCACAACGACACCCAGCATGATGATGATAAAAATAGGTACAAGCTTGATTTTGTGTCCTTTGGAAGAAATTGTGGCTTTCGGAGCGTCCTGGTCGACATTCTCTCCTACTGCATCGCAACGCTTCTTGCCTATCGGTTTCATAATCAGACAGGTGACAATCATGCCCACCACCGCCAGCGGATAGGCGACAGCATAGCCGTTGGCCATAATCCTGTCGGCACCTTCAGGACCTATCTCGCGCACCGTCTGCTGGGCGGCAGAGAGACCCGGCGTGTTGGTGACAGCTCCCGTGTAGACACCCGTCATGTCGGTAAGGTTCTCGTTGGCCAGCTTGGCGATGACATAGGTAATCAGCACACCCAATGCCACATTGACCACCACCATGCCATTGAGGGCGAGACCACCTTTCTTGAAACTCTTGAAGAACCCCGGGCCTACTTGTATTCCTACGCCAGTAACAAAGAGTATCAGTCCGAACTCCTTGATAAAGTGAAGCATATGTTCGTTCATGTGCTCTCCGGCAAACTTTTTCCCCTCCGGCACAACCTGTCCAACCAAATCGATGCCGGCAGTGCTCATCAATGCTCCGAGGGCTATGCCGACAAAGAGGACCCAGGTGATGCCCAGGCTTACGCCCTTCACTTTCAGCTTGCCAAGCAACATGCCGGCAAAAATGGAGATGGCGAGCATCACCACCATAGTGGCAATGCCATTTCCGGTGAACAGGTTCACCATACTTTCAGTGAACAAGGAATAAAATTCAGTAAACCACATTGTTCTGTTGTAAAGTTGTCAAGATGTTAAAAAAAACAGATAGGTTGATAAGCCGAATGGCCTGAGCCATACCCACTTATCAACCTATCTAACTAATTGTTATCCATTAGTCACCCAAAGTGGCAACCATGACGGCCTTGATGGTGTGCATACGGTTCTCAGCCTCGTCGAAGACGATGCTGTTCTCGCTCTCGAACACATCCTCGGTAACCTCGATGCCGTTCAGGCCGAATTTCTCATAGACGTCGCGACCAGCCTTGGTCTCCAGATTGTGGTACGAAGGCAGGCAGTGCATGAACTTGCAGCTCGGGTTGCCGGTCTTCTTCATCAGGGCTGCGTTGACCTGGTAAGGCATGAGCATCTTGATGCGCTCTTTCCACACGCTGTCGGGTTCACCCATGCTGACCCAGATGTCAGTGTAGATGAAGTCGAGGCCCTTCACGCCCTTCTCGACATCGTCAGTGACGGTGAGCTTGGCACCAGTTTCCTTGGCAATAGCCTGGCACTGTTTCACAAGATCCTTGTTGGGCTGAAGTTTCTTGGGGGCGATGATACGGATGTCCATACCCATCTTCACGCCACCAACCATCAGGCTGTTGCCCATATTGTAGCGGGCATCGCCGATATAGGCGAACTTCACCTGGTTGAGGGGCTTGTCGGTATGCTCCTGAATGGTCAGGAAGTCAGCCAAAATCTGGGTGGGGTGAGCCTCAGCGGTCAGACCGTTCCACACGGGGACACCAGCATACTGTGCCAGCTCCTCGACAGTGGCCTGGTCGAAGCCACGATACTCGATGCCATCGAACATGCGACCCAGCACTCGGGCGGTGTCTTTCATGCTCTCCTTGATACCGATCTGGCTACCGGTGGGACCCAGATAGGTCACATGGGCACCCTGATCTTTGGCTGCCACCTCGAAAGCGCAGCGGGTACGCGTGGAGGTCTTCTCGAATATGAGGGCGATATTCTTGCCCGTCATCGTAGGCTGCTCAGTGCCAGTATATTTGGCGCGCTTGAGGTCGCGGGCCAGGTCGAGCAGATAGTTTAACTCCTTCGGACTGAAGTCCAGGATTTTCAAAAAGTTACGGTTTCTTAAATTGTAAGCCATGATAATTTTTTTAATATTAAACGATTAACTGATTATTTCTGTTTCGATTCGGCTATAGTCATAGCAATAACTGAGATGAGATTGGCCACAACACCAGAAAACAATTGTGCCTGGTATCCGGGCCAATGACAAATGGCAAAAAGCGTTCCGACGACAAAGCCACAACCTGAAAAGGCAAGAAAGACATGGGCCACAACACGGATAGAGTTGTATAAAGCAGGCTTGGTCGTATCTCTCCCGACGATGCATCGATAGATGACGAAGCCAATCCAAATATATACAGCCGTAGTTAGACCCAAAACCAACATCGGGATGCCGCCTGGCCAATGGTTAAGCTTGAACAGTGCACCACAAAGTACAGCAACGAAGTCGATAATCGATAAAACCATCAACAACGTCCTTACTTTTGCTCTTCCCAATGATTTTGCCATAACTAGAGAATGTTTTTGTCACTTCACAATTCTCGTTCCGCAGTGCGGATTGTTCAACTGTCCGGCCTCGGTGATAACGCATTCTTTTCCACCGTGTTCCACGAACATGATACCGGCACGTACCTTCGGAGCCATGCTGCCCTCGGCGAACTGGCCCTCTTCGAGATACTGCTTGGCCTGGGCCACGGTGATGATATCCAACGCCTGCTCGTTCTCCTTGCGGAAATTGATGTAGACCTTGGGCACGTCGGTCAGGATGTAGAACTCGTCGGCACCAATCTCGATGGCGCAGAGAGCACTGGCCAAGTCCTTGTCAATCACAGCCTCCACACCGGTGACATGGTCGCTCTCCTCCACGCAGGGGATGCCACCGCCACCGACGGTCACCACGATATTGCCGGCCTTGGCGAGCTTCTCGACGACCTTGATATTGTTGATTCTCACCGGCTTGGGCGAAGCCACAACCTTGCGCCAGCCGTTGCCTTTGGGGTCCTCTTTATAGACAGCTCCCGTGGCGGCAGCGAACTCTTCGGCCTGCTCCTTGGTGTAGTAGGGGCCGACAGGCTTGGTGGGGTTCTGGAACATGGGATCCAACTTGTTGACAGCCACCATAGTGACCAGCGTCACCACATTGCGCTGAATGTCATTGCGTGCCATCACGTTGCGCATCCCCATCTCAATCATATAGGCTATAGAGCCCTGAGTCTCAGCCACACAGAAATCCATCGGCATCGCCTCGATGCCTTTGGAGCGGCCAGCCTCATGCTGCAACATCACGTTGCCCACCTGAGGACCGTTGCCGTGGCCGATGACCACATTGTAGTTTCGTTTCAAAAGGTGACACAGACTCTCACACGTCTGTTCCACATTGTCGAGCTGCTCTTTGTAAGTGCCTTTCTGCCCACTGCGAAGCAGGGCATTTCCGCCAAAAGCAACCACTGCAAGTTTCTTCATTTACCTTGTATGTTTATATTTTTC